>JAJFBE010000006.1 GCA_020697255.1 Burkholderiales bacterium | reverse complement strand
TGATAGCACCGATTGCGATGGAAGATGGTTTACGTTTTGCGATTCGTGAGGGTGGCAGGACTGTAGGTGCCGGTGTTGTTTCTAAGATTACTAAGTAAAGGACCAAAACATGCAACAAAAACAAAATATTCGTATCCGTTTAAAAGGTTATGATCATTTATTAATCGACAAATCTGCTGAAGAGATTGTTGAAACAGCTAAGCGTACTGGTGCTATGGTAAAGGGTCCAATTCCATTACCAACTAAAAAAGAGCGCTTCAATCTTCTACGTTCACCACATGTGAATAAAACATCACGTGATCAGCTAGAGATCAGGACACATTCACGGATGATGGAAATTGTAGAGCCATCAGATCGTACAATTGATGCATTAATGAAGCTAGACTTACCAGCCGGTGTTGATGTAGAAATCAAACTACAATAATCTCTAAAATGGTCACTTTACAGGTGACCATTTTTATTTTGTAATCTAACGCTATATTCCAATAATAGCATTATAAATATAATTCCTTCATCAAAATAGACATCCAGGATATGTTTAACTGGTTCTTCATAGCCTGTGCCTATAATATAAACCGGGATAGCTATAATAGCGATAATATTTAAAGTAATTAGCAAACTATACCTGAGGGTACTATCTGTCTGCCAGGCTTTTTTTCTGGCAGTTACAATTAATATTATAGTTAATAATATATTAAAAATAAACAAATAACGTAAATGTTTAGCACAGCTTGAGTATAACTTAAAAGCACTTATCCGGAATTTGTCACCTTGATCAGTCTTATAGTTACCCAAATTAGCAGCAAAAGGACCTTCTTTTTCTACTATATTTAGGTAGTCATATGTATTGGTAAAGATTTTTGCCGGCTGCAATAAGTAACCGTGTATAGCTTTAAGCTGGCTCGAATCATCAATTGCCTGTTGCCATAAATTATAAGTATTTTGATCATGGGTAGAGTTTAATTGCCCAACCACAGTCCAATACCCCATGCCGGTAAATACGGAATACTCAGGGTTCATATTTATATCAAATAGTACTTTGGTACCTTGTTCTTTGGTTTCATTATGTAATAACCCCATAAAAACGCTGGCAAATTGATTCATGCCCTTGCCATAGGTATCAATCTGGGTAAATACATAGGTCGGGATAGACATCGCAATGATGATAAGGATTACTTTAGCTAAGCTAAAATTACCCTTATATTTGATATATAAAGGTATTAAAAGTAGGAAGTAGAGCATATATTGTAGCTTAGAGAATATAATTAATGTTATAAATAATAAATCAAGCCAAAATATTCTAAATTGTAGGAAGCAAGCTACAAATAGCAAACAGCATACAATAAAACCCGGCTCCTGAAAAAATGAATTAAAATACTCTATAAATAGGGAATCGGATAGAATTATTAAAGTAATTATGGATAGAACAAATGCCAGGTATTTATGTTTTAATTGCTTACATAAATAATTAATTAAAAGATAGAAGCCCACAGCATAAAAAATAGCATAAACCAGGCTTAAGCTATAAATATAAAAATAGTCATCTCCATTAAATAGAGTGAAGATCTTATTAATAAGTAGTGATACAAGGACAAACAGTGAAGATGTTGCTACGTATCCGTTGTAATGCGGGGCATTTAGTGGCCTGCCAAAAGTAAATATATCAAAAAAATGCGAAAAGTTTGAGTAATTGGAAGTATAGTACAAATCAAATATATCCATAATCCGGCCAAAATCCCCGGAATTGGCTATACCAATTTGCGGTGGTATAAATAGCAGGAATGACATTACTGCCACCAGCAATAGGGTGAATAAAAGTTGATATTTTTTATTTACAAGCTTAGACTTTATCATTTTGCTTCTCCTGCTAATAATGCCCCATTATAGCATTATTAGTTATCCCAATACATCGATTCTGATGAATTTAGCAGTATTGAATTCACCCATAGCTATGGTATAACTCACGTGCTATTTAATGTTAAATTTAACATTATATTTTACTGGAAATGTAGTATAATATGAAAAGGGAATACATAAATCAGTGGAGGATAAAATGAGTTTGGTAATATCTGTAAATGACTTAAAGCGCCTCGGCACACATACAATTGAGGAACGCTTAAAGGCAGAGCATGAAATTGTAGTAACCAGCTATGGTAAAAACAAGTATGCTCTTATTGAATATGATGAGTTAATAAGGATGCAAGAAGATAGGTTAGAGTTAGCTTATCTTAAAGTGCATGAACAAATAGAAAAAGGTGAAAGTTGGGTAGAAACAGCAGATGAACACATAAAACGTGTTGAAAAGCTGTTATCAAAATGACTAACTTTCTTATTGAGTTTACTCCGGAATATTTAAAGCAAGAGTTAACTTTTTTACGTAAGCATCCGGATATGAAAAACAAGTATTATAAACTGTTAAAAATACTTGAGATTGATCCTTTTTATCCATCATTACGTACACATAAGTTACAAGGCAAGCTTAAAGGGCTATATTCGGTGTCTATAAATATGCAATATAGGATTGTGATTGATTTTATATTACATGAAAATAAATTAATTCCAGTTAATATTGGGGATCATGATGTTTATAGTTTTTAAGTTACATAATTGTATCACTTTATAAAGTATATATGGGAAACCAAAGAGGAAAATTTCTGTCATGATGTAAAAAATGCCTGTATATTTTACTTTTTGCTGGTAAAATATGCCTGTATATTTTACTAGATATTTTGGGGAAAACTTTATGAAACGTTACATTAGTGAAAATTAAAAGACTGGCTAACATCCGATTCACGTAAACCTCTTGTATTAAGAGGTGCCCGCCAAGTTGGTAAGACGTGGTTAGTTCGAGAACTTGCTAAAGAAAACAATAAAGAGCTCATCGAACTCAATTTTGAAAAACAACGCAATCTTGCAGTTCATTTTGAATCTAATGATCCTAAAACAATCATTTTAAATTTGGAGAGTGCGTTAAATAAATCGATTAACGTAAATACATCAATTTTATTTTTGGATGAAATACAAGCCGCCCCTGAAATTTTTGCTAAACTTCGCTGGTTTTATGAGGAAATGCCGGCACTTGCTGTTATAGCAGCTGGTTCCTTATTGGAGTTTTTATTAGAACATCATACTTTTAGCATGTCGGTTGGACGTATTCAATATTTTTTTGTTGAACCTCTTAGCTTTCCTGAGTTTTTATTAGCAAAAAATGAAACCCATTTATTATCTGCAATAGAAAACTTTTCTTTTACTAAACCATTAAATATTGCCTTACATGATAAAGCCAACGGGCTGTTTAAAGAATACATAACCATTGGTGGAATGCCTGAAGCTGTTTTAAAATGGATTGGCACCGCTTCATTAGAAAATGTTTCGATGGTACACAATGATTTAATTAACACCTACAGAGATGATTTTTCTAAGTATAATAGTAGGGTATCTTCAGCCAGCTTAGAAGATGTCTTAGTCTCAATCCCCAAATCATTGGGTAAAAAATTTGTTTATAGCCATGTTAATCCTCTGGTTAGAACTGAAAGTATTAAGACTTCCCTTAACTTACTAACAAAAGCACGAATATGCCATACTATACAAGGTTCATATGCTAATGGCATTCCGCTTGGTGCTGAAATAAACCCGAAGCTATTTAAAATAATATTTTTGGATGTTGGCTTAGTTTCAACTCTTTTAGGGTTAAAGTTATACCAATTCAATAAAATTGATGATATTTTATTGATCAATAAAGGGGCGATAGCAGAGCAAGTCGTAGGACAATTATTACGCCTTCTTGTACCATATTATATTGAACCAAAACTTTATTATTGGAATCGTGAAACGGCAAGTTCAAGTGCTGAAATTGACTACTTAATCCAAGATAATGAAAGATTAATCCCTATTGAGGTTAAATCTGGTAGTGAAGGCAAATTGCGTTCCTTACATCAATTTATGAGTGAAAAACCTTGGAAAACAGCAATTCGCTTTTATACCGGGCTTGCCGGGAAAAGTCATATAAAATCAAAAATAGCAAATGGTCGTATTGTAGATTATGAATTATTTTCATTACCATTTTACCTGATTAGTCAAACCTACAAATTAATCACCATGTAATGAATTATCATGCTAAACTTAGGACCTTTAATGCTTATTCAAAATAAGGGTGTCATTGCATGTTAAAAAAATCAAAGATAATTACCGG
This sequence comes from Burkholderiales bacterium, assembly GCA_020697255.1. Lineage (GTDB taxonomy): Bacteria > Pseudomonadota > Gammaproteobacteria > Burkholderiales > UBA11063 > Aquella. Next base: position 169,616 of record JAJFBE010000006.1, on the reverse strand, counting down.
ACGTAAAATTAAATTTGCACTAGTTGGATGTGGACGCATAGCAAATAACCATATAGCTGCGCTTAAGGAGCATAGTGAATCATGCGAACTGGCTGCGCTTTGCGATATAAATGTCGGTGCATTAGATGAAATGGTTAGTAAAACCGGAGCTACCGGTTATAATTCATTAACTGCAATGCTTGAAGCCGGGGGCTTTGATGCGGTAATTCTGACCACTCCCAGTGGGTTACATCCATTGCAGACCATAGAATGTGCTGAATATGGATTTCATGTAATTACGGAAAAGCCGATGGCTACAAAGTTTAGCGATGGCTTAGAGATGGTAAAAGCCTGTGATAGGGCTGGTGTGAAACTATTTGTAGTTAAACAAAATAGACGTAATGCGACCATTCAGCTCTTAAAACAGGCAATAGACAGTAATAGGTTTGGACGGATTTATAGTGTAGCGTGCAATGTGTTTTGGACTAGGCCACAAGAATATTATGATGCGGCTAAATGGCGTGGAACCTGGGAGTTTGACGGTGGTGCATTTATGAATCAGGCTTCACATTATGTGGATTTACTTGACTGGTTAATCGGACCGGTTGAATCAGTACAAAGCTATATTGCAACACTTGCTCGGCGGATTGATGTTGAAGACAGTGGTGTAGTTGCACTTAAATGGCGCAATGGTGCATTGGGAACAATGAATGTATCAATGCTAACCTATCCTAAGAACCTCGAAGGTTCAATAACTATTATTGGAGAAAAAGGAACAGCCAGGATTGGGGGTGTTGCTGTAAATGAAATCCAGGTATGGGATTTTCAGGAAAAACATGAAAACGATGAAACAATTAAGGCTGCCAGCTATGCTACCACTTCAGTCTATGGCTTTGGACACCCCAAATATTATGAAAATGTCATAAAAACCCTAAGGGGCGAAGAAGACGCGCATACCGATGGGCGGGAGGGCCTAAAATCACTAGAGCTACTAATTGCTATTTATTTATCTGCCCGGGATAGTAAAAAAGTCAGTTTACCATTAGAGTACTAGATTTCTTAAATTATGCCAGAAATTAACCGCAAAAATAGTCTCAGCTTAGCATTATTTGCCTCAGTATTCAAAGTATCACTGGGGCTTATTTCCTATCCGTTATTTCTCAAATTCCTAGATTCATTCGATTTAAGTATTTATTTGTTATTTATTAGCACAATTGCTTTTGTTGAACTGCTTGATTTAAACTTTGCTGCTAATTTAGTGCGTTATTTTTCTTATGCTGCAGCTGGAGTGAAAACATTAGATTTAAACGAGAATAGTTCGAGCGAGCAAACTGACCTGCTTAGTGATTTGTTTATTATGGCTCGCCAGTATTATAGGTATATGTGTGCTATTGCCTTTGTAATATTTGGGATTGGTTTTAGTATTTATCTTTATTACTTTACAGCATTACACCATAAAAACTTTATTTACTATGAGCTAAATTGGTTAGGTTATATGTCAGCAATGTTGTTAGGTATATATTTCACTTATTTGTCACCTGCATTAATTGGTAGTGGACATATCGATAGAGTAAACCGTGTTTTATTAATTTCAAAACTAACTGCAGTAATAATTCAATCATGTTTAGTTTATTTTATAGGGTTATTTGCTATTGTATTAGGTGCATTGGTAAGTATGATAATTGAGCGGGTTTTATTATTAACTTTAGTAAATAAAAAACTGGATTTTGAGAAAAACAAAAAAATTGATAAAAGTAAGTTTTATAAACTTTTAAAGCAATTTTGGGGGACTAATTATAAATTAGCTTTAATGAGTATAGCGGTAACAGTATTAGTAAGATTCAAGTTATTTGCTGCAGGTTTTGTTATTTATGATGCAAGTAAGCTGGCCCAATTTTTATTTAGCTTACAAGTGTTTACAATAGCTTATACCCTGGCAACAGTTCCGCTTAGTAATAACTATTCAGATATGAGTGCGTATTTTATAAATGATAAGCCTAGATTGTTAAAGGTTTTTCTTAAGCAAAATAAAATAGCATTGTTTATTATATCTGCGGCCTCGATCTTTATAATTTTATCCGGTGACTTACTGGTTCAAATATTAAAAGTGAAACATCCGTTTTTGCCTTGGCCATACTTATTTATAATTGCGCTAATTTTTATCTTGGAAATTCAGTTAAACAATCATGCAAATAGTTTAATTATTCAAAATAAAGTAAATATGTATAAGTCCTACTTGGTATCAGCAGCAGGTACTATTATACTGATAATACTCTTTTGTTTTATATTACGCCTGCAAATCTGGGGGCTATTACTTGCGCAGCTTATAATGCAAAGCTTAAATAATTACTGGTATTGGGTGAAGTGTAATTTGCGTTCTTATTCTCTATCCGTAAAAGATTATATGAAAAGCCTAGTTTTAGGATAAATTTGAGTATTATGAAATTAAAAGCATTTATTGAAAAAAATTATCTAAGAATAAATAAATATTTGATTGCAGGTCCACGGCAGAAATATTACTATAAAGGGCGATACCCTACATCACAAAAAATAGTTTTTTATCTATGTAATAAGGAAGTAATACATTTGGGCGATACGCTTTGGTTTGAGCCAATCGTACGGTTTTTATCACAACATTATGATGTTGCAGTATGTCCGACCCCACCAATGCAATTTTATTTTATAAAATTGGGATATAAGGTTATTAATGTTGATGACATTACTGATGATTATATGTTGGTAGCTTCCCGGGAATTAATGTATAAACTTCGCCGATATAAAAATGTGTTATTTTTAAATTTTGATTATGCCCTACTTGGCCCCGGTGAAAAATTAATCAATAATATGGTAAAAAGCGCAGCTAAATTTTTTAATTTATCATGTGAAGGTTTTGATATGAAATATCAAAAGTTAAAATATGATGATGTTGAAAAGAAAAATATATTGACGAAATTTAATTTAGATGCAAATTCTAAATATATGGTTTTTAGTAATTATATTGATTCGTGGGGAAGAAGTACCACAATAGAGATGCTACGAGTATGCCAATCAAAGTTAATCGATCGCGCACGAGAATTTAAGGATAAAAATCCGGATATACAATTACTCTACGTAGGCAGTAAACATGACTTACGCACTAACCAAATTATCGGTGATATTGGGGATTTTATTGATTTGCGTGGCCAAACAGAGGTTCCTGATTTATTTCTTTTAGGTGCCATACCCCAAGTAGTAGGATATATGGGGTTTGATACATTTTGGTTGCATTTATTTAATATGTACAATAAGCCTAGTTATATTCTGCTTAAACCCGGGCATCCGGCTAAAATAGATCAGCTAATTGTAGAGCATGTACTTGTTCCTTATACAAATGGCACTCAGGTTTCGGTTAATTTATTATGAAACTAAAATCTTTAATTAAAAAATCTTACTATCGGTTTTACAAATATTTAATTATAGGTAAAAACAAGCAATGTTTTTTTAAAGGACAGCAAAAAAATCTAAAACAGGTAATTTTTTATCTGGCAGATGCAAAGATTGTGCATCTTGGGGATTCGTTGTGGTTTGAGCCAATAGCCAGATTTTTAGCCGATCATTTTGATGTGGCTATATATCCAAACCTTGCAATGGAGTTTTATTTTAACAACCTTGGGTTTAAAATTGCAAAACCTGATGATATATCACAACCGGCCATAATTGTTGCCCCGATAGAATTGATGTTTAAATTAAGGCATCTAAAGAATGTCTTGTTTCTAAGTTTTGACTATCGTAGTATCCCACAGGGTGGGAAACTGATAAATAGTATGATAAAGGCTATTGCTCATGAATTTGGTTTAAACTCTTCAATGTCTGATGGGCGATACAGGGCTTTGTCATTTACCCCCGAACAAATAGACGATAAGTTTAAGCAATTTAATCTACAACATGGTGAAAAATACGTTATTTTTAATAATTATATTGATTCATGGGGTAAGCACACAACACAAGAAAAGGTAAATGAATGTGCAAAAAGATTAATTAGCTATGCTAAAGAATATAAAGCCCGGAATATGGGTGTAAAGTTCATTCATACCGGTAGCCTGAAAGATAAAGAAAATGATCCGGCTCTTTTTGGTGGTCTAATTGATATTGATTTACGTGGTAAAACTTCAATCGAAGATTTATTCATGCTTGTTAGTATTCCTGAGATTATTTTATATATTGGGTTTGATACTTTTTTACTTCACTTATTTAATATGTATAATAAGCCGCGTCGTGTTCTTTTAAGGCCGGGGCAGTTAGACGGGGTTGATCAAATAGTGACAGATGCTGTTTTAAAGCCGTATATTAGTTTTGGGTCCAATGATTTGGAGCTAATTAAGCATGCTTAAAGTTTTATTAATTAAAAGAGCGGCACTGGGAGATATTTTAATGTCAACTCCATTGATTCGCCAGCTAAAACAAAAAGTACCAGGGTTAAAGCTTGACTTTCTTGTGAGTCAGGAATTTGCCTCTGTATTACTGCATAATCATTATATTGATAATCTAATTACGTTACCGGCTGATAGTTTTAGTATAAGAAAAATATTTAATTTTATGCAATTTGCCTTGTCTTTAAGGGGCAAATATGACTATGTATTTATATTAGATAAGCATTATTACTTTAATTTTATTGGTAGGTTAATTAGTAAAAATACTGTGGGATTTGTACGAGAAAATATCTCATGGCTATTCTTGCGTTATAAGGTTAGGTATAACAATGTAATGCGTTATCACGGACTATATTATCTGGACTTATTAAAGGCTAGTAAATTGGCGCTTCCCGACTATTTTGATTATAAGCTTGATTTTGGTATAAAATCTGATGATATTTCTACTGCCAAGGCAGTTTTGCGCCAATATAATTTGGTAGAAAACCAATTTATAATAATTATTAATAGCGGCGGTAATAACCGTTTCGAATCGGGGGGTATCCGTATGCTGCCGGAAAACAAGATTATTCCCCTGATTAACCGGCTGCACAATGAAAAGCTAGGAAAAATTGTATTATTAGGTGGCAAGAATGATGAAATCAATTATAATAACTACCTGAAGTTGATAAACATTGGTAATTCTGCTTCGCTATACTTAGATCTGCCGGATGTAATTAATTTGGCCGGGGTTTTAAATTTAGAACAAAGCGCGGCACTGATGACTTATGCTAAAAAGATCTATACAACAGATTGTGGCGCCATGCATATCGCAATAAGTATGCGTCTATTTGATGAGTTATTTTGTTTTTTTGGACCGACATGCCCAAACCATGTGTTGCCTCCCCAAATGGGCATAGCGTACTATTGGGAAGATAGAGAACTATTTGATCAGCGTTATCCATTATACGGCAAAAAACCCGAATGTAATGAATATTTTGCAAAATTGAACATAGAAAATATAGATGAAATTAAGAAGCTACATTAAAAAATTCGTAGGTAGGGTGACCACAGCGACTCTTTTACGGCGGAGCTTTATATACCCCAATATGTACTTATTAAATCTAAAAAAACCTAACCTCCCAAAAGTACAGAAAATCTTATTTTATTTTAATGCACCTGAATTTATGCATTTGGGGGACCATCTATTTTTTTTGCCATTAATTAAGACTTTCATCGACTCCGGCTACCAAATTGAGGTTGATCCTGCAGTTATTATGCGCGGGCTATTTGAAAAGCTGGGTATCCCGATTGCTGGTGAAAATACAAAATTAACTGATTATGACTTGATTGTAAGTAGAGTAGAGTTATTTGATAAATTGATTAACCATAAGTCGCTGCTGGTGGATGTTGCCCGGAATCTGTCTATGCCAATTTGTGATCAGTTAATTTCCCAGTTTAGCCAATACTTTGCGCTAAAGCGTTATGTTGCATATGATTTTACGGTGTTAAAATCATATGATATTTTACAAAAGATGCATTTATCGCCAAAGTATAAATATATTTTATTTAATTTTTACTGTGATTCCTCTTCATTCTTAATCACAAAAGATAAGGTGAACCGTTTGGTGGAAAAGGTTAAAAGTTATGCAAATTTACCTGGTTACAAGGTGGTATTAGTTGGCTCTCCTACGGATAAGGATGGTGATAACTATATTTATGATTTTAACTATATTGATTTACGGGGTCAAACCACAGTTTTGGATATATTTGCTTTGGCACAAAGTGACAACGTATTACATTATATAGGTTTTGATGCATTTGTTATGCATGTATTTAGTTTAGTATCTAAAACAAGTTTTGTTGTTTTTCGGGGCAGGATTGGGGCTAGGCAACATAAAATGTTGGAGCAATTCCATGTTCATCTATTTAAAGATGACAGTTACGTTAAATTAATTCCAGGAGCCCCGGCATGAAAATTTCAAAAATTTCATTGATTCAGCGTGCATCCTTAATTAGTGCTGATTTGTTGGCGCTATTATTTAGTTTAATTTTTGCTAAATTTCTTTTATCAGTAATCAGGCCAGGGGTTGACAATATTAGTCTTATAACTTTTGGTACGGCTAAATTTGGCGGATTACTCCTGATTATGGTCTTTTGGTATCAGGAGCAATATGTTAAGCGCAGGCCAACCTGGGAAGAGATAAGACTTCTTTATTATACAATTTTTGTATTTGCATTATTTCATATGGCATTTAGTTATTTTTTATCGCATCAGGTGATAAAATTTCTAACCATATTATTTTGGGGCTTATTATTAGTTGTTCTCCCGACATTTCGTTATATAATGAAAAGGATTTTGCTCAAATTAAATTTATGGCAACGTGGGGTTTACATAGTCGGTACCGGGGATAATGCCAAAGCTACATATGCCTTATTAACCGGCAGTAAAATTCTCGGCTATAAAATTTTAGGCTTTATTGATTTAAGCCAGGCAGGTCATACGCTACAAAATCATGAAGTTGTCAATTCAAATAGCTTGAGTGTGAATAATCAAAGTTTGCCGGTTTTTGGCATAGGACAGCTGTATCTCCCAGAGAATATAAAAAAGAATTATGAAATAGTTTTAGCATTAAGTAGCAGTGAACTATTAAAAAATTCCAAAACAATCAATATCCTTCAATCTAAATATACTTTTGTATCTATAGTTCCCGATATCAGCGGGCTGCCTTTATATGGTGTGGAATTAGAGCATTTTTTTGGTAGTGACCAGCTATTCTTGCGTTTACAAAATAATTTATCCAGGCGGTTAAACCGGATAATTAAGCGGTTTTTTGATTTCTCGCTTTCACTGCTGGGTATTATTATATTATCACCATTTTTATTGTCTATTGCAATTTGTATAAAAATATCTGCTGGTGGTGCAGTATTTTTTAAACATAAGCGTATTGGTGTGGATGGCAAATATTTTTATTGTATAAAATTTAAGACCATGCACCAAAATAGCAGTCAAATCTTAGCTAATCTTTTGGCTAATGATTCACAAGCAAAAGCCGAATGGGAAAAAGATTTTAAATTAAAGAATGATCCGCGTGTAACGCGAATTGGTGCTTTTTTAAGAAAGACTAGCCTTGATGAGTTACCCCAGTTATTTAATGTAATAAAAGGTGACATGTCATTGGTTGGGCCAAGACCTATTATAGAAGAAGAAATGTTACGCTATGGTGATGACGCGTATTATTATAAGCTTGTGAAACCTGGAATTACCGGGTTATGGCAAATTAGCGGACGTAATGACCTTGATTATTCATCGCGTGTGCGTTTGGACGTTTATTATACAAAAAACTGGTCATTATGGTATGACTTTGTAATATTATTTAAAACTGTTATGGTAGTTGCTGCTCGTAGCGGCGCTTACTAATTATTGCGTTGCCTGCATATTATATTATTGTTAGAGGATAAATTATATGGAAAAAAACTATAAAGGGATAATTCTTGCAGGTGGTAGCGGTACCCGATTATACCCGGCAACTCAGGCATTATCAAAACAGTTATTACCTGTGTATGATAAGCCAATGATTTATTATCCGTTATCAATTTTAATGTTGGCTGAGATTCGTGAAATCCTGATTATTTCAACACCGGATGATATTAGTAGATTTAAGCAGTTATTAGGTGATGGAAGCAATTTTGGCATAAAATTAGAGTATGCGGTACAGACAAAACCCGAAGGTTTGGTTCAGGCCTTTTTAATCGGTGAAGAATTTTTGGATGGCGCCCCCGCATGTTTGATTCTGGGTGATAATTTATACTATGGTAGTGGTATGACAGAAATATTGAAGAAAGCCCAAAGTCATAGTGGGGCAACAGTATTTGCTTATCAGGTTTCGGACCCTGAACGTTATGGTGTGGTAGAATTTGATAATAATCATGTTGCAATTTCCTTAGAAGAAAAACCAAAATTACCTAAATCAAATTTTGCGGTTACCGGATTATATTTTTATGATTCTAATGTTGTAAAATATGCTAAACAGGTAAAGCCCTCAGCTAGGAATGAGTTAGAAATTACTGATTTGAATAAATTATATTTGAGTAAAAATGAATTAAAAGTTATAACCCTAAAACGTGGTTTTGCCTGGTTAGATACCGGTACGCATGATTCGCTTCTTGAAGCTGGGAATTTTATTCAGACTATTGAACATCGTCAGGGCATTAAGATTGCATGTTTAGAAGAAATAGCCCTACATAAAAATTGGATTAGTAAAGATGAAATAAAGAATATGTGTAAAGGCATGGGGAAGAGTACCTATGCTGAATATTTACGTCAGATTGTGAAATAAAGAATATGGAATTTATTAAAACGGCATTACCGGAAGTTATATTGATTAAGCCAATGGTCCATGGCGATGAGCGTGGTTTTTTTATGGAGAGTTATAAAAAATCACTGTTTGCATCAAATGGTATTAATACTGAATTTGTACAGGATAATCACTCCAAGTCTGCACGTGGGGTCCTTCGCGGATTACACTACCAGCTAAATCCAAAGGCTCAGGCCAAATTAGTCAGGTGTAGTGTTGGGGCTGTGTTTGATGTGGCTGTTGATATTAGGGTGGGCTCTCCTAACTATGGTAAATGGGTAGGTTACCAATTATCAGCAGAGAATAAATTTATGCTCTATATACCGGAAGGGTTTGCGCATGGTTTTTTAACCTTAACTGATTTTGCTGAATTATTATATAAAACCAACGCTGAATATTCGGTAGAGCACGATCGGGGATTAGCATTTAATGATCCGGATGTGGGGATAAAATGGCCCGCACTAATTGGTGAGTTACTTTTATCTGAAAAAGATAAGAAGCAGCCAGGGTTAAAAGAGATTGAAACTAACTTTGTTTATTGAGGAACAAGACAAAATGTCAAAAACGTTATTTGTGACTGGTGGTGCCGGGTTTATTGGTTCTGCAGTAGTTAGACTACTGATTAATAAGACTGGCTATACAGTAGTTAATATTGATAAATTAACCTATGCCGGTAATTTAGAATCATTAAAATCTGTTAGTGATAATGAGCGCTATATTTTTGAACATATTGATATATGCGATAAAGAAAAAATCACTCAGGCATTTAATAAATATAATCCTGTGGGAATATTGCATCTGGCAGCAGAGTCACATGTTGATCGCTCTATTGTCGGACCGGGCGAGTTTATCCAAACTAATATTGTTGGTACATTCAATTTATTAGAATGCGCGCGTGCTTATTATGATAGTCTGGAAAATAAAGATAGTTTTAAGTTTGTTCATGTTTCAACTGATGAGGTATTTGGTTCTTTGGGAAATACCGGATATTTTAGTGAGACAACTGCCTATGATCCAAGATCGCCATATTCAGCAAGTAAAGCAAGCAGTGATATGCTTGCCAGGGCGTGGTTTCATACTTATAATTTGCCGGTAGTGATTACTAATTGTACCAATAATTATGGGACATTTCATTTTCCTGAAAAACTAATTCCATTGGTTATTAATAATGCAATGAGGCAAAAGCCGTTGCCGGTTTATGGACGTGGAGAAAATGTACGCGATTGGCTATATGTTGATGATCATGCACGTGGTATATTACTGGCATTTGAAAAAGGTAAATCCGGTGAGAACTATTGTATAGGTGGGCATAATGAGCGCACCAATTTGGAAGTAGTGCAAGTGATTTGCAAAATTTTAGATGAATTAAAGCCAAGAGCTGATGGTAAGAGTTATTCTGAGCAAATTACATTTGTTACCGATCGAGCTGGGCATGATTATCGCTATGCAATGGACCCGACAAAAATTCAGTCTGAACTAGGCTGGAAGCCAGAAGATACGTTTGATACCGGGATTAAAAAAACTGTGCAGTGGTACCTGGATAACCAGGATTGGGTTGCTCATGTACAAAGCGGCGAATATCAAAAATGGGTAGATACCAATTACACAAACAGATAGTTATTGCTAAGCCTATATCTTCCATAGCGGCGTCATATGCCAGAAGTCGCAATCCTCATGTACTTATATGTACATTCCGGTTGCTTTGTTCTGGCTATTCCTTGCTCTGAAAGCATATGCTGGCAATAACAAAAATACTAAGGACATTAATGCAAAAAATTACAGCAATTAAGGGGATGAACGACATCCTTCCGGACGTTTCAGATGCCTGGTTATGGCTAGAGAGCCAGCTACAAAGCTGGCTTAAATCTTATGGATACAGCAATATCCGTACACCGATAGTAGAAAATACCAATTTATTTGTACGTTCAATCGGTGAGGTTACCGACATTGTCGAAAAAGAGATGTATTCGTTTACTGATAGCCTGAACGGGGATAGTTTATCGTTAAGGCCAGAAGGAACAGCCGGTACATTGCGTGCAGTTATAGAGCATAATTTATTATATAATGCTACCCAAAAATTATGGTATATCGGGCCAATGTTTCGTCATGAACGTCCACAAAAGGGGCGTTACCGCCAGTTTCATCAATTGGGGGTTGAAGCTTTGGGTTTTACAGGCTCAGACATTGATGCTGAGATTATACTAATGCAGCATGATTTATGGCAAATATTGGATATTAGCAATTTGGAATTGCAGATAAATTGCCTGGGTAATTTGGATGAACGTGCCAAACATCGGGAAGCCCTTATTAGCTATTTTGAGGGGCATAAAGAACACTTGGATGCCGATGCGCAAAAACGGTTATATTCAAACCCGTTACGGATATTGGATACCAAAAATCCGGCCTTGCAGGATATAGTTAATAATGCACCCAAATTAAGCGATCATCTGGGTGAAGAGTCGATGAGTCATTATGCTAACTGGAAAAAGCAGTTAGATAATTTAAAAATTAATTACGTTGAAAATCATCGGTTGGTACGCGGCCTTGATTATTACAACCTATCAGTATTTGAGTGGGTAAGCTCTGATCTGGGGGCACAGTCGACGGTGTGTGCCGGAGGACGTTATGATCCATTAATTAAGCAATTAGGTGGTGGTGATAATTATGCAATAGGTTTTGCAATTGGGTTGGAGCGGTTATTACTTATTTTGGAAGCGCTAAATAAATTGCCGAGAAATACTGCTTGTGATATTTTTATTGCCAATATGGGGGATGATACAGCTATGTATTCATTTGGTATTGCTCGTGAGCTACGAGCAAGTGGCTATAATGTTGTACAAAATTTAGGTAACCAAAGTTTTAAGTCCCAATTTAAAAAAGCAGATAATCTAGGAGCCAAGTTTACTATGGTAATAGGTGAAAACGAGGTTAAGAATAAGCAAATTATGGTAAAATCTATGGCTGATGGTAAACAGCTAAGCATTAATCATAGTGAATTAGCATTGTCATTCCCGACTAGATCGGGAACCAAGTTAGAGAAAGAAATATAAATGGCACACTTCGACTTACATGAACAAGAACAACTAACCAAGATAAAATATTTTTGGCGTGATTGGGGTAAATATATAGTTGCTATAGTTGTTGTAGCTTTGATTGCATATGTATCCGATGTTTTATGGGTAGCCAATGCAACCAGCAATGCTACCAAAGCTGCGGTTATCTATAGCCAGGTAAATGATGCAGCAAATGCTAAAGATAAAAATAAGGTTTATAAGCTCACCGATAATCTGAAAAACAAATATTCACGGGTTGAATATACAGCTATGGCATCAATTATTGCAGCTAAAGTAGCAATTGACGCTAAAGATATGGATAAAGCTTCAGCATACCTGGAGTGGATAATAAAAAAAGCAACAGATAAAGGTTTAGTTGCAATTGCTATGCTGCGTCTTGCTGATGTTTATATTGATCAGAAGAAGTTTGACCTGGCACATACAACGCTAATGCAAGATCATGATGCTAGTTTTGATTCACTGTTTTATGCCAAACGTGGTGATTTATATGTAGCACAAGGCGATTTGGTCAAAGCGCGTGATGCATACAAAGCCGGAATTGATAAAGCCGGCCAGGATCAAAATATGGCAGGCTCTATACAGATGAAGCTGGACGTACTTGGTGGTTAATTATTGCTCACCTTGCCTCTTACATCGCTGTGTCGTACGCTCCAAGTCACAATCCTCATGTACTAAAAGTACATTCCGGTTGCTTGGTTGGAGCTACTCCTTGCTCTGTAAGCGCATGCTGGCAATCATTGCTTTAGTAATTCCGGAAATTATGGCGGCTTTTTTAGTTGCCTGTGCATCTACAGGGCCAACTCCTCTGCCGGTTCCACCAATATCGCATCCGGATAAGTTAACAATTGTCTGGAGTGATAATGATCTGGCCAAATCTCCTGCTTACCAGTTTGTACCTGTAGTAGATGATAATGTGATTTTTACTGCTGATGTAAAAGGTAATATCTTTAAAATTGACCGGACTGATGGGACAATAATTAGCCATTTCAGATTAAAACGACCTCTTTCAAGCGGTACGGCAGTATCTTCCGATTCAATTTTTGTGACTGGTCAAAAAGGGTATTTATATTCTCTTAGTAAAGCAACCGGTAAAATAAACTGGCGCGCCAAACTACCAACTATATCAATTGAAGCTCCGCAAATTAGTGGGCATATCGTTTTAGTAAAAACTAATGATGCGGATTTGTTGGCATATGATACAGATACCGGGCATTTGCTCTGGGTTTATCAAAAACCAATACCAAACCTAACTCTCAGGACCAATAATTCATTTGCTATTGTAGATAAAGAAGTAGCGGCAATTGGTGAGCCAGGTGGCAGGTTGGTTTTAATTAATGTAACCAATGGCAATCCGATATGGGAAAACTATATTGCTATTTCCGAGGGTGCAACTGATCTGGATAAACTAACTGATGTGGCGATCAGGCCGGTATTATATGAAAAGACTATTTGTGTGGCGACTTATAATGGGAAGTTGGCTTGTTTAGATGCAATTTCAAGTAATATTATCTGGAGCAAAAAATTCAGTACCAGTTATGGTGTGTTAATTGATGCACAAAATGTATATGCGCTAAATGTTGAAGGTGTCTTATACGCCTTTGATAAAGCAACCGGAGCAAGTATTTGGAATAATGATATATTACGCTATCGTACTTTAAGCACACCGGTGTTTTTAGAAAATAATATATTGATAATTGATAGCGAAGGATATATTAATTTATTCAACCGCAATACTGGTGCATTAAGCGCCAGGGTAGCCTCAAACCTAAAGGGCGGTATTTCATACCCTTTATCAGATAATAAGAGGGTTATTGCCCAATCTGCCTCCGGCGATATCGCCGAAATCACCCAGTAATTACTAAGTCATGCTATAATGTTTATATAGATAAGTATTAATTGTGCTTTAAGGTTGCCTAGTCAAAGAGGCAAGCAGATAATTGAAGCCCAATATATACTTATTTATGAGTCTTTATCCGAATATGTAAAAGTATTTTGGTACGCTTTATTTCTATATTTTGAGGTGAGAACATGGAAAAACAAAACATAGCTAGCTTGTCCTTATCCGTTAGCGCTTGATGGGAAGTCGTATGTGCCGACGGACCAGCCTGGTGATAGAGATATTCTAGATAATGGAACGGGCAGTGATAAATCTTCAAAGGGCGCTGATGACGACGGTAAGAAAGATTAACTTCCCTAAGCACAGGTAAGGCAGTTCAATGAAACGTTTTGTTATTCCTAACTTAGTTCTGTCATCTCCACGTTAATTGGGAATCCAGTTTATACCGGAGGTAGAGCCTGGTCTGCTTTAGAGAAAGAATTAAATATCAAATTAAATATATCTATTGATATAAATATTTGGGCTAGCCAACAAAACTCCGGGCATTGGTAAATATCTTAAACCATGGGCTCATCTCCCCCCAGGCCTTATCATGCCATGACATTTGCTGTGTCCGGATAATCCGCTCCGGATGCGGCATCATAATTGTCACTCTACCATCCAGGCTGGTTACTCCAGCAATACCTTGCGGCGAGCCATTAGGATTATATGGATATGTTTCAGTAATTGCCCCAAGGCTATCTATATAACTCATCGCAGTTTGAACTTTATCCAAACAATCCATATTCTCAAAATGAGCTTTTCCTTCACCATGCGATACCACAATTGGTAGCTGAGATCCTTCCATTTCCTGGAGTAGTACTGATGAAGATTTTTCAATTTGGACCATGGTGAGTCTTGCTTCGAATTGCTCAGATTCATTCCTGATAAATTTAGGAAATGCTTCTGTACCCGGAATAATTTCAGTTAGTTGCGACAACATCTGGCAACCATTACAGACTCCAAGAGTAAACGTTTCCTTACGGTTAAAAAAAGCTGAAAAACGACGTTTTAAGGTTGGGTTAAATAATATACTCTTGGCAAACCCGGAGCCAGCTCCTAAAACATCACCGTAACTAAAGCCCCCGCATACAGCCAGGCCAACAAATTGACCTAATCTAACCGGACCATTTAAAATGTCGTTAAGATGTACATCAATAGCATCAAAACCAGCTTTAACAAATCCGGCAGCCATTTCTATATGCCCGTTAACTCCCTGTTCGCGTAAAATAGCAACTTTAGGTTTATTTAGGTTTAGCATCGGTACTTCATAATTTTGCAATACCTGTATATCAAAACTTGTTTTGGCAAATAAACCCATATTATCTTGGCTAATAGTTTTTAATTCAGCATCGGCACATTGTGGATTATCCCGCATTTTTTGTATTGTATGGGCAACCATACTCCAGGACAGCTGTAATTTTTCGCGTGGTTCATCAATTATTAATTTAGAATGGTTTATTATCTGTAAATTATCTACTTCAATATTGATTGCGCCAAGAACGGTACATTTAATATTACCGCATAGCTCATTAACCATATCAAGATCACTATTTTTAATCTGGATTACTACGCCAATTTCTTCATTAAATAAGAAATTATTGATGTTATCTACAGCTATATCCAGTTTAATACCAATCCGGCTGGCAAAAATCATTTCGCAAAGTGTTGCAGCAAGCCCGCCATCACCTTTATCATGATAGGCTAAAATTTTTTGTGCCAAATGTAATTTACTAATTATATTAAATAGCTCAGTTAAAGCAGCAAAGTTATCGACATCTGGAGTTTCTCCACTAATCTGGTTATAACACTCCTGGGCAATACTAGCTCCCATACGTGTTTGCTCGTCCAAAGTTAACAATACTAAACTGGTATCTGTATCTGCAGATAGTTCCGGGGTTTTATGGTTTCTAACATTATTAACTGTTGTAAATGCTGAAATAATCAATGATACCGGTGAAATGACATGTTTTCCATCCCAGCTCATTTTCATGGAGAGCGAATCTTTTCCTACAGGAATTGCGATATTTAAGTATTTACATAGTTCACTGGCTGCTGCAACGGTTTTATATAATTGAGCCTCTTGATAATCATTGCCACAGCTCGCCATCCAATTTGCTGAGAGTTTGATATCGCCAAGTTTTGCTATATGGCAGCTGGATAAATTAGTTAAGCTTTCAGCTATGGCCATACGGGCAGAGGCCGGTGCATTAAGTGTAGCAATAGGGGTGCGTTCACCAATGGCCATTGCTTCACCGTTAGTTGCATTATAGCCAAAAGCTGTGATAGCGCAATCTGCAACCGGAACCTGATAGCGTCCAACCATTTGGTCACGTACCGTGTGTCCGCCAACGGATCTATCGCCGATAGTAATTAGGAATGATTTGCTGGCAACAGTTGGGTGCGCTATAACTTTATACAACATTGTTTTGGTATCTATACTTGCTGCATTAAATGTGTTGTCAAATTGCAAATCTATACTTTTGATATTTTTAACGGTACGCGGCGGTTTGCCCAAAAGTACATCCATTGGCATATCAACCGGGCTATTCTTATGTTTTTTATCTAAGACTATCAGGCGCTTTTCTTTATAAGCTTTTCCAAGCACTGAATATGGGCAGTTTTCCCTGCGGCATATAGCTTCAAATTTAGTCAAATGTTCCGGGGCAATTGCCAAAACGTAACGTTCTTGCGATTCATTACACCATATTTCTAATGGAGACATGCCCTGATCATAAATGGGGATATCGCGTAAATAAAATGTCCCGCCCATACCCGATTCATTAATTAGCTCCGGTACAGCATTGGATAGGCCGCCGGCTCCAACATCATGTATAGACATTATTGGGTTATGTACGCCTAAGGCTACGCATGAATCTATCACTTCCTGGGCCCGGCGCTCCATCTCCGGGTTAGAACGCTGCACTGAATTAAAATCCAATTCTTGTGCGTTATCCCCACCCGACATAGAAGAAGCTGAGCCACCACCAACGCCAATCAAAAAGCCAGGGCCACCCAGTTGAATAATCATGGCACCATCAGTAATTTTATTTTTATGAGTATGTAAATTATTGATATTGCCATAACCACCGGCTAACATAATTGGTTTATGATAACCATAATAAATAGTATCACCTACGTTTTGCTCAAAGCTACGGAAATAACCGCATAGGTTAGGACGCCCAAATTCATTATTAAAGCTGGCGCTGCCAATTGGTGCTTCAAGCATAATATCCAACGCTGATTTTATATGATCGGGTTTTCCATAATTGCTACTTAAAGTGACATTTTCCAGGCCCAGGTTAGATACGCTAAAACCGCATAAGCCGGCTTTGGGTTTAGAGCCCCTACCGGTTGCACCTTCGTCCCTGATTTCACCGCCACTGCCAGTAGCACTACCCGAAAAAGGGGCAATAGCTGTTGGATGATTATGGGTTTCAACTTTCATCAAGACATGGGTTAGTTCCGGACTAAAGTCGTAGCCATGGGTAATGGGATTAGCATAAAGACGTTCAAATTTGGCACCATTTATAATGGACGAGTTATCATTATAGGCCGCAATAATATTATCCGGTGCATTTTTATAGGTGTCTTTTATCATGTCAAACAGGGTTTTATCCTGCTCTTTGCCATCAATAACAAATAATGCATTAAAAATCTTGTGCCGGCAGTGTTCACTATTAGCCTGGGAAAACATCATTAATTCGGTATCAGTTGGATTACGCGAGAGTTTTTTGTAATTGATATATAGATAGTCGATTTCATCGGGAGATAGGGCTAATCCCATTGTTATATTTGCCTGTTCCAAAGCAGTGATACCAGCGGTTAAGATGTCAATTTGAGTATAAGTTTTGCTTTGGTGATGAATAAAAATATTATTTAGCAGACGTTCATTATCAATAATGCTCTCGGTCATCCGATCATGAATAAGTGGATAAATAGCTTCTAATGATGTATCAGAAACAAAATACAGGGCTTTTTCTATACGGTTAATCTGGTTTAAACCGCAACGATTAGCAATTTCAGTGGCTTTGGATGACCAGGGTGATACCGTACCAAATCGTGGTACTATTATGCACTTTGTTGTGCCTAATTCCGGTGTGCTAATCAAATTTCCATCTAATAGCTGTGTAAGGCCACCCATTACATCCGGGCTTGGCATTAATTGGCTGGTTATCAGGTAGATTTCATAGCAGGAAATCTTGCTACATAAATTTTGTTCTAGTTTATTCAGCCTGATTTTAGATAAAGCTGGTTTACCTTTGATGTACGTAATATGCATATAAAATATAGCTCTTCTTTAGTTAATAAGTATTTTATTGCTACTGCCAGCATAAGTTGAGCAGTAACCAAGGTATAGATTGTCGCTTATTTTATCCTTAAATTGTAAAATTTTTAGATTTTACTCTTGAAATAAGAATATAGCTCCCTATATTCTTTCGTATTGAGATATAGAATATTCTCTCGTATGAGAGATGAGGTTTTTGAATATAATTTATGAAGGATGAAGAAAATGGCAACTTTAAAACCATTACATGATCGTGTTGTAGTTGAACGTGTTGAAGCAGAAGAAAAAACCGCATCAGGTATAGTATTACCGGGTGCTGCTGCAGAAAAACCGGATATGGGAATTGTAGTAGCAGTGGGTACAGGTAAAAAGCTTGATAATGGCAACACCCAGGCAATGTGTGTTAAACCTGGTGATAAAGTATTGTTTGGTAAATATTCCGGCCAGGTTGTTAAGCAAGATGGCAAAGAGCTATTAGTTATGCGTGAAGACGACATTTTAGCAATTATCGCTTAAAATGTCACCCCCGGCTAGATCGGGAATTTAAAAAAATTATTTAATATTATATTTATAGGAGTCATTAAATATGGCAGCTAAAGAAGTAAAGTTCGGGATAGATGCACGCGATAGAATGGTGCGTGGAGTAAATGTACTTGCAGATGCAGTAAAAGTAACACTTGGGCCAAAAGGGCGTAATGTTGTATTAGAGCGTTCTTATGGAGCTCCTTTGGTGACTAAGGATGGTGTATCTGTAGCTAAAGAAATTGAATTAAAAGACAAATTTGAAAACATGGGTGCCCAAATGGTTAAGGAAGTTGCGTCTAAAACTGCAGATGTTGCAGGGGATGGAACTACTACAGCTACCGTATTGGCTCAGGCGATCGTTAGGGAAGGTATGAAATATGTAGTAGCCGGAATGAACCCAATGGATTTAAAGCGTGGGATAGATAAAGCGGTTACAGCACTTGTTGAAGAATTAAAATCTATTGCAAAACCGTGTACTACTTCAAAAGAGATTGCACAAGTAGGTTCAATATCTGCTAATAGTGATGAATCAATTGGTGAAATTATTGCAACAGCAATGGAAAAAGTTGGAAAAGAAGGCGTGATTACTGTTGAAGATGGCAGTGGTTTAAACAACGAGCTGGATGTTGTAGAGGGAATGCAATTTGACCGCGGTTATTTATCACCATACTTCATTAATAATGCGGATAAGCAATTAGCTATTTTAGATAATCCGTTTATTTTATTATGCGATAAGAAAATCTCTAGTATCCGGGATTTATTGCCGACATTAGAGCAAGTAGCTAAAGCTAGCCGTCCATTATTAATTATTGCTGAAGACCTTGAAGGTGAGGCATTGGCAACTTTAGTAGTTAATAACATGCGTGGTATTTTAAAAGTAGTTGCGGTAAAAGCGCCAGGCTTTGGTGATCGTCGCAAAGCAATGCTTGAAGATATTGCAATTTTAACTGGTGGTACGGTAATTGCTGAAGAAGTTGGCTTGGCTTTAGATAAAGTGGAATTGACTATGTTGGGTCAGGCTAAACGTGTTGAAATTGGTAAAGAAAATACTACTATTATCGATGGTTCTGGTAAAGCTGATGCAATTGATGGTCGTGTTGGCCAGATTCGTAAGCAGATTGAAGAATCTACTTCGGATTACGATAAAGAAAAATTACAAGAGCGTGTTGCTAAATTAGCCGGCGGTGTTGCGGTAATTAAAGTTGGTGCAGCAACCGAATTTGAAATGAAAGAGAAAAAAGCACGTGTAGAAGATGCTCTACATGCAACTCGTGCGGCAGTTGAAGAGGGTGTTGTAGCAGGTGGCGGCGTTGCATTACTTCGTGCTCGTGCTGCACTTGCCAAGTTAAAAGCTGACAATCATGATCAGGATGCCGGGGTTAAGATTGTATTAAAAGCAATTGAGTCTCCAATTCGTCAGATTGTAGCTAACTGCGGTGATGAGCCAAGTGTTGTGATTAATAAGGTTCTTGATGGTAAAGGTTCTTATGGTTACAATGCCGGTAATGGTGAATTTGGTGATCTGATCGAAATGGGTGTATTAGATCCGGCCAAAGTAACTCGTGCCGCATTACAAAATGCAGCCTCAGTTGCAGGGCTTATGCTAACTACTGACTGTATGATAGCAGAACTGCCTAAGGATGATATAGCACCAGCAATGCCAGCCGGTGGTGGAATGGGTGGTATGGGCGGCATGGACGGCATGTACTAAGTTATTGCCTAGCCTGCATCTTTCATTACTGCGTCGTACGCTCCAAGCCGCAATCCTCATGTACCAGTATGTACATTCCGGTTGCTTTGTTGGATCTACTCCTTGTCCTGAAAGCGTATCCTGGCAATAACTACAAATGTTATTCTATAATATTAAAAAGCCTGGCAAATATTTGCCAGGTTTTTTGCTTTCTGTTGTATACTCATAGTCTTGTAAAATTAGCATATGGAGATATGAATATGAAGACAGTTTATAAATTAAAAGGTATGTTTGGGTTATTTATTATATTAATCTTGAGTATGTCTCAGGTGCATGCAGATTATATAGCAACATTTGTCCCATATCAGCAGGTACTTCCGCAGCATCTTCCAATTTATTATGCTGAAAAAGATGGTATTTTATTAAAACAGCCAACACGTGTTCAAGCTTTCAGCGGATTTGAGGTTCGATTACATACAAATAATTTAGATCATGTTGCTCCAAAAAATGTTAGATTGCCGTTTGCAGGTACTGTTACACATATCTCAGTAACTAAGGTAGGCGATCATTACTATATAGATAGTATAGAAGTAAAAGATGGTAATTATGTCTCTAGTGTAGGAAATTTACGTGGTGATACAGCTGTAGTTGCGCCAAACCGGCTGATTTCTGTTGATGGCTGGGTTTTATTAAAATGTTATTTTGATGATGAAGTACACCATTATGGTGATGATGGAGTACTAAAAATTTTCGGGGTTTTTACTACTACACCACTTATGCATGTTGCCGATCAGAGGTCATGCAACTTATTGTAAAATATAGCTCTGGCATAGTATTTAATTGTGCTTTTGGGCGCGGGTACGGAAATTCCGTATTGCTTTTTTTCCCCTATTATCATATACTTACATAGTTCATATAACTTTGAAAGGGAATGAAAATGAAACAAAATAAATTAAATTGTTGTGCATTAGGCTTATTTGCTGCATTAACACTATGTGTAAGTAGAGTTTATGCTGGGGCCCAAGCAGGAGAGTGTAAATATGAAAAACATGAGGGTGATGTAGTGTTTAGATGGGAAATGAAATATTCTGATAATAAAAATCTTGATACACCTGATAGTTTTCAAGCTCAAGTAGGTGATTCTAAGGTCTTATCCTATACTACTGATCATGCTTCAGTTCGTACTACAAGAGCGATGCCCGGGAAAGCTGTTGAATATACCTATGGTAATTTTGCGTTAACTGCATTATCAAATATGGTATTTCCTAATCCTGAACTTGTACTACTGTTGATACCACATAAAGATGAGACACATATTACTCGTGCAGAAGGGGAGCGTATAGTTTCATTTAAAATTAAAAAAGGCGAGAATCCTAGAGCAAGGGTACAAAAGTGGACGATGACGTATAAGAGTGGTACAATTGGTCGGCACTGCCATGTGGATTTAGTATGTAATGTTAAAGGTGACGGGATTAGTACTGCCCCTGAGGGAAAAAGCCAACCTATTGAAGATTATGATGAAGAACAGTGCAGTAAGGCGGACTAGAAAACTAGCAGACCATATCATTGTTTTTCTTTATATTGTGCGCATTAGAGCGCACAGCTCCACCCGCCTAGCACCAACTACAGTTGGCAACAAAGCCAAATTATTTTACAATACTATTAGTCAAAGCATATCATTTATAATTACAGCTTTCCATCCTGAAAACTATTTGGGTTTGAGATTTGAACCAGAATGCGGGAATTTATTGTTGACTTTTTCGGCCGGTTCTTGTACACTCTTCGTATTACTTAACTTAAAAGGAAAGAGTAGAAAATGAAACAAAATAAATTAAATGTTTGTTTACTAGGCTTATTTGCCATATTTGGCCTTGGAGCCGCCCAAGGTGTGACGGTAAAATGTGACCCGGTTCTGGTTAAGGGAGAGATTGTAACAAAAGGATCAAAATTAAAGGATGTTGGTGAGTATCCTATTTATATTAAATTTGAGTATGAAATGGGTAAAGTGTTAGAAACAACTAACTTAAAGATTATACGTGTTATACAGCCTGGTCAGGACAAGATTGTTCAGGAGTTTGATAAGTTCAGTAAATTAGATTTTATAGAAGGAGCTCCTAGTGCTATCGAAGCTAAAATCAAAGTTAAAGGAGATGAAAACATAATTAAGATGGCCCATCAGAATGATAATATATGGAAAGTAAATACAGCATTTTTATTTGACTGGACAATTGACTCTAAACATGTGCACGGCATATATATTGGAGACATGACATGTAAAGAGGCAGCGAGCTAAACTGATAATCAATAATAATACTTCACAATGTGCGCATTAGCGCGCACAGTTCTACTCGCCGTGCTCCAGCTTCTCTTAATACCCGCGCTAGATTATTTGCCGTATTCCCGGTAGTAATCACATCATCTACGATTAAAATATTTTTCCCCATGATATTTTTTTCTACCTGAAACAATGGCTGCTGATATATCCGTTCTTGCCGGTTAAGTCCGCTTTGGTGCGGAGTATCTATTATTTTACTAACAATATTAGTTTTAACCGGAATATGCTTTAACTGTGCACAATAATATGCTAATAGTTCTAAAGCATGATTAAATCCCCGTTGTTTTATCCGTTCATTACTTAATGGCATGGGAACAATAAAATCTGTATCAGCTTTTACACTAGAAAGTGCTTTATTTAGCAAATATCCCAATGCCCAGATATTAGATTTATTTCGTTTATATTTTAAGTCATGTAAAATTTTGTTTAGCGGGGTAGAGTAAGTATAGCAGCAATATGTATGACTAAAGCATGGGTGCTGGCCCTGGCAGTCCGTACAGATTGAAGAGCCGGGCTTGGCACAGTAATTGCAATATGGCTGAAGGTTGAGCTCTAGTTCCGCATAACAGTGATTACACACAAGCAAAGTACTAGGTATCTTGCATACTGCGCATTGTATAACAGGGTTTAAAATGCGCCATTTATAATATTTTACCCATTGATTAATCATTAATCCTGCCTTATGAAAAAAAGTATTAATCCGGGTGTTATTGTATTATATCAGGATAAACCATTTTAAAAATTTCAATCAAGTACTAAAAAAGGTATATGCTTATGCATACACCTCTAGTCATGTTATTTAAATAACGCTATTACTTTTATTTAAGCCACATTTTAGACTGAAGAACCATACCACCAGACTGTGTTGTCCGGACATACAACAGGCTCATGTATGTCTTTAACAAAAGTATAATCAGGTCGCGCTTCCAAATAATCATTTGTAGACTTACCAGTTATTAGCTTCTCTACGTCCCCTCCCTGTACTGGTTTTGCCTCTTTACAACGCAGCTCTATTCCTCCGCTTC
Source organism: Burkholderiales bacterium (assembly GCA_020697255.1). Classification (GTDB taxonomy): domain Bacteria; phylum Pseudomonadota; class Gammaproteobacteria; order Burkholderiales; family UBA11063; genus Aquella. The sequence goes on along the minus strand of JAJFBE010000006.1, from coordinate 146,078 downwards.
CATACTTACTAGGGTCTAGTGTAGTAGTAAGTATGAATGAAACCGTATCATTGGTGTGCTGAAACCAACCAGTTTCGCATTTATTTGTAGTTACTCTTTTTAGTTCCCAGTTCCAGGAATCTCCGTACGCTTCCCTAGCATCTGGTGTAGCAGGTACTATTGGTTTTCCGATTATAGAGCCTATGTAATATTTAGGTGTGGGGGATACACTTACAGCAGAAGTTTGTATCCCCCGAACCTGGGATACTGGAAAAGAAGTTGTGGTTTTATCTGTTTTCGTAAGTATTAGATCCATTCTTAGTGTTTGTTCCGAGCCAACAATTTTAGTTGTTGCCATTAATGTGGCATCTGTAGTATTAATACCAGTACCTATGGGTTCAATAGCAACGTGACACTTTAATAATGTATCATACTTTTCTGGTAAAGCAAATGCTGCTGTTGTTAAGCTTGCGGTAAGCAGAAGTAGTAAGTAATTTTTTTTAGCCATTTTCATTTTTTCCTCATTAAAAATTTGGTAGTGCTAAGTCTTATGTATAGAAATATATTGCCATTTATTTTCCCATACCAGCAATATGCAGGTCAGTAGCTTGCGGCACATATATAATTATGCTCAAGGATTATATTGTAGCAGTAGTTGCTTATATATTCAATACGGGATATCCGTACACGGATTAATTCGCACTTAAAAGCATCCTGATAGCTGTCAGTTTTTATGAAATACTAGAAGGTATAACAAAAATAGTTGTAATATTCTGTAACAGCCGGTTATAATCTGCTATAAATGTCTTGTTTTTTATTGAGAAAAATCCTATCAAAAAATCTAATATTAAATTATTACAAATTTTATATGCTAAATGTTATATGAATTATACTTGGCTTAGTCAAATCACATGGGGCTTAAATTGAATTTATTACAAAATATGAATCGTCTTGCCCCGAAAGTGCAGCAGCTTGATTTTATAATTAAAGAAATATCTACTCGTATGCTAGATAGACTGGATTATATCAAAATTAATCCAAAGCAGGTATTGGATATAGGGTATGGCTTGGGAATAGACAGGGAAGGGTTACGCACACGTTTTCCTAAAGCGGGCATTTATGGTTTGGATATTGCAGCCAATATGCTAAAACATTATGCACCGACCAAAAAGATTACCTGGCTGGGCAAGTCATACAAAAATCTAATTTGTGCCGATGCACTGCATTTACCTATAGCTGCCCAATCGATGGATTTTGTTTGGTCAAATTTGACTCTACCATATATTACTGATATCAGGCAATATTTTGCTGAAATTAACCGGGTACTAAAGTTAGGCGCTACATTTTTAGTAAGTGGTCTCGGTGTTGATAGTTTGGAGCAGATACGTGAATTAGGGTTTGCAACTTATAATTTTCCGGATATGCATTTAATCGGGGATATCTTGGTTGAACTGGGGTTTAGTAACCCGGTGACCGATTTAGAGTATATTAAACTTGAATATGACAATCTGGACGACTTATTATCAGATATTCGCATAATTGGCTGTGGGGCACAACTTAGGCATTATTTAAGTAAGGCAGGGTATAAAAATTTACAGGCAAATTTTGATAAAATAAGTAATAATGGCAAATTTCCATTAACCTTGGAGGTGTTTTATGCTCATGCCTGGAAAGATAAAATCCGCGGTGATTTAGTCAGCGGCCGTAGCGTAATCCACTTCCACTCAAAGTAATGCATTGACAGTTATTTCTAAACCATGATAAAATTATAACAATAAATGGTTAATTATTTGATAAATTTATTTTATTAAGAGAAAAATATGAAAGCTTATAAGTCAAAGTTAATTTTTATATTGTGTGGTTTACTTAGTACGCCGGTAGCTTTAGCTGGCGAGATGATGGAGTGTTCCCCTATGCAGCAATACGTCCATGTGCAGAGAAGGCTATCAATGGATCCTGCAGCCAATAGCAATAAGGATCAAATGCCAACTCAAGAAGCTGGTAAGTATGATTGGAAAACGTATACGTTTGTGCCGTATTATAAAATTGATTATGCAACTAAGGAAATAGTAGATAACAGTAAAGCAGCAAATGAAGTATTCGATCGTAACCGGATAGTTAATAACAAGTCTGGATTGTCATATCATGAGTCAGTAGGTATTTATACGCCAACATATAAAATAACCTGGCGAAGGATTTCAAACCGGGCACGTGAATTCACTCTCCTAGGGAGTGACGATAGGAAAGATGACATTGAGACGTCATTTAATGGGCAAGTAACAGGGTTTAATTTGAAAGAAGATGGCAATCTGGACATGATAGTAGGTACCAATAATAGGCAATCATCAGTGTCAAATAAGGATAAAAGAGATTTATATGAAAATTATAAGAGAGCTGAGGGTGATAAAGAACACCCCTGGAAGCTCAAATTTATTCAAACTCTAGGGAACGGTTTTGAACAGTGGAAAGCAGAAGGGCTTATGCACTATAAAGAAAATAAAGATCTTCTAGAGCAGTGGGGCATCAAACCGTCTGAGACTTACTTACAAACGCTTGGTTTTTATGCTTGCAAGCGGACTGAAGTAAAGGATATTATTCGTTAGGAGATTTAATTAAAAACCCTTGGCATAAGTTTTATTAATGGAGATAATGTTAATCATTAATAAATTATTCGATTTTCTTGATAACTTCTTTAACCAAGATCTTCATTTTATCTATTGATAATTTGGCTTGTTCGGCTATTTCGCCCATGGTCGACTGCTTTATTGAATAAGGCAGTGCCATATCGGCAATCAGGATCAAGCCTAATATTTTCATACCAGAGTGTGCAGCAACTATAGCCTCGTGTACTACCGACATGCCAACTGCATCATTACCATTTTCTAGCATTAAGCGTAGCTCGGCCCTTGTTGGGAATTCAGGACCTGCAATACCAATATACACTCCCTGGCATAAGTTTATCCGGTTTTCTGTAGCAACAACTCGGGTAATGTCTTGAAGCTCTGAATCATAAATATCGAACATACTGCAAAACCTGGGACCAAAATTATCCAGGTTTTCCCCGGTTAACGGGGACTGCCCGGTAAAATTAACATGATCAGTAACTAACATAATTTCACCAGCCCGGAAATGATAATTAAGCCCGCCACCGGTTGAAACTATAAAAATTGTTTCCACGCCCATTTTACGCATGACGCGAGTTAGTAGAGTAGCTGTCTTGGCAGTGTGCCCTTCAAATAGCAACATCCTGCCTTGCATTACCATAACATTTTTTCCGTTTAATTTACCTAAAATCAGGTTACCCACAGTTGTGTATTGGCAGCTGTTGGGAGGCAAATGGGGGATTTCGGTATAGGGAATTACGACTTTATCTTGTATGATATCAGCAATATCTGCCAAAGTAGTACTTAAACTAATGCCGATTTCCGGTTTGATATCAGTTTTTGTCGTGATGAATTTAACAATATCATCGATTTGTTTATTTACTGCTTCTGAATTCATATTAGCTCTCCCAACTAATAATAGCTCTCAGTGTTATGGTAACATATTCATACTGAATTAGTATATTTTTTGTTTAATATATTTTTCTGGTAAAATACCTCCCTCATTAAATTTAAGTTGAAAATATGTTAAAAGTTTTATTTGTTTGTTTAGGCAATATTTGTCGCTCTCCGCTTGCTCATGGTATTTTGGATAACTTTGTCAAAGAAAATGGCTACGTTGATAAAATCAAAGTCAGTTCAGCAGGAACTTCTGCTTTTCATGTAGGAAGCCGCCCGGATCCGCGTACGATTGATGTCTGTAAAAAACATGGAATAACACTAAATAGTACGGCTAGACAATTTGTAGCCAATGATTTTTGGGAGTATGATTTCATTTTGGTTATGGATCACCTCAATTATGCGGATGTTTTACACTTGTGCGAAAATAAAGAACATAGAGCTAAAGTTTTAATGCTTAGAAGTTTTGATCCTGAAGCTCATGGAATGTTTGATGTGCCGGATCCGTACTATGGAGGTGTAAATGGCTTTGAAGAGGTTTTTGCCATGTGCAACCGGAGCATTCAGGGTTTTATAGCATTTCTGCAATCCCAATCTATCTTGCCAAATTAGGACATTTCCTAGGCTTTATCGATTTTCTTATCTTGTTTTCCGTTTAGAATTAATATTACCAATTACGTGGTAGCTCTAAAACACTAAAAAGTACGTACTTTTAATGTAGCGCCGGATAAACAATATATTATTTATTTGGATGGGGAGGTTGAAGTTATTACAAGTGGAGGACAAACCCGCATATTTAAACAAGGAGATGTACTTTTAGCAAATGATACCAGCGGCATGGGGCATATTACTAAGACAATAAAACCCGGATCGTCGATTATTATACGAACTGAATAAAAATACGCTATTTAAAGCAGAATATAAAAATTTACAGGCAAATTTTGATAAAATAAGTAAAAATGGCAAGTTTTGATTAACCTTAGTATTTTATATCCATGCCTATAAGGATAAGTCAGGTGCGGTTTAGTCAGTGACCGCAGCATAATCAAATTTCACCCAAAGTAATTTAAGAATATCAATTGACAATTAAATACAAATACTGATAATATATATTTATAACTTAAAAAGGTAAAAGTGGGGTAAAATGAAAATTTTTAAATTAAATCGTACTGTAATGAGTTTATTTGTAGTTTTAATGTTTATAATGTACCAGGCGCTGGCTGTGCATGAGATGATATTTAAATTAGAGCTTGATTACGAAAAAAACAAACAAACTCCTAAAGGAGCCCAAGTTATGCAAATTGTTAAAACTGAAGATAACTACTACCTGAAACCAAGTGGAAAATTTAGTGACGTAACAGAGCTTAAGGCTAGAATAGTTTTGGGGAAAAATAAGAGCGTTATTACTTCATTTTTAGGCAAATTAGAGAATGCCGTTTTGGATAAAAATGGTGACATAATAACGGCAGTAGGAAGAAATAATAGATTTAGACCACTCGATAATGCAGGAGGGTTTACTGATGCCGACGATACAGATTTAGGTATTAAACCTGTAAGTGATGAAAAAATGATTGATCCATGGGCGATTGAACGTGTTCCTCTTGCAGAAATTAAAAGAATACTTGATATTAAGGATGACGAAAAAGGTGAAGGTACAGAAAAAATTATAAAACACTATGAAAACACACACCGGATTCTTAGGGGGTGGGTGCATTACCAAAAAGATGAAACTAATCCAAGTGTAGTCTACATTAATGGTGTTTTCTCATTTACAGCAAAGGAATGTAATGATAGTTGCAGTATTTCCTAGACTACGCCCAAATAGTTTAAGGTTTAGGCGATTTTTTGGATATAGTTTTTCACGGCTATAGCATCAACTAGGCGCCCGCTTTTACCTGCACTATTTAAAAAGACCATAACAATTGATTTTCCTTCAATTTTGGAAAATAACACCAGGCAGTGTCCGGCCTCATTAATAAATCCGGTTTTAGATAATGAAATCGGAAATTTACTAATTCGTACTAATGCATCACTATTCATGTAATGATGGGTATAATGAGGGCCAAGCATTACATCAGCGCCCTTGGTAGTGGTATCTTCCTTGATCAAGTCATATTCAAAAGCTGCCTGTACCATTCTAGTTAAGTCTTCGGCAGTCGATTTATTATGTATAGTAAGTCCGGTTGGATCATAAAATTGCGTATGCATCATGCCCAAACTTTTGGCTTTTTCATTCATTTTTTGAATAAATACTCGTATCCCTCCTGGATAAGCAGTTCGGCCAAGGGCGTATGCTGCACGATTTTCCGAAGACATAAGGGCAAGTAATAATAGATCGCGTCTTCTAAGTTGCATGCCAACTTTTAGTCTGGAAAATGTATTACGTAGGGTATCTATATCTGCAGAGCTAATTGTTATATATTCATCCAAATTAGCATCAGAATCTAGCACTACCATAGCTGTCATCAGTTTTGTAATAGAAGCAATTGGTAGTTGTGCTGTAGGATTTTTACTTACATATACTTCCCCACTATCTGCATCTAATGCCATAGCAGAGTACGAATATAACCGGGGCTGCTTGCTAATAGCGTCAGTATTAATCTTTTCTGCAGCTATGGTGCTTGGGGTTTTTACAACGGATGTCGGGGCAATTTGTGGGGGAGCGGTTTTGGCTACCCATGATTTTTTGGAATGTTTCTTTACTGCGTGATGTCTATGGTGTGCATGATGTTTTTTATGGGTAGTGGCGCCAAATGCCGGCACTACAAGGCCTAGCATTAAAACAAAAAATATTTTTTTCATAGCTATATCTCTGCAGGTATTTATATGTGAGTAAGAAATTGTACCACATTTAATATGTGAGAAAAAAGTTTAGAAAAAATAATTTGTAGTATCTAAACTTTATTTAAGATAATTTTTTACCTCATGCTATAATACTCGGCTAAAGGCCTAAGGCTATTGGAGAGAGTTATGCTAAAAATCAATTTGTTAGGTAAATTACTGTTGCCTACATTATTACTTGCCACGCAAATTTATGCCAAAACAAATTACCCGGTAGTTATTGAAAGCGGTACTCCTGCAGTATTAGCCCAGCTAAATTCCGCAGCTAAAGCTCAAAATATAGCTAAAAAACCAATTGGGGAACTTATGCAATGGACAGCTCTGCAATTACTTGATAAACCTTATGAACCAGCCCTTCTTGATCGTAGTGTTCCTGAGTATCTATACATAAGTTTAAACCAGACTGATTGCATGTTATTTATTGAAGAAGTATTTGCTTATTCTAATATGTTAAAACATAAACAGTCATCTTTAGATGACCTGGCATCTGGTATACGAGATGTGCGCTACCATGGCGAGGTAGCTTATTGTAATCGTAACCATTATTATAAAGATTGGGCGCTAAGTAACATAAATGACGGTTTATTTATTGATGTTGCCAGAGAGTTAACTAATCAGTATTCAAGTTACCCGGTTGATGTTTTAAGCCAGAGAATAGCCAAACAGCCAATCCATGCAGCTGATGTTGCATGTATTAAATCACGTGAAGATTATATTAATACCCAGAAGCTTGGCTTTATTTCTATGAAAGAGCTACCTAAGTATTTATCTAAAATTAAAGCCGGAGATCTTATCGGGATTGTCAGGACGCCAAATGGCAAAGCAGACTCAGTATATCATCTGGGGATTGCATACATTCATGATGGTAAGGTTGGTATGATCCATGCTTCCAGCTTGCAGAAAAAAGTTGTAATAGCTGATACTCTAACCGGGTATCTGGGCAAATTTGACAATAGCCAGGGAATCATCCTCCTTCGTGCTAAATAGCCTATCATTCCCGCACACACATGCGTGTGGTATAAGAGGGAATCCAGGCTTTAATTTCATATTAAAGGTTGTATAAAAATTTATGCGTATTTACAATATCAGTATACTTTTCATATTTTTATTTATTACTAACCTATCATTTGCTAAAAACAAAATCTATTTAGCTAATAATACCGCTGCTGTAGCAATTATCTCAACTGCAGAATCATCCTATAATTTAAAAATCACTTTAACTATGCAGGATGATTTTACCAATTGGGATATCGGTTTTTTTATGCTCAAGGTTTTTTTAGACCCGGTTAAAACTCCGTTTTCTGCCCAAATTTGCAAGCAAAAATTTTGTGCTCCGCTAAAAGTGGATACTATAAGCGATAAACCGGCAAAGAGTATAACAGATTATTTAAAACCTGAGCTTAGCTTTGGGCATATAACCTTATTTAAACCAACTAAGTTATTCAAATTAGAAGATGGTAATACTTATGTAATTAGTATAGATGGACTAAAGAATATACCAAAAAATATAACTGCTATGCCGCAAAACTTATTCTTATCAGTTAATGATAATGAAAGTATTATTCCAATTAAGGTTACAGGGTATAGCGGATATGATAATAAAGATGGTTCACAAAAACATAATCAGGATAATTGGTATGCATTTGATAACCCATCAACTATTGACTCCATTGTAATACCTTATCCGCAAAAAACAGTTTTTATGCCAGGTACAACAAAATCTACAGCAGCTCAAAGTGTTCATTATTGTAAACCAACGGATGGACTCACTCAATGTACAGCAATTAATAATCAGTTAGAAGGTTATGTTTTACAAATTGATACCACCGGGATTACGATTTATACTAATACTATTGCCGGTGTTTTTTATGCTAGGCAAACCTTAGCTCAATTAACTTATTATTACAAAAATATTATTCCTAACCAAACTATAACCGACTATCCACATTTTAAATACCGTGGTTTTATGTTAGACACGGTGCGCCATTTTTTTTCGGTTAATGATGTTAAAAAAATACTTGATGTAATGGCAGCACATAAGCTAAATGTACTACATTTTCATGTAGGTGATGATGAGGGCTGGCGCATACAATTACCCCATTATCCATTACTTACTAAAATTGGCAGCGAGCGGATATTTAAGGGGAAAATCGGCCCGTCAAATTTGGTTGATGAAACCTATGATATTACCAATTTTTCAAGGCAGCTATATACTAAAGCAGACATGCTTTATAAGGGATATTATACAATAGCTGATACTCGTGACTTAGTTGCCTATGCTAATTCACGGCAGATTACTATTATTCCGGAAATAGAAATGCCCGGGCATGCCAAAGCCTTAAAAAAATCTATGCCTGAAGTATTTTTTGATGCTAATGATCAATCGCGTTATTTTAGCGTTCAAGGGTATAATGATAGTGTATTACCAATTTGTAAATATGGTTCTGATAATAAATTTACTACTGCTATAAATGGCGTTATTACAGATATTGCGGCTTTATTTGCATTTCAGTCCACCTTAAATTATGTAAAAAATGAAGTTAGTTTATCCGGTGATGAAGTACCATCCGGAGTATATACTGATTATACTGCATGCAATAGCGGGGTATATAAAGGCCTAAGCGGCGAGGCAATCTCACATGAATTTTTTAAACAGTTATCAAATAATTTACCTGAATATAGATTATCTGGTTATCAACAATTAGTCCAATCTGAAGATGGTATAATTGATACCAATGCTATTGATCCAAGATCTACCGGACATATCTGGCAATGGCTGACAACTACCAATTTACCGGTTTCCGGTTTTGAAATGAGCGGTAATTTATCCAGGGCAGGATATCCCACTATACTTAATTTTGCCGATTTATCTTATCTTGATATGCGCTATAGTGCCAAATGGGATGAGCCGGGATTATACTGGGCAACCAACCAGGGTGATACATTCTCTGCACTAATTGCCGGCTTGAGCCCCGATCATATTTTTAATACTGATAATATTTTGGGTATTGAAGGCGCGTTATGGTCGGAGTTGGTACCATCAGGGGAACATTTATTTTATATGATTACACCAAAAATGGCAGGGCTTGCCGATGCAGCTTGGTCAGATAAAACAAATCTTAATTGGCGTTCGTTAGCCACTCGTCTGGGTTGCGGTAAAACCGGATTTCTTGCCTATCTGAATAAGCAATATAATATCCGCTACCGTGGTTATCCTAATGGAATTAAATTAGAAGTGCCGGCTAATAAACTCTGTAAATAATAACTAACAAGTTGTTAGCAAGTTACTAACACTTAACCCACAAAAGACGTGAGTAAATCAAAAAAAATTAATTATATCAATCAGTATATACGCAAACAGATTAACGATAAACCCAGTAACCAATAATTTCATGTAAAGCCCGTGCAGTATATTTCATCGCGGCTGCCGATGGAATAAAGGCAAGTGAGGGAGTAGCCGCATCAACCGAATACATATAATCAGTAGAAGCAGGTACTGCTTCTACACCATATTTACGAAATACCATACATGCACGTCTTAGGTGATATGCCTGCGATACAATAGCAATTTTTGTTAACTTTTTGGCTTGTAATATCTGAGTAACATATTTAGCATTTTCATCAGTATTTCTGGAAGAATCTTCTACATAAATAGGATTAGTTACAAAAAAATTATTTTGCAGGGCATAGCGCATAACCTTTCCTTCAGTGTAACGTCCACCTGTATAACCGCCGGAAGTAATAATTGGTAAATTCGGATACTGATGCGCCAAGTATGCAGCATAGTTAAGCCTAGTTAATGTTTCGGTATTAGGAATTACTTTAAATGGATACTCATAGCCATGCCCATTTACTCCACCGCCTAATACGACAATTGCTTGTACGGTTTTCATCTGTGTTTCATCAAGAGTAGGAAGTTCGAGACTTTTAGTTAAATAGTAAGCAAAAAAAGGTGTTGACTGGATATAAAATGTGAGTATGCCAATAGTAATTGCTATTTTACCAATACGATTGTATTTTCTTATTAGATAAATTCCAATAAGTAAAATAAGTATTGAATTTAGCGGTGGTAAGATCAGGCTTTGTAATAAGCGGTGCACAATAACTAACGTCATACCAAACTCCCGGATGATATAAAATACGAGCCTTAAAATAACTTAAAAAAATTATTACATAAAGTTGACTGCCTGTATATGCTTTAAGAGCAAGGAATAGCTATAACAAAGCAAACGGAATGTACCAGTAGTACATGAGTATTGCGTTTTATAGCTAATGACGCAGCTATTAAAGATATAGGCAGAGCAGTACCGAGCCTTATTGTAATTCATTTATATACATCAGGAGAATATTTTTATGAGCACAGCTAAAAAAATTGCATTAGTAACAGGCGGTATGGGTGGATTAGGTACTGCAATGTGTAAGTTATTAGCCAAATCTGGTTTTACTGTAGTTACTACTTATATGAGTGATGAAGATAAAAAAGCAAAGTGGCTAGCTGATATGTCAAAAGATGGTTATGATATAAAAGCTTATAAATGTGATGTAGCAAGCTATGATTCATGTACAGGGACAGTGACTAAGATTAAAGAGGAATTAGGAGCTGTTGATGTATTGGTAAATAATGCCGGGATCACACGTGATGGAACATTAAAACGTATGACCAAGGAATCGTGGGATGCGGTAATTGATACAAATTTAAGTAGTGTATTTAATATGACCAAACAAGTAATTGATGATATGACAGAAAAAGGCTGGGGCCGAATAATAAATATTTCATCAATAAATGGGCAAAAAGGCCAATTTGGCCAGGCTAACTACTCAGCAGCCAAAGCAGCGATACACGGGTTTACCATGGCGGTTGCTCAAGAAACAGCCAAAAAAGGTGTTACGGTTAATACAATAGCCCCAGGATATATCGCAACTGAAATGGTAATGGCCGTACCCGAAGATGTACGCAATAAAATTATCTCAGCAATTCCGGTAGGGCGTTTAGGTAAGCCAGAAGAAATAGCAGCATTAGTTGGCTACCTGGTTTCAGATCTGGCTGGTTTTATGACCGGAGCTGAACTAGCAATAAACGGCGGCCAGCACATGATGTAGTGTTACTACTAAGCCTGCATTTTCCATAACCTGCGTTGTACGCTTCAAGTTGCAAACCTCATATACTAAAGTACATGAGGTTTGCTTTGGTTTATTGGTGCAATGCAAGTTTTACCATATCACCATATTCTTTATCAGCAGTATAGAACTGCTTTAACATTTTTTCTTGTACTAAAGTGGTAGCCATTTTCAAGCCACTAGCGATATTATTAACCAGATGTGTTTTTTGCTCTATATTCATTAGGCGAAATAAATTCCCGGCCTGGCTAAAATTATCTTCTTCCTGGGTGTCATATGCCTTAATCCAGGCATCAGCTAAAATTGGTAATGGCGGTTCTGTAAATTCCGGGGCTGGTTTTGGAGTATTGGCATCTTCATTTGGATAATAGTTAGTACTACTAATTTGTTCTTTATTCGATAGATGATTTCGTGCCATAAACCCGTCGCGTTGATAATTATTGACTGGACAAATTGGCCGATTAACATCCAGTTGATTAAAATTGGCACCAATACGATAGCGGTGTGCATCAGGGTAGGCAAGTAGTCGGGCCTGAAGCATTTTGTCCGGGGAAACTCCGACACCCGGCACCAGGTTACTGGGACTAAAGGCTGCCTGCTCTACTGGTATACGTTCCCGGTTAAAGTGGGCGAGTTTTTCAAATAAATGATGATTATCAAAGGTAAGTGAACCTCGTTCTCCTGCACTGATACTATTTTGATCTGTTGCAACCGGGGCTCCATTTGCACTAGTCAGTGGGCATTTACTCATCTTTATCTTCCTCTAAAGTTGTATTGCTAGACAGGGAAACATTATAGCATATCGCCAGATATGTTAAAATATCTACTTATAACTAATTGTGTTAATAAGGGAAGTATTTTATATGTCTACACCCAAAATAGATTTTGAAAAGCTGTTTACCGATATTGCCGCTGCTAATAAAGTATGGTTTAATGATTTATTAAATCAGCAAAAGAGTGTATCGGATAATAATTCGCCTGGTGACGTGTTTTTAGAGATGTACAAGCAATTTTTTGATAATACCAAAACTTATCTGGAATCACAACAAAAATTTTATCAAAGCCAATTATCACTTTGGCAGAGCTTTATTGAGCAAGAAAAAGACCAGGCTTTGGAAGAGGTAAAAAAACCTATGGATAAAAGATTTTCTGATCCTGATTGGGAAAACAATCCATTTTTTGCCTACCTAAAGCAAAGCTATTTGAACATGTCCAACAACCTGGTCGATTTTATTGCTAAAAGTGATATGGATGCCGGGACGAAAGAACGCCTTAAATTTTTTATGTGCCAATATTTGGACGCAATATCGCCCAGCAATTTTGCCATGACTAACCCTGAAGTAATCAAAACTGTAGTTGAAAGTAATGGCATGTCGCTAGTAGATGGCATGAAAAACATGATGGAAGATGTCCAAAATGGCTATATGTCTATGACAGATGAGACACTCTTTGAAGTTGGTAAAAATTTAGCTATAACCAATGGAAAGGTTATCTTTAAAAATGAACTAATTGAGCTAATTCAATATGCCCCGACAACAGCAAAGGTTCATAAAGTGCCGCTTTTGGTTGTGCCGCCATGTATAAACAAATATTATATTTTAGATTTGCAACAAAGTAATTCGCTGGTTAAATATTTGGTGGAAGAAGGTTACACTGTTTATTTAATTTCATGGAAATCGGCTGATAAAACAATTAGTAAATTTCATTGGGAAGAGTATGCCAATCTAGGGGTTATAAAGGCACTTGATGTGGTGCGGAAAATTTCAGGTGTGCAAAAAATAAATACTTTGGGTTATTGTATTGGCGGGATTATTTTAACTACAGCATATTTACTTTTACAACATAGAAAACTTGATTGGATAAATTCTATGGGTCATATGACAGTTATGCTTGATCATGGTGACCCGGGTGATATCAAGTACTTTTTGGATAGGGATTTGCTTGAGCTGCGTGAAGCACAAAAACATGCTGGTGGGGTAATGTCTGGTAGGATAATTTCCCAAACATTTTCTGCATTAAGAGCAAATGAATTGATTTGGAACTACTGGATAACCAAATATCTGATGGGTAAGACGCCACAAGCATTTGATATCTTGTACTGGAATAATGATGCGGTAGATTTACCGGTTTTAATGCATGCGTTTTTATTGAAACGCTTATACATAAATAATGAATTAATCTCGGGTAAATTGGTAATTGATGGTGTTACCATGGATCTTAACAAGATTACCTGTCCGGTATATTTATTTGCTGCGCAAAAAGATCATATTGTGCCGTGGCATTCAGCCTATATGACAACCAAATATGTAAAAAACTCCGACGTACGTTTTGTATTGGGTGCATCAGGGCATACGGCCGGTGTGGTTAATCCGGTAAGTAGTGATAAACGTAATTATTGGGTAAATGACAAGATTGCTAAAACTGCTGATGAATGGTTTAAAACTGCTAAAGAAATACCTGGTAGTTGGTGGAAAGATTTTAGCGGATGGCTGGTACATTTGTCAGGTACTAAGATAGCGGCGCCAAAAACTTTGGGTAACAAAGAATTTGCCCCATTAGTAGATGCACCCGGTGAGTATGTGAAGGCGAAGGCTATGCCGATTGCTGAGGCTCATCACGTATAAACATACGTCTTTTCCGTATAAGCGGGAATCCATATATTTAAGAAGGAAACAGATGAAAAATATAGTAATAGTAGCAGCAAGAAGAACTGCTGTTGGTAGTTTTGGCGGTAGTTTGGCAAAGATTTCAGCTCCACAGTTAGGTAGTGTAGTGATAAAAGCTTTGTTAGATGAAACAAAAGTAAAACCTGATCAGGTCTCAGAGGTAATTTTAGGTCAGGTGTTAACTGCCGGAGTTGGGCAAAACCCTGCGCGTCAGGCAGCAATAGCTGCCGGCATTCCAAAAGAAGTGCCGGCAATGACGATTAACCAGGTATGCGGTTCTGGGTTAAAAGCTACTCATTTGGCAGTTCAGGCAATTGCTGCCGGAGATGCAGAGATTGTGATTGCAGGTGGCCAGGAAAATATGTCAGCAAGCCCACATTTATTATTTGGTTCTCGTGACGGCTTTAGGATGGGAAATGCAACCTTAACTGATTCAATGATTACGGATGGGTTAACCGATGTATATAATAAATATCACATGGGCGTAACGGCTGAGAATGTGGCAGAGAAATATAGTATCAGTCGTGAGGACCAGGATAAACTAGCTGCCGCATCACAAAATAAGGCTGAAGCAGCAAATAAAAACGGCAAATTTAAGGATGAAATAGTACCGGTATTGGTGCCGCAGAAAAAAGGCGATCCAACAGAGTTTTCCCAAGATGAGTTTATTAAATCAGGTGTATTGGTAGAAACTTTGGCTAAGTTAAAACCAGCATTTAAAAAAGAAAACGGAACGGTTACAGCTGGCAATTCTTCAGGTATTAATGATGGTGCTGCCGCGGTTATGTTAATGACTGAAGAAAAGGCTAAAGAGTTGGGGTTAACGCCGTTAGCTTATATTAAAGCTTATGCATCAGTTGGTGTAGAGCCTGAATTAATGGGTATAGGCCCGGTGAAGGCGATACAAGAAGTTTTAGCTAAAGCCAAGTGGGCGGTTAAGGACCTGGATTTGGTAGAAGCTAATGAAGCATTTGCAGCTCAGGCTGCTGCGGTAAATAAAGAGCTTGGCTTAGATAGTAATAAAGTTAATGTTAATGGCGGCGCGATTGCCCTTGGGCATCCAATTGGGGCATCTGGTTGCCGTATTTTGGTGACTTTGCTTCATGAAATGAAGCGAACAGGAGCCAAAAAAGGGGTCGCTGCCCTATGTATAGGTGGTGGTATGGGAGTTGCTCTGGCTGTAGAGCGTAAATAATTAAGAGGATAACTAATGGCTTATGTAATAACTGAATCATGCATTAATTGTAAATATACTGATTGTGTTGATGTATGCCCGGTAGATTGTTTTCGTGAAGGCCCCAATTTTTTGGTGATTGATCCGGATGAATGTATTGATTGTACGTTATGTGTTGCGGAATGTCCTGTTGAAGCTATCTTCCCCGACGGTGAAGTACCGGAATCACAGAGACATTTTATCGCCTTGAATGCCGAACTATCCAAAAATCCGAAATGGCAGCCAATTACTATGAAAAAAGATGCACCACCTGATGCAGATCATTGGGCTACAGTAAAAGACAAACTGCATTTACTGGATCGGCAGGATTAGAGGGGATCATTCCCGTGTGAGAGTGAATTAATATTAGTATGAATATAGAAAAATCAATGGTAAATCAGCTGCCGGTTTTAAGCCCAGGTAGCCTGGAGTCGTATATTACTTTTATTAATAGCATTCCGTTATTGACAGTGAAAGAAGAATACGATTTAGCAACCAAATGGCAAGAAAATGAAGACGTTGAAGCTGCCCGCTATCTGGTCTTATCTCATTTGCGTTTGGTTGTATCTATTGCCAGGACATATGCAGGATATGGTTTACCTCTGGCTGATATTATCCAGGAAGGCACAATTGGCCTGATGAAGGCAGTGAAGCGCTTTGATGTTGGGCGTAAGGTACGTTTAGTCACATTTGCTACCCATTGGATACGTGCTGAAATTAATGAGTATGTAATAAAAAACTGGCGAATTGTAAAAACTGTAACTACCAAGGATCAACGTAAACTATTTTTTAATTTGCGCTCTCAACGTGAGGACGTAGGTAATTTATCTGAAGTTGAAGCACAGAAGATTGCTAAACAACTGGAGGTAAGTCGTGATGATGTGGTTGATATGAATATGCGCCTCACCGGGGGTGACGTGGCCATCTTACCGGATAGCAGTGATGATTTTGCCCCATCTGACTGGCTAACTGATGAAGAGCATGTTCCGGAAGCCATGTTAGAAAAAAAATCTTTGGATAAATTGCATACTATTGGAATTGAAAAAGCAATAAGTAGTTTGGATGAACGCAGTCAGGATATTATTCGTTCACGTTGGTTAAAAGATCCGGAAGATCAGGAAACATTACATGATCTGGCAGTTAAATATGGGGTGTCTGCTGAGAGAATCAGGCAAATTGAAGTAAAAGCAATGGAAAAAATGAAAAAAGCACTAGTCCAGTTTACCAAAGGTAGTAGCTAATGCTATCACTTTTGGCTTTTTTAGTAACTATTGGTATTTTAGTAGTGGTTCATGAATATGGGCATTATTTATTTGCTCGGATGTTTAAAGTTAAGGTTCTGACTTTCTCGGTTGGTTTTGGTCCTAAAATTTTAAGTTTTAAGAGCAAAGCCAATGAATGGCGGCTAAGCCTGATTCCATTTGGCGGATATGTGCGTATGCTGGATGAGCGGGAGGGGATAGTTGCCGAAAATGAAAAACATTTGGCATTTAACAATAAGAATCCGTATCAAAAGATCCTAATTGCCATGGCCGGGCCGTTGTTTAATCTATTATTTGCGATCTTGGTCTATTATTTGATTGCACTAATTGGTATTACGCAGTTAAAGCCGGTAATTTCGCGAATAAATCCTGTGCTTTTACAAAATACAATTAAATCAAACGTAACTGTTCCAAGCCAGATTATTGCAATTGACGGGCATCATATTAATACCTGGGATGAAGCTGATAAACAATTTAACCAGGCAGTTATTCATAAATCCGGTTTTAATATCCAGTTATTACCTGAACAAAGCATAACTATTGATAGCACAATATTAAAGCAGCATTTTAGCAAAAATGCATATCTGGAAACAATTGGCATGTACCCGATTAATTATTTACCTGTTATATCTTATATTGAACCCCATTCAGTTGCGGATAAATCTGGTCTTAAGGTTAATGATCAGATAATTGCAATTAATTCTAAGAACGTGGCTAATTGGTTTGAAATAGCTGATGCGATTAAAACTTCACCAGGAGAAACCTTATCACTTAAGATCAGGCGTGGCAAAACTGATTTTAGCTACCAGCTTGTACCTGAAAGTCGGAAGGATAATGATGGACAAATTATTGGCGTTTTGGGCATTATGCCATCACCAGATTTGGCATTATTGAAGCAAAACAGCTTTACTCAAAAATATAATTTGATACAGGCATTTGGCTATGCATTTAATGAGTGCTATAACGTAACCTGGTTTAATTTATATAGTGTATTTCAGATTATAACAGGCCAGATGTCGCTTTACAATTTGGGCGGGCCCATATCTATAGCTAAAGCAGGCGGTGTTGCTATTAGTGATGGGATAGTTCATTTTGCTGAGTTTTTGGCTTTAATCAGCATTGGGTTGGCAATCATGAATTTATTACCCATCCCAGTTTTAGATGGTGGTCATATTTTAATTTATATGATTGAGATAACAATTGGCAAACAATTATCAAATAATATTCAGGAATTGATTTTTAAGATTGGGTTTTTATTTGTTTTAGGATTAAGCCTATTTGCTATATATAATGATATGATGAGATTATAAAGCCGGCACCGCCGGCGGGGAATTGAGTTAAACATGCATATTTGGACATGTTATATTATAAAAGAAACTTCTGTTTCTTAAGAGTTACTATGAAAAATTTTTATAAACTCATTATTATTGGGTTATGTTGCTTGTTAGCAAAAGCTTATGCGAGTCCTACGTTTGTTATAAAAAATATTCGGGTAAATGGTTTACAGCGTATAGAAGTTGGTACGGTGTTTAATTATTTGCCGGTTAAAATTGGTGATGCGCTTGATGACAGCAAAGCGGATGAGGTTACAAAAAAGCTTTACGCTACAGGTTTTTTTAAAGATATTCGTTTAGAATCGCAAGGCGATACATTAATTATAAACCTTCAGGAGCGCCCGGTTATTTCCGAATTAACTATCACCGGGGACAAGACCTTTGACCATGACTTATTAGTTAAATCATTAAAAGATAATGGTCTTTCAGCGGGTAAGATATTTGATCAAAGTATTATTGATCAGGCGGTTATGAGTTTAAAATCAGAGTATTATAATCGAGGCTTATATTCAGTGGTGATTACTCCTAAAGTAGTCTCTTTAGTGCGTAACCGGGTAACTGTAAATATAAGCATAGATGAAGGCCCTCCGGCGAAGATTGCTGCTATTGACTTTTTAGGTGCCAATGCTTTTTCTCAGGGCAAATTAGAAAACCAGATATTTTTAACTACAGGTAATTGGTTAAGCTGGTGGTATAAAGATAACCAATATTCCAGTGATAAATTATCCGGTGATTTAGAAACCGTGCGTAATTTCTATTTAAATCAAGGTTATATTAATTTCAAAATTAATTCTGTCCAGGTTCAATTATCGCCGGATAAAAAATCAGTTTATATTACGGTAAATATGCTTGAAGGTGATCAGTACACTATAAAAAATGTAAAATTATCCGGGGATAGTAAAAATGTACCCTTAAAAGAATTACGGGAATTAATAACTGTTAAATCTGGCCAGATAGTAGATCAAGGGGCAATTAACAAGGTAAGCGACAATATCAAGACTAAACTTGGTGCATACGGTTATGCTTTTGCTGCAGTTAACCCGGTTCCTGAGGTGGATGACAAAGCAAAAGCTGTTGGCTATACATTTTTTATTGATACTGGTAAAAAGATTTATGTAAGAAAAATTAATATTACAGGGAATGATATAACCCGGGATATGGTAATTCGCCGTGAACTCAGGCAAACCGAAAATGCACTCTACGACTCCAGTCAGATTCAACGTTCAAAAGATAGGCTAAATTTACTGGGTTATTTTAAAAATACTGATGTAAGTACTACGCCGGTTCCAGGTAGTAATGATCAGGTTGATATGAATGTAAAAGTTGAAGAAAATAATACCGGCAGTATTAATTTTGGTATTGGTTATGCGCAGGGGCAGGGGTTATTATTAAATGGCTCTGTTAGCCAGACCAATTTGTTTGGTTCAGGTAAATCAGCCTCAATTAATGCCGCAACAAGCTTATTAAATCAAAGTATTGGGGTATCTTTTACCGATCCCTATGCATTACCTAACGGGACTAGCCTGGGTTATGATGTTTATGACAACGGATATTCGCCAAATAAATCTAATATCAGCCCGTATTCTACACAAACGATAGGTGGACGTATTAGAACTGGCGTACCGGTATCTGAATTTGATAAGATAAATTTCTCACTTGGTTTCGAAAATAACCA
Source organism: Burkholderiales bacterium (assembly GCA_020697255.1). Lineage (GTDB taxonomy): Bacteria > Pseudomonadota > Gammaproteobacteria > Burkholderiales > UBA11063 > Aquella. Next base: position 126,490 of record JAJFBE010000006.1, on the reverse strand, counting down.
AATTTCTACCTATGGTAGTAATGTACCGTTGCGTTTTATCCAGTTTATTAACACCTACGGAAACTCGGTAAATGCGGTGCCTTTTTCCGTTTCCTGGGTAAGAAATACAACCGATAGTACATTGTGGCCAACTACTGGTGCTTTATTTAATCAAGTTGCTGATGCTTCATTACCATCAGTTGGCGCCCAGTATTATCGGCTTAATTCCCAAAACACCTGGTTTTTTCCGATATCTACAAGCTTTACCTGGAAGACTAATGCCCAGGTAGGGTTTATTAACCCATATGGTAGTAGTGCTGCGGTGCCGTTTTATCAAAGCTTCTATATGGGGGGTATAAATACAGTTCGTGGTTACTACATTGGTAGCATGGGTCCAAAAGATACGGATGGCAGCTCTCTGGGCGGTACCAGGTCTATTATCTTTACCAATGAGCTAATGTTCCCGTTGCCGGGGATTAAAGATACAAAATCAGTGCGTCTGGGAGTATTTTTTGATAGCGGTGCGTTATGGGGGGGCAACAGCTTTGATCTAACGCCGCAGCAAGCATTTCGTGCCAGCTACGGGTTAGGCCTAAACTGGATATCACCACTGGGGCCAATCAAGCTAAGCTATGGCTTACCCTTGTTTAACAAGCCAACCGATCAGCTGGAGGCCTTCCAGTTTATGTTGGGTAGCTCATTCTAGTAAAATGTCATTCCCACGATTACACCATCGACTGTACCAAAAGAGAATGCAGTTATACTACTACTAGCAGAACCTGCTACACTCACTATTACTGTATAGGTTGCTTGAGTGCCATCGGCTGCTATTACGGTATATGTAACCGGATTAGTAAAATCATTTTGGGTAAATAAGTGAAATACTTCATATTTCACGCTACCAATTTATAGTGGTATGCGCATAGTTACAAAAAATCCATTGAAACCCCCTCATTATGTTAAAATTGCTAGTTTAAAAAGAATAAGATTATATTAACCAAAATAATTATAAAGTAATTTATTATAAGGGAACTAGATGAAAACAAGATTTCTCCTGTCCGGATTGTTATTAGCTACAAGTTTTACCTATGCTTCAGATTTTAAATTAGGTTATGTAGATGTGGGCAAAATTTTTACTACATCAAAACCGGCCGTTGCGATGCAGAATAATTTGAAAGCCAGATTTGCCCCGCAACAGGCCGAATTGAAAGCTATGAATGACTCTATAGTAAAGCAACAAGGTGCTATACAAGCAATTATGAAAAAAGCTCCTTCAATGGATAAATTAAGTGCTTCTGATAAAGCAACTTTGGAAAAACTTGGAGCCCAGTACCAAAAAGACCAAGGTGCATTCCAACAAAAATATATGATGTTCCAGCAAGGATCTAAACAGGTTCAGGATTATGCTTCGGCTTTAATACTTAGCAAAGCAAACACAATTTTAAAAGATATCAGCGATAAGGGTAATTATGACCTGGTTCTGACTTCAAATCAATTGGCCTATGCTAAGCCTAAATATGATTTAACTGATCAGGTAATTGAGCAGCTAAATAAAGTGGATAGTGCTGCATTATTAAAGCAACTAACAGATGCTGAAAAACAAGCTGCAGCAGGCGTTCCTATGGGAGCTCCGGCAGCTATTGCCCCGCCTGCTGCGCCTAAATAAGCAATTAAGGTAGATTATTGTATGCAGTATAGATTATCCGAAATCATAGCAAAACTTGGCGGGCAATTAGAAGGTCCTGATGTTATTGTATCTGCAATTGCCCCAACTGATAAGGCCAAGGCTGGTGAGTTAACTTTTTTAACTGATAAAAAATATGTTAAAACTATACCTACTTGCCAGGCTAGTGCAATTATTATCAGTAATAAAGATGTGGGTAGTTTAAGTATTAACATATCTAAAATTATCACTGATAATCCATACTTATATTATAGCCGTGTGGTAGATTTATTTCACCCCAAACCAAGACTTGCCGAGGGAATAAAAGATACTGTAAAAATTGGTAAAAATACCTTAATTGGTAAACACGCTGCAATATACGATAATGTGGTAATCGGAGAAAATAGTCAAATTGGCGATAATTGCCAGATTTACCCGGGAGTAGTAATTGGGGATAATGTAGCTATTGCAGATAATGTGACTATTTATCCTAATGTGGTTATTTATTCAAATGTAAAAATTGGTAATAATTGTTCTTTTCATGCTGGTTGTTCAATTGGTGCAGATGGCTTTGGCTATGCCCCGGATTCTAGTCGTCATTGGCATAAGATTCCGCAGGTTGGTGGAGTTCAAATTGGCAATAATGTTGAGATCGGTGCAAATACTACAATAGATAGCGGGGCACTTGGTGCAACTATTATTGAAGATGGAGTAAAGATTGATAATCTGGTTCAGGTCGCTCATAATGTAAAAATAGGTGCGCACACAGCCATTGCTGCCCAGGCTGGGATAGCCGGTGGAACTACGATTGGCCGGCATTGCCAGATAGCCGGAGCCGCTGGTATTACCGGGCATGTAACTATAGCTGATCATACGGTTATTGGTGGTGCATCCAATGTCTCTAAAGATATTACTGTTGCCGATATATATTCTTCAGGAATTCCTGCTTTTCCATATAAAGAGTGGGCTAAAATAATGGTTTATATGCGCAATTGGTCGGATACCCAAGATAGAATAAAGAAAATAGAGCAAGAAGTGAAAACTTTACGAGAGGAAAACGTATGACAGCCAGCCCAACTCTGCCACATCTTGATAAGCCAATAAATATTTATGAAATATTAAAGCATATACCACATAGATTTCCGTTTTTATTGATAGACAGAGTTTTAGAGGTGGAGCCAGGCAAACGGATACGAATGCTAAAAAATGTTACAATTAATGAGCCATTTTTTGCAGGACATTTTCCCGAGTTTCCGGTAATGCCGGGGGTGTTGATTATTGAAGCCATGGCACAATCTGCAGGTATCTTATCGGTATTGACGTTCGGGACGAGAAAAGCTAATGAGTTATATTTTTTTGCAGGTATTGAAAACGCTAAGTTTAAACGTCAGGTTATTCCTGGTGATGCATTACATATTGAAGTTGAAATGGGTAAAATAATGATGGGAATTGGTAAATACAGGGCACAGGCATTTGTTAATGATGAGCTTGTAGCACAGGCGGATTTAATGGTTGCCAAAAAGGAAGTAAAATAATGTCAGTTAAAATTCATCCTACAGCGATTGTAGAAAAAAGTGCAATTTTGCATGATAATGTCGAAATTGGGGCTTATGCAATTATAGGGCCAAACGTTGAAATTGGGGAAAGTACAATTATTGCTCACCATGCAAGTGTTGTAGGGCATACACGTATGGGAAAAAACAATCATATTTACTCGTTTGCTTCAATTGGTGAGGCCCCACAAGATAAAAAATATAAGGGCCAGCCAACCACATTGGAGATCGGGGATAATAATACCATTCGTGAATTTTGTACTTTAAATATTGGTACTGTTGAAGGGAACGGGGTAACCAAGGTTGGTAGCCATAATTGGATTATGGCATACTCTCATATAGCGCATGATTGTATCGTAGGTGATAATACAATATTTGCCAACAGTGTTGCTTTGGGCGGACATGTTATAGTTAAAGACTGGGTAATATTGGGCGGACATTCTGTTGTACACCAATTTTGTGTGGTTGGTGAGCATGTAATGGTTGCCGGGACTACGGCTGTTGCCCAGGATGTGCCACCATATGTAATGGCATCCGGTTACCGTGCCGAACCCAAAGGAATAAATACTGAAGGTTTAAAGCGTCGTGGGTTCACTATAGAGCAAATAGAAAATATTCGTCATGCATATAAAATTTTGTATAGAAATGGCTTATCTTATAATGAGGCCCGGTCTTATATAAAAGAGCTAGCCTATGAACAACCCGAATTAAAGTTATTTGTAGAGTTTTTTGATATGTCAACACGCGGGATAATTAGGGGCTAAATGTCTGATACATTAAAAGTTGCAATTATTGCAGGGGAGCCATCAGGTGATTTATTAGCTTCTGGTTTGATGGCTAATTTGATTTTGCAAAGTGACAAGCCGGTAGAGTTCTTTGGAATTGGCGGCGACAAAATGGCAAAATCAGGGCTCAAGTCTGCTTATGATATGAGCATTTTATCAATTGGCGGCTATGGTTTGGATGTAGTTCGGGCTATTCCGCGAATACTTTGTATACGGCAAAAAATTATTCGGCAGATCATAAAATTTAAACCAGATGTGTTTATTGGTGTAGATGCACCGGATTTCAATTTTTATGTTGAAAAAAAATTACATAATGCTGGTATCAAGACTGTTCATTATGTAAGTCCAACTATTTGGGCCTGGCGTTATGAACGAATCTATTCTATTAAAAAATCTACCGATTTAATGCTATGTATTTTTCCTATGGAAGAAGCAATTTATGCGGCAGAGGATATCCAGGCAAAATTTGTCGGACACCAATTAGCTAATAGTACTCCTGTAGATATCGATACTTTAAAGCATAAAGAGCAATTAGGTTTAAGTGGCCCGGTCTTTACAATATTGGTAGGTAGTCGAGCTAGCGAAATAAAAAACTTGGGTAGAATTTTTATCCAGGCATGCAAGATTATTCATAGACAAGTCACAGATGCTACATTCTTGTTTCCTTTTCCAAATGAAAAAATCAAAGCTTTATTTATGCATGAATTAGAGGTTGAGGAAGTAAAATTTAAATATCAGGTATTAGTAGATCAAACCTCAGATGCGATTAAAGCCAGTGATATGGTTATGGCAAAAAGCGGTACGGTTACTTTAGAGGTAGCATTATGTAAAAAGCCACTAATTATAAGTTATAAAGTGTCAAAATTTACTGAATGGCTAGTTAAGAAAAAACTTAAAATTAAATTTGTTGGTCAGCCAAATATTTTGCTAAATGAAGAAGTTGCGCCTGAGTTATTGCAAGAAGAAGCAAACCCCGAAAATTTAGCTGTTCATTTTATGGCACTTTACCAAGATCATGCTAGGCAGGCGCGTATGGCTGCAAAATTTAGGCAATTACATCTAGATTTGTGTAAGGAAAGCAATGCAACCGGAGCATTAGCTGTTTTAGATTTGATAAAACAATGAAATCCAAGAAGCCCACATACGATTTATTCTCGGATCCATACAATTCTCACGAAGGGTTTCATTCCGGCGTCATCAGCGATGTAACAGGCGGGAGTCTAGTCCTCGCAACCCCATACTACACCTGCGGTGTAGACGAAGCAGGCCGCGGGCCATTAGCTGGTAGGGTATATGCAGCAGCAGTTATTTTAAACCCGAATAACCCTATAGCGGGTTTAGCCGATTCAAAAATTTTAAGCCAAAAGATACGTGAAGAGTTATACTCTGAGATTGTAGATAAAGCTATAGCTTATTGTATTGCTTATTCGGAAGTTGAAGAGATTGAGCAATTAAATATTTTGCAGGCTACATTTTTAGCCATGCAGCGTGCGATAGAGAGGCTTAAAGTAACACCATCATTGGCACTAATTGATGGTAACCATATACCACCAAAATTACAGATTAAAGCAGAAGCAATTATTAAAGGTGATAGTAAGATAGCCGAAATTTCTGCTGCATCTATTTTAGCTAAAGTTGCGCGTGATACTCAAATGTATGAGTTAGACAAACAGTATCCGCAATATGGGTTTGCCAATCATAAGGGCTATGGTACCAAAGAGCATATGCTTGCAATTGATAAATATGGAGTGTTACCGATACACCGCAAAACCTTTGCCCCTATCAAAAAAGTTCTATACCCAGATCTGTTGCTTTAAAATAAGCTTTTCTTATTTTGATATCAAATATTTTTGCTCCTATCGGAATCTCTGGGCAGTTTATATTATTATTCATTGCTAAGTAATAACTTTTATCTAAAGGTCTTGCTTTTAATAGTTTTTAAGTTCCTCCTTTTAAATTAAAACCAATGAAACCCTTTAGCAAACATTCCAAACATGGCGGCCACTATCCCTGCGCCTGTCCACACAATAAATTTTATCGTCTCAGAACGTAATTTTTCTATTTTAACTGCTAAGCCTGTAGTTACATGCTCTACACTACATATTCTATTAGTTAAATTATTATTAACAGCAAGAATATCCGCTTTCAGCTCTGTCTTTACAGCAGTAATTTCCTCTTTTAGTTCTGTCTTTACAGTGGCAATTTCTTCTTTCAGCTCTGTCCTTACAGTGGTAATCTCCTCTTTCAGCTCTGTCCTTACAGCGGCAATTTCCTCTTTTAGTTCTGTCTTTACAGTAGCAATTTCTTCTTTCAGTTCTGTCTTTACAGCGGCAATTTCCTCTTTCAGCTCTGTTTTTACAGCAGTAATATCGCTTTTCAACTCGTTCCGTGTAGAGGCAATATCTTCACGAGTTGCTGCATGCATTAACAAATCTAATAATTTATCTGGGGTTATTTTTAGTTCCATGGGTTCTGTAAAATCCATAATTTTTTATCCTTCAATATTATATCAATAAATTTTAAAGGATGATTATATCAATTTAAAAAAAAATAGTTTTGCGAATATTCGCAAAACTCACCAAAACTACAAATAAATAAATTATATCAACGGGTTAATCTGATTAAAAAATTTATTAAAATTATTTTTCCGTATTTTTTAATGCAAATTTAGTCTCTACATAAGCATTATTTACGGCATCAATAAATGCTTTAACTGCTGAGATTTCGATATCTTCATCGCTTGCCCGGCCATGAAAACGATGACTACCATTTAAAGATACGGTGATATTTGAAGTACATAACGCATCAATTGTATGACCTTCTGCATATGAATTATAATCCTCTACCGCAATGCCTGGAAAGTGGGTAGCAATTGCGTTATTTATTGTACTTAGGGCTGATCCTTTGCCTTTATAGCTGACTGAAATTTCCGGCAAATCAAAGAACTTACCATGTAATGTCAAGGTTGTGGTGTTGCCAGCATCTTTAGCATAAGTCAAACTATCTAGTCTGATTGGTGAGCGATAAGCTTTATATGCTTTGACTAACTCTTCATCAGTTATGCCTTTGCGTCTGTCCTGATAATAGTCTTTAATTGCTTGGGTAATAGCAACTTTTTCCTCTTCAGTACATTTGTATCCTAATGTTGTGATAATCTGCCGTGCATGATTGCTTCCGCTTAACGGACCAAATACAAAACTAATTTCACTACCAATTTGTTTAGGATCAAATGGCTGATATGCCATCGGATTTTTTAAAATTGCATTAATATGTCCACCCGAGGTATGGGACGCTGCGTTCTTACCGGTAATTGGTGAGTGCGGCTGACGGGGTAACATCTTCTCAGCAATAAAATCTGAAATATCTTTAAGGTAACTAATATCTGCATTTGTATACACTTTATGTGATAGGTGCGTCAAGTTACCAAACTGGCGTATGTTCATAATACATTGTTCTAATGACACATTTCCGGCACGTTCGCCAACCCCATTGATACAACCTTCTATTTGTTGGACAGCGCCCTCGAATACTGCCGTTAAGGTATTATCCAGTGCTGTACCAAAGTCGTTATGACAATGGGCTGACCAAATGATATTTTGCCCTGGAAATTCTTGTTTAATTATTGCAGCATGTTGCTTTATTTTATTTACGAAATAATCTTCACCTTCATAGCGTGAGGCTCCACCAATAGTATCCGGACAGTTAATTATACTAGCTCCAGCCTCAATTGCGGCACGAATTACATCAGTAGTAAAATCAAAGTTCTTGCGCATGCGTGAGTAACCTTCAGGGCTAAACTCAACTTCAAACCCGGCACTTGTCATAATCTTGATTAGTTTATTTACAGTTCCAATAATCAATGGTTTATCATTAGCCAAATTGCCTAGCGACACAGGCATTAGTTCTGGATCAACCGGAACATAAATATGAATTCGGCCGCGATTAATTGCTAAAGATGGAGCTAATGCTTCCATAGTTTTATGAACCTGATCTTCGCGTAGCTGGCATAACCCCGATATTTTCATATCAGATTTTATAGCGGCCATATCTTTAGCAATCTGGCTAACAATATTAAAATCAGTATTACTTGCTGAAGGGAACCCGGCTTCTAAAATATCAATTTTTAGTTTATGTGCCAAATGGGCATAATGTAAATTATCCTCATATGACATCCCGGCGCCGGGGGATTGCTGTCCATCACGTAGTGTTGTATCCAGAATATATATTTGTGTTGCCATTATTGCATTGCCTCAATCACTTGCTGTGTAAATTCTTTTGTTCCAACTATTTTTTCAGATGCAACGCCCAAAGCCAGGTCTTGTGTCCTATAGCCATTAATAATAGTAGTTTTTATCGCCTCTTCGATACATTTTGCTTCCTCATGCATTGCAAATGAATAACCAAGCATCATAGCTGCCGATAAAATTTGTGCAATTGGATTAGCTATGTTTTCACCTGCTATATCCGGAGCAGAACCACCAGCTGGCTCATAAAGTGCAAACCCCGAACTACTAAAACTGGCCGATGGCATCATGCCAAGTGAACCGGATAATACCGATAATTCATCAGATAAAATGTCGCCAAATAAATTCGAAGTCAGGATTACATCAAACTGGGCTGGATTTTTGATAATTTGCATAGCACAATTATCAACCAGCATATCCTGGTATTTTACATCCGGGTACTGAAGTGCTACTTCAGCCACTACCTGACGCCATAATTTTGAAGTGGCAAGTACATTGGCTTTATCTACCGAGACTAAATTTTTATTTCGGGTCAATGCTGTTTTAAATGCCAGATGTGCAATACTTTTAATTTGTTCTTCGTTATATTCGGCAACATCAGAGGCAAAACGTAGACTATTTCTTTCGCCTAAATAATGTTCACCAAAATAAATATCGCCAAGTAATTCACGAAATACTACTATATTTAATCCATTTTTTACTAAATCAGGTTTCAGCGGAGAAAGAGCAGTTAGTTCCGGATAAATTTCTGTTTTGCGTAGATTAATATTAAAGTTAAATGCTTTTCTCAAAGCTAAAATTGACTTTGCTTCACAATTATTCCATTTCTCTTCAGTATGAGCATTAACAGGACCGCCTACCGAGCCAAATAAAATAGCATCAGCATTGTTACAAATATCAATGGTATCCTGTGGCAAATGTTCTTTATATTCATCATATGCAGCACCTCCGACTAGTCCATGAGTATAAATAAATTCATGGCCAAATTTTTGTGCAATACAATCTAATACATTAATTGCCTGGGCCATAACCTCAGGGCCGATTCCATCACCCGGTAGTACTGCTATTTTTTTCTTCATATTTTTTTATTTCTTCTGCACATGAAAGTAAATAATCTAAATCATCATGACCATTTATCAGACAATGTTTATTGTATGGGTCATAATCAAATTTATGAGTCTCTTTAAGAATACTAATTGTTTGGTTAGGTAAATCAATAGTCATTTCTAAACTGGCATCATTTAAAGATGCACTAATCCAGCTATCAACCAAATTTTCTGGCATTTTAATTAGAAGTAATCCATTTTTTGCTGCATTATTATAAAATATATCAGAAAATGAACTACAGACAACAGCCCTAATCCCATATTGGGTAATGGCCCATACTGCATGTTCACGTGAAGATCCACAACCAAAATTTGCTTTTGAAACTAAAATTTTGCCATTTTTATATGCATTATTGTTTAAAATAAAATCTGGATACATAGTGCGAAGAGCAGAAAATAATCCCTCCCCATAACCATCTTTACTAACACTTTTTAGATGTACGGCTGGTATAATCATATCAGTATCTACATTGTCCAGATCTAGAGGAATAATCTGAGCAGTTAGAGAGTTAAACTTTTCCATGTTCTTCAAGCCTTTCAACTGAAGTGATATAACCCATTATTGAACTGGCTGCAACAGTTTGTGGGGATGCAAGGTGAGTGATACTGTCAGGGCCCTGACGGCCAATAAAGTTACGATTAGTTGTACTAATGCAACGTTTCCCGGGCGGTACCTTATCTGGATTCATTGCCAAACACATTGAACAACCAGGTAGCCTCAATTGGGCACCGGAGCTTGCAAAAATTTTATCTAATCCTTCAGCTTTTGCTTGAATTAATACCCCTTCAGAGCCAGGCACTATATACATAGTTACATTAGCGGCAACTTTGTACCCATCCAGGACTTTAGCAACAGCTCTTAAATCTTCAATTCTCCCATTGGTACAGCTACCAACAAAAGCAAAATCAATTGGTACACCCTCTAAAGATTGTGCTGGTTTTAAATGAGTGTAGGCATAAGCTTTTTCAAATGTTATTCTATCATGAGCATTTTCAAGAAGAGGGGTGGTTTCGTTTAATGCAATAGCATGTTCGGGATTAATTCCCCAGGTTATCATTGGTTTGGCATTAGTTAAATCAATGGTTATGCTTTGATCATAATGGGCATCTTTATCACTGGCTAATTGTTGCCATGTTTCAACCATTTTGTCCCAGTTACTACCTTTGGGCGCATAATCCCGGCCTTTAAGATAGTTAAATGTTGTATTATCAGGTGCAATTAAACCAGCACGTGCTCCGCATTCAATTGACATATTACAAATAGTCATGCGGGCTTCCATACTCAAACTTTTAATGTACTCACCAACATATTCAATCACACAGCCTTGTGCACCGCCAATGCCAATTTTTGCGATTAGTTTTAGTATTGCATCTTTGGCTGTAAAATATTTATCGGGGTGTCCGACAAATTCAACCTTAAAAGTTTTGGGTTTCTCCTGCAATATACAGCTAGTTGACATAGCATATAAAATTTCAGTAGTACCAACACCAAAAGCTAGTGCGCCAAATGCTCCATGAGTTGCTGTATGGGAATCACCACAAATAATAGTAGTTCCAGGTAGGGTAAAACCAAGCTCAGGACCAATTACATGGACAATTCCCTGATGTTTACTTTCAATATCAAAGAAAGTAATACTATGTTTTTTGCAATTTTGGCGTAAGCGCTCAATCTGGGCTCTGGCAACTTCATCCGCAATAAATTTGCGGTTTGTATCAGTTGGAATACTATGATCAACCGTTGCAATAATATTTTGTTTATTACGGATAGTTAAGCCACGTTTTTCAATTTCTTCAATTGCCTGTGCAGAAGTTACCTCATGAAGTAAGATTCTATCTATATATAATACATAGGGAAAATCAGGTTTTTTTTGAACAATATGATTATCCCATATTTTATCAATAATATTTTTATTGCTCACCTAACTATTCCTTATAGAGATATCTGTTATTTCCAAACTGGCTGTTGACGACCTAATCTGTGATTCCTGCATACCATTGCCAGTTTTGCTTACACGCTCGTGTGGGAAGCGGGAATCCATACCCTTATTTTCCCGGGCGGAGACTTCTGACTGTTTTACCTGTTTGCCACATTTCACTTTCGCGAATTGCGCGTAGTTCTTCTTCCAGTTTTTCTCTATAATCAGGTTTCGAATTTGTATCAATAGAGCGTTGGGCTTCTTCACCAGTTGCAACTTTATTGTATAGTTGTTCAAACACCGGAGCAACTGCATCTCTAAACGGGCCCTTCCAATCCAGTGCGCCACGTTGTGCAGTTGTAGAACAATTAGCATACATCCAATCCATACCATTTTCTGATACTAATTTAATTAGCGATTCAGTCAATTCTTCAACAGTTTCATTAAATGCTTCAGAAGGTGAGTGGCCATGCTTACGTAGTACATTGTATTGAGCTTCCATTACACCGGCTAATGCACCCATTAATACACCTCGTTCACCGGTTAAATCTGAATATACTTCTTTTTGGAATGTTGTCTCAAATAAATAACCAGAACCAACCCCAATCCCTAAAGCTATTGTCCTGTCATGTGCATGCCCAGTTGCATCCTGGAAAATTGCATAAGAAGAATTTAGGCCTTTACCCTCAACAAATAAACGACGTAATGAAGTACCTGAGCCTTTAGGAGCAACTAAAATAACATCAACATCAGGAGGCGGAACTATTCCAGTACGGTCTTTATAAGTAATGCCAAAACCGTGGGAGAAGTATAATGCTTTACCTTTGGTCAAATATTTTTTAACGGTTGGCCACATTTCAATTTGGGCTGCATCGCTAAGTAAGTACATAATAATTGTAGCTTTTTCTAAGGCTGCTTCTGGTTCAAATAATGTCTCTCCCGGAACAAAGCCATCCCTTATTGCTTTATCCCATGATTTTGAAGGTTTACGTTGACCAACAATTACTTTAAAACCATTATCACGTAAATTTAGGGCCTGTCCCGGTCCTTGTACACCGTAACCAATTATCGCAATTGTTTCTTTGGCTAATACTTCCTGTGCTTTAGTTAGTGGAAATTCTTCACGAGTAACAACCGGTTCCATAACTCCACCAAAATTCATTTGTGCCATACTTTGTTTCCTTTAAAAATTAATTATTTTTGTCATTGCAAGCCTGACGAAATTAGGCGCGGCAATCTATACACTCACTTTAGTACACCAGTCATTATATTTAGCGACTTTACCTCTTACTGTTGCAAAATATTCATCACGCAGCTTACTTGAAATAGGTCCTATTTCATTACTTATAATTCTTCTGTCAATTGCATGAACCCAAGCCAATTGGCAGCCGGTACCGGATAAAAAAACTTCATCTGCTGCATATAATTCACTTCTGTCAATGCTACGCTCAATCACTGGTATATCATTATCGGTTGCTATTTGTAGAAGCGTTCGCCTGGTAATTCCTTCTAATATGTCATCCGAAGGTGCGGGGGTAATGAGCACACCATCACGGATAATAAATAAATTTTCTGCCGAACCTTCACATACATGCCCATGCTCACTTAATAAAATTGCTTCATCAAAACCATTGTCATTGGCTTCTTTACGTGCAAATGCCGAGTTTAGATATGCACCACAGAATTTACCGCGTGCAGGGATAGAGTTATCACCAATCCTGCGCCATGAGGATACCATAAGCGATAAGCCTTTACCTAGCGGCATATATTCTTCAAGTGGAATCATATATAGTGCGTAGTCAAGAGTCACATTATGCAAATTTGGGCCCAGACTAGTATTACCTACATAAGCAAATGGACGAAAGTATGAATTGCACGTAGGTGAATTTTTTTTTGCTAAATCTATATGGATTTCAACTAATTGATCTAAAGTGTAGGGGAACGCACATCCCATAAGTTTTATAGAAGATAAAAATCTTTTATAATGATCACGAATCCGAAAAATTGATAAAGTTTTTCCTTCATTATCATAATAACCACGAATACCGCCAAATACTCCAGTACCATACTGGAGTGCATTTGTCATTATCGATATTTTCGCATTCTCCAGATCAATAACTTTACCTTCAAAGAAGGCATATTTAAAACTTTTCATATATTTCCTTAAATGTTAACTCGTGTATGCGCCATCTGAGGCACATGCAACTAGTTGTGCATACTTAGCCAATACCCCTCGCGTATATTTAGCTTTTGGTTTTATCCATTTAGCTAATCTCTCTTTTATTTGATTTTCGCTTATATTTATATCTAATGTACGTTTAATAATATCGATAGTTATAATATCATTTTCTTCGATAATTGCCAACGGTCCTCCACTATAAGCTTCAGGTGAAATATGACCAATCATAATTCCATGCGTGCCGCCAGAAAATCTTCCATCAGTAATTAGAGCTACATCTTTGCCTAGCCCAGCACCCATCAAGGCAGCAGAAGGAGATAACATTTCACGCATTCCCGGACCTCCTTTAGGTCCTTCATAACGTATAACTATGACATCATTTTTTTTGATGTTACCATTTAAGATTGCATTCATGGCATCATCTTCGCCATCAAATACACGGGCCGGGCCGCTATGTTGTAGCATTTCTTTACCAGATAATTTTAGTACTGCACCATCTGGTGCCAGATTGCCGCGTAAAATAAGTATATGCTTAGATGGGGGAGCAAGCGGTTTATCTATAGGGTAGATTACATTCTGGTTAGAGGGTAAATCTGGCACATTTTTCAAATTTTCAGCAACTGTCTTACCCGTTACAGTCAGGCAGTCGCCATGAATTAACCCATGCTGGTATAGGTGTTTCATAACTAGTGGGATCCCACCGATTTTAAATAAGTCATTCATAACATATTTACCAAATGGTTTAAAATCGCCAATTAGCGGAACTTTTGCTCCTATTTTTTCAAAGTCATCAATATTAAGTTCAACTTCCGCTTCATGTGCTAAAGAAAGTAAATGAAGTACTGCATTGGTTGAACCGCCAAGAGCCATAACTACCGTGATTGCATTTTCAAAAGCTTTACGCGTCATTATATCTCTGGCTCTGATACCCTTGGACATTAAATTCAATAGAGCCTCTACTGAGTCTTTACAATCTTGGATTTTCTCTTTTGAAATCCTGTTATTTGCATCAACAGCTACATGTGCGGCACTTCCTGGAATTGACATTCCCATTGCTTCTATGGCTGAGGCCATCGTATTTGCTGTATACATTCCCCCACATGAGCCGCTTCCCGGGCATGAGTGGCACTCTACTTTGTGTAGTTCAGCAGCATCAATATTTCCGGCACTGAATTTTCCTACAGCTTCAAATGTGCTGACAATAGTCAAATCCTGACCATTTAGTTTTCCTGGTAAAATAGAGCCGCCATATAAGGTTAAACCAATAGCATTAGTTCGGGCTAATGGAATCAAGGCTGCCGGAATGGTTTTATCACAACCCGATAGTGTAAGTATGCCATCAGCTGCATAACCTTCGTGCATCATTTCAATACAATCAGCAATTAATTCGCGTGATACAAGAGAGTATTTCATACCTTCCATACCCATGGTTTCGCCATCTGAAATTACTGGTGTACCAAATATTACAGGCTTACCCCAGTTTTCGTTAATGGCATTGCTTACTATATCACCAAGATCGCGAATATGTGCGTTGCATGGCGTAATATTAGTATGCGGACAGGCAACTGTAATAATTGGTTTGGTAAAGTCTTCGTCACTAAATCCTACAGCTCGTAGCATGGCTCTGCTGGGGGCACGTTTTATCCAGTCTTTATCTCCTGGGGTGCTGGTTAATTGTGCACTTCTTTGTTTTAATTTTGTCATAAATATTCCTTAAATTATATAGCTATACAATAATTCTTTATTCGATAATAACCTAAAATTAATTCCGGTTTTTTCCATACGTTCTAAAAGTGGACTAAAGTCATGCTTATCGTACAACTCAATACCTACTAATGCTGCACCGCTTTCGCGGTTAGTCTTTTTCATATATTCAAAACGGACAATATCATCATGCGGCCCGAGGGCTTCATTTAAAAATTTGCGTAATTGTCCAGGTTTTTGGCTAAATTCAATAATAAAATAATGTTTACGGCCGTTATAAACTAAGCTACGCTCCATAATTTCCGGATAGCGTAAAATATCGTTGTTTCCACCACTTAGAATACAAACAATGTTTTTTCCTCTAATTTTATCAGCAATCATATCAAGTGCTGAGATAGAGAGGGCACCTGCCGGCTCAACAATTATTCCATCAGATTGGTATAACTCAATCATAGTGGTGCATATTTTACCTTCAGGAACTAATACAGTAGCATTCAGATTATCATGACAAATAGCAAAAGTGGCATCGCCAACGCGTTTTACAGCTGCACCATCGACAAAAGTATCTATACTCTCCAGCGGAGTTACATATCCTTGCTCGATAGCACGACTCATGCTAGGTGCGCCATCTGGTTCAACACCAATAATTTCTATATCGTGTTTCTTTTGTTTCAGGTAAGATGAAACGCCGGCAGCAAGTCCGCCGCCACCAATTGGAATCATGACCATGTCAATTTTATCGCCAAGCTCTTCATAAATTTCCATGCCGACAGTTGCCTGGCCGCACATTACTGCGTAATCATCAAATGGATGGACAAAAGTTAGCTGGTGTTTTTTACTATATTCTTGTGCATTTTTATTTGCATCATCATATGTATCACCGATAGTTACAACTTCTATGTATTTTCCGCCAAATTGTTTTACTTTATCAATTTTTTGTAGTGGTGTCGTTAGCGGCATAAAAATTGTACCCATGATTTTTAAACTGGCACAGCTATAGGCGACACCTTGGGCATGATTACCGGCACTGGCGCAAACAATACCCTTTTCCCGTACATCCGTTGGTAGGGAAATAATCTTATTATAGGCACCACGCAGCTTAAAAGAGCGGCAGCGTTGCAAATCTTCACGCTTAATGTAGATATTTGCATTATAGCGTGTTGATAAACGTTCTGAAAACTCCAATAGGGTATCAAGAGCGATATTTTTTAATTGTAAGCTGGCGGACTCAATATCACTTAATTTTAACTGTCGATTAATCATATCTATGCCTCTAGTGGAACTTTATCAATAATTTTAACTTCAACCAATTCGATTATTTTAGTAAGTTGACGGGTTAATAATTCAATACGTTCATCTTCACTATAAATCACTACATTCCAGTATGATAGCTCTTCAGTATGGCGCGAAATATTGATATGTTCAATATTTATGCGATAGCGTGAGAACATTCCGGCAACCCGTTGCAAAACACATAAGGTATTTTGAGTTATTATTGATAGTACGTACATATTCATTTGATTAATCCTTAACTTAGGCGAATTTCACTAACACCGCATCCTGCCGGAACCATAGGGAATACTTTACCTTGTTTTTCAACCATTACTTCTAATAAAAAAGAGGAATCTGCATTAAGCATTGTATCCAGAGCTTTATCTAACTGATCTTCAGAGTCTATACGAATAGACGGCACAGAATAAGCTTCCGCAATTTTTATAAAATCTGGGTTCATTAATGCAGTAAATGAGTAGCGCTCTTCAAAAAATAATTCCTGCCATTGTCGGACCATACCCAGGTATTCATTATTTAAAATCAGGATTTTAACTTTTAATCCTTCCTGGGCTAATACCGCTAATTCTTGAATATTCATCTGAAAACTACCATCACCGATTACTGCAATTACTTCTCTATTAGGTGCAGCAACTTTGGCACCAATTGCGGCCGGCAGGGCAAAGCCCATGGTGCCTAAACCGCCGGAAGTTATATGGCTTTTAGGATCTTTAAATTGGTAATATCTGGCTGCAATCATCTGATGCTGTCCAACATCGCTTACAATGACGGCATTGCCAGCAGTCTTTTGGGATAATTTATGAATTACCTCTGCCATTTTTATTTTATGACCCGGCTGTGGAGTAACTTCACGATGCATTACCGTTTCATGTTCTAAAGTATAATGCTCTTTAAATTTATTTATCCATTGAGCATGGTTATTTGGGTTAACATGGTTAATTAGTTCAGTTAGCACCTCTTTGGCATCGCCGTGTATAGCAACTTCGGCACGGACATTTTTATTAAGTTCAGCCAGATCAATGTCAATATGAATTACTTTAGCATTTTTTGCATAAGTATTAAGGTTTCCGGTAACTCTATCATCAAAACGCATACCAAGAGCAATAATTAAATCAGCTTCATTAGTCAAGACATTGGGTCCGTAGTTACCATGCATACCAAGCATACCAACATATAGTGGGTGGGACATATCAATTGTAGACAAGCCATGTAGAGTGCAGGCAACTGGGATACCCGTTTTAGTAGCAAATTCTACAAGCTCCTTTTCAGCATTTGCAATAGTAATGCCGTGACCGGCAAGAATGTAGGGGCGCTTTGCCTCATTAATCAGGTGTGCTGCCTGGGATAGTTCGCTCTCTGCTACAACTGGGTTTTCGTGAGCAAAACTGCCAATCGAGCTTAAATCAAATTCAAACTCGCCAAATTGAGCATCTTTTGTAATATCGATTAATACAGGACCTGGTCTGCCAGTTTTAGCTACATGAAATGCTTTAGCGATTATATGAGGTATTTCTTCTGATTTGGTAACCTGGTAGTTCCATTTGGTAATTGGTACAGTCATACCTATTATATCAGCTTCCTGAAAGGCATCGGTTCCAATGAGCGGATTGGCTACCTGACCGGTTATACATACAATTGGTATCGAATCAAGCATTGCATCGGCAATACCGGTAATTAGATTGGTTGCTCCAGGTCCTGAAGTGGCGATACATACACCTACTTTATCAGTAATACGTGCGTAACCTTCAGCCGCTATAACAGCACCTTGTTCATGACGTACTAGAATATGTTTAATTTTGTGTGCATTAAATAATGCATCATAAACTGGCATTATTGCTCCACCAGGGTAGCCAAAAATATCGGTTACGCCCAGATGGATGAGTGATTCAACAATTGCTTTTGCGCCATTTACCTGCATAGTAATTTCCTTTAAGGTGCTATTATAAAAAAACCCGCACTGCGGTTAAGTGCGGGTTTTAAAGTCATTCTGTTATTTTAGATTAAACCATTTACTCCAGCACTATGTTATTAGTGCTAATTATTAAGCGAATGACGGTTAAGTTTAGAAGCTTCATTAATTTTAAACGTTTCTTTTAAAAACTAATATTTTATATTAGCCACAATTTTATCATAGTCATAGCACAGTTGTCAAACTTTAATCAAGTCTAGGTTTTATTTTCTTCCAACTTCGCTAAATGGACAATCCGTTACAGGCCTAGCAGAACCAGCGCGAAATGGGTTACCCGTATCATTACAATAATATTTAGGTGCTAGTCCATGAAAATCTGCCTTGTTTTCTCTTTCACTAATTTTTTTCCAGTTTTCCCCTAATGAAGAATTTTTAATGTTCTTATCTAATTTAATGTTTTTAATGATTTCATACTGTCTGCTAGCTCTTGGCGACAGTGGTACAGCTACAGTCTCGCTGTCGTCTTTTATATGTATCCTATAATAGCACTTAACATCGCTTACCCCAATATAGTTATTAGTATCTTTTAGGTTAAGGTATAACTCAGTATTAGCTGACGCACCTATAAATTCTTGATTTTCCATAATATTTCGCCATCCCATGATAAATTTTGGAGGAGAGCTCTCAGGATCAAGAGAATTTAATTGAGACCATTCTTGACCTCGTTCATCTGTACCTACGATTTGATTTCCTCTCCATGAGTAGGGCTTGCCGTTAGCAGTCTCTTCTGTCGGAGCCGGAACCAGCTTTAATTGGCTAGGAATTGGACAATTAGCATGCGCAAAAAACATATTTAATATAGATGCTAAAAATAGAGTTAATTTCAATGTTTACATTTTTAAGTCCTTAAAATATTTACTAATTCTGGTATATTTATTGCTATTATACCCTATAAGCAAAACTAAGTTATATAGAATTTCGGGAATCTGGCCCATAGATATATTTACTTAGAAGGGTACTGGTTCACATAATAAATCTATGCACAATTAGATATATAATATGTTATAATACTTAAAAAGAAGGCTATTTCCAGGACTTATTTATTTAAGGGGTGTTAAGATGAAAAGATTAATTTTATGTTTGATGGCAGTTTGTTGTGTGAATACCTTCGCTACAACCGATGTACAAAACCAGGGGGCGGTTTTGGGCGCAACTGCACCAGTTGCAAGTACCCAGCTTGCAAATAATGACCAACCTTATGGTACGCCAATAACTGGTGCTAATAACCAGGGTATGGGCAATGATCCATCAAACGCAGCACCTACTCAGCCGACAGCCCATGCTCCCCAAAATGGTGATCAAGCTCAGGCTCAGCAGCCTTCTGTTCCTGGCGCTAATCCTTTAGATGGGGGGCATGCTTTCGGTGCAAATACAAATCAGCCTGATCCAAATGACCCTAGTAACCAACAAAACGCTGACCAAAATGGGGGCGCTGATCAGAAAGCTTGTGGTGAAGATGGTGGGTGCGATACATCACATTGTCAATTATTGACCCAAAGTACATCTCACGGTCTTGTTACTACGTGTGTCAACAAGTAGTTCAATTTGTCTATTAGAATTTTAAGTAAAACAACGTAATTTGTCGTCAAAAATCTAGATCCCTGCATTCGCGGGGATGACATTATTCTTATAAAATCTGGTATAATTAGGCTTGCCTTTTTTAGGAACCTAGTTATGCCAATAAATGCACCACACGAATTTTCTACTCAGTATCCTATCCCATCTTTCGAAAATAAAATAATAAAACCAGAAAATTTATCCGCTGTTATAAATAATGCCAAACGGCCATTGGTGTTTACTAATGGTTGTTTTGACATTATCCATCGTGGACATGTAACTTACCTTTCCCAGGCTAAAAGTTTGGGTAGGTGCTTGCTAGTTGCGCTAAATACGGATGAATCGGTAAAAGAGCAAGGTAAGGGCGATGACAGGCCGGTTAACACCTTGGAAAACAGGATGGCAGTTATCGCTAGCTTGGAAATGGTTGATTATGTAACTTACTTCGATACTGATACTCCGCTTGACTTAATCTTATCTGTAAAACCGGAGATTCTGGTAAAAGGTGGCGATTGGAATATTCCACAGATTGTTGGTAGTCGTGAGGTTATACAAAGCGGTGGAGCAGTCTATTCAATACCGTTTTTATACGATACATCAACGACTGGCCTAATTAATAAAATCCGGCAGAGTTAAGTCATCGGGCTGTCATTCCCGCAAACACACGCGTGTAAGAGGCGGGAAACTACATTAAAATTATTATGGTAAATTATGTTAAATAGATTAAATGCTGATTTAATAGAGCAAAAACTGGCACAGCTAGGACAAAAAGATTATAAAGTGGTGATATTTGAGGAGTTGGATTCTACAAATACATATGCACTAAATAACTTAGCTCAATTTGCAAATAATTCAGTTATTGTTTGTGAAAATCAAAGTGCAGGTACCGGACGTAATGGCAAAATCTGGTCAAGCAGACCATACGTGGATTTAAGTGTATCATTTATACATAAATTTACGCTTGATTTTAATTACGAATTGTTACCTTTGGTAATTGCTGTAGCAGTAAACAGGTTATTTAAACAATTGCGTGTAAGTGCAAAAATTAAATGGCCTAATGATATATGGCTACCGGATAACACTAAAGTAGCCGGGATTTTGCTATCTGCTAAAATTCAGACAAATTGCCGTTATATTGTAGCCGGGATAGGGCTTAATAATATACATGATTGGGAAAGAAATCAATTCCTGGCAGATTTGATTATGCATGTAGAACAAGTTTTATCTGAATATAAAATATTTGGTTTTGCTACTATAAGACGGGAATGGTTGGACAATTGTATACATTATCACAAAAAAATTAGCTTATATCAGAATAATAAATTACTGGATATTGGTATACACATTGATCTGGCAAGTGATGGTAAAATTGTACTTAAATCCGAAAATACAGGCAGTATTTCTAAATATAATGGTTCTGCAATTAGCTTGATAGTTGAAAAAGAAGTATGATTAAAGAATATACTTAAATGGAGATAATGTTATATGATTATGCAAAAAGTAGAAATTATCAATAAACTAGGCTTACATGCTCGCGCCTCCTCCAAACTGGTGAGTTTAGCTAATACTTTTAAGTCAGAATTGACAATTATTAAAAATGATAAAACAGCAAGTTTAAAAAGTATTATGAGTGTTATGATGCTGGCAGTTAGTAAAGGTACACAAGTAACGTTAACTGCAGATGGCAGTGATGAAGAGTTGGCTATAAAAGCATTAATTGAACTGATTAATGACAAATTTGGTGAAGCAGAATGATATGAGCATAATATTACATGGTATAGGTTTAGGCGGCGGGATTGCAATTGGTAATCCGTATATTTTGGATAAAAGTTTGGATTATGTTGCACCACAGGCATTAGAACCGCACGAAATTAAGGCTGAAATTGATCGTTTTACTGATGCGGTACAACAGACTAGACGTGAATTAGAGCGCTTACGAAATAATATACCGGAAGATGCACCGGCAGAGTTAGGCGCATTTTTATCTTTAAGTATAATGATGTTAAATGATTCGCAAATAGCAAGCGCCCCTATTGATATTATTAAGTCTGAAGAATGTAATGTCGAATGGGCAATTAAATTGCAAGCTGACAAATTAGCGGAACGCTTCGATGAAATGAGTGATGATTACCTAAAGGAGCGTAAGTATGATGTATTGCAAGTTCTGGAGAGAATATTTAAGAACCTTGAAGGGAACAAGTTTGATTGGGGTCTTGATGGTAAACTAGAGCGTGGTATTTTGGTAACCCATGATTTATCTCCTGCTGATCTGGTCCATTTTAAAGATTCAAATTTTTCCGGGTTCATAACTGATGCGGGTGGGTTGACTTCGCATACAACAATTATTGGTAGAAATCTGGATATTCCTGCAATTATTGGTATAGAGTATGCCAGAGCACTGGTACATGAGGATGACTTAATAATTCTTGATGGTATGCATGGTGTTTTAATTATTAACCCGGAACCGCTTATTTTAGAGCAGTATAAAAAGCTGCAAGCTAAATGGAGTAAAGATCAGGCAAAACTTTCAGCTATTAGAAAGGAAGAAACAGTAACGCTAGATGGGGTAAGGGTTGAGCTTTCTGCTAATATAGATAGTATACATGATATAGAAGAAGTAAAATATAACCAGGCATCAGGAATTGGCTTATTTAGGAGTGAATTGTTATATTTATCCGGTAAGAATCACTTAGTCGATGAAGATGAGCAATTCGCAACCTATTTTGAACTTGCCAAATCAATGAAAAAAGCACCTGTCATAATTCGTACCGCAGATTTAGGGGCAGATAAAAACCCAATGTGGAATCTAACCCAAAATACTGCTAGAAATCCTGCTTTAGGCTTAACGGGAATTAGATTATCTCTTGCTGAACCAGCGTTTTTCCGGACACAGTTAAGGGCTATTTTACGTGCCTCACATTATGGTAATTTACAGATTCTGTTGCCGATGATTTCGGGGGCTCAGGAGTTGAAGCAGGCTTTATCTCAATTAGAGTATGCCAAAGAAGAACTTAGGGATGAAGGTATCGCATTTAATGAAGAAATTCAGGTGGGGGCAATGATCGAGGTTCCCTCAGCTGCTTTTGCCATTAAAAGTATTTTATCCTTAGTCGATTTTATTTCAATAGGTACCAATGATCTTATCCAATACCTTTTGGCAATTGATCGCAATGATGAATCGGTGACTTATTTATATAATCCATTACATCCTGCGGTGCTCAAATTACTAACTTATGTAATTCGTAGTAGTAATAGAAGTGGAGTGCCGGTGTCTATTTGTGGTGAGCTCGCAGGGGATATGAACCTAACCAGGTTACTTTTAGGAATGGGATTACGCAAATTTTCTATGCATTCATCAAGTATTCTAAAAGTCAAACAGGTTGTTCTAAATACTAACATCAATGAAATTACTGAATTGGTTGCCAAGATTCTCAAAACAGAAAATATTGAACGTATTGAAGAGCTGGTTGATGCGTTAAATTTTGGTATAAATTAAATTTGACATGCGGAACATTTTTGTACTATAATACCCATAGAAGAATAGGGTGGTCGAAACACCCTATCCATCCGGTAAGTATTTAAAGCGTCTTACCGTGTTGGCGCTTCTTCTTATAATGAAGTCGGATAGGAATGAATATGAAACATGTGCCTATGCCGACTTTTTTTATTATAAAGAAACTACCCACCGCTGTTAAGATTGCTCCTAACATAATGTGTCCTTCCATAAATTACTTACTTCCCCCACACACCAGTACGGAATTTTAGATGCAATTCCATAAGAATGTGCACCTATTGCCCTACATTGCTGTACCGCGACCATCCTTTTACATTATACTGTACTGTTGTTGTGTATATATTTTATAATAATTGGCTAAAACTACTACTTATTGTCAAATGCTATATTATATTTTATAAAATCTGTATTTAAAACCAAAGCAATATGGGTGAAAAAAAATTTGCAAGTGAGAATCATTCTCAGTTATAATTATGTACTTGTTATTTTCGTGTATGCGGGAATTCAAATAGCTATAAAGTAAGAGGAAAAAATGGGTGCCATTGCATTAGATAAATTAAACAAAGGTGATAGAGGTATTATTACAAAAATTGATGAAACAGTTTTACCACAAAGCCCAGGCTTAGCCAAGGGTGAGATTGAGTCACGTCTGCTTGAAATGGGGTTTATTGAGGGTGCACGGCTAACTGTAATGCATTTAGGAATGATAAATCATGACCCCATAGCCGTTAGGATAAATAACAGCAGTTCTATTATTGCGCTTAGAAAGAATGAAGCCGGTGCTATTATGCTGGAGGTGGCGTAAATGCAGCCGCATTCTACTGGCATAAAAACAGATAAGACAATAAAAATTGCTTTAGTAGGTAATCCAAACTGCGGGAAAACTGCATTATTTAATGCTCTTACGGGGAGTAAACAAAGAGTAGCAAATTATGCAGGGGTTACTGTTGAAAAAAAACATGGCTATTTTATTACACCAAAGCACCATACCTGTACCTTAATCGATTTACCCGGAACATATAGCTTACGCTCACGTAGTCCCGATGAAAAAATAACCCGGGATATAATATTTGGCGAATTTAATGATGAAGCTCAAATTGATCTGGTACTTTGCATATTAGATGCAACCAATTTAAGTAATGGGTTACGTTTAGTTTTGGAGTTGCAAAAAAGTGGTCATCCTATACTTGTAGCAATAAATATGATGGATATAGCTAAGCGTAAAGGCTATATATATGACTTGAGTTTGCTGGAACAAGAATTAGGCTGTAGGGTGATACCGACAACTGCAATTAAAAAAGTTGGGATTACAAAGTTAGTTAATGTAATAGATGAAGTAATGCCAATAGCATCCAAATCTATTAACTCATGGTCAGAATCAAGCATATATGAGACGCGTGAGTATCACGCACAAGTCGCACAAATATTAAATAAAGTTAAATTAAGCGAGGGTGCATTGCCAAAAGTATCTGACAGGATAGATCAGGTAATTCTCCATCCGGTATGGGGTATATTAATTTTACTCACGGTACTGTTTTTACTTTTTCAGGCAGTATTTACCTGGTCCGTTATTCCGCAAAATATGATGCAAGATTGGGTAGCTAAACTTCAAGAACACGTGGTGAGTATGATGCCAGGTAGCCTATTTGGTAGTCTACTGGGTAATGGGATTATTGCAGGTGTTGGTGCAGTAGTCGTATTTTTACCGCAAATTCTAACTATTTCATTGTTTATAATCTTATTAGAAGATAGCGGTTATATGGCTAGAGCTGCCTTTTTAATGGATAAATTTATGGGTGCAGCTGGTTTACATGGCCGGGCATTTATTCCGTTGCTATCCAGTTTTGCCTGTGCCATACCCGGGATCATGGCGACCCGCGTGATAGAAAATAGGCGTGATCGTTTAGTAACAATATTAATTAGTCCGCTCATGACTTGTTCGGCCAGATTACCCATTTATACCTTGCTAATTAGTGCATTTATTCCAGCTAAAAAAGTACTGGGTTGGTTAAGTTTACAAGGATTGGTTATGTTTGGTTTATATTTTACCGGAATAGTATTTGCTCTCTTAATGGCATTTGTATTCAAGCACTTCTTTTTTAAAGGTGAGCGCCAGCCTTCAATTTTGGAGTTGCCTAGTTATAAACTGCCTATGCTTAAAAATGTTTTAATCGAATTAATTAAACCAGCCAAATCATTTTTAAAACGTGCCGGCACGATAATTGTATCGATTATGATAATTCTATGGTTTTTATCTACTTTTCCACAGGCCCCATCTCATGCTACAGATCCGGCAATAAATTATAGCTTTGTAGGCATTGTAGGTAAATTTTTAGCACCTTTTTTTGCCCCGATCGGATTTTCATGGCAAATTGTTGCTGCGCTTATCCCCGGGATGGCAGCACGAGAGGTAGCGGTATCTGCGTTAGGGACAATTTATGCCCTAAGTGGGGAGGAAGATGCCCTTAGGCAAAGCCTTAGCGTATTACTTCAGCACTCCTGGACATTGGCAACTGCATTAGCTTTGATCACGTGGTATGTTTTTGCACCACAATGTATTTCTACTTTAGCAGTAGCGAAACGGGAGACAAATTCATGGAAATGGCCAATTATTATGTTTTCATACCAGATACTTCTGGCATATATAATGTCTTTTATTGTATACAGGACAGCTTTAGCTATTTTATAAGGAGTTATTAAAATGCAAATACATATGTTAGATATTTTAGGCACCAGCTTTATTGGCATAATTGCGTTAATTTATATTTTGCGTACTTATTTTAAAATGCGTAAAAATAAATGTGCAACTATTTGCAATGGCTGTAGTGGTGGTACATCCTGCAGCACTAAAGTATTTAAATTTAATACAAAAGCTATTCCATTAAAGGCTATTGGCAGATAGGTATATATAGAAATAACTCCGACCTTAAGCCGGAGTTGTTTATTGTTACAGACTATTTAGGAGTTCCGAAAAAAGGGCAATGACTTACAAGTAGTGGACTATTGCCAAAATTTATACCGCTACATTGAAATACTTTATCATTATATTCACGCCAAAAAGTTTCTCCAGTTGTTGGAACTGCTGTTCCATTTATTGGCTGGTAAGAACTAAAGGTTAAGTTCACGTAATTCTCTTCATATCTACCCGGTGCAGGATTATATTGATAACGGCATACAACTTTATAATCGCCACTGATAGCCTTATCATCAGATATCGTAGCATCCAAAAATGACATAAACTTGCTTTGTTTAGTATCACAACTGGTTTCACTTGGTGCTGTCCACGCGGCGTCTTTAACTGTCCATTTCCCGAAGTTGCATACTAAAGCCTCACTAGGCGGACAAGTATATACTGCAGCATTAGCAACAGACACAGTACCAATAAATATAGCTATAAATGCTGGTATACGTTTTTTTAACATTTATTTTTCCTTACTAAACGTACAACTAGCAATAAAAAATCCTGAGTATGTACCTTAATGATTTTTTAGTGCTACTTGTTATTATTAAACATTGAGTTAATGACTCTATATTAGAATCAAGCATGAATTATACTTTATCCCAAAAAGAAAGTCAACGGTGTGTAATACGACAATATAAGACCAACTCCAACCTCTTATGCGCTGGAGTGGTTTATTTATAGATATCTAACTATTTCTCTTTAGTGTGAGCTTGAGTATTGGATAGCCTGGTCTACCCACTGTACTGCCAATTTCTGGAATTCATCCGCAGTATTACTTGATAAACGAAATTTTTCGCCGTTAATTATGGTTGCCACTTCTCTGAGTAATTTGCCGCTTTGGCTATCCACAATTTTAAGTTCAACTACTAATATAGGCTTTTTATTATCCAGATTGGTAACTTTTGAGGCTAATGTTATAGCTGCAGATATTGGGATCAGGTTCCATGGTTTCAAGCTGTCTGGCTCTAGTACTGCACCGGTAATAGCCGTATATACCCTGGCAACGCCTTTTCCTGGTTTATCAGTTATTGCAATCTTTTTACTAACTACTTTTACAATACCATCATTAAGATTTTTACGTGCTTGTTCAATTTCTTGTGCCTTCACACCACTTTCGGTTGCGCTTTGATATAAAGCAGCTGGCTCAACAATAGCAGCATGGTAGTCGCTACGTTTTGCATCCGGGGCTTTGTAAGTATAAATTTGTGTACCATCCGGGCTAGTTGAAATAGGCTTTAAGAGGGCGTAATTGGGTAAAAATCCCGGGGCTTTTTGGGTCGGGTCCATTTTAGTTGCGCACGCTGCAACACTTAAAATAAATCCTAAGGCTATAATTTTATTAATAATTTTTTGCATAATTCTATCTCCTGAATAGGGCATAATTATACCTAATCTTTTAATTAGCTAAGTAACTTTCATTTGACACTGGCAACCGTAATTCCTGCAGGGGCAATTATGTTATTCCCATACAGGCGGTTATCTAATTTCTAGGTGAAAAGTTCTGTCATTTCTGCACAGGTAAGTGTCTCATTCCCGCGCAGGCGGGAATTCATTGTAGTATAATAACTGAAAAATAAGATATTAAAGGTTAGAATATGGATTTTCTGCAATCAGTAATTAAGCATAACTTAACTGATTTACTTTTAACCGGTAATTTTGGTCTTGAAAAAGAAAATTTACGCGTAGACCCCAATGGAAATTTAGCATTAACACCACATCCGGTGAGTTTTGGTGATAAGGCTAAACATCCCTACATTACAACTGATTTTGGTGAAGCCCAGATTGAAATGGTAACCCCGCCGCTTGCTTCTTCCAAAGAGGCTATAGATTTTATGCAGGCGCTGCATGATATGGTATCAGAGCAACTGGATAATGAATATTTATGGCCGTATTCATTACCTGCTGTGTTACCTGAAGATAGTAATCTGATAAAAGAAGCCCAGTTTTCTGTGCCGGAGATAACTGAGTACCGTGAATATCTATCGCATAAGTATGGTAAACGTAAACAACTATTATCTGGTGTACATTATAATTTTTCGTTTAGTGATAAGTTTATGAATTTGCTGTATCATACCGAGCATGATAGTTTATCTTATCGTGAATTCCGTGATCAGGTATATCTAAAACTGGCCCGTTATTATCTAAAATACTGCTGGTTGTTTATTTACCTGTTTGGGGCTAATTCAGTAATGCATGAATCATATGCCGAATGTTGTAAGCACCCAAAACAAAAGATTAATGATGATACTTATAGTTTTAAAGGCTCGAGTTCATTTCGCAACGGTGCAAGCGGATACCGTAATTTAGAATATTTTTATATTTCATATAATTCTTTGTATGATTATATTGCTGACATTAACCGGGCAATTGAAAATGGACAAATTATTGCTGCCAAAGAATATTACTCACAATTGCGATTAAAAGGTCATTCAAAAGGCAGTGTGCTTGAGGATTTAAAACAAAATGGCATAAATTATATTGAGGTACGGACTCTAGATTTAAACCCCCTAATACCACTAGGAATTACTTTAGATTCGTTGGAGCTGATTCATTTATTTATGGTTTATGCTTTACTTGCTCCGGATTTTTATCTAAGCGATGATGAATACCGTTTGGCTAATAAAAACCAGGTTTTAGCTGCAGATGGTAATTATTCTGGTGGAATTATGTTACATTATGACACTAAAAAAACAGTGAGCCTGGATAGCTGGGGTATAGAAGTATTAAAAGATATGCATGCAAAACTAAGTGCTGCTGGTGTCCCATTGGATAAATTAAAAATTATAAATAATTTTAGAAATAAGTTAGAAACCAGGGAGCCAAATCCGGCAGTTAAAATTGCTGCCGAAGTAGAAAAATATGGTTATGCAAACTATTTTATGCATTTAGCCAAAGAATATATGGTAAAGACAAAACAGAATTATTATAAATTTGTAGGGTTTGAAGATATGGAGTTATCTACACAAATTTTACTTAAAGAATCTGTTTTACACGGAGTTGAGTTTAGGCTTTTAGACCGGGCAGATAATTTTATAGAATTATTTAATCACGGTGAGCGGCATATTATAAAGCAGGCAACTAAGACTGAAGTTGATAATTATGCAACTATTGTGGCTATGGAAAATAAGTTGGTTACCAAAGAGTTGATGAGTCGGTACAATATAGTTGTTCCAAATGGTTATGGCTATTCTTCAATTGAAGAGGCCATGGTAGATTATCCGCTATATATGCAAAAAAGTATAGTTATTAAACCAAATTCAACTAATTTTGGTTATGGTGTATTTATTTTCAAATCTAAATTTAGCAAAGCTGATTATAAAGCAGCGCTTAAAACGGCCTTTAGCTATGATAAAAAAGTGTTAATTGAAGATTTTGTTTATGGCAAGGAATATAGGTTTTTTGTAATTGACGGTCATGCAGTAGCAGTTTTGCACCGGGAGCCTGCCAATGTAATTGGTGATGGCCTAAAAAGTATCCGTGAATTAGTTGCAATTAAAAATGCAAGTCCCTTGCGGGGTTTTGGTTATAAAACTCCTTTAGAAAAAATTTCTTTAGATGAGATAGAGCAAGCATTTCTAAAACACCAGGGCTTAGATTTTGATTCTGTACCAAAAGTAGATGAAAAGATTTTTTTACGGGAAAATTCTAATATTTCAACCGGGGGTGATTCGATTGATTTTACTGATATAGTACCGCAAAGTTATAAACGAATTGCGATTAAGGCTGCGTGTAGTGTTGGAGCTAAAATTTGTGGTGTGGATATGATAATAAAAAATATACAAAATCCGTATCCTGAAAATAATTATGCGGTAATAGAGCTTAATTTTAACCCGGCAATTCATATACATACATACCCTTATAAAGGGCGTGATCGAAAATTGGCTAAACAAATTTTACAGTTGTTGAAACTGATTTAGGGACATGTATTAATGAAACAAGGCCTTTTAAAAATTGGGATTTTACTTTTAGTAATAGCGTTTTTTATTGCTGTAGTAAAGTACTATCATCTAAATGATTATTTAAGTCTGGAAGGGTTTAATAATTATCGCAATAGGATTATAGGTTATGAGATTAATCATCCGGCGATATTTATTATGGGATATGTAGTTTTATATATTGCTTTAATTATTGTATGCATCCCGGGTACCATTTTATTTGATTTAATTGCCGGTTTTGTATTTGGTTATTATTTCGGTACGCTAATCGTCATATTTTGTTATGGGATAGGGTCTTTTCTAAACTTTCTTTTAGTTCGGTACTTTTTTAAAAATCTTTTAGCTCACAGATTTAGCCGTTTTAAAACGCTGATTCATGGTAGTGGACGCCATGGTTTATTAATTAATTTGATAGGCCTGCGCCTAATTGCTGTCATTCCATTTTGGATTTTAAATATAGTAGCAGCGTTACTCAACATCAATGCCCGTACATTTTTAATTTCGACGTTAATTGGCATATTACCCTCTACAATTATTTATGTTGTAATCGGTGGCGGTGTAAGAGAGATGCTAAATAAAGGCCAACCATTAACAACAGAATTATTAATGAATCCAAAAATATGGGTACCAGTATTCATTATGGCAATAATAATCATGTTACCAAACATTATAAAATATTACAAACAGAGTAAACTTAGAAGGAATAACAATGCGTAAGTTAATTTGCTTATTAGGTATGTTTATATTATTATCATCATTTATAAAGTTCACTTATGGTGTGATTAATGAGTTTGGTGATTGTAAACTTAAAATACAAGAAAAGGAGGCAGGGATAATCTCTGAAGTGGTTTCATGGTATTATGAAAATAATGATCTATATGTTAGGATTGGGGAGACATATAAAAATATTATCCACCGTGATAAATATACATTAAAAAATTTATCTTCAGTTGATAATATAATTGAAAAATTTCCATTAATTGAGGTACCTACACTAACATCTAATTATAACCAAAAATATGGATCTGATTCAGATAAAAAGCGTTATTTAGACTTTAAAAAAGCATCTATCAAGGATAAAGATGGAGAAAAAAATGTTATGGAGTTTAATATTGTTACATCTGCAAAGACAACACCAACAAAAGATGAAGCTACAACATCCAGGCATTTTAAAATATTAGCCCAGCAGAGTTATTGTCGGGTAAGATACGAACATGACGGCAAAATCTTATATGGGGAACATCTTCCAGTTATTGATATGTCTAATAATTTTGTTACGAAGTGGTGGAATATTAAGCCGTATATTATCTATTCACCATTAGTAGCTCCTTTTCCTATAGAGGCTTCTTTAGACAAATTTATACCTAAAAAGCCAAAAGGTGTGTGTTTTTTCGATATTGATGGTACACTTAGTCAAGATGCTGACTATGATAAAAATCAGGGAGCTATCTTGGCTTGTTTAAAGCGCGGTTTTTTAGTAGGTATTATTACAGCTAGTCAACGTTCAATAGCCCATACATGTGATGAGCCTTATATATCCAAAGATTTATGTGACTTAATAACTAGGGATAATAGTTATATGTACAACAATGCTTCTATGCGCTCGGGTGAAATATCAAATAAATTGAAAGATTTTCATCCCTACAATGTTGGTCATAAGAAAGCTTATCAAGCCCATTATTGGTGGAAGAAATATTTCCCGGATATGCCAGATAAATGTATTATATTATTTGATGATGACAATGTACTTATAAATCAATACAAGGATTATGCTAAGTTAGTCATAAATAGACTCTCTGATATTGATAAAGATAAGCACGATTTTAGCTTTTTTTTGACCGATGAAATAAATCATCCGCTTTCTGCCAAAAATGTCGCTGCTAAAGTTTCCCACCTTATAGCTAATGGCTGTGATAAAGAAATTACACCATCCTTTTCCGAAGCTGATACTCCCATATCTACATCCATACCAGACGGAGGTCTAGAAACCAAAGCCCAGGGGGATAAATAACAATGTGTAAATTAATTTGTTTGTTGGGTATATTTGTATTATTATTGTCCTCTATGAAGTTAACTTACGGTTTGACAAATGAATTTGGACGCTGTAATGTTCAAATAAAGTCTAAAGCAACCTCTAGAATAAGTAATAAAGTTATTTTATGGGAGTTTAGGAATAATCGGTTAAAAATTAATAGTGATGATTTTAGTACGGGTTATACACCAATTGAACTCTCCAGAAATAATTTTATAATTGGTGAGTTTCCATTACTTGAATTACCTGAGCTGATAAATTTGCATGATCCATCTGATATATCCAAAAGACTCTACTTAAAGTTTAAAAAATCATCTATTCAGGATAAAGAAAACAGAAAAAATATTATGGAATTTAGTATTGTTACCTCATCAGACCCAATTTTAAATAAGGATAAAGTCACTACATCCGCAAGTGATGAGATATTAGCTGAACAAAGCAGTTGCAGAATAAGATATGAACGTGATGGTGATACTGTATATGTAGAAAATATCCCTGGTGTAGTTATGTCTAACTATTCTCCTATGAAGTGGCTGAATAATATAGTACCTTATACTGTTTATACAGTATTGGCAGAAGATCGTTCGAGAACTCCCGAAGAGTTAGCTCGCTTTATACCCCAAAAACCTAAAGGTGTATGTTTTTTTGATATGGACGGCACCCTGGAACAAAATGCTGACGGCGATATGAACCAACAAGTGATTTGGGCTTGTTTGGATCGTGGGTTTTTAGTAGGCATTATTACAGCTAGTAAGCGTGATCTTCCGGAGGCACGTGTCGAAGGGTATATTTCTAAAGATTTAGGCCGTTTAATTACTTTGCATAATAGTTATATGTATAACAGTTATTCTATGCGTTCAGGTCAAGATGCATCGGCGGATTTAGTAATGTACAAATCAACCAAAGATAAAAATGGTAGAAAGGTTATATATTTTGGTTATCAAAAAGCTTATCAAGTTCATTATTGGCGAAATAAATATTTTCCGGAGATGCCCGATAAATGCGTAGTGTTATTTGATGATTTAGATAGTATTATCAAGCATTATATAGCGTATGGGACGGACATCAAATTTAGACCAGAAGATGGAGTTATCGATAAAAAGAACCATGAATTTAGCTATTTTTGGACTACAAAAGATAACCCGCTTTCTGCCAAAAATGTTGCAGCTAAAGTCTCCAGCCTTATAGCAGATGGTTGTGATAAAGAAATAAATTCCTCTACTGCTGAAGAGATTGCGCCCAAATCTGGAGGATCCGATGACAAGTCAGATGGAGCTTTAGAAACTAAAGACTCTAAGCGGTAATCAATTTTTGTATTGTAGGGATTGTTATTGTTAGCTTATAATGTTATAATTAACGATAACTAGGATAATTTATTGGGCAAAAGTCAAAGCTGTGTAAAAAGAGTGCTTAATCACACTCAAATTAGAAAGGTCTAAAAATGCGTAAGTTAATTTATTTGTTGGGTATGTTTACATTATTATTATCCTCTATGAAGTTAACTTATGGTGAGACAAATGAATATGGCCTATGTACTGTTAAAATAAGGCCTAAAGAAGGTGCCGAAATAACCAAATATATTTTATGGAGGTTTGTAAATAATAGATTAGAAATCAGTAATGATAATGGAATATGGGAGATTTATAGTGACTCTAAACTAATTAAGATATCTAGTAGTACTACTAACAATTTTCTAATTGGTGAGTTTCCATTAATTGAATTACCAGGGCTGACAGATATGAATGATCCATCTGATATATCCAAAAGACGTTACTTAAAGTTTAAAAAATCATCTATTCAGGATAAAGAAAATAAAGATAACAGAAAAAATGTTATGGAGTTTGGTATTGTTACATCATCAGACCGAATCTTAGATGAAAATAAAGTTACTAAATCCAAACGTTATACGATAGCAGCTGAACAAAGCGGATGTAGAATAAGGTATGAAAAAGCTACTAATGGCCATGGTAAAACAGATGATCGTGAAACTACATATGTAGAGCACCTTCCGGGAGCTACTATGTCTAATTACCTTGCTACCAAGTGGTGGAATACTGTGGGAGCTTACCAAATTAACACGAAGATATCGACAAATTTTGTTCATGGAGTCGATGATTTAGTGCCATTCCTACCCAAAAACCCTAAAGGTGTATGTTTTTTTGATATGGATGGTACCCTGAGTCAAAACGCTGATGGAGATAAAAACCAACAAGTGATCTGGGCCTGTTTGGAGCGCGGGTTTTTAGTAGGCATCATTACAGCTAGTCAGCGTAATATTGACCAGACATTTTTTGAGCCCTTTATATCTTATGATTTATATCGCTTAATTTTGCTACATGATAGTTATATGTATAACAATTATTCTATGCGTTCAGGTCAAGATGCAGCGACGGATTTAGCAACGTATGAAGACAAGGAAGATGAAAATAAGAATACCATTTTAAATTCTGGTTATAAAAAAGCGTATCAAGTTCATTATTGGCGAAATAAATATTTTCCGGAAATGCCCGATAAATGCGTAGTGTTATTTGACGATACAAAAGTTGTTATCGATCAGTATATAGATTATGGGAAAAATATGAGCCTTATTAGACCAAAAGATGGAGTTGTTGATACTAATAAGCATAACTTTAGCTCTTATTGGACTACAGTATATAACCAGCTTACGGCACAAAATGTAGCAGCTAAAGTTTCTAATCTTATAAAAGATGGTTGTAATACAGGAATCAAGCCAGCTTCTTTTTTAGCACCGTTATCTCCCAGCTCAGGGGAAGCATACGAAACTAAAACTCCATTAGATTAAGCTAATTTTGTGTTATATACAGTTTTACATTATAAGGGTATTTATGTTATAATATTGCCCGCACTTTAATTTAATAAACCTTTCCCTATCGTTTACGCTGAGCGAGGGGATTTTTATCCATAAGGAGTAATCATGCGTCATTATGAAGTAGTGTTTCTTGTTCACCCGGATCAAAGTGAACAGGTTCCACAAATGATAGATCGCTATAAAAAGCTAATTGCTGATCATAGCGGCAAAATTCACCGTCTTGAAGATTGTGGCCGTAGACATTTGGCATATCCAATTCATAAAATCCACAAAGCACATTATGTATTAATGAATATTGAGGCGGATAATAAACTAATGGATGAATTAAGCCATGCATTTAAGTTTAATGATGCTGTTTTGCGTAATTTGGTAACTGTTAAGAAAACTGCAGAAACTGACCCATCAATTTTTACGCGGGAAGAAACAAGGCAAGCTAGAACAATAGCTTAATATGATATGCAGCAGTAACCAATCAAAGCTTGGTGGCCTGATTAGCCAGGTCTATCCTATGCGCCAAACTCCATCCGGGGTAAATATTGCTAGATTCATACTTGAACATAGTTCAACTCAGGTAGAAGCAGGTAGTCAATGCCGGATAAAATGTAAAATGTTTTGCATTTGGGTGAATCCAGTAGCGGATATGATTGAAGAAGGAAAACTTGCAGAAGTTTCCGGGTTTATCAGCCAAAACGCCAAATTACAACTGGTACTACATGTAAATGAATGTATTATTAAAAGTTAAAAGGATAATAATAAATGTCTCGTCAAAATATGAGAAAAAAGAAATACTGCCGTTTTACCGCAGAAAATTTTACTGAAATAGATTATAAAGATGCTGAATTATTAAAGAGTTACATCTCTGAAACAGGAAAAATTATTCCTTCCCGTATTACCGGAACATCAGCAAAATATCAAAGAATGTTAGCTGTAGCAATTAAGCGTGCTAGATTTCTAGCCCTAATTCCATACACAGATCAACACTAAATAAGGATAGTAGAACATGAAAATTATTTTATTAGAAAAAGTTGCTAATTTAGGCAATTTAGGTGATATTGCTGAGGTAAAAAATGGTTTTGCCCGTAATTTTTTAATCCCGTTTAATAAAGCAAAGCGGGCAACGGATGCAAATTTGAAAGAGTTTGAGGCAAGACGTGCTGAATACGAAAAAAACCAATCTGATATATTTGCTCATGCTCAGGCTCGTCAATCTAAAATTGATGGTCAAGTATTTGCTATTGCCGCTAAAGCTGGTGTTGATGGTAAGTTATTTGGTTCAGTTACGTCATTTGACATTGTTGATGCAATTAATACCTCTGGTGTTGAGATCAAGCGTTCCGAAGTGTCATTACCAAATGGCCCGTTAAAGACCATTGGTGAATTTGATATAACCATTTTATTACATCATGATGTACATGCTGTGGTTAAAATCAATGTAACGCCAGATGCTTAATTATAATCTCCTTCCCGCCCACACATGTGTGGGGAAGGCTTGAGTTCACTTCTAAAAACCTGAGTTTATACTCAGGTTTTTTCTTTAAGGGGTATTGTATTTTTATATTGGATATGGTATACTGCTAAAAGTGCTGTGTGCTCTAGCTAGAGTTAACCAGACAATCGCACAGGACATAGTTGGGTTATTTCACACCAATAGAAAATTATATTGTAAGTATAGAATCTATTGATGTGAAGTAATAAATTTTCTAAATATTATTATAATTATAAAAAATTATAAATTAATTGGAAAGGTTTATTATGAATATAAGCAAAGTTTATACAAATTTAAACAAAAGTAAAATAGCTAAAAAAGCAATGTTTTTATTGACAGGAGCTTTATTATCAGGAGCGTCATTTGCGTATGTTTGTCCTAATGCTACTGACCCGTATCATACTGGAAATGTGATAACACTTGATCATGGGCATTGGGTAGAAAACGACAAAACTGAACTTTTTTCCTGGAAGTCAGAAAATTTGATGCCTTATCCCAATACAGCTACTCTGGAAGGGGAAGTAGTTGCTATATTTAACCCATCCACTAAAGAAATTGGTTGTATGTACAATATGGACGGTGTAGCACATCATTCTGAGACTACGTTACGTCCGAGTGCCGGGCTATTTAAAATGGTGGATGCTATTGGCTCAGGTTGGGTGCAGGATGGTGACACCGGCTTCTATAGCTGTGATGGTTATGGGTGTCAATTTGAGCTTGAAGAGCAGCAGCCAAAATCTAATTAATTAGAAGTGGCTAAATAATTTTATGTAAATGTCAATTTATAAAACCCGGGTTTATTCCTGGGTTTTTGTTTATATAGTTTAGTATAAAATAGCTGGGCCCCAATCTTTACCGCAATCGTAATCAAGATTAGGTGCAGAACTTTGCCATACGCTGGTAGAATAATTGCAATAATCAGGCGCAGAATAATCAGGGCAGTTTTTCCCATTCGGTGCGGGGTATAAAACCCAAAAATAATTGGTAAAAATGCCTAATGTTGTTTTGCTGCAACAAGAATATACCCTTTTGGGGTTGTTTTTGCACTTAGCCGTGCTATTATTATATTTTCTTATAGTATCAGAAGCACCAAGGAAAGTGACTTCAGAACTGCTGCCGGTTCTAGCTTTACAGTCATCTGCAATATTAGATGCTCTGCCACCGCCTTCTTTAGAAACTGCTGAGTCACTTTGGCAATTAGGGTCCTGAAACTCACCCACTGGGCAAAACCCAGGATAGCGGGTTGAGCCACCTTCTGGCGTACTTACAACCCATTCATCAAGCAAAGCCCCATCAGAACTGCCTTGTTTGCAACAAATATAAGAAATATTAGGATTACCTTTGCAGTAAGCGCTAGAATAGTAGGTATTGCCTACGGCATCCATAATATAGCTCAAAAAAATCACTGCGAATAGAAAATATTTAAATTTATGCATAAAAGCTCTTTCTTAAAAATAGTAGTTTTAATTATTTTACCATATTTTGATTTATTTAAATAGTTAAAAGTATAACAATGGTTAAGTTATATTACTTTATTTTTCTAAATATATTATAAATCAGTATAAGCAATATTATGCAGCATACTACAATCATAGCAGTAGGACCGCGCATACCAAATACCAGCCAGTTTACTTTTCCGCACTCTGCATCACCTTGTAATACATAGTGTAAAAAGCTGCTAAATGGCAGTCTTTGAAATTGAACATCTAAGGGCATAGGGCAAGATAATGGTTGCTGGTCTGGTGGTAAGTTCATCATGTGTAGATGACGCATAGCAATATGAATTCCAAAAGCTGTAATACCCCCAATAATGATACTAATTATTTTATTAAATAAACCAGATACACCACATAAACCGAATATTAAAGCTAGCAATCCTACAGCTATAAGAACAAGTCTTTGTACTATACATAAGGGGCATGGTGTGGCATGCATAGAATATTGTGAAAAATATGCATATGCAATTACTCCAGTACAAATAAGAAATATTAATAAAAATGGCTTATTTATTTGTCTCATAAAAACTCCTTACTGTGCGTTATTCTCGCATAATTTATAATTTATTTGTTATACGTTATTCCTGTATTACTATCATTCTCAGTTTGACCGCTAATTTATTAATAGTCAGCAATTTTATCATGATTTTATCGACCTAAATGGTATAATGATTGCTTGTTTTTATGGGTAGAAAATTATGCAACAAACAGCATTATACAATGCACATCTGGCAAGTAATGCTAAAATGGTTCCATTTGCCAACTGGCAGATGCCAATAAATTACGGATCTCAAATAAAGGAGCACGAAGCCGTGAGAAATGACTGCGGCATGTTTGATGTCTCACATATGGCAATTACGGATATAAGTGGAGCCCAGGCAAAAGAATTTTTACGCTATTTGCTATCTAATGATATAGAAAAATTAGAAAAGTTTGGATTTGGCAAAGCACTATATAGTGCTATGTTAACTCCTGGTGCCGGTGTTATTGATGATTTAATAGTTTATTACACTGAATTTGGTTATCGTTTAGTTACCAATGCCGGTACTTATGAAAAAGATATGAAATGGCTGGATGCGGTTTCACCAAATTTCAAAGTTACAAAAACCATGCGTCCGGATTTATCTATTATTGCGGTACAGGGACCTAATGCTATAGCAAAAGTTTCTGTCTTAAAGCCAGATTTAGCCCAAGGATTAAATGCCTTAAAACCATTTACTGCATTGGTAATTAATGACTGGTTTTATGCCCGTACCGGTTATACTGGGGAAAATGGTTTGGAGATAATGCTACCAGGGGAACGTGCTGAACAATTCTGGAATGAGCTATTAGATGTTGGGGTTACTCCGTGCGGGCTTGCAGCCAGGGACACGCTGAGGCTTGAAGCAGGAATGAATCTATATGGACATGATATGAATGAAACAACCAATCCAATGGAATGTAATATGGATTGGGTAGTGGATTTGTCAGATTCTTTGCGCTATTTTATTGGCCGGGATGAATATGTACAATATAAGACAAATGGCGCCAGATATATTCAGGTGGGTCTTATATTAGAAGGCAAAGGCGTGCTGCGTGAGGGGCAAATAGTGTATGATATGGATAATAATGAGATTGGCATTATAACTAGTGGAACATTTTCGCCAACATTAAAAGTATCAATTGCAATGGCTCGCATCAAGCCAATAGCACAACAGCAAGCATATGTAGATATACGTGGCTCACTAGAGCCTGTGAGATTAGTTAAGTTACCTTTTGTACGTAATGGTAAACAAGTTTGTGGCATTTCTAAGTAAGGTATGTTACTCTAGTTAAGTATGTTATTTCCGCGCAGGTGGGAATCCAGGGGATTGAAAAAATTTATAAAGAAGGATTTTTTATGTATTCAGATGATTTTAAATTTGTAGATACTCATGAGTGGGTAAAAGTTGATTCAGATAATGTGGTGTTAGTTGGAATCACCCATCATGCCCAGGAATTATTAGGGGATTTGGTTTATGTTGAGTTACCTAAAGTAGGTAGTCACATAAAAGCCCATGATGTAATCGGCGTAGTTGAATCAGTAAAAGCTGCATCCGATTTATATTCACCTATTGATGGTGAGGTGATCCAGGTAAACAATGAAGTAACGGCAGATCCTACTTTAGCCAATACTGATCCACATGCAAAAGGGTGGTTAATAAAAGTAAAACTAGCTGATGTTAGTCAGCTAGATAATCTTATGTCTGCAGATGAGTATAAGGCTCTAATTGGTCATTAAAACCTATCAAATGGGCAATTGTCAGGATTGATAAATCCTTTAGCGATTGGACCAGGTGTGCCAATAAAACAATGTATTTTAACATAATTTGGCAGGGAAAACGTATCTAAAGTAACCTAAGTTGCCCTAAATAAGCTAATGTTATTTTTTATAACAATGATAAAAGCTGTTTTGAATAAAAAAGCATTTATCCAGGTTTATGTTAGATGCAACCGGATACTTAGGTGTATTACGGATGAATCATTATCATGATACATTGCATGAATCTGTTGCTGGTTTAGTTGCTTTATATTCTAATACAAGTTTATTGAATTCAGAAGGGTCGCCAATTACAAAGTTTTGAGTTGGATCATAGCTAACTTGCCCTTGTGCAATACGGTTTCTATAGTAATAATCATAATTTTGCTTATACATATCGGGGTAATACATTATTTTACATTGCAGGTTTGTATTCGGGGCATTAGTAGCTGCCAGGATAGTATTGTAAGTTCCCTTTATTTTATAATTAAAATCAATAGTCCAGGCTTTACCTTGATGATCGTTACGTGTAATTGACCACCATGAAACATTTTTGCTACGATAGTTAACGCTTTGTGCATAATCTAAAACTTGAATCTTATAAATATTCTCCTCTTCTTTTAATTCATGTTCAGATTTACTAAGTTTGAGCATTTTATAATCAAGGTCCAGGGTGGAGTCCGGGGTAAACTTCAAATCCGGATACCAATTTAATAATTTATCACCAAAATATTGTACATTTAAATCACTTGCCGGCTCAAACATTACATAAAATTTTCTGGTGTCTGTGTCATCAAGATACATATTCCACGCAACAGAAAAGTAGCGGGTACAACCATTAATATTAGCTTTAAGGAGGCATTTCCCATATTCACTGGCTTGTACTGCATATGTAAGTAATAATAAACTCAATGAATAACAAATTTTTCTACTCTTATCAGCTGCTTTTTTCTTAAGCATACTTGTAAACTTTCATTCTATATTTAGCGCTCTGTAAAACCAGTATGTTACAATACATCGCTGATAAATTTCAAAAAATTATGAGAATTTTATTATAATAGCGTAGGATATATAAAATGGATTTTACAACAAGGCATATAGGACCTGATTTAAAACAACAAGAGATAATGCTTGCCACCCTGGGTTTTGATAACTTAGAAGATTTTATTAATAATGTAATCCCAAAAGATTTATTGAGTAATACCGGGACAGTTGGGGTTGAAGGTTTAAGTGAATATCAGGCAGCACAAAAATTATTTACAATTGCCCGCAAAAACAAATTATATAAAAATTATATCGGACTTGGTTATTTTGAAACAATTACACCACCGGTGATAAAACGTAATGTTTTTGAAAACCCAGGCTGGTATACAGCCTATACGCCTTATCAGGCTGAGATTTCTCAGGGGCGCTTAGAAGCCTTACTTAATTTTCAGCAAATGGTTATGGATTTAACCGGTTTTGCCTTGGCTAATGCATCCTTACTGGATGAAGCAACTGCAGCAGCAGAAGCAATGCTTATGGCTTACCGCCTTGATTCAGCGGATGGCAACAAATTTTTTGTTGCAAAAAACACTTATGCGCAAGTATTAGAAGTAATTAAAACCCGAGCCGAATATGCCGGTATTGAAGTTATAATTGATGATATTGCCAAATGTGAAGCAAATAAGTATTTTGGCGTATATATTCAGAACCCAGATGTATATGGACAGATACGCGATTATAGCCAGGTAATTAGTAATCTAAAAGTAGCATCGCCAAACTTAATTGTGGTAATGGGTTGTGATATATTAAGCCTAGTGTTATTTAAGTCACCAAATGCTCAGGGTGCAGATATTGCTGTAGGTAGCACCCAACGCTTTGGCATTCCGCTTGGTTTTGGCGGTCCTTCAGCAGCGTATCTAGCAACCAAAGATGAGTATAAAAGGAGCATCCCAGGACGTATTATTGGAGTTTCTGTAGATAGCCGCAAAAACCCGGCACTACGTATGGCTTTACAAACCCGGGAGCAGCACATAAGACGCGAAAAAGCTACCTCAAATATCTGTACTTCACAGGTATTGCTTGCTAATATGGCTGGCTTTTATGCAGTATACCATGGCCCTGCCGGCTTAAAAGAAATTGCCGGTAAAATTCATCATCTAGCACTTGTATTAGCTGATAACCTGATTAAATTAGGGTTCAAACTAACACATAACGGGCTAATTTTTGATACAGTAAGTATCACTGGTCCTAACATTCATGAGATATATAAAAAACTTAAAGAAGCAGGATATTTAACATGTATTATCAATAATATATTAAGTATTTCTTTAGGCGAAATGACTGATATTAGCGATATTTCAAATATTATAAGCACGATCGGTGGGCGTGAGGTTGATCTTGGCCAAGTAAATACTCCACGCATTACAACTGATTTAAGCAAATATGCAGATTTTTTCCGGCAGGATAAAATTTTAACCCACCCGGTGTTCAATAGCTATCATAGTGAAACTAAAATGATGCGTTATTTAAAATCATTAGAAAATAAAGATATATCTTTGGTCCATTCAATGATTGCCCTGGGTTCATGTACTATGAAACTAAATGCGGCTAGCGAATTGGAGCCGATATCATGGCCGCATTTAGCTAATATACATCCATTTGCCCCGTATGATAGTGTCAATGGCTATTTAGAGTTTATTGATAGTTTTAAACAGCAATTAAAAGCTATTACCGGGTTTGAGGATATATCATTGCAGCCAAATTCAGGTGCTCAGGGCGAGTATGCCGGGTTATTGGCAATTAGGCGCTACCAAAAAAGCATTGGGCAGGGTAAACGTAATATTTGCCTGATTCCCAAATCAGCACATGGTACCAATCCGGCAACGGCACATATGATGGATATGCAGGTAGTAATTGTAAATTGTGATGCCGGTGGTAATGTGGATATAGATCATTTGCAGAAGCTGGCATATGAACATAGAGATGATTTATCTTGCCTTATGATTACTTATCCATCAACCCACGGCGTATTTGAAGCTGGTATAAAGCAAATTTGTAAAATTGTTCATGATCATGGCGGTCAGGTATATATGGATGGAGCTAATTTAAATGCATTAGTTGGATTAGTAAAACCGGCAGAGTTGGGGGCAGATGTCTCGCATATTAATTTACATAAAACTTTTGCCATTCCGCATGGCGGCGGCGGGCCTGGTATGGGGCCAATCGGTGTGAAGGAGCATTTAGCCAAATTTTTACCAGAGCATGTATATTTTGCAAATTGCCGGACTAGAACTGAGATGCCATTAACTGATACGCTGACTCATGCGGTATCTGCCAGTCCTTATGGCAGTGCATCTATTTTGCCGATTTCCTGGATGTATACCACTATGCTGGGTGAGTTAGGCCTCAGGCGCTCAACAACAGTTGCAATTTTGAATGCCAACTATATTGCAAATAAATTAAAGCATGCTTACCCGATACTTTATACTGCGGCAAATGGAACAGTTGCACATGAGTGTATTTTAGATTTGCGCCCGATTAAGGCCCAAACCGGTATTAGCGAAGTAGATATTGCCAAACGGTTAATGGATTATGGTTTTCATTCGCCGACCATGTCTTTCCCGGTGCCAGGTACATTAATGATTGAGCCAACAGAAAGTGAGGCACAAGATGAGCTGGATCGCTTTATTGATGCAATGCTTAAGATATCTGCTGAAATAGAAGCAGTTAAATCAGGCTTGGTAGATAAATTAAATAATGTTTTAAAAAATGCTCCGCATACCTTAGCCGATGTAATGGCGTGGGATAAACCGTATTCAATTGAAGAGGCTTGTTTTCCACTTGATTACTTAAAGAAATCAAAAATATTCCCAAGTGTAAACCGCATTGATGATGCGCATGGCGATAGAAATTTTATTTGCAGCTGTCCTGACT
Organism: Burkholderiales bacterium; assembly: GCA_020697255.1. Taxonomy (GTDB): domain Bacteria; phylum Pseudomonadota; class Gammaproteobacteria; order Burkholderiales; family UBA11063; genus Aquella. Next base: position 82,094 of record JAJFBE010000006.1, on the reverse strand, counting down.
TTAGTAGTTAATAATACCCGTTATTAGCTTTCTATAGATTAAAACCAGTATCATAAAACCTCAGTTAATATCAACTGAGGTTTTATAATTATGCTTGTGCTACACTAGTATCACCCTTTTTTTTCATCTTCTAATCTTATTGGAGCAGGACCGCCTTCAACTGGTTTTACTCCACAATGTATATCAGTTACGGAAGAATTGCTAACGGATTTCCCATTTAATTTTCGATAATCTATTTTTATATTTGGTTCAGGGGCCCCTTCTTTAGGTATTTTAATATCAATATAATATGTCGCGTCTTTATCTTGACCTAAGTTATAATCATCCTCCAGGGTAATTGTTTGCCCAAGCGGAGAGCTCGACATGTGGGTATTCTTTTTCCAGCCACTATTAACTATGTTTGTGGCCTTATTTTCCTGGTCTAGAGACCATAATCTTGTAACAATATTATTATCTGCACCAGCTAACATCCACCACTCAACTCTTCTTGGTATAGATTTCTTTTTGCCTAATTTGGGGTTATATATTAGATTAAAATCGCAATAATTATACTTAGGCACTGCATATGGTGCTAATATTACATGAAATTTAGCTTCTTTTACACTGTTGATATTACCAGATGGCATAGGGATTTGCTCACAATTTAATAATTGGGAAATATCATCAATGTTTTTTAGCTCCCAGACTTTACCTTTTTTCATCCCGCTCCCTGTAGAATATGTAGCAGTTTGACCTAAATTTGACATAGTCCAGGTTTTGAGCTGTTGGTCTTCTTGTTGGGTACCTGCCGCGTATTCTAATAACAATATTTTCTCAGCTATACTGGCATAAACATCATTAATAACCAGCGCTGGTTTAGTTTTATTACCTATTATCAAAGGTTTTGTCTGCCCGCCAATTGGCGGATAAATAAGTACCTTGTCCAATATCAGGGTACCGTCAGATTTAAATACGACTCTGGTATATACGTCTTCATTAAATAGTACCTCAGGATCATAGCTCGGGTCACTACCCATAAAGTTTTTAACCCGTGTCTCTTGGTTGACATCCTTATCTACACACATAAGTAATGTGTTGTCGGCCCAAACCATATTTGTTGCTAAAATATACAATATTGCAAAAAACATACCGGATAAATAATTTTTCATTTTGGATATTCCTTTAAAAAGTAGGCTTTTGATGTTTAGTATAACTATATTGTAAAACTAATAAAGCAGAATCACAATACGGAAATTCCGTATTTAATGGACCCATAATAATCTGGTAATATAAAATTATATTTGGCACAATCCGTACCAGATAAGCCCTAACTTTATTTGGAGATACTATATATTTTTTAAGGAACGTTCTATTTTAATGATATAATGAAACATTAAAAAATGATTGGCGTCTTATAGTCCACGGAATTGGTGTACATTGGCCTATGGCTGATGAAAATATTGTTGTACAAACCTTAATGTGAGGAAGTTGGGTAAAATCAGTATAAAAATTATAAACCAAGAAGTAGTTTATGCATTAAACAACCCGGGTAATGCTAAAATTACTCCGGGCACTGAGCAAATAAGACAAGTCTTAAGGCTATTAAATAATCCACAAAATAAATATAAAGTCATCCATATTACGGGTAGTAATGGTAAAGGTTCAACTGCTGCATTTATTGAAACCGGATTACAGTATGCTGGATACAGGGTCGGTAAATTTAGTAGTCCGCATATAAAAATCATTAATGAATGTATTGCATTAAATAAGCAGGTAATTTCAGATGAAGACCTGGAAATACATTTCTATCAGGTAAAAAAAGTCTTAGATAGTCACAATATTAATCTTTCCCCGTTCGAATTATTAACTGCGATCATGTTTAATTATTTTGCAAATAAAGAAATTGATTATTTGGTTTTAGAGGTTGGAATGGGTGGGCAGGATGATGCAACTAATGTATACCCAAATGATTCAAATAATGTTTTAATTTCAATAATTACCAATATCAGCTTGGAGCATACTGCATTTTTAGGCAATACATTAGCTGATATTGCTAAAGCCAAAGTAGGAATTATTAAAAATAGTCTGACGATTATTGCTGATAATACTTCGGAACTAATTAATGCAGTAGAAAATAAGACACACAATTATATTAATGTTTTAAATTATTATGATTTTACTGTCACCTTAGATTATGAAAGATTTCAGACGGTAGTAGAGATTAATAATTGTCATCCCCGTGTAGACGGGGATCCAATAGCATCTAGTATTGATAAAGAAACCTATACGCTAAATTTATTTGGTAAATTCCAGTCCTACAATTTTTTATGCGCATACCACGCACTAAAGCATTTAGGTATTAGCAAAGATAATATTAACTATGCTGCTAACACTACAAAAAACCCGGGTCGCTTACAAATTATAGGACATGATCCGTTATTAATTTTAGATGCCAGCCATAATTTAGCTGGTGCTAGAACTTTGGCAGATACTTTGGCTAAGCAATTTAGTCTGAAAGATGTAGTAATAGTTACTTCAATTATGGCGGATAAAGATAGTACAAACATGCTCAAAGAGTTTTCTAAAATTGCAAGTAGCCTTATTTGTACCACAATTCACAATAATCCGCGCTGTCTTCCATTACCAGATCTATCGCAGATTGCCAATCAATATTTCACTAATGTCCAATCAATAGAGCAACCATCAGTTGCATTGAGAACTGCAAAAAAGATGAATAAAAAGGTGATTTTAATTACCGGCTCTATTTATTTATTAGGTTATTTTTAGATATTAATTGCTGGTATGAGACTGCTTATTTTCAAAAATAAAAATACGCATTACTAATTTTGCGGCATTATCTCGTCATTAACACTATGCACCACACATTTTTTTTATTACTTTAACTAGCAATAACCGCACATCCAGATCCATTACTCCTTTAATTGACATGTCAAGCTGTGCCAAATCCTGATAAATATCAACTAAGGTATTATAATCCAGGCGCTTATGGGCTAAGGGCAAGTTAGCAGCGCTTTCACCCCAGATATACATTTCTTTTATTACCTGATTAATATTGGGGATGGTTTTTAGTTTGCTCTTTATTTTTAGTAAGCGTTTTACATCTTCCTGCAGCATCCACATGATAAGTATTGCATCACTGCTATCTTGATATAAGTTATCTAAAACTTTTATGCTTTTAGCCAAATTGCCAGACAGGTATCCTGCTGATAACTGATAGATATTGTACTGCGCATTATCCGTAGTAAGTTTTGTAATTTCCCTTACATCGATAGTATGTCCCTCAGGGATTGCCAGGGTTAGTTTATCAGCTTCATTTAGCAATTGAGAGAAATTACCTTGATTTTGTGTAATCAAAGTATGTAGAGCATCTTGTGTAATTTCTAAGTTATGATCATTTAGTATATAAGATATTAAAAATTCAGCATCAACATTACTAATTCCTAGAGTGGTGGCTATATTCGCAATTTCTGTAAACCATTTGGTATTTTGGTCAGTTTTATTTAATTTATCACAAACAATTACTAAAAAATTATTATTATTTAGTTTAGCCATAAGCTCGATTAATTGCTTTTGCCACGCTGCATTTGGCTTGGTTTTAAAGCTGATTTGTATATAATTTGGCTGGTCAAACAAAGAAACATTATTAATAGTATCTTCAATAACTGCTGAATTAAACGATTTATCAACAGTAAAGTATTGTTTATGATAATTGTCAAACCGGTTTTTTAATTGTTGCAGGGCAAAATCGGCTAAAGGATAGTCATCAGCACTAACATGAATAAATAAAGCAGAACCTAAAGTAGTTTCAGGGTTTAAGATTTTCGCTAAACTGTTATTCATGATTAGTGGTTAGCCGGTATTTTAAAGAAGGTTATACGTTTAATTAGTTGATTAGTAACGGATTCATGTAATTGATCCCAAAAAGTTACTTCATTTTGGTTGGTAGCTAAAATGATACTATCGTTATATTGCATGGTAGAACTGGCGGACACGACTAAATCGTTACCTAGTTGTTCGTGCTTTTGGATTATTTGTGCAATAACCCGGTAAGTCAGGAGATATGCTGATGCCCGCCCGACACTGGTAAACGTTTGTGCATCACGACTGGTTTCTTCTTTTACCAATTTTATAGTTGCATCAGCGCTTTCAGCATTTGTTACAATTTTGGCTAGCTCCTGTGTCTTAATCGCAGTATTAAGGTTAGAACATATTACTACGGTACCGCAGTCAAGATAGACTTTTTTAAACGGGAATTTATAATCAGCGCCGGGAGATCCACGTAAGTGAAATCCACAGCCGGATAGTAATAAAAGTACGATAGCCAACAATAAAAAAAACTTGTTCAATACTCTCATCCTATAATTCCCAATTTTTCCATCAATTTAAATTGTGCCGAAATTTTTTGTCCGCGTGTAAGTCTTCGTCTATAGGTGCCATCTGGCTGCATAACCCATGATTCTACATTATCTTGCCAATATAAAGTTAACCCTTCCTGAATAATTCGTTTTTTGATTTTTTTGTCAATAATCGGGACACAGGTTTCAACCCGGCTAAAAAAATTACGCCGCATCCAATCGGCAGAAGATAGGTAGGTGTTTTCTTCACCGTCGCAATAAAAATAAAATATTCTATGATGCTCAAGAAAACGCCCAACCACTGAACGAACTTCGATATTATCAGATATTCCGGGTATTTTGGGCCTTAATGCACAGGATCCACGTACAATCAGGCGTATTTTAACGCCGGCACCTGATGCACGGTATAGAGCCCTGATTACCTGTGGCTCGAGTAAAGAATTCATTTTAGCCTGGATTAGGGCTTTTTTTCCATTTAATGCATTATCAATCTCGGTATCGATACTTTTCATTATCATATCATGTAAGGTAAAGGGAGCCTGATAAATAATATTTAGCATGCCGGCTCGACCAATGCCGGTAATTTGGGCAAAAATATTATCAATATCACGAGTAAGTTCAGCTCTGGTACTTAATATACCAAAATCCGAATAAGCCCGCGCCGTAATCTGATGGTAATTTCCGGTACCCAAATGTACGTATTGGCGTAAGTCCTTACCGTATTTTCTAACTACTAAAAGCATTTTCGCATGAACTTTATAGCCCATTACACCATATACAACATGTGCGCCGGCTTCTTCCAGCGCTTTGGCTATTTCTACATTAGCCTCTTCGTCAAATCTGGCAAACAGCTCGACGGATGCAACAACTTGTTTACCTGCTCTGGCGGCCTTAATTAAGTTTTGTGCCAATTCCGAATCTACACCGGTTCGGTAGACTGTCATTTTTATAGCAAGGATATCCGGATCTGTTGCAGCACGTTTTGTTAGTTCGACAACCGGATCAAAGCTTTGATAAGGTGTATGAATTAAAATATCGCCTTTATCCATGGCTTTAAAAATATCCGGTTGCCGAAACAGCTCAGCTGGCATACCTGGTGTAAATGGTACATATTTAAGTTTCGGACGGTTTACCATTCCTACAATATCTAACAATCTGGATAAGTTTACCGGACCATTAGCCAAATATAAATCTGTAGTAGTTAGATTAAATTGGCTAAGAAGTGTTTGGGTAAGAGTGGCATTGGGCGTACCTCCGCTAATATCCAACTCTAACCTGGAACATTGGGCGTATTTACGGTTTTGTAATTCCTGGGTTAGTTCAAAACGAATATTTTTTGCATTGGCGCGTAAAAATATATCTGCAGCGCGAGTAACCCGAAATGGATAACAGCCCCTGACGGTCAGGCCATAGAAAAATTCATCAACATGTAGCTTAATAATATCCTGAAGAAGGATAAATGAGTTTTTACCTTCGGCAATTTTTTCAGGTAGTTTGATTACCCTGGGTAATATTCTGGGGGCTTCTACTATAGCTATGTTTGAGTCTCTACCAAACTGGTCTTTACCATCTAATTCAACAGCAAAATGTAAATTTTTATTGGGTACTCTAGGAAATGGGTGTGCCGGATCAATGCCAATTGGTGTTAATACTGGCTTTAAATCATTAATAAAATAGCTATACGCCCATTGCTGTACAGCTTTGTTCCATTGGTTAATTTCCAGGATATAAACTTCTTCTTTGTTTAAATCAGGGATAATACAGTTATGATAGGTATTGTATATCTCATTATGCAGCTTTACAATCTCACTCTGGGCTAGAAGTAGTGCTTCAGCAGCAGTAAGGCCATCAGGTAAGATTTTATTTGGTTCTTCCCGGTTCCATTTTAATAACCTGGCAATCCTGACTTCAAAAAGTTCATCACAGTTACGACTGACAATGCATAAATAAGACAATCTCTCTAAAAGCGGAATACTTTTGTTCAATGCATTGGATAAAATTCTACGGTAAAATTGAATTAAGCCAATTTCACGATTAAGCATCACATCCCTATCGTTTAAAAGGTTAATTGGCATAAATGGGAGATCTCCGGGTAATTTTGGTTATTAAAAATAAGTAGGATAAACCATAATTATAGCATAATTACAATAAGCTCATCAATGGTGCGTCGCATATTACAAAAACTTTACTTTAATTTAATTATTGGGCTATAATACGCCCTTAAATTTTTGTGGGGATATATTCCATATGTTAAAACGAATTCAAACGGTTAAAAGATTCAGTTTAATTAGTGTAATTTCAGTATCGTTAGCTGCCTGCGGTAGTGGCAGTAACGGGGGAAGTGCTGCAACGCGTTCACCCGTAGACCCGAATGCAGCATACGGTATTGTTGAGGGTGCAGCAGTCCCTTTAACAGGAACTCTTTTGGCTGCGTATACTCCGGCAGTTTTGCAAGGATTCATGATTACCAGCCCGACAGTTGCTGCTACACTAGGTTTTAATACCTATGGGGTATGTAATGGTCTTGGTTCTGGCGGTGGTGCTCAGCTGCTTTGTCAATCCAATCAGGCAGCAATAAATGCAAACCCTACTTTTTCTACAATATTTCCTAATAGCGGAGCTACAGTTAATGTAGGCAATTTTGTAGTTGCCGGAGCAGCTGCTCTTGGTATAGAGTTGGTTCAACCATACCGAATTACATACACTACTGCTGGTGCTCCATATCAGTTTGCAGGTAATGCAACCAATCCGCAAACTGTTTCAGCTGCAGTTTTGGTTCCGCAAATTGCTCCGGGTGTAGCATTACCGGCATCCAGGATTAAAGGAGTTGTATTGTTTTATCATGGTACAATTTTGTCTAAAGGTGGGGTTCCTTCAGATTTTGATGGTACGCTTACGCCAATTAGTAACTCCTCTCCTACAACCGTTCCGACATATGTTAATTCAAGTGCAGGTACATCATATGTGCAAGATGCAACTTTAGCTGCAGTTTTTGCAACCCAGGGTTATGTAGTAGTTGCTCCTGATTATGTAGGCCAGGGCGCTAACTACCAGGTACAACATCCTTATGTTATTTTTCCTGAGACTAATGCACAAAGCGGTTTAAATGCATTAAAAGCAGCGCGGACTGCTCTTGCCGCTCAAGGCATTACCTTGCCTAATCCGTCAAAGCTATATATCAGTTCATATTCTGAAGGTGGTGCCTATGCGTTATGGGCTTCACAGTTAGCACAATCAAGCTATGCTAATTTTTTATCTACTAACGGGTTTACACTTAGACGAACTGTCGGTATATCCGGAGCGTATGATTTAAGTGGGGCAACATTACATTATGAATTTGCCAATGCCAGTAATAGTATAGATCCAACGGTTAATACATGGAATGTATCTCCTGGTATAATTCCTTCATCTCCGTTAATTACTCCTGCAGTTAAAGCTGCTGCCAGAGTGATTGCTGCAAATAATCTTGCTGCCTCAAAAACATCATTGGCTGGTTATGTTTTAACCGCTCTTGCGTATTATAACTCTTCAACTGCTTCAGTAAATGTGTTGGCACCAAATTATTCGCCGATGGCTACTTGTGTTAACTGGAATGTGCTTAATTCAACTGGAAGTTATCCGGAGACCGGTACGGCTACCCCAGAAAGTTCGTTTACTTCTTGCCCGTTACCATATAATATAATCGGGACGTATAATACCAGCGGTTTAACAGAAGCGCAAATTGCCGACCAATCATTTGCAGCAGCAACTGCAGCTACAGTGGGGCCAAATGCATACTTTACCGGCGGGCAGACGTATGACGCCTTAAATACAAATTTAGCGACTGGTTATACTAATAATTCGGTAGGTAGTTTTGTAGAACCCGGAATTCTAAATGATCAAACTATTACATCATTTATAGCCCAGCAAAATATCCAATCTGCTGTTACGCATAGTCCTACTGATCTGGTATTTCTAAATTATGATTCTACAGTATCAAATATCAATTCGCTAGAAGCTTGTGGTAATTTGCCCTCAAGCAGCCAGTTTCCGGGCTACCAGCCAGGCTATACCGGCGGTATGAAGCAAGTATCTCCGGCAGGAATGGTAAATTGTATTAATTTTGCTAATAATGGTATTGGTGCATTACCGCAGCTATTTACAATGGTGGGAATAGTACCGGTTATGATTGACCATAGTCAGGCAAATGCAGTGTTGCAACTAGTTGCCCTAAACCAAATAACGGCTAATCCGTAAATCTAAAAAGGAGTTGATTATTAACTCCTTTTTTATTATCTATTGTTCGTATACAAATCTGTTAAAGGTATGATAAAATTTGAGATCCACCATTTGAGTTGTGTCTTATTTAACCTTTTGGGAGATAATTAAATGAAAAATATCAGTAAAGCATTATGTATACTAACTATTTTAAGTGCTTCGGTAGTTTATGCCGATTGCCCTCCTGTAAGTGATATATACGTTCAGGATGATCATTTTATAGCATCCGGTTTAGGAGGTATATGGAAGGATCAATATCCAACGGGGGGTATATCGTTATCCAGAAGTATTTTTATTGTGTCACTGGCTAATCCGGTTGCGGGATCTCCTAAGATAGCAAGCAATTTTGTTTGCGGATATGGGGATCAGGGAACAGGAAAAATGTTTAGTTTAAATGCTCCATCCCCAGATCAAAAATATCAAATTGAACCCGGGGGATATTGGAAGGACCCGTCACCAATATTTCCTCAGTATGTCTGCGAACCAATTATTGGTAATGTGACAGAATGTCCATTTAGTCAAGTTTTATCATATTAATGAACAGAATTATACAAAAGAAAGCTCAGCACCTTTAATTATGTTAAAATCCTCTATAAGTAACATTTTGTTTATTTATAAGAGGATTTTTTCTGGTGTATTTTATCGAATTATTTAGTGTATTCTTATTTTTCCTGATCTTTGGTGCCATATTTTCACCGTTTCTTGGTGGATGTTTAGTTCTAATTGTAATGTTATTTCTTTTAGGCGGATTTATAGTATTTTTTAGCTTGAATTTTATATGGTTTATAGCAGCCGGGCTGGTTTTATACTCACTTGGGTTTGTAACTAAATTCTACCGCTGGTATAAATTACCTGATTACAATGAATACATAAATCGTTACCCACAATGTAAATTAAACAATGTAGTATCTTGTTTTAAATGTGGTTCAGAAAAAACTATACATAACGGTCTTTTTCATAAACAAAGTAAATTACGTTACTATATTTGTACTGCTTGTGGCTCTGCATTATTTAGGTTTAAGGTGCTCTAATGACTACTCGTCAATTAATACTGGATACAGAAACAACCGGCCTGGCACCTGAAGATGGCCACCGGATTATTGAATTTGCTGCATTGGAGGTGATAAATCGTAAACTTACCGGGAACCAATTGCACATCTATATAAACCCTGAGCGGGAAATAGATGCCGGGGCAACCAAAATCCATGGAATAACTAATGAACATGTAAAAGATAAGCCGGTTTTTTCTCATGTAGCCAAGGATATTATAGAGTTCATTCAGGGAAGCGAGTTAATTATCCATAATGCCAAATTCGATATCGGATTTTTAGATCATCATCTACAAAAAGAAGGACATAATAAAACTAGTGCTTATATTAGTGGTGTGGTTGATACTCTAATAATGGCCCGGCAAAAATTTCCAGGTGGTAAAAACAATCTTGATGCATTATGTGATAGGTTTAATATTAGCCGTTCACATCGTGATTTTCACGGCGCATTGGTTGATTGCCGGTTACTTTTAGATGTATATTTAGCTTTAACTCGTGAGCAGGTGAGCCTATTGGCAGATGAAAAAGCTGAGCTTGCCAAAGTTCCGTTTGAAAAAATAGATACTACAAATCTTAATCTAAGAGTTATCCAGGCTACCGCAGATGAAATTGAGGCGCATTCACAGTATATGAAAGCCATAGGTTAAGTTCCTGATGCTAAGTAAGAAGATCGCTATATTACCTTGTGCCGGTCATGGTTCCCGTTTCGGTGATAATGTACCTAAACAGTATATGCTAATTAATGGTAAAACTATTTTAGAATATACCGTAAAGGTATTTTTATCTATGCCAGGGATTGATCAGGTTATTATAGTTACTGCCTCGGATGATACATATATTGATAGCTTATCATTTCTAAAGCATAATCTTCCCGGGCAGGCGGGTATCCAGATTCTAAAAGTCGGCGGCTCTACCCGGACACAAACAGTTAAAAATGCTGTAAATATACTAAATTGTAATGATGGCGACTGGCTTTTGGTACATGATGTTGCCAGGTGTTGTATTAAGCCTGAGACAATTTTACGCCAGATTAATGAGCTGGAAAACGATGAAGTAGGGGGTATATTAGCAATTAAGGCAACAGATACAATTAAACAAAGTGTTATTGGCCAGCAAATAGATAAAACACTAAATCGTAATATTATATATCAAGCGCAAACCCCGCAAATGTTCCGCTCAGGGATACTAAAAAAAGCATTAAACTGTGCAAATCTGGAATTGGTAACCGATGAGGCCAGTGCGGTTGAGCAACTGGGGCTGCCTGTAAAATTAGTTGAGGGCGAGCGTGGAAATATTAAAGTAACCTATCCGGTAGATGCAGTGTTTGCCAAAATCATTTTAGACGGCCAGTCATGAATCTTATAACTTCGCTATCAAATACTAAAATAAAGCAAATAGTTAAATTAGCTAATTCACGCTCATACCGCTATGAATTATGCTTAAGTATTATATATGGGAAGCACCTGATAGAAGAAGCAATAAAGCATGGCTTACTTGATTCAGTATTTATTAACCAGGCAAAAATCAATGATTATTCATTTATTACCCAAAATATCTCTGAAAGTAACATTTATTGTGTAAATGATGAGGTACTATCCAAGATTAATCTTTCCGATTCTATAACGGATATTGTTGGTTTAATCCGTATGAAACCCACTATGATTGACAATACAGTTTATACAAACGACTGTGTTATTTTAGATAATATACAGGATCCGGGAAATTTAGGCACTATTTTACGCTCTTGCGCTGCAGCCAGGGTAAAAAATATTGTACTATCAAAATCCTGTGTAGACCCTTATAGTATAAAGGTATTGCGTTCTTCGCAGGGTATACAGTTTGAATTAAATGTTATAATTATAGCCGATATTGCCAGGTTTATAAGCGATTATAAATATGATGTTATAGCAGCAATGCCAAATGCCAAAGATAGCCTCTATGCGCGTGAATTGAGTACGCCTTGTGCTTGGCTCTTTGGTAATGAAGGTAGCGGAGTATCCAAATCGTTACTAAGTAATGTAACGCATCAATTAACCATTCCGATGCCCGGTAAGGCCGAATCGCTAAATGTAGCAATGGCAGCTACAGTATGTTTATTTGAGATGCAACGTCAAAGAGCTACTGTCAGGCAGTAACTACAATGTTTTAGCCAGACAGATTAGCATCCAAATATGGTAAAATATTAGTAGGGGAAGTTTGGTTAATTGGTATGGAGTAATTTATGAAAAATGCTAGAAAAGAAATGGATAAAAAAAAAATCTACACTGAAAAAACACTTGATCAATTGGAAAAAAAAATTCCTGAATTAGCCAAGGTAGCCACAAGAGAGGCTCGTGCAAATGCCGTACAACGCGGGTGTAGTTTAATGCAGGCCATAGGTGGTAAGCTTTATGAGATTTTCCCGGATGGTACAAGAAAAATAATAAAAAAAATTGAACCAAACAGACGTGTAGCTCTTAATCGCACCTTCCATTTAAAATTAAAATGACTGCAGAAATACCCAGGCTTAGAATGTTTGCTGGACCAAACGGTAGTGGCAAAAGTACGATCAAAACAAAAGTTGAAGAGGCATTACCTCTTTTACCGCTCGGTGTCTACATAAATCCTGATGAGATTGAAAAGCAAATCAAAAAATCTAAATATATAAATTTTAAAAACTTTGAAATATCTGTACCTAAAGAAGAGATAGAAAAATTTTTTTTAAATTCTACACTAATTAATGAAAATCCTGGTTTAAAAAAGGAATTAACCTTATTAGAGTTTTGTGATAATAGAATTTTATTTGGTCAGGTAAATATGAATTCATATTTCGCATCTGTTTGTGCTGATCTTATTAGAAATAAATTATTAATTGATAAGAAATCTTTTACTTTTGAGACAGTTATGAGTTCACCCGATAAGATTGAGATATTAAAAAAGGCAAGATTACTTGGCTATAGAACATATCTTTATTATGTATCTACCGGTGATCCTTTGATAAATGAAAACCGGGTTAAAAATAGGGTTGCTGCTGGTGGTCATAATGTGCCAAAAGAGAAAATAAATGTAAGATACAAACGCTCAATGGATAATCTTAGTGAAGCAATTAAATTTACAAACCGAGCCTTTATATACGATAACCTTGAAGAAGCTGAATTGATAGCCGAAATTACAGATTCAACTACTATAGAAATTAAAACGGAATACATACCTAAGTGGTTTGATGATTATGTTTTGGATAAATTTGAAGTTATTGATGGATTATAAATGAAATTACTTTTTATTAGGTTAATTTTAAGATTACTTTCATACCTGCCGTTGCCGATTTTACAAGGTTTAGGTAGTATGATGGGTATTACCTCATTAAAATTATCTAAGCGTGCTGGAAAACGTGTGCGGGCAAATTTATTGGCAACAGGTATATGTACCGAAGAAAATGTTGATAGTTTTGCGCTAAATGCGGCAAAAGAGTGGGGCAAGACTATAGTTGAAACTTTAACTATTGCCTGGCAGGGAAAAGCAGCCAAATGTACAAAGATAGCGAAGCAAGGTCTTAATTTTGATAAAGTATTAGCTGCATGTACCGGGGCAAACCCGGTAATATTTCTCACCCCGCATATCGGTAATTTTGAAATTGGTGTTAAGGCAACTTCGGCTATTATTACACATAAAACATTCAATATCCTCTACAAACCAACTAAAAACCCGATATTTAATGCTATAATGTTAGGTGGCAGAACAGAAACAAACATTAATCCTGTGCCAACAACGCGCCATGGAGTTGTGCAGTTACTGCGAGCATTAAAAGCCGGTGAAATTGTGGGTATTTTACCGGATAATGTAGCTTCTGGTGGTGATGGTGTATGGGTTAACTTTTTTGGTAAAAAAGTTTTTGCAACTACATTAGCGGCCAAGTTTACTTTATATCCCGGAACAACAACTTTCTTTGCATATGCAAAGCGGGTAAAAGATGGTTTTATTGTTGATTACCATCCATATACGCCCAAAACTTCGGATGTTGCGGTTGTAGTTCAGGACTTGTATACCATGCTGGAATCTATTATATTAGAGGTACCAGAGCAATATTATTGGAGTTATGATAGATTTCGTAAACCGGCCCATGCACCGGCTTTATAGTCATTTGCGCTTACATAAGTATGTGGAGGGTACGAGAATCCAAATCCCAGGGTTAAGTCCGGAGATGACAGAGTGGTTTAACAGGAAAAATAAGTTAAAATATGCATAAAAAAATCGGAATTAACCTAGCATTCTCTATAATTTGGTTGATTAGCAAATTACCCTTGAGTGTTATGCAGTTTATTGGTAATACATTGGGGGCTATTGGCTTTTATACTGTTAGGAGTAGAAGAAAGGTTGGTTTAAAAAACCTAAGCTTATGTTTTCCTCAGATGAGTGAAAAAGAAAAAAATAAAATTATTTATGAGCATTTTAAATACCTGGTAAATTCGGCATTGCAATATGGTTTACTATTTTTTGGCAGCCCTGAACAAATAAAAAAATTGGTTAAATTAAAAAATTTTGAATATGTAATGGAGCATTACGAAAAGCGCCCGGTTATACTACTTTGCCCGCATTTTGTGGGTCTTGACCTGGCAGCAAGCCGGATGGCGCTTGAGATCGTCGGCTATAGTATATATTCACAACAAAAAAGTAATATAATTAGTGAAAAATTAAAAAATGCAAGGCTTAGATTTATTAAAGATAAAGGTGGTGAGGTTTTTTCGCGTAAAGAAGGGCTTCGCCCGATAATTAAGCGCCTGCGTGAGACAAAGCGGGTATTTTATTATCTGCCGGATCAGGATTTCGGTGAACGTGACTCATTATATGTACCTTTTTTTGCGCATCCAACCTGTGCAACAGTTAATGTTTTGCCTAAACTGGTGCAGCTAATGGATGCATTAGTTATCTCGGTTTTTGTTCATTGGGAGAAAGACCACTATGTAGTGGAATTCTCCAGGCCATGGGAAAATTATCCTGGTAATGATTTAAAACAGGATATAATTAAGATGAACAAGGTTATTGAAGAAATGGTTTTAAAAGCTAAGCCAGAATATTTTTGGTTACATAAACGTTTCAAAAGCCAGCCGGGCATGGAGCGTGGGTCGATTTATAATGAGTAACAAGTCACAGTACCAAACAGCAATGAGTATGGAGAAATAAATGCATGTAATAGACAGGCCAAGCAAATATTCGCGGGAATATTTAGCTAAATTATTTCAATACACTTTAGGTGAAGATATCGCTAATGCGGTAAGTCATATTGTAGGTAGCTTTTTTGGGCTAGCAGCGCTTATTAATCTAACTTGGATAGCCGGGCGTTATGGTAACTGGCTAGATGCTATTGCTTTTATTGTTTATGGCCTTAGCATACTATTTATGTTTTTGATGAGTACCTTATACCATTCGATGGTTAACCATACCGCACGCTCGGTATTTAAAAAATTAGACCATATATCAATTTATGTATTAATAGTCGGATCATATGCTCCATATGTATTTAGTTTGCTAAAAACCCAGCGAGCTTATGTAGTTTTTATAATTATGACTGTAGTAATGGTTTTGGGAATAGTCTATAAATCGTTATATGCCGGCAGGTTTAAAAAAACCAGTACGCTCATTTATGTAGTAATGGGCTGGGGGTCTTTATATCTGCTACCGCAAATTGTAGCTGATATTCCAAAAACCGGATTAGCATTCATGATTGCCGGCGGTATGGCATACACATCCGGTGCATTGCTTTATGCCTTTGGCAAGTTTAAATTTTCGCATATGGTATGGCATTTATTTGTTATTCTGGGCGTAGTTTTTATGTATATATCTATCGCTTTTTTCATTTTGCAATTTAGGTAAATTATGTCGTTTATAGCTCACGAATCTGCAGTAATTGATGACGGTGCCTCTATTGGAAATGCCACCAAAATCTGGCATTTTACTCATGTGTGTAGTGGTGCCATAATTGGAGAAAATTGTTCACTTGGGCAAAATGTTTTTATTTCAGCCAATGCAAAAATTGGCAATAATGTAAAAATTCAAAATAACGTTTCAGTTTACGATGCTGTAACTTTAGAAGATGATGTCTTTTGTGGGCCATCGATGGTCTTTACTAATGTATATAATCCGCGTAGCCATATTGTGAGAAAACATGAATACCTCAAAACCCTGGTACAAAAGGGGGCGACAATTGGTGCCAATGCAACTATTATTTGTGGGGTAACTATTGGCCGATATGCATTTATTGGTGCAGGTAGCGTAGTTAAAGCTGATGTACCGGCATATGCAGTGATGGTTGGGGTAGCGGCAAAACATATTGGCTGGATGTGCGAATGCGGCGTTCGCCTTACTGATGCGGCAAAAACCGAATGTAGCCTTTGCGGGATCGCGTATGAAATCATAAATGGTAGGTGTGAGCGTATAGATAGATTATGAGATATTTTGTTTTATTTGTTTTGGCTTAGTTATTCAAATTAAAAAATGGTTGAGATCTGCAGCAAGGATTTATAGCTGTTAAGAAGTAGGATTGCTTTGTCAAGCATATAATAGTATGTAAGGTGTGATGCCAGTTATAGGAATTTCAATATGAAAGAATCTATAAAACAAATCTTGCAAAATTCAAAGCTAAGTAAGCTAGATACCAAAATATTACTTGGGCACATTTTGGGGTTTTCTAAAGTAGAGTTAGTCACTTGTAATGATTATCAATTGAATGAAGAACAATACGATAGTTACCTTGAATTGTATGACAAATGTTTGCATGGCATGCCAATTGCGTATATATTAGGTTACAAAGAATTTTACTCACATAAGTTTAGGGTTACTCCAGATACATTGATACCACGTCCTGAGACTGAGTTACTGGTTGATATGGTTTTGCAATTGGCAAAGCCCGGGGATAGAATTTTAGATTTGGGCACCGGCAGTGGCTGCATTGCAATTAGCTGTAAACTAGAAAATAAGATGTTAGACATAACTGCAACCGATATGTACGCCCAAACTTTAATGGTAGCAAAAGATAATGCAATTACTTTGGGGGCAGAAATTAGGTTTATCCAAAGTGACTGGTTTAATAATATTGATGGTATATATGATATTATTGTCAGTAATCCGCCTTATATAGTGGGGGATGATGATCATTTAAGGGCATTGGCATTTGAGCCGCAGCATGCATTAACTGATTTTGCTGATGGCATGAGCAACATTAAAAAAATTATAACTACGGCACAGCGACATTTACAGGGTTACTTATTATTAGAGCATGGATATGACCAGGGCAGGGCAACATTGGGTCTGATGCAAAATAATGGGTATAAAAATGTGAGGACAATAAAAGATTATGCTGGTCAAGATCGCATTACACTAGGAAAGATAGGTTAAATTATGAAAAATACAAATCATGAACTAGGTTTACAAATCCATCAATTATTAAAGCAAAAGAGTTTGGAAAATTCGATTAACTGGAAAACTATAGATGCATGGCAGGATACCAATTATATAAAACAGCTGGAAGATAAGTTTACTGATTTTGTCCGCCACCTTGGTTTGGATCTAAGTGATGAATTACTCGTTGATACCCCAAGCCGAATTGTTCGCTTATTTGTAGATGACTTATTCTGGGGGCTTGATTATTACAACTTCCCGGATATAATTGCTGAAGGTAACGCGATAAAGTATACCCAGCCGATAGTGTCCAAAAATATCCAGTTAAAATCAACCTGTGAACATCATTTTGTAGCGATAAAGGGCCATGTAACAATTGCCTATATTCCGGGCGGTAAAATTATTGGTTTAGGTAAGTTAAATCAAATTGTGGATTTTTTTGCGCATCGCCCGCAAATCCAGGAGCGTTTAACGCGCCAGATATCTGTAGTTTTACAACATTTACTCAAAACTAAGAGTGTAGCTGTTGCAATCACAGCGCACCATGATTGTGTTAACCGATCAGGTGTGAGCGATACAGAAAATAAAGTCCAAACCTTCGATTTATCCGGGAAATTTGCTTCCGATGACATCCTAAAAGCAAGTTTCCTCAGCAATGTTAATCAATAAGGGATATTTTTTGTGTCTTAGCTCTCAAGATTATTACAGCAAAACCAGCTTAAGTTGGTTCATCAGCTCTACTATAATATGTTAAAATTCCAGTATATATTTTTGGAGTAATACATATGCTACCTCAGTCAAAGTTATGCAAGGGGAATTGGTGCCGGTTTAAAGACTATGTTCTATTTTCTGGATTTGTTATTGTAGCCCTGATTATCGGGTTATTTAAATTAAACCAGCCATTATTTTACACAATTAATTCATTGCATGTCATATTGCCTGCCATAATCTGGAAAACCCTCAATTTTCTATCCTATTCCAAATTTTTTATCTTACCGTTATTACTATTAATTATAACGGCCATTTGGCGTAAGGACAGATTAAAGCAGGTGGCTATTTTAATTATTGCTTATTATCTGGTATTTCAAGTTCTGAAAGTCGTGATCGGTGAAGCAAGACCATATGTTGTCCTACCACAAAATTCGTTCTTTTGGTTA
Organism: Burkholderiales bacterium; assembly: GCA_020697255.1. Classification (GTDB taxonomy): domain Bacteria; phylum Pseudomonadota; class Gammaproteobacteria; order Burkholderiales; family UBA11063; genus Aquella. The sequence continues at coordinate 63,902 of JAJFBE010000006.1, read as the reverse complement.
AATCAATTTGAAAATGCAGTTAAAAATGCATATAAATCATTCCCATCCGGGCATACGGGAAATATGGCGATTTTTGTCTTTGCTCTAAGTGCCATGTTTGATAAAAGATGGCTTAAAAATTTGTTGTTTATCTTATTACTCTTAGTTGGATTATCCCGTATTTGTACGGGTTGGCACTGGCCATTGGATGTTATTGCCAGTGGCTTGATTGCTTATTTACTAGTACAAATTTGTTTATGTCGCAAACCTGCTTCTCGCGCTAACACTCGTATAGCATAGATTAAGTTGGTAGGCCGGGATCTGCATATCACATAGTTATACAAATTTTTATGGATTCTAAATATATATCATGTTGAATGATTCGCGTTATTTTAAACATAATTTACTTTACGGGTTAATCATTTTGATCGTATTGGTAAATGCGCTGGGTCTTTTTGCCCCGGTACTACGTAATGATGATCCGCCGCTATATGCCAGCATTGCTAAGAATATGCTGTTAAGCCACGACTGGATTAACCTGAGACATTTTGGGACTGACTGGCTGGATAAGCCGCATTTTCCGTTCTGGGTAACCGCTATTTCATATTCTATCTTTGGGATTACTTCTTTTGCCTATGTTTTACCTGGCCTTTTATTTCATTTAATTGGTGCAGCTTATACCTATCGGTTAGGAAAAGAATTATATAATCCTGATGTCGGGCTTATTGCTACAGTTATCTATTTATCAAGTTTACACTTAATGCTATCCTCTACTATTGACATACGGGCAGAAGCATATTTGCAAGGTACGATCATGCCGGCCTGTTTTTACTGGTATCGCTATAATAAATACTTTACGTTTACCAATTTGTTGTTAGGCGCTATATTTACCGCCTGTGCAATGATGACTAAGGGGTTATTTGTATTAGTCACTATAGGTAGCGGGTTGGTCGTTTTGTGGATATACAAAAAACAATATTCTAATATAATCAAACCTAAGTGGATTCTTGCGCTGGTTCTCTCATTTATATTTATCCTTCCTGAGTTAATAGCATTATATATCCAGTTTGATTTGCATCCGGAAAAAAATATATATGGCTTAACTCATGTCTCAGGAATTAAGTGGTTTTTTTGGGATAGCCAGTTTGGACGGTTTTTTAATAACGGCCCAATTGTGCATAGCGGCAGTACTTCATTTAGCCATTATTTCTTTTTTATACATACGTTCTTATGGTCTTTTTTGCCATGGTCTTTTATATTAGTTATAGCTATTTTTGCTTATTGTCGTAAAAAATCTCCAATCAGGCAAAGTAATGCCATTGGATTTTATTATTTGCTAGGGAGCTTTTTACCAACCTTTCTTTTGTTTAGTATTGCTAAATTCCAGCTTGATTATTATACTAATATTTTAATTCCATTTGCAGCAATTTTATGTGCCAGTTGGTTTGTAGATTATAGAATAAATACTCCGGATCGAATGCACAAGATTTTTTATGTACAAATCTGGTTTGCAGTAATCTTAGTGATTACGGTAATTGGCTTGAGCATTTTTGTTTTTGGCCACGGATCGATATTTGTTGTGAGCCTAACGGGGCTTTTAATGTTGGTCTTGTTTATTATGTTTATGCATCAAAATGATTTATCCAAAGCTATTTTATATCCGGTTTTAGCGATTAATTTAGTGTTCATTTTTATACTGTTAATTTATGGGCAGATATACATTAAGTATGATATTGGTTATCAGGCGGCAAGTTATCTAAATAAACAAGAGCAATCTTTAGTAGTAGCAGATTATGATGTTAACTCCTTAACACTCGAATTTCATAGCAAGAATAAATATTTAAGGGTAGGGAATAATATATCTCGGCTAAAACAATTAACTAAACCATACTATGTATTATTAAAAGCCAGTGATTTGGTTAAATTACAATCGGCATTGGCTCCGGATAAACTATCGGTACTTACCCTTATAAAGGGTACGTCGATAGACATAGTAACTGCAAATTTGTTGTCCAGGCCAAGGTTAGATCAGCAACTATTACTACATTATCTTCTAATAAAAGTAGAATAGCAGTTGGGAATAAATCGTAAAAAGTATTAAAACTTAAGATACAGGGCAATTTATTTTTGAAGGTGATTTAGGGTTTTTCTTCGGTATAATTTGTAATTTTATTGGTTCACCGACATTAACATCTCCATCTTCATCAGCCTTTAAAAATTGAAACTCCCATGGGATTTTAGGATCTGCTATATTTTTTCTAATCATAAAAGTTATGTCATTATTTTTTTTAAATGACGAGACAATATAGATGTGGTCATGCATTTTACTAATCATAGCTGGTGCGTTATCCGGCTCAAGATTGGTAGATGCATTTTTCTTGTCTATAGAGTAGGAAAGAATTATTTCCCCAGTTTCACAGCCCAATTCGTGTTGATACATCATAGGCACCTCAATTGAAGCAAATTGCACCACTTCATCGGCTTTAACAATCCCTGCATAGAGAGATAACGCTGCTAATAGACCCAAATAATAACGATTAAACATTTTTTAACTTTCTAATAGTAGTATTATATTTACTATTATTTTACACTGGTTAAAAAGCTATTTATATACCGAAATTCCGTAGTTTCTATAAATTACATGTGATTTCCCTTTAAGCAGAAATACAGTGAACAAAGAAGCCATTATAAGGAATTAGCTATAAGGAAAGGGAAATTGATTGGATGGGCTAGATTTGCTTTGCAAAATTTTACGGAGTTTTTATGCATGTTCAAAACTAGGTATATCAAAGCTAAACAGGAATAAAACCTATAGAATTTTGAGCTTTAACCAAGTGTTTGGGTTAAAGCGCAAAATGCATAACACCATTTCTATTAGCTTCTCTATCTGTTATTACGTTATAGTAATTTCGTCTAAGCAAAGTAAGATATTGTTTGAGTTTCTTATCTGAATCTTCAAACCACTTAACACCTTGATCTTCTTCTTTGAATACTGCTATATCGTTATTAAACCATGGTAAAGCAGAAATTTGCCACATCTGCGTATCTTTTACCCGGTTAAAACTCCATTTTTTACTTTCAGTGTAGTTATTTGCACCTATATCATCATTAATAGTCTCCCAGGTTTTTCCGGAAAAACTGTTTGGATGAATATTATCGCTATTCCCAAAAATTGTTATTATTGTTCCGGTGTCTTTATGCCTGTACCACCATATATCAAGGTAAATAACGTAGACATTATTTGTTTTAATTTTATCTTGCAGGTATTTTGTGATTGTTGCACACTGTACTTGCAAAGCGTTAGCTAATGATATAGATGAAATTAATATAGCAAGAAATAAAAATTTATATAAGTTTCTCATATAATTTTTTTTCTATTAAAAATTATTTGCCCAGCTTTGGTCGATAATTGTTCCGGAAATTTTGTTTAATCTGGTTTGGATAGTTCCGGTGCTATTGCCAATATAAATACTTTCCCCATTGCTGGAAAATAAGATTAATTTATCATTTGGAGCAAAACTTGGCGCCAGATCCTGGGTAGTTTGCAAGCTAATCGGGTAAGATACTTTGGTAGATAAATCCATTAAGTATGCCTTTAGGACTCCGGCATTACGATTAACAAAAGTTATTTTGCTGGCATCATGTGAAAAGCGTGGGCTGACATTATAATTACCCAAATTAAGTGTTAGCCTAGTTGGCTCTGCACCTTGCAAGTTTGACATAAAAATTTGCGCGCCACTATCATGGTTTGACGAAAATACCATGCTTCCGTTATTGGAGAATGATGCTTCTGTTTGAATGCTTCCACTAAACGATGAAGGCAAAATATTTGTCGCTGTGGTGTTAGCCCCGTTATTCACCAGATATATGTGTGAGCCGTGGTCATCCTTACTTAAAGTCACAGCCAACTTTTTACCATCAGGAGTAAATGCCGGTGCTGAATTAGAGCCGTTAAAATTAGCAACAACATAGCGCTGGGCTTGGGGTAAATTTTGAACATACACAACTGGCTTGCCCGATTCAAAACTCACATAGGCTAACAGATTACCGGTATTATCCCAAGCTAGTGAACTAACCGGGTGTCCGCTACTAAAAATAGTTTTCTGGTTATATCCGTCGTAATCAGATATAATGATACTATATATTTTGCCGCTACGTTTTATGTAGGCAATTTTTGTAGTGAATATTCCCTTAACATTAGTAATTTTTTGGTAAGTGTTATTACTAATCGTATGTGCAGCTTTACGCACATTGGTAGTATAGGTTACATTTTGGTCAAGTAGTTCACTGTTTTTACCTGCTACTTCATTGCCGGTTAATTTAAAATTAATAGTGTTACCATTTACAGCACCGGAAATGATATATTTTGTGCCGGGTTCAATGTTAGTAGCATCCGGATATTGTTTTACTGCAAATTCACCGGTAATACTTAGATCATTTGCAATTGTACGACTTACATTAGTTTCATCTTCAGTGCTATCACCGGTGAAATTTACTACTGCAACCTTAGGGTTACCGGCATTCGTTCCTCCCACAATTTGGATATCCTGTAGGGCATAACTCGATCCAATTATCGTTAAACTCATTATTCCAATTATTAATTTATTGTACATATTATTTCTCTTTCGCTTTACTGTGGTTTAAACGTTAAACGTAATACTCTATAATCACTAAATTTTGCCTTATCCGGTAGCGGTGGAAATACACGTACCCGGTCAATCGCCTGTTGAACATTATTATCATAATCTGAATTCCCGCTGGATTTTATTAATTTTATATCAAATACCTCCATGCTAGGTAGTAATGTAACTTCAACAATTGCTTTTGCATTATTATCCAAATTATCAGGTATTACTACAAACGGACGTACCTTTTGGATAACCAAATCAGCATAATTACTGATCATATTATCGGTATCACTAGTTCCACTATCCACCCCTCCGGTAGCCGCAGCTTTGGTTTTTCCGCTTGCTGTATCAGATGGGGCAATTTGGTTTAATAGGTCATTAATTTGCTTATTTGTTTTTACCTTCTTTTTTTGCGGTTTTTGCTGTAAAGTATTCGGATTCGGATTTTTTGCAACTATCGGTTGAATAATTTTAGATGGTGCTGGTTTGTTACGTTTTGCATCATCCTGCTTAACATTTATATCCGCTTTATCATTAAGTGTTTTTATTGGTTCCGGGTTTTTAACCTGGCTAATATTCCTGGTTGTAGGAGCAATTTCGTCATCACTTACTAAGCTCACCTCAATTCCATTGGAACGTGATGGAACCATTATATACGCACTTTTAAATCCAATCAAACCTATTATAAGTAAGACATGGAATATTAACGAAGCAATAGTACTACTTCGTTTTTTTAAAAGGCTATTATCCATTTTTTTCTTTAACCACTAGTGCTACTTTTTTAATGCCAGCGGCGTGGAGTTTGTCTACTACGCTGATAACCCCCTCATATTTGGTTTCTTTATCGGCCGAGATTACAATCGGTGTATCTCCTTTTATCAAACCTTGTACTTTGCCGACTAATTCAGATATGTTATTAATCTGGAAAGTCTGGTTTTTTTGACTTACCGCATATTTATTATCTTTAGTGATACTAACTTCTATTGGCTCTGAGGTCAATTGTGCTGCTTTACCAACACTGGGTAAATTAATTACCGCAGGTACAAACATAGGCGCAGTAACCATGAAAATAATTAGTAATACCAACATTACATCAATGTAGGGTACCACATTCATTTCATTTTTAAGACTACCTAATTTTCTTTTTCTCTTCACCTATATTCCTCCTTGATGTGGTTTGCGAACGATCGTTAGGCCATCAGCAATCGTTGTAACGCAGTAGTCAAGATCTTGGCTTTTTAGAAAATGATTAAATTCATCTACCGCCCTGGCCGATTCTTTTTGCTGGTGTTCCAAAACCAAACCTTGCATAAAAATATTATCTATCAATATTATACCACCTGGCTTAATTAATTGATAGCTACGCTCAAAATATGCAATATAATCCGATTTCCTGGCATCAATAAATACCATATCAAAAGTATTACTGTGCCCGTTTTCTATTAATTTAATCAAGGAAGTTAGAGCCTCACCAATTATTGGAGTAATCTTATTTACCACACAGGCTTTTGCCCAGTATTCTTTGGCAACTTCCATAGTTACCTGGTCATTATCCAGGGCAAATGTCATAGCACTATCAGCATTCATTGCCAGGGTAACTGCCAGCGCACTATAGCCGGTAAATACCCCAATTTCAAGATATTTATGAGCACCTAGGATTTTTGCAAGCATTGCCATAAATTGTCCCTGATCGGGGGAGATTTGCATGTGGCTGCCTGGCAATGTTTGGGTTCTTTTACGCAAATCTTGCAGTACCGGATGCTCATCTTTGGCTATGGATAGGGCATATCGGTACAGTTCTTCGGTGATTCGCCCCTTCATTTATTATCTTGGGTAGGCTGTGTATTCATTGGATAACTAAAGTAAACATAAGAACCAAATTTTACTTCGCTATCATGATAGTTTTTTTGTTCTGCCAGATCAATTCCATCTGTATCCCACCAAGTTTCACGTAAATGTTTACGTTCACTTTCAACTTTTGGGTGCTCTTGCACATAAGTTTTAACAAACTTACCAATTTCAGAAACATATGTAGTATCTTTAGTCATAGTTTTTATCCTCAATTATTTTTTAATTCCAATTTCACGCAGGCGCTCATTTAAAAAAGATCTTGCAGTATATTTTTCTGAAAGAACCACATCAGGTCTTGGATGTAAAAATAGCGGAATTGAATAGCGTGATTTTAAACGATTATCATCAATTGGATTAATCACCTGATGTAATGTAGATTTATAAAACCCTGCAGTTGCTTCTTCCAGCATATCACCAATATTAATTGCTAACATTCCTGGGTCTGCAGGTACATCAAGCCATTTACCATTTTTATCTTTTAATTGCAGGCCAGCTTGTGATGCAGTAATTAAAATAGTTATAAGGTTGATATCACCGTGCGGGCTGGCACGTACAGCGCCTATTTCTTCATTACCACTTAAAGGAGGGTAATGTAATACCCTGAGTAACGTCTGCTTTGAATTTTCTATCATTTTACTCAATGGCATCGATAGAGTGTCTTTAATTCTTTCTGGCAAATTATCTTCTACACAATTTAGGAGATTAACCGCAATAGCATTCATTTGAACATATAGCCGTTTTGTTTTATCCGATAATTCTTTAGGGTACTGTCCCCATGGGTAGTAATGATAAAATTCTTTTATGTCTTTTACATTATATCCCACAGCTTTTTCAGAAACTGTCATTGGGAATAACCCATCCTGGGTATCATTATTGTAGATATAATTATTTTTATAGTTGCTTGAAAAAAAGTCTGCCCATTCATTAAATACATCGGCAATTAACTGTTGATCCAGAGGGTGATTTTTTATAACTGCAAATCCGGTATCTTCCAAAGATTTTGCAAAGTTACGACTAAAGTTTGCTGATTTAAAATCTAGCTGTTCCAATTTACTCATATATTTAATAACCTATCTAAATTATGAAATAATTCCACCGCCTAAGCATAGCTCTTTATCATAAATTACAACAGATTGACCGGGAGTGATTGCCCACTGAGGCTCATCAAAGATAAGCCTTAGTTGATCATCATTGTCGGTGTACTCAAGAGTACATTCTGCGTCTTTCATTCTATAGCGTGTCTTAGCCATATAACGTCCACGTTTAGGCAATTTACCTGTTGCGAAATTGAGCTGTGTTGCTATCAATTCTTTTTTTAAAAGTAGGGGATGATTATGTCCCTGAACTACAATTAACAAATTTTTAGCCAAATCTTTTTCGGCTACAAACCATGGTTCGCCCAAACCACCAATTCCAAGGCCTTTGCGTTGGCCAATAGTATAGTACATTAGGCCCAAATGTTCACCCATTATTTTACCATCTACTGAGACCATATGTCCTGGTTTTGTTGGTAAGTAACGTTGTAAAAACTCCCTAAATGGACGTTCCCCAATAAAGCAAATACCTGTACTGTCCTTCTTATGCGCATTAGGTAGCTCTAGCTTGGCTGCTATTTGCCGAACTTCCGGCTTGGTTATATTAGCTAGTGGAAAAAGTGAGTGTCTGATCTGGTGTTGATTTAGGCGATATAAAAAGTAGCTTTGATCTTTATTAGTATCCAATGCTTTGGTTAAAATTTCTCCATTCTCAGTTGTTGTTTTACCGACATAATGGCCGGTTGCAATAAAATCAGCCCCTAGTGTCACAGCATGTTCAAGAAAAGCCTTAAATTTTATCTCTGAGTTGCATAAAATATCCGGATTAGGTGTGCGACCGTTTTTATATTCATCAAGAAAATAGCTAAAAACGCGGTCTTTGTATTCTTTGGCAAAATTGACAATCTCTATATCGATGCCAAGTTTATCGGCAACGGCAATAGCATCCATGCTATCTTCTTTGATTGTGCAATAACTATCGGTATTCTCATCTTCCCAGTTTTGCATGAAAATACTAACAACATCATATCCTTGTTGTTTAAGTAGATAGGCACTAACTGATGAATCAACCCCGCCGGATAAACCGACAATAACTTTAGTCAAAATATAGCCCAAAATTGATTTATGTATCGATATTATATCATTAAGTCTTATACCTATGTTACAATTGAGACCGAAGTAGTGATATTCCCACTAAGGGTGTCATTTCCACCCAGACGGGAATCCATGCTCTAAATTTTGACAAGGAGACAGATTATGTTAAAACAACAATTTTTTAATATTAAAGATGGTATTGCCGAAAAAGAACGGGTTAAAATTGCCAATAGTTTGGCAAAAGTTCTTGCCGATAGCTATACGCTATATTTAAAAACACACAATTTTCATTGGAATGTAACAGGCCCGATGTTTTCTACACTACATTTAATGTTTGAAACACAGTATACTGAATTGGCTTTAGCTGTAGATTTAATTGCTGAACGAATCAGGGCATTAGGGTTTATAGCCCCGGCAACATATGCCGAATTTGCTAAATTAACCAGTATTAAAGAGCATACCGGCGATATTGAAGCAACTAAAATGATTAAATATCTTATAGAAGCTCATGAAATAGTAATTAAAACTGCCAGGGCTACTCTACCTTTTGCAGAAAAATCAGATGATCAGGTAACTTTAGACTTACTTACACAGCGTCTTCAAGTACATGAAAAAACGGTATGGATGTTACGCTCACTAGTTCTCTGATTTACTAGTTACTTTTTAGGGTAAAAAAATGCTGCCCAATAGGCAGCATTTTGAAGATTGTGGCAGTCATATTATTAGTATGTCCACCATACAAAATTATAATTACTTCATTTTTCCAATAGTAATGGTAACTGGATATTGTGCATTATCTCCAACTAAGGTAGCATCTCTACCAACAGCATCACTATATGGATAGTTGTAGTAGTCAAAATAGTTAGATGCCCAAAGTGAATATTGGTTTATTATTTTGTCTCCATAGTCTGCCGCATGAGCCAGGCATGTACTATATTGCGCAGTAAAGAATAAATCAGAGTATTGTTGGGTAAATAGGCGGTCTGTTGCACCACTTCCATTATCTCCACTATAATATAAGTTTGTATTCTTGCAATATGGAAGAAGTCCAATATATTGTCCGGATACAATACTGCGCCCAACTACAGAACGATAAGATCCATTTTCTCCATATGTGGTCGTACCAGATGCACCTGAAATGAAATCTTGAGTTGTAAATTTATTAAATCTAAGATGTGGAGATCCTGGTAAAGGCCCATTTTGTTGATCTAAACCCCATCCTTTATCAATACAGGTAGCCGTGAATTCAGGCAATGGTTCGAAGTAAAAATACTCATTTGAGTTTTCGTCTGAGTGTACATATCCTCTAAGTTTACAAGCCTGGCCCTTAGTTCTATCTGGTAATACTTCAGAAACATCTACGTATATATAATGCATTGGTGTACCATCTATATTAGTTTCTTTATAGAAACTCCAAATATCGTCTATGTATGTGTCAAAACCATCTTCTTTAAAGCCAGTTTTTTTCGCCGGGGCCAAAATTCTTATAATTTTATTACCGTTATCTTTATCTCGTTGTACTAATAAACCCCAGGAATTTGGATTAACAGCGTTTAACCCTGCAGCCATCTCTTCCAGTTTATCTGCTATTGATTCCGTTAGTATATCGTATTTTGCTGCAACTCTAAGCGCTCGCTGGCTATTATCAACCCAATCCATTTCAAGTGGGAGTGATACATGGTCAACATTGGTCAAATTAATAAAAGTTTCATTCTTATTTATATCTGCTTTATAACCATTATTAGAGAATTCAATTCGTTGAAACTTGGTGTTTATACTTGGATCAGATGCATTATCTGGATTAGGAGCAGCCCCGTCAGCTATTTTTTGGTCCATAGATAATAATATAACGCCGGCACCACCTTTTGGTAGATACAATACATCACTTCCAGGTTTAGCACCAGGTCCGGCAATTTGTACACCGAAATGGCTAAATGTTTTTCTCTCAGGATTTACGTCCTTAAAATTATCATTGTAAGGAGTAATTTTCCCGATATGTTTATCATCGAATTCAACCATAAATCCCCCATAAACTGCTGCAGCAAAAACTTTTTGCGTGCTATCCGTTGGATGGGTAAATCTTATAGCTAGATACTTATCTTGTGTATCTTCTTGTGGTCCGGGTGGAATGGCAACGATGCTTTGACTGTATTCATAAATTGCAGTATCGTTTTGCTTTAAAGATACGGTAACATGGGTTGGAGCAGATGTCGTCCTACCTGTAAATGTTCCGGTAATTTCACAAGTTCCATTGGGGCTTATAGATGTACAGTTAGTCCGATAGGTTTCTACCCATGTTTCAGACTGGTCTACTGTTACACTAAAGTCAGTAATATTAGTAATCGGCTCGGTACCTATATTTTTAATAATAAACTTGGTGTTTTGGTAAGGTACGCCAGCAAATACTGTTTTTGATAATTTATTAATCTGTATTTGAATCTTGTCATTAGGGATCACTATTATTCCAGGTACTGGAACACCACCATTGTTATTTTGTGGTGAATAAACAAGAGGAGCACCTAGGTGTTTGGCATTAATGGTTCCGGATTGATTAGAAGCACTATTTTCATTGCTACCGCCGCCAACACAGGCTGTTAAAATGAAAATGGAGGTAATTAATGGAAGGGCTGGATTTATATATTTACGCATTCATTTCTCCAATAGGAATTGATTTCACGAAACACATAACCATTCAGACACACAAGTTATTAACTCGTTATATAAATTAACTGACCCGGGTGGTTAACTTAATTTATATTACGAGGTTAAACTATTAAAGAAATATTTTATATGATCTGAGTGACTATAACCGGGATATATTATAGCACAGATGATAATCTAATAGCAACCTACTGGTATGATTTATGATTTGTGATTTCAGTGCTAAAATAATTACTCATCCCCGGCCAAACCGGGGAATCCAATTTACTGGGGGCTCCATTAAACCAGGCTGTCCATCCATCCTCAGGAAGAGAGGCTTTCGGTTTTAATATACTACCTTGTTTAAGCAAATTAGGTTTATCTTTATTCCAGGTATTATTCCACCATGTTGAACAGGTAGGACATATAGATGGTTCCGGAATTGGTGCAGTGTAGTACGCTACCTAAAATCTTATATCATCTATATGCAGTATTTGTCATTATATTGTAAGGATTTATGTAGTACAATATGTACCCGGCCAGATGTTTACTATACTACATCTAATGTTTAAAACTCAATTTTGCCGATTAAATTTGAGATCAGCATATTAAATGATTTATTTAAGGAACAGAGTGAAAAATTATAAATTTGTTTATTTATTATGGTTTGTTATACTAACAATGTGCATTGGCCAAGTACAAGCAGCTAAGAAGCTTTTAACAACTTGCTGGTTTACAGATAAGGATGGTTCCTTGATCAATGGTGAAAGCTTAAAATTTGCGTTTAGCGAGTTAAGATCCGGGAAAAACACGAAATTGGCGTATGATAACCTTAATAGTAATCTACCATTAATCATTGAAAAAGGTCATACTACAAGTCCAATCTTAAAGATTTATGAAAGAGATGAACAAATAATAGCCGGTAACATTTACGCAGTAGGGTTGCTTGCGTTTAAAGTTGGCGGTGGTTACCTGGAGTTTTCTAATAAAAGTCTGGAGGGCAAGGTAACGACTCAATTGGCAAAAGAAGGATATGCCTGGAAAGCATATATTTCGTATGTTCCAGACGGGGCTATTGAGAAGAAGCGCTATACCCGAGATGCAAGCTGTACTACAATTATAATAGATAAAATACCTGAACAAAAGGATGAGTCAGTTCCCGGATTAGAAAAGTTAACTGGTAGTATGCTAAAAGCAATGTTTCATGATTACCCGGAAGCATTACTTAAGCTCCCCACCTGCATAAGCCCGGAAGATGGATCTGATAGCATATGTTCGAATAGTTCTTCATCACCTTATGAAGAGCTTGATTAGTGGATAGAGCTATATCCAATGACCGTAACTATTAACTGCTTTTTATAAACGGGATTTTATCCTGCTTGTAAGGTAATTAATTGCTATGGTTCTTGATCTTTCTGAGAACTCATCAAGCTCTTCACTTGTAGTGCTTACCTGATCGCCTTGTGAACGGTTTAACAAAGTAACGGTTATCATAGCTGCCTTAATTTTTGCTAAATTGCAAAAAGATGCCATTGCGACAGATTCCATTTCAAAGTTATAAATATTTTTTTCTGTTACTTGTCTGAAGTAGCTTTGCTGCATGGCTTTGTCATATCTGGGTTTTATTGCGCCGTCAAATCGAGCTTGACCGAGATAAAAATCATCTGCGGCAATAGTATTGCCCCTATATAAATTAAATGGTAGATCTTTGGGCTGTGCCTTGATAATATCTTTATTTAATACTTGATTTAACTGTGTTGAAATAAGGGTTTCCTGGCCCTGCGTAATCATTTTTGCGCCGGTGCTTAAGTCGCTGTTATAAGCTGTATCGGTGAGAACTATACTACCAGGCTCAATATTTAATCCGCCTGAAGTACCAATCCTGATATATTCTAATTCTACATTACCGCATGCTTGCATAAGGCGGGTTAAATCATGTAATAAGCATATTACCGATAAAGCCCCCATACCATGGGATACTGACAAAATATTACCTACACGGTATCCTTCAAAGTAAGATTGTTTAAATAAATCCTGTGGGGTAAAAAATGTCTTCTCAATGCCCATCTTTAATTTGGCAAGTTGGCCGGCGAGGGCTTTTGCTCGTATGCCGCTGCCTTGCAGGCATACATGTTTTATTCCCTTAAACATATCAATTACTTCAGGGGTAATTGATAGATTCAGGTTATAAAGGTAATCTAGCTTTGCAACTTTCCATAAATGGTATTTATCTTTTTTGTATCTAATGGCATCGTAGTCGCGTATTGCAAAGTGTTGGTTGTTTCGGGTGTTTCTATACATGTAGCTTGCTAATATTTGGGCAAATCTGGATACCATCCCCAGCTGCGTATTTAGTGTAACCGGAATATCTCTTTTGGCTAGAAGGTTCGTGATATTAATATCTATTATACAAGCTGGTATATCAAGATAGGCGCAAAACCCTGCAAAAGAGAGACTTTCCATATCAACACTTCGTACACCAAGATTATAAGCATCACTCAAATATTTATTGATACCTGATTGTTTTGATTCTAAAGTTATGACATCTTTCATTATTATTTGCATGTCATTAAAATCATGCGCGCTCAGTATAGTGCCAGGGCTTGCATTTATCCCAGCATAATTATGGCAAAATTCAAGTAATTCGTTAGCTATTTTATCGGGAAAAATCGTTGTATATTCATTTATTATGCCACATTCAACGGATCGAAATATATTCTCAAGATTATTATTAACAACGTTATTACTGATAATAATATCACCATCTTTTGTGCCTAAGCCATTGGCAACACCTATTTTAAAATAAGCTACATCATATTTTTTTAGATGAATGAGTAATTTGGTAATTTCATTAATACATATTAAGGTAGATTGTATACCAAAGCCACCAGATATAATTATCACCGTGCCAACTTTGTATAGATGAAAGCGTTCGGTTTTAAAAATTGGTTCATAGCTAAATTGTTCACCCGGTATATTATATATCTTATGGGCAAATTCATTGACTATTACCTGGGCCTGGCTATTGGCAGGGGTAAATACCACGTATTTTATATCTTCAAATACTGAAGCTATATTCATACTAGTATCTATCCCCAGATGATATAGATAGTCGATAGACAAATTTTGAAAGTATGTATTAATCCGATCTTTATTCATATATGCTATTCCTTAATACCGCAGATTGCGGCATTATGACCCAACACATTTATTATTCTAAGTTTTACTGTTTTTAGCTATAAAACATCTATAAAAAATTAAGTTGAAATCATTTATCTCCTTTTTTCATTTCCCTAAGCTCTGTATCTTTTAGCGGCATAAGAGCCACAGCGCTGCAAAGGTCATCGTCAGGTGTAGTTGCATTGTCAGGAGGAGGTGCAGTAGTTGTGTATGAGGTACCGCCATCTGGAGCAAGAACAGTTGGAACTGCAGTAGGTGTATCACTAATATTGATAGGGCATTCAACATTTTTTCTAACATTTATAAACTTACCTGATTTATCTCTAGCACTTTCAAAAATTCCAGCCTCTTTGGTTAGTTTTTCTATCCAATATACATGTGGTCTTTTTCCGTTCTGATTTGCAGAATAAGCATACATGGAATTATTGCTATAGAGTGGTTGCCAATAGGTATCATGTCCGGTACCTGTTAACATACTTGAGCAGAAAATTTTTCTGTTTGTATAAGCATATTTTTTGGAGTTATATTCTAATGTTCCATGAAAATTTCCATACCCTTTCTCCTCAAGACGTCCAGTAAATTCTCTATATATGTAACTACTTGGAAAAGTCCAGGTCCAAGGAACTAATTTGGCAAGCGGGTTACGCCGGCTATCTTTCATCATCTGTGCTATTCTGAATCCAGAATATTTATCAATGATTTTGAAATTACTAAAAATAATTGTGGTGGGTGCTAGAGGTACCCATTCATCGTCAGAAGGGGCAGGATTTTTAGTAATAGTAAAAAATGCTTCTACTTTTTCTATATCCTTGGAAGGACCGTCGCTCGCTGTTGTTTGTACCTGAAGAAAAAGTTTTGGCATATCTTGATTTTCGCCTGGTAAGAACATTTGTTCACACCTTTGAGCGATTATAGTAGCTTGTCCGGTATTTACACATAAAAATAGTACTGTACTTAGGCAAAATATGGTGGAATATCTTTTATAAAATTTCATTTTACTGCTCTTGCAAATAAACTATATTTTGTATTAATTGTATATAAATTCTTAACAATCTGCAATACGGAATTTCCGTAAGTTACTTATATTAGAATTAATTTTTTTACGTTTGCTAGGATATGTTATCATAATTTATATAGTTTTTCTATGTTTAATATGTAAGGAGTTAATCATGAGTAAAAAAATATTAATAGTTATATTGTTTGTAATAGGCAGTTTTGTTTACTCTAAAGAGGTACCTTATAATCTTGATCCATTTCATACAAGTGTTACCTGGAGTATAAGCCATTTTGGCTTTTCACATCCATCCGGTAAATGGATGGTAGAAAGTGGAACAATAACTTTAGATGAGCAAAATTTAAAAAATAGCAAGGTAATTGCCACAATACAAATTGATGATATAAATAGCGGGATTCCAAAACTAGATCAGGAGTTAATTAAGGAGCAGTTTTTTGATACAGCAAAATTTCCAGCTGCCACATTTGTTAGCACTCGCGTACAACAGAAATCTGCAAGTAAGTTAGTTGTTACTGGAAACTTAACATTGCATGGAGTTACCAGGTCTGTACCTTTATTCGTTACAGTGAATAAAATAGCTATACACCCAATTAGTATGCAAAAGGTTGCAGGGTTTACTGCAACGGCTAAAATTAAGCGCTCAGATTTTGGTATGAAAGCTTATCTTCCTGGTCTTGGAGATATGGTTGATTTACTCATTGAGGTTGAAGCTTCAGTGCCCAAGCCAGAAGATAAGTAATCTATTGGCGATATGCTGTTGACTTTTAGTATAGAATAACGTAAAATGTTAACATTATTAAGGAATTGGTATGACTACATTAGCTACTAGAGTTGATACAGAATTAGGACTTGAATTTGGTTTGTTGGCAAAAATGCAACATAAAACCAAGTCACAATTACTGAAAGAGCTTATTTTAACTTACTTGCATAAGAAGAACATAGACACATATGTAAAAGCAGTAGAAAATATAGCAAATCATGAAAAATCCCATGCAAATGAATATGCTGATTTATATGACTTAGCAATTGATTGGGAGTAAGTAAATTGGATTTAGAAAAAGGCGAAATTGTAATAATAAAAAGTAAAAATCAGGCATATACATCTAAGCCTCGCCCGGCGATTGCATATCAAAATGGTTTATTTGGCAATCGAGTCGAAAGTTGAACAATAATACCAATAAGTGGAACTCTAGTAGATGCTGAACAGTTTAGGATAAACATAATGCCAAATAAAGAAAATGGTTTGGCCAAACTTTCTCAAGCAATGGTTGATAAGATTACTACAGTACATAAAAGTGCTATTGGTGAGAAAATTGGAGCACTTAATATTTTACAAATCCAACAGATAGACGAAGCAGTTCAAATCTGGCTACAATTAATTGAATAAGAGTAAAAGTTAATTGTTATTTGCTGACTGATAGTTTTTAATTGCCAGGTTAGCTAGCTCATCAACTCTTTCGTTGCCATCATGCCCACTGTGACCACGCACCCAGTGCCAGGAAATTGTGTGTTGCGTGGCAAGGTCATCAAGCTCCTGCCAGAGTTCTACATTTTTTACGTTTTTCCAATTTTTTATTTTCCACGTTTTTATCCATTCAAGCATTCCTTTTTGCACATACTGTGAATCGGTATAAAGCTCTATAGAACATGACTCTTTGAGTGCTTTTAAAGCCTCAATTACAGCACGTAATTCCATTTGATTATTTGTTGTATGTTCGATTACTCCTGAAATTTCTTTTATCACCCCCTTATATTCAAGTGTTGCCGCCCACGAGCCAATTCCAGGATTTCCCTTACAGGCGCCATCAGTATGAATGATTACATGCTTAGTCATTTTGACCTGCTATACTGCCAGCAACGCCCAAGTTAGGGGCGAATGATGGTTTTGGGCTAAACATGCGCCTAGTCCCTACAAATGTTGGAGTAACTACGTCTTTACTTGCAACAAGAGCATAGCTATTAGCAAAAGTTGGAAACCATCTATCACCTATCTTATTAAAGAATTCAAAATAATGTAAATATTTATTACTGTTAAATGGGGGCAGGTAGTTGAAGAATTTACCGCCACAGATATTAAAGTTTAAGGTAGATAATTGTTGTTGCAAGTTGCTTACACTAATGTAATTTATTTGTTTTAAAATAGGATTAGCTTTGCCAAAAACTGCAAGCAGGCTTCTAGGATTAAAGTTACTAACTATAATTTTACCCTTGGGTATTAAAATCCGGTAGCACTCCTGTAAAAAAATATGGTGATTAGGAGTAAATTCAAGGGTATGTGGACATATAATCAAATCAATGCTATTAGTCTCAAAAGGTAAAAATTGTAGATCACAGCTAATGTCCCGCCCCAAGGACATTTTTGATGAAATCTTATTGTTTGAAAGAAAATTAATTTGGGGTAATCCAGTTTGGATAGCATAATAACCAAAAATATTTTGGGTACTATTGTGGTAAAATACTTCTTCTGTAGCCAAAATATTACGCCCAAGAGGGCTATTTAAAAACCAGTGTTGTAAATCATCTAATTTTGACATAGGGTTATATCCAAAAAGGTATAGTATTGGATTATAACATAATTTGTCATTCCCTAAGAAATTGGAATCCATAGGGACTGACAAAGTCCAGGATTCAAAGACAAAGAGCATATGATAACAGAATTTTTTAGCCACCATTACCTCATACTTTTAGCATTTTTGCTATTTATGGCCTTTTTAGCTGGCTTTATTGATGCTGTTGCTGGTGGCGGTGGGTTAATTACTGTACCTGCATTAATTTATACCGGGATGCCCATGGCTTTTATATTTGGTACTAATAAGCTTCAGTCAACCTGTGGTACTGCAATGGCGGTTAGAAGTTATTACAAGGCCGGATATATTAATTTTGTAACGGTTTATCGAGGATTAGTCCTTGGCTTAATCGGAGCTGTTAGTGGTGCTATAACAGTAAATTATGTATCTAATAAATTTATGACATTTGTTGTTCCTGTTTTGATGTCCGGGGTATTTTTGTTTAATTTATTTAATAAACAATTGGGGGTAATGCCAGGTAAAAAACGAATGGATGAAGTTTGGTTTTTTCCCCTGTTTGGGTTTATTCTGGGTTTTTATGATGCATTTTTTGGACCGGGAACGGGTAATTTCTGGATAATTGCAATTGTATTTTTTCTGGGCTATACATTTCTTGATGCATCTGGTTATGCCAAGGTATTAAATTTAAAAAGTAATGTTTTTTCATTTATAATCTTTTCATATTACGGGAAAGTAAATTTTACTTTTGGCATCACGATGGCAGTTGGTTCATTAATTGGTAGTGCATTTGGCGCCAGGTTTGTAATATCCAAGGGTTCAAAAGTTGTCAGGCCATTTTTTATGACGGTAGTATTGATAAATGTATTAGTATCGATATATGAGCTGTTTTCCGGACGATTTAGTTTTATTTGATTAGGTAAATTTATAATGGAAATGAGTACAGATGTGGTTTTAAAAACCCCACCGCATTCGGTAGAGGCAGAGCAGATGCTTTTGGGATGCATTTTAGTTGATGAAGATTCGTATATAAATATTGCTGGTGTACTGCATGAGGCACATTTTTATCGTAAAGAACACCAGATGATTTTTCATCATATTGTTAAGTTAAAAAGTTTTAATCGTAACGTAGATGCTCTGACAGTTGCCGATTCTTTACATCAAAATAACGAAATAGAATATGTTGGTGGATACGATTATATTAATAGCTTGGTTGAAGCAACAGCCAGTAGTGCTAATATAAAAAGTTATGCTGATATTGTGCGTGAAAGATATGTGCTGCGTGATTTAGTTAAGGCAGGTTCAGAAATAGCTGAAAGTGCGTATACACCAAATGGGCGGGATATAGACTTGATACTTGATGAAGCAGAACAAAAAATATTTAAGATAAAAGATGTTAATACTAATAACAAACGCTTTTTTAATTTGCAGGAACTATTGGATAATGTAATTGAGCGCGTGATCACCATGTCTCAGCGGGAAGATAAAAATGCTGTTACAGGTATTGCAACTCACTACACTCATCTGGATGATATGACATCTGGTTTACAAAGGGGCGAGCTAATCATTATTGCAGGTCGCCCGGGTATGGGAAAAACAGCATTTGCGCTAAATATTGCTGAGAATGTAGCATTAAAAAATAAGCTGCCAGTTGCGGTTTTTTCCCTTGAAATGACGGGGGAACAATTAGTAGGGCGTTTACTTAGTTCAGCTGCCAGGGTAGATCAAAGTGCTATTAAACGCGGGGATTTGACTTATGATGATATGGATAAGTTATATCTGGCAATGAATGAATTAAAACATGCACCAATATACATTAATGAATCACCGGGGATTAATGTTATTGATTTGCGAGCCCGTGTTAGGCGGCTTAAAGATCAGGTAGGGGATTTAGGTTTAATTGTAATTGATTATGTACAAATTATGTCTGGTTTAGGTACAAATAAAAATACGAATAGGGCACAGGAAGTTGCAGATATTTCGCGTTCATTAAAATCGTTGGCATTAGAATTAAATGTGCCAATACTTTTATTATCCCAGTTAAACCGGGAGGTAGAAAGCAGGAATGATAAACGTCCGAATATTGCTGACTTGCGTGAATCTGGTGCATTGGAGCAGGATGCCGATATAATTTTGCTGTTATACCGCGATTCATACTATAATCCGGAGAGTAAGGATGGTAATTTAGCTGAGGTTAATATAGCCAAAAATCGTAGCGGTTCAACGGGGTTAGTAAAATTAGCCTTTATTAATAAGTATACCCGTTTTGAAAATCCATATTTGAGTTATGACGAAGAGTAGAGTTTTACAGGCACAGCAGATTTTTACAATTTTGCGTGAGCAAAATCCAAATCCCACTACTGAGTTGGTATACTCATCACCGTTTGAATTGTTAGTTTCAGTTGTGTTATCAGCTCAGGCTACAGATGTTGGTGTAAATAAGGCAACGGCCAAATTATTTCCCATAGCAAATACGCCTGGGAAAATTTTAGCTCTTGGCGTTACAGGGCTTGAGCCTTATGTTAAATCGTTAAATTTCTATAGAAATAAAACAAAAAATATAATTGGTTTATGTGAACAATTAATTGCCAAACATAATTCAATAGTACCGGAAAATTTCGAAGCACTTATTGCACTGCCTGGGGTGGGTAGAAAAACTGCTAATGTTATATTGAATACTTTGTTTGGACATCATGAAATAGCTGTAGATACACATGTTTTCCGGGTTAGTAACCGTCTTGGGATAGCTAAGGGTAAGACACCGGATGAAGTTGAAGCTAAATTGTTTAAAGTGGTCCTGCCAGAATTTAAGCGCGATGCACATCATTGGTTAATTTTACATGGACGTTATATATGTAAAGCCCGAAAGCCGGAATGTGAAATATGTAAGATAAGAGATTATTGCGACTATTATAAAAAGGAGATACTATGAGAATACTACATACTATGCTACGGGTAACCGATTTAGAAAGATCTGTTAAATTTTATTGTGAAGTATTTGATATGGAAGAAATAAAAAGAACTGATTACCCAGATGGCAAATTTACCTTAGTATTTGTTGGCTATGGAACAGAAGATGAAGATACTGTAATTGAATTAACCTATAACTGGGGTGTAGATAAATATGATTTAGGTAGTGCTTTTGGGCATATAGCAATTGAAGTTCCGGATATATATAAAGCATGTGATAAAGCACGCGAATTTGGCGTTAAGGTAACTCGTGAACCTGGACCAATGAAATTTGGTGGTACGCGGGCGATAGCTTTTATTGAAGATCCAACCGGGTATAAAATAGAGCTAATCGAGAAGAAATCCGATTTTAGTACGATGCACGCCCGGCTCGACTTTGGTAATACTTAATAAAAAGGCGCACTTTGTTTGCGCCTTTTTAATTAGTTTAGGCTTGATAAAAGTAGTAAAAAGTACTATAATAATATCCTGTAGATTAATATTATAGGAGTATTTAATAAAATGGCTAAGAAGAAATTATTATTGACTATTTTATCTAGTATTTTGCTTGTATCAGCCTGCACAAAAGAGGAAGCAGCTAAAAATGAGCCAATTGTGGTTAAAAAAGAAGTAACCCAAAATGTAGAAAAAACCCAGATGGAACTACCAAACTTTAGTGCTTTGGTTAAGCATGTGGGAAATACTGTAGTAAATATTACTACTGAGGCAGTACAGACATCCTCGACTGATAACCAGATTGATGGTCTTGATCCGGATGATCCATTATCTGAGCTGTTTAAACGTCTTATACCTGGGCAGCCTGGACAACAAGAACCACAGCCACAGGTGCGACATGCACTTGGCTCCGGATTTATTATTAGCTCAGATGGTTATATTTTAACTAATGCACATGTGGTGGCAGATGCCAAAAAAATTACGGTTAAAACAGCTGATAAACAGGAGCTGGATGCTAAGTTAATTGGCTTGGATACTAAGACAGATATCGCTTTATTAAAAGTAAATGCTACTGGCTTACCAACGGTTAAAATTGGCGATCCTAATCAACTGGAGGTTGGTGAATGGGTTGCAGCAATGGGTGCACCATTTGGTTTTGATAACTCCGTAACGCAGGGTATCGTCTCAGCTAAAGGACGTAATTTACCAAGTGATAATTATGTACCGTTTATTCAAACAGATGTACCGATAAACCCTGGAAATTCAGGTGGGCCATTGTTTAATTTAAAAGAGCAGGTGGTAGGGATGAACTCGCAGATATATAGCCGTAGCGGCGGTTATATGGGAATTAGCTTTTCTATTCCTATTGATATTGCAATGAATATAGTTGGCCAATTAAAGCAATATGGTAAAGTTAGCCATGGTCAGTTAGGAGTGCAATTCCAGCCAGTTACCAAGCAATTAGCCAAATCATTTGGATTGAGTAAACCGATGGGGGCATTGGTAGCCAATATTGTTCCAGATAGTGGAGCGGAAAAAGCCGGAATAAAAGTTGGGGATATTATTCTAAAAGCTGATGGTAAATTATTAGATGACGTAGGTGCGCTGCCGCTAATTGTAGGCAGTAAAAAACCCGGTGATAAAATTGATCTAGAAGTATTTAGAAATAATAAAACTATGACAATTACAGCAACTTTATCTGGCGCGGATAACCAGTTGCTGGCTGATAATGCTAAGCCAGGCAGCTCTAATTCTGTACAATTGGATAAATTTGGCTTAACTTTGTCTGATATTGATGCTAAAACACGTGACAAAATGCGTCTTGGGGCCGGGGTGCTTGTAACTAAGGCTGCTGATCTGGCCAGGATGTCAGGTATTATTCCGGGTGATATAATACTATCAATTAACAATATACCGGTAGGTAGTGCTGCCAAAGCAAAAGCTATTGTAGGTAATAGTACTGCGGTTGTGTTACTGATTTCGCGGAATAACCAGCAAATGTTTATAACTTTAGGCTAAAACATCAGTGCAATTAAATGATGAATTATATTTATTTGCCAATTTGTTGGCAGATTCGGCGGCATCTATTAGCCGCCGTTATTTCCGGCAAAATCTGGTAATTGATCTTAAAACTGGTAATTTTCCGGTAACTAAAGTTGATTTGGAGATTGAATCTACATTACGCCAAATGATAAAAGCTAGCTATCCTGGGCATACTATTATTGGTGAAGAGTACGCAACCCAAGCCGGATCTTCAGAAGAATATGCCTGGGTAATTGACCCAATTGATGGAACAATCGCCTTTACTACCGGTAAGCCTACTTTTACTACTTTAATTGCTTTAACTAAAAATGACAAGCCGTTACTTGGCATTATCGATCAACCGATAAGTGGCGAGCGCTTTATTGGTATAACGGATATAGGCTCTTACTTGTCATTACCGCCAAAGCACGAATTTAGGGCCAAACCGATATATGCAAGCAAAATTATAGACATGGCAAGTGTACGCCTTAATGCTACAACTCCGGATATGTTCACTGCCGATGAGCTAATAAGATTTAATCACCTTAAATCTAGAGTAAGGGTTTGTTCATGGGGCGGGGATGCCTATGCCTATGCTCTACTAGCCAGCGGGCATATTGATGTAATTATGGAATCACAATTACAGTATTATGATGTGGCAGCGCTTATGCCAATTATAACCGCCAGCGGTGGTGTAATTACTACCTGGGATGGAGGGCCGATAACCTCTGGCTTTAGCGGTCAGTGTTTAGCCAGTAGTAATATTGAATTACATAATAAAGTATTAAATGTAATAGTTAATGTCAATTAGCTAAAAAATATTGTACAATACCTTCCATGTGTTAAATATCTTCTTCTCTAGTCATAATGACAAAGGTCCCGGAGTCATTAAATTTATACTTAAAATTTAGGTTTTAAAATATCAAAAAACCCCTTATAATATGTATAGAAGCGTTAGGGTACTACAGATTGCAGGAATTTGGCTTGCAATGTGAAATACTTTAATTATAGAGTAAACATATAAACAATTTTTTGAGATGTGACACTATGAAATATTTGAAAACATTGTTTTTCCTTCTTTTCTCTTTATGCCTGTTTACATTAAATGGGTGTAATGATGTTGGAGGAAAACCACAAACTTCTACAACACAATCAGCTAATATGCAGGATTTGGCAAAGCCAGATAATTCTTTTAGTATCCTAAATGATACAGGTAAAAAAGTAGCTAAAATTACAGTTTCATTAAGTAATGGGCAGGTAATTTATAACAAAATAGTTAGTTGTTCCAGAATATGTAATGTAAAAATTGATGAATCTAAAATTCAAGGTGATCTCACCTTCAATTTTTTTGGTTTGCGGGATGCCAAAATTGCAAGTTATTTTTGGCCATATGGAGTAGGTAGAAAAATGGCAATAGGTAAGTTATTGACAAATACTTCCTCAAATAATAATCTCTGTGATCCAATAGAAATGAATGATATTTTTGGAGGATTATCAGGTTTTGGTGCATTGTTCCCACCCCCATTCAATTTTATGGCAGGATATCTTCTTGATATAGGCAGGGGGGCAGCAGCAGATGCATGTGCAGCCGGCAAGGGAAGTATACAGGATGTAGTAGCTGAACTTAGCCACCGGGTTGATATACTTGACAGTGAAATGAGCAAGGCTCAATATGACATTGATCATATTGCTCAGTTGGTAAATATAAAAGATATGTATAATAGAATATCATCGTTTAAATCTAACCGTGATGATTTCCAGGCTAAAGTAGATAGGTATGAGGAAATAATTCAACAGGCATCTGAGAGCTCTTTAGCAGATTTTGTTCAAGATAATGGCGGATTCCGTCATGAATATGAAAGTAACCTGGCTTTTGCACAGCTAATCTCATCAACGACATCGCAAGTTAATTCATTTGATCAATTATTAAAATATAACTTAAGTGGTATAGAAGATGATCTTCAACAAGCATTTTCTAATCCAGCTATTATGACTGGGGATGTGGTAAGTTCAAGGATTAATGCAAATTTAATTATTAACTATTTGACTTCAAAGGTATTTTTCTCTAAAAAACAGGCTGAGTTTATGCTAAATGATGAGATAAACGTTGTCCAAAAAGCACTTCAGGATGGAGATATTGACCAGCAGTGGCTTGTGAGTAAGAGCATGAAGTACTTTTATTTTACCGAGTCAGATACGCAGGCGACCGCTGTGCCTTGGGAAAGCGCGCCACATTTTCTCAATAATCTGTTAAATACAAAAATGCAAACTGTAAAAAATACTTTAGTTGGTAAAGCAGGCGGCTTATTGGGGCAAAATGATATCACTCCCAATATGTTTCCACCGCTTGGCAATTTGCCTAAAGATTTTGCTGACCAATTGATAAACCATAAATGTTATATTCCGTCAGTAAAAAAAGATGTTAGAGGAAATTTGGTCTCTTATAATATGCCATTTGTTATAAAATGGTATGCTAATCCAAATACCCCGGAAGGAGGACCAAATGCTTTGGTAAACTGCTATAATGGAGAAAGCTTTTCTGCTAGCACTTATTACTATAAGGAAAGTGGGAATGTAATGACTAATATATTTGGTAAGTTATATGCTGCTGGCTTCATTAAGAAAGTGTCTGATGCACAGGGCGTTCTACTTTATGATTCAACACATTATCCAGGCGTGCAGTTATCTGCTATTACATTGAGCTCTAATTACCCCTTATTAATAAATTCCACATTAGTTAAAACTATTGGTATGGATCCTCCGCATACTGTTACCCAGGTAGAGGGCCGTACCGGCACCAGTGGGCAATATGTACCGGTATATCCCCCGTACGTAGTTTCAGGAGATCAAAAATATACTACATTAGAGTCTGTTGTTGGTGATGCATCTGGCAGGATCATGAGTACTTTGCTAGCCCCCACTGATGCAAGTAATCAGCAGTTTATAATTAAGCTATACAATGCGGAAGCTCTTACCGACTGTCCAAGCTGTACTGCCGAGTTAAATGAGATAGTATATTTACGTGTCAAGAAAAAGGGGGTTAATTATGATTTTGGCTTACGAATTGTAAATGATTCTGCAAAAGCTAGTGATTCGTCATGGAGGTATAACCAGCGTACTACTTTAAACTTAGTTTGTTTACCACAATCGCAATGTAAAGTAGATCCATCTGTACCAACAAAAATTATCTGGGATGACGGTTCTTTTGCTAATATACAGCAACGTGCAGGGGCCGGCAATACTATAGATTTGTCATTTGGTAATAAAAATAGTAGGTTTTAATAAGAAAGAATTATCATGAAACAATTAAAAATAGCATTTATAATTTTAAGTATACTTTTATTCAATTTATGTATGGGCAGTACTGATTTTATAGGTTACTACCCAAAGGGTTGCAAATTAAATAATGTTACTGCAGGCATTGCTGGGACATGCACTTGTATACAGGATGTGGTTACTCACGATATTTGGTTAGCAGTAAGTAGTGAATCTGGCATGAGCTGGGACTCCACTTCAGCCACTAAACTAGGTGCAAATGGATGGATTTTAGGCATAAACCAGTCTAATACTTGCGGTATACATACCGGATGGAAATTACCCACCCAGGCCCAATTACAAATGTTAGCGGGTCACGATATAGATTGGTTCAATGCAAATGGCTTTATTGGTATTGACCCTAACGGTGATTATTGGGGAGCTTTAAACAATGATGGAAAAACTGCATTTATGCTAAATATGTCTTTACATTCGGGTATAGTATATCCTGAAAACATAAGTTATGATGATCCACATGCATATGCTTTAGCCGTTCATTATCCGGTTACTGAGACACAATTTATTCCACCGAACTAACTGTATAATAGATGTAGCCAAGATATCGTTGACAATTCACCTCTTCATTTTTATAAACGGTGAAGAGGCCGTATGCCCAATTCTTCAACGAATCTTAGCAAATATCCATCTGGATCCATTACTATAAACTGTTTGTGCCCCATTTCATAAGCATTATTACTATACCATTTTTCTTCTACTTCTAAAAATAGATCAATATTATATTGTTTTAATTTATCTAACAAGCTTGTTATATTCTTAATTTTTATTTGTAAGTTTATACCTCTGCCAAGTGGGTAGTTAAGGTTACCTGTCTTCCAGGTTCTACCAATTCCTATCTGATCTATCATTATTTGTGCATCACCCGATGTTAATAGGGCAAACCCTTCTTCTTTACGTTGATAAATAACTACGAAACCAAGAACTCCAACGTAAAATTCTAAGCTTTTTTTAAAGTCAAAAACACTAAGTTCAGGAATAAGTTGATTTAATACTGGATCCATATTAATTATTATTTTTCATAAACTACTAACTTCAGACCTATTTTTTTAATCACAATAATTCCCTAAAATTGTTTATTTAGATGTGAATTTCGCCTACAAATTTTGGAGTCAAATTAAAAACTGGTAATATGTTAGATATTTTAACATCTTATTGATAAAATTATTAATTAAAGTACCGTAATTAGCAAAGTTTTTCCTAAAGGATTTTGCTATAATTAGGGCAATTTTATTAAAAAATTAAAATAATATGAAAAATTACTTGTTAATTCTGGCACTGATTGCTGCTATGCCAAGCTTTGCACAAGATACATCAAATGCGCAAGCTGATATTTTAAAACGTTTTGCAACTGAACTTTTACATAAAAAAGCACCTGCTGGCGGTCATGCCACAGCAGTTTCAATTGCTGTGCAATGTAAACAAAACCTACCAATGTATGTTGCTGTCGGTACAAATGGTTTTCAAGACAAAACACCAGTTAGTAAAAATAGCATATTTCCAATTGGCAGTATTACTAAATCTTTTATCTCAGTTGTAATTTTACAACTTGCACAAGAGATGGGTTTTAGTTTAGATGATACCACTTTAATTGCAAAATATTTCCCTGAATATCCTAAATGGGGAAATATAACTTTACGTCAACTACTGAATATGAAAAGTGGAATTCCAGGTAACAGTAATGATTTGGCAGATGATATTTTTTTAAAATTCTCTGCTGAGGAATATAAGAATTATGTTAGCCCTAAAAAGCTGCTTGATTTGGAATACAAACTTCCGATGCATTTTAAACCTGGTGAAAAGTTTGAATACGCTAATACTAACTATATACTTTTAGGGCAATTTATAAAAAAAATAACAAACCATGATCCAGAAGATGAAGTTACACAGCGTATTTTTAAAAAAATAAATATGAATCATAGCTATTTTCCTAAAGATAAACTGTATATGGTTCCTGGTATTGATAAATCTGCAATTGTAAAAACCTATTCATTTTATCCCCCTGAAGGATTTAAACAATATCCGTTTATTCATGAGGGTGAGGAAGTGAGTAATTGGTCAATGTCTGAGATTAATATGGGTGGTGCTATTGCATCAACCCCTGAAGATATTAATATTTATGTACATGCACTTTATAACCCAGGTCCATTACTAAATTCATTGCAAATTAAAGAATTAACAAAAACAGTATCCAAACTGACCGGGAAACCTATATTAATGAAAAAAGGTATTAAAGAACTTGGATTTGGTTTTTCAGTTGTTGCATATTATTGGCCTAAAGTGAACCATGTTATTTATATGTTTAATGGCAGTACAAATGGTGGTACATTTAATTATATGTATGATCCTATATCGCAGCTTTATTTAAGTAGTGCAGTTAATGTTAATCCATCCGCAGATATATTGACTTTTGATAATACTCTTGCTTTATTTGCTGATTTGACGGACTTGTGTAAATAAATCATATTCTTTAAAAATAACTCCTACCGCATTAGTACCCTCAACCCATTTTTACAAAAATATAAAATCTGTTTGTTCCAGATACATGCTACCACCAGTGAAACCCTTTAGCCATTGCCCCTAGCAGGAAAGTAGCAAATCCAGTTAACATTCCAAAAGTCCAGATCAAAGTTTGGTTTTTAGATTGTACAATTTCTTTACGGACTACTTCTATTTCTTTACGGACAATTTCTATTTCTTTACGGACTACTTCTATTTCTTTTTGCAGTTCTAACTTTGTAATTCCCAAATCTTTTTTAGTAACTAAATCATCAGCATGTAATTCTTGTTTAATTTCGGCTTTTAATTCAGCTTTTAACTCTTTCGAACTATTAGTAGTAATATCAATTACATGCTCTAATTCTTGAGCCTGTAATTCAGCTACTTCCTGACTAACTCCGAGATTACGGAGTTTTTTTATATATTCAATCACATCAAATCTTACCTTATTTGAGTAACCAACTGCTATTGTTGACATATATTTACCCCTCTAATTAACAATTTTATCATATATTCCCTAATCTGCAGCAAAATAATACTTCCCAAAAAGGGTAGGGAAAGTAAGACATTCCCTACCGATATACAAAAATATTAACCAGAGATAAGCAATTCACGAACAAATGAACTAATCAGGCGTACAAAAACCGGATTTGGATCTTCTACCTTGGGTGATAGCAAATCTAAGTTTAAGTGTGCCAGGATGTAAAATTGTTCGTTTATGGATAAATTGGAGAATATTTTTTTGTACGAGCCGCACCTGCTACTTATAATTCCATCAATCAGATTATTCCGAAGATTAATATCAGGAACATGCTTTCTAGCTGAATATACCAACCGGTCTAAATGCTCTAATTTTAATTGCCCCAGAACGTCATAGACTAAATCTTCAAATTTATTTATGACTGAAGTCTTATCGAATGGACGAGATTGTAGTAGAATATAGTCTGCGTGAAACATATAACGCTCCTTGCGTGAAAAGGTTAGTGTCGAAGAGTGGTCAAGGCCTGCCAGCCTTAATCGCTCACTTGTTTCACGCTTTCTATTTGGTGAAACTGCGGGTATTATATCTCAAACTTTGCTAACAGTGTAAATATTTTTTAATTTGAAACTCGAAGTTAGCAAAAAATAAATGGAATAATGCAAAATCGGCAACGCTTAGGTGTAGCATTACAAAAATAAGATAATCTTAGATATAACAAGAATTTAAACACATGAACCTTACCCATATAAAACGATTATTAAGTACCAACCAAGCTACCATGCAAGCTAAATTGCTGGATTTTTGTAAAGAACCCCGTTCTAGAAGCGAGATGCAAGAATTTTTAGGTTTAAAAAATAGAGATTATTTTAGGGTTAGTATATTAAATCCCCTTGTTGAGCAAGGTAAGTTACACTTAACAATGCCGGATAAGCCCACTAGCCTGAAACAAAAATATTATAGTGTATAATTATTAAAATATAAATGGAACAAGACAAAATGCAAAATCAGCAACGCTTACGTGTCGCATTACAGAAATCGGGTAAATTATCCGAAGGTAGTATTGAATTATTAAATAAATGTAGTTTTAAAATTCGTCCGGCTAAAAACCATTATCTTGTCACCTCAAAAGAACTGGATACAGACTTTTTAATGGTTCGTGATGATGATATCCCGGGGTTTATTGATCGCGGTGTTGCGGATATCGGTATTATGGGCGAGAATTTATTTGTTGAATATAATTTAGGACATAAAGATAATAAGCTCGCAGTTATTGCAAAGCTCGAGTTTGCTACCTGCCGCTTAAGCATTGCCGTAAAAGCTAATGGCGATATCCATAAACTATCTGATCTAACCGGTAAGATAATTGCTACTTCATACCCGGCAACTTTATCCAATTATTTAGCGCAAAATAAGATTGAGGCAAAAATAGTAGTAATGCATGGTTCGGTTGAACTGGCACCTAAGGTTGGTATTGCCGATGCAATTTGTGATCTGGTTTCAACTGGCACTACATTAAAAGAGAATGATCTGGTGGAAATGCTGGTATTACTTGAATCTGAAGCGATTTTGGTTGGACATAAAAATATGTCAGAGGCTATAAAAGCCAAAGTTAAAGAACTGGTATTTCGTTTTCAAAGTGTAATTAATGTAAGAAATAGTAAATATATTATGTTACATATTGATAAAACACAGCTGCCTAAATTAAAAGAATTATTACCAGGATATGAAGCGCCGACAATACTTGAATTGCAGGGGCATCCGGAAAAAGTCGCAGTACACGTTGTTAGTGAAGAACGCCATTTATGGGATACGATTAATAAATTAAAAGAAATTGGTGCAAGTTCAATTTTGGTAATGAATATTGAAAAGATGATAGCGTGATGAAGGTTGTAAATTGGGCTAAGTTAAATAATAACGAAAAAATAAAGGTTTTAAAGCGCAGCGAAGAAAGCAACGATACGAACCTACAAACTACAGTTGCCGAAATCATACAGCAGGTGAGAAATAAAGGGGACAGTGCTTTAATTGAATATGCCCAAAAATTCGATAAAGCTAATTTAAGCAGCCTAAGTGTTAGTCGCCAAGAATTTGCAGCTGCATCTGCAAATCTTAGTGAGCAAGAAAAGCAAGCAATTATTTCTGCCGCAGAAAATATTAGATATTTTCATAAGCAAAGTGCGCCCAAAGGTTTTGAGTATGAAAAAGATGGCATAAATTTAGGTAAGATGTACCGCCCGATAGATAAAGTAGGCCTTTATGTACCAGGTGGTAGTGCACCGCTGGTTTCAACTCTTTTAATGCTAGCTATCCCGGCTAGCATTGCAAATTGCCCAACTAAAGTTTTGACTACACCCCCCAATTCTAAGGGTAAGATAGCTCCGGCTATTTTATTTGCTGCATCAATTTGTGGCATTGATAATATTTATAAAGCAGGCGGCGCGCAAGCGATTGCAGCGATGGCTTTTGGTACACAAACAATCCCCAAAGTGCACAAGATTTTTGGGCCGGGGAACAAGTTTGTAACTGAAGCCAAAATACAAGTGTCTCAGGCAATTGGTGGGGCGGCATTAGACATGCCGGCTGGTCCTTCTGAAGTATTGGTTATTGCAGATATTGATGCAAATGCTACATTTGTTGCTAGTGATTTACTAGCTCAAGCTGAACATGACAAAGATGCGCATGTGATTTTGGTTACCACTTGCAAAGATTTGGTAAATAAGGTTTTGGATGAAATTAAACATCAAAGTGAATATTTATCGCGTAAGAATATTATCACCCACTCATTAAGTAAAAGTAGCATAATAGTTGCAAGTAGTATTGATGAATGTTTTATGATATCTAACCAGTATGCACCGGAACATCTGATTTTACATATTGCTAATG
The DNA here is from genome assembly GCA_020697255.1 of Burkholderiales bacterium. Lineage (GTDB taxonomy): Bacteria > Pseudomonadota > Gammaproteobacteria > Burkholderiales > UBA11063 > Aquella. The sequence goes on along the minus strand of JAJFBE010000006.1, from coordinate 31,836 downwards.
CAAAAGAATCACTTAATTTGGTACAAAATGCTGGCTCGGTATTTGTTGGGCAATATTCACCAGAATCTATAGGTGATTATGCCAGTGGTACTAATCATGTACTACCGACTTACGGTTATTCCAATATGTATAGTGGACTGGATACAATAGCCTTTATGAAGGCAATTTCATTTCAGCAAGTAAGTGCTGAAGGAATTAAACATATCGGGCCGGTAGTGGAAACATTAGCAAACCTTGAAGGACTTGATGCACATAAAAATGCAGTTACAGTACGTTTGGAGTCTTTAAAATGAATTGGTTACAAAACATAGTACGTCCTGAAATCTGGAAAATGGCAGGTTATAGTTCTGCACGTATGGAAATGACGGATGTATCCGGCATGATTCAATTAGATGCCAATGAGAACCCCTATTTACCATATTTAACAACTAAAAGCGGGGTTGGCAATATTAACCGTTATCCGCACCCACAGCCAGATGCAGTTTTAGCCAGGCTGGCAGCTATTTATGGGGTAAGCCAGAAGCAAGTATTAGTTGGTCGTGGTATGGATGAAATTATGGATGTATTAGTCCGGGTATTTTGTATTCCATATAAAGATAAAATCATGATTACACCACCGACATACGGGTATTATCAGGCAATTGCTGATATAGCTGGGATCACGGTTAGTAAAGTACCACTGAGTTCAACTGATTTTAGTTTGGATGTTGCAGGAGTGATTAGAAACACAGATGAGAATACCAAAATTATTTTCTTGTGTACACCCAATAATCCAACTGGTAATGTATTTAGTCTAAAAGATATCGAACAAATTGCAAGTAGTTTACCTAATGTAATAATTGCAGTTGATGAAGCATATATTGAATTTGCTGATGTCCCATCTGCTACAACCATAGTGCATAAGTACCAAAATATAGTAGTGATGCGAACCTTATCTAAAGCCTATGCTTTTGCTGGGGTGCGGGTTGGTACTTTAATTGCCATACCAGAAATTATAAATGTTGCGCGTAAAGTTCTTGCCCCATATCCGATACCTATACCTGTTACTAACTTGATTCTAGAAGCTCTATCACCATTTGGCTTAGAGTTAGCCAACTCGCGAATTGAATTGTTAAAATCTGAAAGAGATAGAGTATTTAAGCATTTAACTAGTTTACCTGGTATACATGTGTACCCAAGTCATGCTAATTTTTTATTATTTAAAGTTAGTGATGCTAATGCGGTCTATAAAGATTTGTTGGCAAAAGGGATTATAATCAGGCACCGCGGTAAAGATGTAGAAAATACTCTAAGATTTACCATTGGTTCTCAGGAAGAGAACGATCTGGTATTGCGTGCATTAGGTGTAAAACTTGATATAGCTAAACAAAACGAACGTCAGGCAATCCTGAATCGCAAAACTAATGAAACCGAAATTTTAGCTAAAATAAATTTGGATAAGCAGCTACCGGTAAAAATTAGTACCGGGATTGGTTTTTTTGATCATATGCTGGAGCAATTAGCTAAACATGGCGGTTTTAGCATGGAGCTAAGTGCCAAGGGCGATACGCATATTGATTATCACCACACTGTTGAAGATGTGGCAATTGTAATCGGGCAGGCTCTAAAGCAAGCTCTGGGGGATAAACGCGGGATAAATCGCTATGGCTTTGTATTGCCGATGGATGAAGCATGCGCTTTTGCTACGCTTGATTTGAGTGGTCGTGGTGTATTAATTTATGAAGCTAAATTTAAAAACCTGCTAATTGGTGATTTTCCGGTTGAAATGGTTGAGCATTTCTTTTTAAGCCTTGCGGATCAATTAGAGGCGGCAATTCATCTAAAAGTCACCGGAGATAACTCACATCATATGGTAGAAGGCCTATTTAAAGCTTTTGCCAAAGCCCTGAACCAGGCAATAAATAGGACAAATAATAATAATGTCCCTTCAACTAAAGGAACACTATAAATGTAATCATTGCGAGCACTTGTAATCAAGTGCGTGGCAATCTACCGAAATTCCGTATAGCTTATTTTTTAGAAAATGGTAGAATATCAGCGTATTATATTTAAAGGTAACCAAAATGAACAGAAATAGACATTTATTTAGCTTATTTTTAGCTTTATTCTTATGTATTAACCTATCTCAGGCTGAAGGATCTTCTACACTGGTTGCATGCTATTACAAGAATTTATGTTATTTACAGCAGCATCCCGGGCCTGTTATCAGATGGATTGTTGCTGATGAAAATGGAACACTTAGCGTGAAACAAGCAAGCGACGCAGATATGAAAATAGATAATTATGGTTTTGATGATGGACGCTTAGTTACCTTGTCTGCCATCGGTTCTTTAAAAAGGCCGCATACATGGCGCCCAACAAGTGTGTTTAAGAATGCAAAATGGAGTCTTGAAAGACTAAGTCCGGCTGAAGAAACTTGGGCAGTAAAAGAAACCAAGGCATTAAAAGAAATAGATGGAACACAATTTAAGCAATTTTGGGAAATGGACACAGGGTTGCACCGCGTATTAAAAATCATGTGTACTGAAGAGGAGATACAGGAACCAAGCCGGTTGGAAGATGATGAGTTTAATGATGATTATTTCCCAGAGTTAACTGGAAATCTAAGTAATTTGCATGTAGTAGGTGATGAGGATGAGGTTTTTACTAAGCCGCTAGACTTTGAGAAATGTAATCTCCCTGATCCAAGCGGAGCTGGATCAAGTAGACCTAGCTCATCAAGTTCAAGCAGTACAGATGCAAATAAACCTACTGCTTCAGTAAAAATTCATACAACTACAAAATAAGAGAATGGATGAATTTCTTTATTACTACAGAAGCTATAATATATGAAGTTAGTTATTATTGAAAGCGGTGGAGCAAATTTTTTATCGGTATCTACTGCTTTTGAACGTTTAGGGGTAAATTACCAATTAAGTAATGACGCCCGGCAAATACAGGCTGCTGATGCAGTTATCTTACCCGGCGTTGGTTCTGCCGGGTTTTCTATGAATAAATTGCATAAGGATGGCCTGGTAGATGTTATAAAAAACTTAAAACAGCCTGTTTTGGGTATATGTTTGGGTATGCAATTACTTTATGAATATTCAGAAGAAGATAATGTTGTATGTTTAGGCATAATTCCCGGAAAAGTCACCAAATTCCCAAACACGAATAATTTGATTGTCCCACATATGGGCTGGAATAATTTAAAAACTGTAGTCAATGATCCGATTCTAGATGGTATAAAAGTTGACAATCTTAAAGCACATGGAAGTGATGTATATTTTGTACATAGTTACTATGCTCCTGTTACCAATGCGACTATTGCCAGCACAGAATATGGGGTAAATTTTACTGCTATTACAAAATATGATAACTTTTATGGTATGCAGTTTCACCCAGAGAAATCAGGTCAAATCGGTAGTAAGTTGTTAGAGAATTTCATCAAACTAATTAAGTAGCAACAGAATCCGGAAATTCGGTATAGAGTTTTATTTTAATGTATGGCATAATTTGCACATAATCTTATATAAAAGGTAATTAAAATGAAGAATGCAAGAGAACAAATGCGCAGCAAATCAAAAGTATCTGTTTTTGGCATGTTTTTAATTTTATTCTTAACTATTAACATATCCCAGGCTGATGAAGTTGTGAAGTGCATTTACAATGATCCAATCTATCAATTTAAATTTAATGATTTTTATAAGATCAAAAAAAATTCGGAAGGTATTCATGAAAGAAATCGTTCAGTTATTGAATGGTTACTTCGTAATGATGATAGCGTCGGTAAGATTAGTATGGATTTGCTTAGCCAGACTAAATCAAAAGCTCGTGGTTTTGATGCTGCGGTGGTGAACGGTACCATAATGAGACCCCACACTTTACGCCCCATAAGTTGTGTTTCTGGTCCTTTTAAAATGGATAGAATAGATGTGAGGGCACGCTGGAGAGTGGCTGAGGAACCTAAGGTGCAATATTGGATCATGGACCCTCCATTTCCGCACCGTAGTCTAATCTTAAAGTGTACTGTAGAGACTGCTAAAAAAATAAAAAAAGATATTTCTGCAGTTGGAAACGAAGAAGAGAATAATTCTTCTGTGCTAGAGTCTTGCTCTATGCATGGCGATAATGATTCTATATTAAAGAGTTATGAGGGTGATAAAGAAGAGCTGCCAGACATAAATTCATCCGGCTCTAGCATAGGTAATACCGAGTTAAGTCCGAGTAACTCTGCTTATGGCAATTCTAGCTCATCAAATTCAAGCACTACAGATGCAAATAAGTAAAAACTCATACAACTGAAAAATAAGAAATGACGCCCGGGAGATACAGGCTGCTGATGCAGTTATCTTACCCGGGGTTAGTTCTGCCGGGTTTTCCATGAATAAGCTAAATAATGACGGTCTGTTAGATGTTATAAAAAACTTAAAATAGCCTGTTTTGGGTATATTACAAAATATAATAACTTTTATGGTATGCAGTTTCACCCGGAGAAATCAGGTCAAATCTGTAGTAAGCTATTAGAAAATTTCATCAAACTAATTAAGTAGCAGTAGACGTAACCCGGAAATTCGGTATAGATTATTCTTTCATGATATGGCACAATTTATATGTGTTATACATGAAAGGTAATTAAAATGAAAACGGAGCATAAGCGAAGTTTCTGCGTGATTATTCAGGGTAATAATAAAGATAAAGTAGCTAAAACAAGATATAATAAATGCATTGGCTTGTTGTTTGCATTATCCTTATCTATCAATGCAGCCCATGCAGGATGGCTTGATTTTATATGGGGATCAGGGCAACCAGAACAAAAGGTGGTACCGGCTTTGGTATGTAAATATCTGGATCAGGATTACAGTAATCAGGTACCCAACCCGGTTATTGTATTTGGACCTAATGAGTATACCCTAAAATCTGCAGCTAATCGTAAATTTTTCTATAAAAATAGTAGTGGTTTTACAGTATATAATAACTTGTTTACGGCCCTTAAACCAATGAGCCTCGTTGAAAGTAGAATTGGACAGCTCGTTGTAAATGGAGAGGTTGAAAGACCGCACCATAAGCACATAAAAGGGCTAATTAAGAGAGAAACTGAAATTATCAATACAACCTGGAGTTTGAAACAAAAGCTATTTTGTGAACCTAAGCCAGCGTTAGTTGATAAAATATTCCCTGAGCATAAAGTTAAACCGGAAGATAAACAGCTACCAAATCCGGAAATATGGAGCTTGAGCAGGGGGGGAATGCATCGCGATTTGCAGTTACTTTGTGTTTGGCAGATGTTAAAACTGCCGCTAGGAAAGACCACACATGGGGATTCAGCTAAGCAGCAAGAGCATAGCGTAAATTATACAGTTGATAATTATGATCCTAGCGGGAATTATGAAGTTGTTAACCCGGATAAGCCAAAAAAAACGACTGAGCAGAAAACCGCTGCCCCGTCAAATTTTGAAGTTGAAAAAGACTATGATCCAAAACATAATTATTCACTTGTTGAAGAAGGGGATCTTCCAAAAGAGTGTGAGTTGACAGTTATGCATGGTAAATTTGATAATTTTGTCAACGAAGAAGATGACTAAACTAATCGGTATAGTATGATAGAAATTATAAAACCTGAAAAAATTCACTATAATCAATGGGCCAGGCTAATGTCTGGCTATTTTGATTTCTATAACTTTAAAGTGAATGAAACACATTTAACAGCTATTTTTGAAAAAATTTGCACTGGTCTGATACAATCACTGCTGGCATTTGACGGTGAAGGTGCTGTAGGAGTTGCTAACTACTTATTTAATCATTCAACATTTTACAAATTGGAATGTTATTTAAGTGATTTATATATTGAGAAGGACTACCGCGGGCATAATATTGCCGGCCAATTAATGGAAAAGGTTTTCAAACATGCCAAAACACATGGTTGCGGCAATGTTAACTGGCTTACTGCAACAGATAATATGGTTGCACAAAAAATATATGATAAAGTTGCTAGAAAGCCAAACTTTATTATGTATCAGCATGATTTATAAGAGCGTCATTCCTGCGTATGCAGGAATCTATATTAAGAAATAATTTGTTTCCAGAAGTAAAGAGACTATATGATAATTTTCCCGGCAATTGATTTAAGAGATGGTAAATGTGTACGCCTGACAAAAGGCGATTTTGCAACTACTAAAGTATATAATGATAATCCGCTATTAATGCTAAAAGAGTTTAAAGAGCATAATTTTTCCTGGGTGCATATGGTCGATTTGGATGGGGCCAAACAGGGAAGTCCGGCACAGGGAGAGATAATTGCCAGCCTGGTTAGAGATAGTGGAATGGCTATTCAGGTAGGCGGAGGCATAAGAACTAAAGCGGATATTGAATATTTATTATCCAGTGGTGTTAAACGGGTAGTTTTAGGTAGTATTTGTATATCAGAACCAGAATTAGTTAAAAGCTGGTTTGGTGAGTTTGGTAGTGATAAGATAGTTTTAGCCCTTGATTGCCAGCTAAAAGATGGAGTACCGGTAGTAAAGACTCACGGCTGGCAGCAAGATAGCCAAAAAACTATCTGGGATTTATTAGAATTTTACCAATTAGCCAAGTACGTACTTTGTACTGATATCAGTGTTGATGGCACGCTAGCCGGCCCCAGTATCGAGTTATACAAGCTAATTATGGCCAAATTCCCGCATATAAAGTTAATTGCTTCCGGCGGAGTCGGCACAGTCCATGATTTAACCAGATTAAATGAGCTGGGTGTATACGGCGTAGTAGTCGGCAAGGCTATTTACGAAGGCACCATGAAACTTGACGCTATTATTAAGTTTTAATGACTGAGCAAAATACAATATATTTAATAGGGTGGTCATGATATAATATGATACTAGGTGGTATGGAAGTTGGTTAAAATATATAAAACCAAGCTTTTTAATAAATGGCAGAATAAATCAAGTGATTTTGAAGATAGTTCATTAATCCAAGCTATAAATGAAATACAGGATGGATTATTTGATGCTGATCTAGGCGGCCATTTATACAAAAAGAGAATTGCACGGCAAGGATCGGGTAAAAGTTCAGGCTATAGGACTATTGTTGCAACAAAATCTGAAAAGAGATGGATGTTTATACTGGGGTTTGCCAAAAATGAGAAAGATAATATAAGCAATAATGAATTGAAAGCGTTGCAAAATTTTGCCAAATTATTGCTAAATTATTCTGAGGTTGAAATAAAACGAGCTATCATTGAAAAACATATTGTTGAGGTTACTTATGAAAACTAGTAGAATTTTAAATGAAGTACATGAGTCTGTAGCTGGACTTCATAAGTCTGGATTGGTTGATAAAAAGACCATGCGTGAATTTGACGTGTTGTGCTTGAAAAATATAAAAGATTTAAATCCTCAGGATATAAAAAAAATACGTGAAAAGGAACATGTTAGTCAGTCATTATTTGCTGCTTATCTAAATATAAGTGTTTCTGCAATACGCAAGTGGGAATCCGGAGAAAAAAAACCTAGTGGAATGGCTCTTCGATTATTAAATCTAATTAGAAATAAGGGGTTGGAAATAATTATTTAGTGTGTTATGCCAGATATGTTAAAAAAACGAATTATTCCCTGCCTTGATGTCCGCGATGGACAAGTTGTCAAAGGCGTTCAATTTAGAAACCATGAAATCGTCGGTGATATTGTTACGTTAGCTAAGCGTTATTCAGAAAGCGGTGCCGATGAACTGGTGTTTTATGATATAACTGCCAGTAGTGATAACAGACGGGTTAGTAAACAATGGGTGTACGATATTGCCAAAAATATAAATATCCCATTTTGCGTAGCTGGTGGAATTAGAACACTTGCCGATGCTGAAGCAGTTTTAGCTAATGGTGCAGATAAAATTTCAATTAACTCACCAGCACTAGAAAATCCTGGTTTAATTGAAGAGTTTGCCAAACGCTTTGGTAGCCAATGTGTAGTAGTGGGTATTGATAGTAAATCTTTAGACGGTAAATATATTGTAAACCAATATACTGGTGATGAGACAAAAACAGTTCAAACCAACCGTGAACTATTAGCCTGGGCTCGTGAGGTAGAACAGCGCGGTGCTGGTGAAATAGTACTAAATTGCATGAACCAGGACGGAGTACGCCAAGGTTATGATATACTCCAAAATAAATTACTTTCTGATACAGTGAATATCCCGGTTATTGCTTCAGGTGGTGCCGGGCAAGTGGAACATTTTTTAGATTTATTTACACAAACCCGGGTAACCGGTGCCTTAGCCGCATCGGTTTTTCATAAGCAAATAATTGAAATAGGTGAGCTCAAGCAGTATTTGGCAAATAATGGGATTCAAGTCAGAATATAATTGCGAGCATTGTGTAGCAATGCGTGGCAATCTTAATTAGTAGAGTTAAATTTGAGATTTATAATTTAGGAGGAGTATATGTTAGATATAAAACAAATTGACTTTGATAAAATGAATAATGGCCTTGTACCAGTCATTGTACAGGATAACCATACTCTGCAGGTATTAATGTTAGGTTATATGAATGAAGAAGCCATGCACCAGACTCTAAGTAGTGGCTTAGTTACTTTTTTTAGCAGGTCTAAAAACCGCCTGTGGCAAAAAGGCGAAACATCCGGTGATTTTTTGCGCGTAGTTGAGATGTTTCAGGATTGCGATAAAGATACAATTTTAATTATGGCAAATCCGGCAGGTAATGTATGTCATACTGGCACAATATCTTGTTTCAATACCCAGAAAACACCACCATTAAGTACTATTGGCGCTTTAGATAAAGTTATTATGGATAGAATAAACCACCCGCAAGAGGGAAGCTATACCAATAAACTGATAAATAAAGGTACCAAAAAAATTGCCCAAAAAGTAGGTGAAGAAGGTGTTGAGGTTGTGATTGCAGCCTTAAATGAAACCGATGATGAATATCTGGGTGAAATGACTGATTTACTATTCCATGCACTGGTATTACTTCATGCTAAAAATCTTGATTTATCCCATTTTGCCGATAAAATTGCTGAAAGACATAAGAAAAAACTTAAAGAAGTGTAAGCTTCTTATTCTCGCAAGCTTGTCCGTTCCTCGACTCTACTTATTCACTGCCACCCCGCGCATACTGTCATCCCTACCACGCACACACGCGTATGGCAGGCGGGGATCCATGCTCTTATATATTTCCACTAAAGCGGAAATCTGGATTTTACTTTTTTACAGTAAATATTTTCTGAAGGTTTAGGGTGATAACTCATACCAAGCATACCATGCGCCGGTTTCTGAACGGTATTGACTGCTGGATTTAATGTATTATCGACTATTAATTTTATATTTTCAGATATTTCCTTATAAATAGGCGGATAGGCGCTGGCGGATTTACCATATCCATCAGGAATATCACCATCAGTTCCGGTTGCGCAACCAATTAAAGTATGGATTTTGTTTTTTAGCCTCTCTGTATTTGCACACATTTTATCCCATTGGCCTTTTGCCTCCGGGTCTAAGTTTCGTGCATCTATACTAGCAGTTGCACACTCACGGTCTATCATATCCTTTAAGCGTTGTTCATGATCTGCTGTCATAGTCAAAACTGTATCAGCTTTATTTATATCCATAACATTGGCAGGAGTGGCTCTATGAAGATCGATAGCAGTTTCCAGCTCTTGTTTGCTAGCATGTTTTCTAAGAGTTTTATCTTTAAGTAATAAATTCATCATAGGTTCTTCAGGTGTTACACTATCATCAGGGTTTATGCCAGAACCGCGAGAAAATGTATTCATGTATTTATAGTATTTAAAGAAAGCAATCTTTTCTGCAGCAAAGCTTCTCCCGGTGTTACCACCACAAACAAACAAAACTGTAGGTTTTTTGTCAGACGATGTTGCTGCCCCTTCACCTTTGACTGCTACATCTTCCCTTTCACGCCATGCCATTCCCTCTTTTCCTTCGTTATTTGAGGTATCTGAACTGGCAAAGGTATTCGGAACAGGTTCTATTGTTTTTACTCCATTTTCATCAGGACTGCCCGCTGCATAAGAAGACACAGAGCCAAACATTAGTGTGGCTAAAAGGATTTGAGATAATTTCTTGGATTGATTAGAACGATTAGCTGGCATAATAAATTTCCTCTTTTTTATATGACATAGGATTATAAACATTTTTAAGATCATTGTTAGTGTAACATTTCTTATTGCAAAAAGCAAATTTAAATAGTTGTTGGGTGTGATTTTTTCTGAGAGTTGCAGCATAAGCTGCTGCAACTCTCAGAAAAAATCACACCCATTTTGACCCTGGCAGCTCATTTGACAATGGGCGATACACATGGTATAATTTTCCCCTTTAATGCCATGTCTTAAGTATAATTATGGTAAATACCGCTGTTATATTAAGAAATCTAATAATAAAGTAATTCAAATAGAAAAAAATATAATATTCAATATGTTAAAACTATCTTCAGCTTTATACTTAATCATAAATATGTTTCAGGCTTATGGAGATGAGGAGGGTTTTTGTTATCCTAAGGATATATTTCAGCTGTTAAATGGTGATTTCTTTAGTTATTCCCATATTAGTATAGCTAAGGGGGCTAATGGTAAGTTTATTAGTTATGATCCCAGTAAGTTAGATGATTCCAAGCAAGTTACTAAAGACGAGGAATTGCAAGCGACTCATTACCCAGCTAACCAGCAAATTCCAACCTTTTGGTATAAAATAAAATTATCAGACAATGGGAAATGGTCTGGTGATACAACTTATGGTGCTAAGGCTATCTTTCAAAATATACCTCTCGAAGGTGGTTTTGGGACTTTACTAATAGATGGGTAAGATATATCTGGGAGGAAATTAGTACCATGGGAGTTTTTCATGGATCGCAAGACTGGTAGAGCTACTATTAAATATGGTATTCAGGAGCAGCATACACGGGCAACAGTGTCGAAAGGAAATCCGCAAAGTATGGAAAAGTATGATTATAGACCATCTTCGGATTTTATATGTAATATCAGTAACAATAGACTAACCGAGTTTAAATTTAATAAAGAAGACGAATTTTCTCTACCTGTAAAATTAGAAAACGATGTACCACTTCCTAAATATAGTAGCCTAACTGTGCCAGAACAGGGTGGATCTTGTGCTAATGAAAAAGAGTATCCTGGTTTTTGGATTAAATGGGAAAAATATAATGAAAAAGGTTATATAACAATACATCAACCCACTGATACAAGTAAAATGAGCGCACCATTTACAAAAAATCCAAATGCTGAACTTAATCTATTTGATGGATCTCACGAACATACATGGCAACGAATAAAAGTAGTTCCTCATCAAAATAATGGGGATTTCCTAAATGGTTTAATAATCGACTTAAGCACCTATCCAGATAAAGACGATTCTAAGAAAGAGAAAAATTTCCCAGAAGTTGAACTTACAATTGGCCAAAGCATTAGGGAGAAAAGAAATACAGCTGAGAGACATATTTCAGGTCTTAAAGACTCGTTACAAGCTTCTTTAAAGGTTACAAAAGAAAATCTTTATTATGAGGATACTTTAATACCCAATATTGAGAAAAAACTAACAGTTCCATGGCTGTTAAAGATCGGAGATAAGATGTTTCAAGTGTTGTGTACCCCAAATATTAAACTTCCATGGGAAGGGCGTACTAGGGGAAGTTGGAGTCCTGATATTGTAAAATTGGATAAAGAACGTGATTTAAATGGATCTATGGTAGTAATGCACACTGGAGAGGCAGTAATAGAAAACCATGATCTTAAAAAAGACTAATTCTTCAAAACGCGATTATATAAAGGGAATTGCAAGTTTAGAAAGCATAAACAGCAATTCTCCAAAAGGTGCCAACTTGCTAAATTTTGCGTAATCTAATAACCTCTATGGCATTCATATAGTCAAATTTACTAAAATATCTCATATTTTGTATAAAAATTCGTCTAAAAATACAAACATTTATCATACCTAGTTTGTATTTTCATACGTCAGAGTACATACAGTTAAACTCGGTCTAAAATCCCCACACTCCCGGTGCGAATTTCCCCACCTTAACTGCCTAATTTATATCATTTTTTACAGGTATAACTTCAGCCTTTCTTTTTTATAAAAATACTTTTGACCCCTAATAGTATGTCAACGGCACAATTATACGATAATTCATGTTAAAATACGTTGTTATATATGTCTTAGTTAGGAAAATACTATGTTAGATATAAATTTATTAAGAAATGATATTGAAAAAGTTGCGGCAAATGTTCTACAAAAAAAAATAAATCTAGATACAGCACATTTTGGCCAGTTAGAGGCTAAACGTAAAAGTATTCAGGTTAAGATGGAGGAACTGCAGGCTAAACGTAATAGCACTTCAAAACAAATTGGTATACTAAAGTCCAAAGGTGAAAATGCTTCAGAAATTTTGAAACAAGTAGCCAATTTAGGTGATGAACTAAAAAATGCTGAATCTGAGTTTAATACTTTACAAACTGAAATTAATGAATTTTTATATGGCATCCCTAATCTTCTTGATGAGTCAGTACCCGAAGGTAAGGATGAAACAGCAAATGTTGAAGTTCGTAGGGTAGGGGTGCCGCGTGATTTTGATTTTCAGGTTAAAGATCATGTTGATTTAGGTTTAAAATTAGACACCCAGCTTGATTTTGAGACTGCAAGCAATATGTCTGGTAGCCGCTTTGTGGTATTAAAGAATCAAATTGCAAAGCTTCATCGTTCTTTAGCACAATTCATGCTAGATATACATACTAGTGAACATGGATATACAGAAGTATACGTACCATATATGGTAAATTCAAAGGCATTATTTGGTACTGGGCAATTACCAAAATTTGAAGATGATTTATTTAAATTAAAACGTGGTAACGAAGCAATGTACCTTATCCCAACAGCAGAAGTGCCAATTACAAATATTGTTGCGGACAAAATCTTAAAAGAGCAGGAACTGCCACTAAAATTTACCGCGCATTCGCCATGTTTTAGAAGTGAAGCTGGTAGCTATGGCAGGGATACCCGGGGGATGATCAGGATGCATCAGTTTGATAAAGTTGAGATGGTACAAATTGTCACAGCAGATAAATCTTTTGCTGCCCTTGAGGAAATGACCAAACATGCAGAAAATATTTTGCAAAAACTAGGCCTTCCGTATCGAGTAGTAACTCTATGTAGCGGAGATACCAGTTTTTCTGCAGCAAAAACTTATGATCTGGAAGTATGGCTCCCATCACAAAATACCTATCGCGAAATTTCTTCATGTTCAAATATGACAGATTATCAGGCTAGGCGTATGCAGGCCCGTTATAAAAATGCTGCCGGTAAAAATGAACTGGTACATACCTTAAATGGTTCTGGTTTAGCCGTTGGGCGTACTTTAGTTGCGGTACTTGAAAACTATCAAAATGCAGATGGATCTATCACTATTCCTGAAGTATTAAGAGCATACACTGGTTTTGACAGCATTAAATAATAAATTATTACCAGCCTAAGTCATTCCCGCAAACACACGTGTCTGGGACAGATATGTCTGGGAGGCGGGAATCCATGCTCTATTATTGCGAGATGCTATAAATGACATATACCAATATATTCACTCAGGCATTTATCTACCTGCTGGCAACGGTTATTACAGTACCAATTGCTAAACGGATTGGCTTTGGTTCGGTGCTAGGCTACTTACTTGCAGGTATTATCATTGGTCCATACGTATTAGGTTTAGTAGGTGGCAGTGACGGCGTTATGCAGGTTGCCGAATTTGGTGTAGTCATGATGTTATTTTTAGTCGGCCTTGAACTTCGTCCGGCCATGTTATGGAATCTACGTAAACCGCTTTTATTAACCGGTGGTTTACAAGTGATAATAACCGCTCTGGTTATTACCCTAATTGCCAAATTTTTTAAGCTCTCCTGGGCCCAGGCCTTTACCATCGGGATAGTTTTTACATCTTCATCAACAGCGATAGTCTTGCAGTTATTAAATGAAAAAGGTTGGATTAAACTCGAAGCCGGTAGTACAATTTTTGCGGTATTATTATTTCAGGATATTGCGATTATCCCGATGTTGGCAATATTCCCGCTTTTGGGGGCTTCTGCTACAAAAATAGATCATCATTCTTTGCCGGGCTGGATACAGGCTGGATTAATTTTATTATTACTTGGTACAATAATTTTTGCAGGTAAATTTTTATTTCGTCCAGTTTTTCGCTTTATTGCTAATAGCAAGTTACACGAAGCATTTACAGCATTGGCGTTATTATTGGTAATCGGAATTGCGCTTGCTATGGAATTTGTTGGTTTATCTCCGGCTTTAGGGGCATTTTTAGCTGGTGTGGTATTGGCTGAGAGTGAATACAGGCATGAATTGGAAGCAGATATTGAGCCATTTAAAGGGCTGCTTTTAGGCTTGTTTTTTATGTCAGTAGGCAGTACAATAAATTTTGCATTAATTACAGAGCACATACTCATAATCTTGATGATGGTAGCACTATTGGTGGCTGTTAAATTTTGTGTAATGTATATTTTAGGCAACTTTTTTCAGTGTAAATTAAGAGATAATTTGTTAATTGCCATGACATTGGCACAAGGTGGTGAATTTTGTTTTGTATTACTTTCCTATGCGCTTAAGGAGCAAATTTTACCGGCTGTTTTAGTTAAAGAGTTGGTTGCTGTTGTTGCGTTGTCAATGCTGTTAACACCATTAATAATGCTCTTTTATGAAAAAGTCCTGGAACCAAGGTTTATTGCAGGTTTTGTAGAGGGTGAACCGGATGTGGTAGAACAAAATAATCCAGTTCTAATTGCAGGATTTGGGCGTTTTGGCCAGGTCGTTGCCAGGCTTATGCTAGCTAACGGAATTGGTACAACGGTATTGGATATTGATGCTAACCAGGTTGAGTCGGTACGCAAGTTTGGATTTAAGGTATTTTATGGTGATGGGCAGCGGCTTGAATTATTAAACCAGGCTGGTTTAAGGCATGCAAAGATTTTAGTGGTGGCTATAGATAACACAGAGGTTGCAGTTAATATTGTTGCTATAGTTAAACAGGCATATCCGGATATAAAGATTTTGCTTAGGGTACGTAGCCGGACTGATGTATATGATGGGTTAAAAAACGGTGTTAAGTTTGAGCATGTATATCGGGAGACATTTGATAGTGCATTACATATGGCAACAGATGCATTAAGAGAGCTTGGTATAAATGAAGAGATGGCGCTGTCTTCAGCAAAAAAATTTAAAAAAATTGATGAAGACGAACTAATCCGGATGTATAAAGAGTTTGGCGGTCAAAGGTTGGATGATGGGGATTATGTCTCGCAGGTACGGGCACATATTAAAGAACTGGAAGGCATACTAAGTTCTGATCGTGATGTTCTTGTTGGCAAAGCAGTAAAGTTTAATTAGTATATTGAAATGGGCCCCACTACGGAAACTCCGTATTGCTGCTATCTTTAAATTAGGTGATAATAACAGTAAAGTTATAAATTATTTCAAATAAATATAATTTTATTTAGTTATGCTTTAAAAAAATATTTTTTAAGGAAAAAAATGAAATCATCTAATCTAAAAGACTATTTACTTGGCATTTTAATTATTTTATTATGCATAAGTACAGTTGAGGCTAGTCCTATCGGGAATACTGTTCGTACTCTGGCATATTGTTCTGGTAAATCGGTTTATGATAAACGTTTTGCCTATCGTACCGGAATTAATAATTTTTATGCAGATAATAAAGATAAAGAATTTATATTGGCAATAAATTATATCCCATTTGATAGATATAACAGTAAATCAGATCCAGCAGTTATAGGGGTTAATTTAAAATGGCTAAAAACAAATACGCAGGTACTAATGACTGCTGCAAGTACAGGCTATAATCAGAATGTAAATTATGCTGATAAAAGGGAAAATTGCTACTATATCAATAAACTCACTGGTTCTGCCAGAGCCGATGGCATTAATATTGGGCTCACCCCTAAAACACCATATCCGGGGGATAGCGATATAAAAATTTATGATTGGTCTTTGACATTTAAGGGGCTTGTATCAGACTATAATGAGCACAATGTACCTCAAAACTTTGCCGTTGCGGAATTAAACTTTGAAGGCGATGGTACCAGCAAATCTTTTCCATGCTTGCTGGATTTAGATTCAGATTCAGAGCATACTAGCGGTGCATCTTTAAACTTAAATGAGATTGTAAATATTGGAACAGCACATCTTTATGCTAAAGATGATATACCACAAATGTGTAAAATCATTAAATAACAATATAGGAAATATGTCATAGGAAGCTTCTGCTTTCTATAAAGCATTTGGGATACATCGTAGCTTGGATGTTAGGTATATATTGTTTATTATATACAACATTATGGTATACAGCCAAGAATTTTATGCGGAACAAGAATTCTAACGAATAACCCGACCACTCTTCCAATCTATAATTGGTACTGCAAGCTTTGACACTAGTGTATTGCTATTTTTAGTTCACTTAGTGTATAATTAACGTATAATTTCTAAGCAAATGAATAAGGGAACTTTTTTAAGGTAACATAATGAAAAAAATAATTTATATTCTAGGATTAATTTCCTGTGCTGCCTCCCCTCTAGTATTTGCTGTAGATCAGTTAGAATATGTGACTAAGGAGAACTACCCGCCAAAAAATTTCAGCTTTGTTTTTATGGCTTGTAGAAGTGATAATAAGGTTCTAGAAGGTCCTGAAAAGCGTAGGTATGTAGCTAAGTCTGGCTTTGGTTATCAAAGTAGCATCGATAAGGATGGTACGGCACTGGGAATCGCACGGGCAAATTTTCAAAATCTCATATTAGCAAATAAAACTTTGTGGAATAATTGTGGTGCTGTGAATAGTGGTCTTGACAGAAGTGGTATTGACAAACGAAAATATGCTGTCATTACGCAAAATTTCTCTTCTTCGGACTGGGTTTGCTGGAATGAGGGTTATTTAGGACCTGTGCGATATGATAGTGACTATACTCTTAATTACGTTAATAATAGCAATAATTACCAGTATACATATTTTGATGTGGTTGCTAAGTCGCTTTTCGCTATTGATAGTACCGAAGAGCTTGCCCGCAAAAAATTAGACAGTAGTAAAACTGATTTTCTCTCAAGCTATGTCGGTGATAAATGCATGAATTTAAATAACAGGGTACAACAGGAGTATGATGCATATATTACCAAACCAGCAGCAGAAATTATTTCTGAGAATGCTCAGTTTAAATTAATTAAAGTAACTGATATTACTGCAACTGGAGCGCCGGTTAGTTATCGTTGTGAAATATTAGTGCCCGGGACTAATATATATATAAAAGCTGAGGCCAATGAATGCTCATTAGCAGACACTCCCATGTCATCAGGTACGGCCGTATATTTTAAAGCGTATCGCTCATTAGCTGAAAAAAATATTAGAATTAAAGCTGAAAGATTGTCTATGTCAAAACTGTGGCAGTATGTAAATAAAGATTCTTCTATGTCTCAGTCTCGTAATAACCCCTATATAGTCTATTCAGGTGATATACTTTTAGGCAAATATATGGATTTGACGCCTCCAGTAATTCCCCCTTTACAGATCGAAAATACTTCTACTAGTAATATGCCTTTCATATCAGGTAATATAAAAAATACCAGATCTGGAAATTTCAACTATAGCTGCGTATCTACCTCTGGAGAAAGTCCCGATGGAGCATCGATTGAGCTTAATACTGCTAATTATGAAGATACTGTGTGTAATATAAATAAAATTAGTAATGGAGATTGGTCTTTCTCAGTAGCGGACAAGAATTTAATCGAAGGAAAATACTTGGCAATTAAAGAAACCAATGTTGATACTAATGAGATAAGGTATTCAAATAGCCTACTCTTTAAAATTAATATACCTACACCAGATTTAAAGATAACCTTCTCTGATAGTAAGTCTACATCTGGAAAAGTAAGTAATGTTGATGATGCTGCAGTCACATATAGTTGTGTAGATGCCGCTAGTGAAGAAGAGATAAAAGGCAAGTTAGCAAGAGTTATCCCGGCAGAAGAATGTGGTTTATTCAAAATAAATAACAAGTCTATGACCTTTACTGCACCATTTAATTTAAATGGTAATTACTTTGCAATTAAAGCCACAAAAGGTAATGCTGTTAGATTTTCAAATGCGGTATTATTGAAGGATGAGATTGCAAATAGATGTACGTATGCAAATACTAATGATTCTGCTTTTGGTACTTTTTGTTCTCCTCTACCCGAGTGTAAGGCTCCTGTAGCAGCCGATTTTAATAGGGCTTACTACATATCTGGTAATGCCCCTGTCGCTGTAGTAAAATTCAATAAAAATACGCGAACTTCAAATACTTTTATAGAGCTTAGGGATTTTGATGATACAGTAAAAGTAGGCCAGACAAATCCAAATGTATCACTTATAACAGATAATGTTGTAAATACACCAAGCAATCCAGGATACTTTGATTATAAAGCATATAATATTTGTGAGCATGGAGAAACATCTGAAAAATCTGAGCCCAAATATTGTGTAATAAGAGTATATAAGAATGGACAGGCAGCGTCAGTTTGTGATGCTAGCTTATATCAATCAACAAAGACAATACATTAAGCTTACATATTATGTAAGCTGTCACTAAAGTATTATTATGATGAGATAAACCTGGCCGCTATAATACCTGATAACATACGCGACCGTAAATAGCTGCAGTTTTAGGACTGCAGCTTCAGGCAAAATTAATTAGCCAGCAAAAAATAAATTAGCTAGATCATAACTAGAGCTTGACTAGCCTAACGAAGGGTTTTACCTGTTTTCCAGTCAATAATGGTAGATGGTTTTTTGGCAAAATTAGTATTACCTGGTAGTACCAGAACTTTCTTGCCAAATTGCTTAACACATTCACGATATGTTTTAATTGACTTATGCCCTGAATAATTAGCCGAGGTAGAAACTATAGGCATATTTATAAAGCTGCATATTTGCCTAACTAAATCGTGTTTACTTACCCTAACTGCCAGGGTTTTATGTTTGCCGCCAAGTATGGACAAGGTTTTATCCGTTGTTGGCATTAGCAGGCTATAAAATCCCGGCCAATACTCTTTTAATTTATTTTTATCATTTGCGCTAATTGGTGCAATTAACTGGTTTAGCTGATCTACGCTAGCTGCAATAATTATTAGTCCTTTAGCCTTATCCCGTCTTTTAATTTTGAGTATCTGTTTAATTGCCTTATAATTAAATGGATCACAGCCAAATCCATAGCATGACTCAGTTGGGTAGGCAATAACGCCGCCATTTTTTATATGCCGGCGGATCTTGCCTAATAGACTACTGTTATAACTTTGCATATATTTATCGTCTCAATTTGGCTAAAGCATCCGCCATGGCGCCCCCGGCAGAGGTAGTAGCTGGATGATTATTTACTTTGGGTTTATTACTTGCTGCCGGTGTAGCACGTTGCTCGCTTTTCATGGATAGGGCAATACGTTTTCTTTTTGCATCAACCTCCATAACCCGCACTTTAACAATTTGCCCGGTTTTAACTACATCAGCCGGGTTTGCCACAAAATGATTGGCAATCTCTGATATATGGACTAGTCCGTCTTGGTGTACACCAATATCTACAAAAGCCCCAAAGTTGGTTACATTGGTCACAATTCCTTCCAGTTGCATACCAATTTGCAGGTCACTAACTTCGTTCACTCCTTCTTTAAAGGCTGCTGTTTTAAATTCACCACGTGGGTCACGACCAGGTTTTTCAAGTTCAGCTACTACATCGGTAATTGTTGGTAAGCCATAAAGCTCATTAACAAATTCTCTAGGTTTGATTTGTTTTAAAAGAGAACTATTAGCAATTAGATCTGTTACGCTGACGCCAAGTTTCTCTGCAAGCAAGTTTACTAATAGGTAACTTTCCGGGTGTACTGCCGAATTATCCAATGGATTTTTGCCATCATGAATGCGTAAAAATCCGGCGCATTGTTCAAAAGTTTTATCACCAAGGCGGGGTACTTTTTTTAAATCATTGCGACTTTTAAATGTTCCGTTGCTATCCCGATAACTAACAATATTACTAGCAATAATGCTATTTAAACCAGACACACTGGCAAGCAGGGGAATAGAAGCAGTATTTACATCAACCCCAACTTTATTTACACAATCTTCAACCACGTTGCTTAATGTTCCGGCTAATTTATTCTGGTTTACATCATGTTGATATTGGCCAACACCAATTGATTTGGGATCAATTTTTACCAGTTCAGCCAGTGGGTCTTGTAGCCTTCTGGCAATTGAAACAGCACCGCGAAGGCTTACATCCATATCCGGAAATTCTTTGGCAGCATATTCTGATGCAGAGTAAACTGATGCTCCGGCTTCAGATACAATAACTGGGGTAACAGCAAGGTTTGTATGAGTTTTTAGCATATCACGTACTAATTTTTCTGTTTCGCGTGAGGCGGTACCATTACCGATGCTGATTAAATCTGCATGATATTTTTCAGCAAGCATAGCAATGGTTGCTATAGATTCAGTATAGCGGTTGTGCGGTTGGAATGGATAAATTGTCGTTGTTTCTAATACCTTTGTAGTTGAATCAATTACTGCTACCTTAACACCAGTGCGAATACCCGGATCCAGGCCAATAGTGGTTTTACCACCAGCTGGAGCTGCAAGTAATAAATTATTCAAATTAGTGGCAAATACTTTAATTGCTTCATCTTCGGCACGCTCACGAATATTAGACAGTAATTCATTTTCCATTGATAGGAATATTTTGGCCTTAAAGCATAATTTTGCAGTATCAATTAACCATTTCCCTGCAGTAGCATTAGTATTAAGTTCAAAAAAATCCACTATAATTTGTTCATAACGATTTAGTTCACCGCGCGGAGTATCTTCCTTACCCGGGTAATCAATACCTATGGTGAGAATACCTTCATTGCTACCCCTAAATGCAGCCAATGCACGATGTGAAGGTATAGTTTTTATGCTTTCTGAATAAGCAAAATAGTCGCTAAATTTTTGTCCGTCTACTTCTTTACCTTCAATTACTTTAGAAGTAAGAGTTGCCTCTTTGTTTAAAAGATCACGAATTCCGGCT
Organism: Burkholderiales bacterium; assembly: GCA_020697255.1. GTDB lineage: Bacteria > Pseudomonadota > Gammaproteobacteria > Burkholderiales > UBA11063 > Aquella. The sequence goes on along the minus strand of JAJFBE010000006.1, from coordinate 10,737 downwards.
AATACCTCAGCATTTTCAGCAAATAGTTCAATTAAAATATATCTGGCGCCATCAAGGGCACTTTTAGCATCGGCTATATTTTGTTCCGGATTTATATATTTAAGCGCTTCAACTCCAGGGTCTAAATTTTGATTATTCACTAAATCAAGAGCCAGCGGTTCCAGACCTGCTTCCCGGGCAATTTGCGCACGGGTACGGCGCTTAGGCTTATACGGTAGATATAAATCTTCCAGTGTCGTTTTATTATCAGCCGCTAAAATCAGTGCTTCGAGTTCAGGTGTTAATTTGTCCTGTTCCCTAATCGAGTTTAAAATAGTTTCACGCCTGTCATCCAGTTCACGCATATAGGTTAGTTTTTCTACCAGGTTACGTAGTTGGGTATCATCAAGCCCACCGGTTACTTCTTTACGATAACGGGCGATAAATGGAACTGTCGCGCCATCATCAAGTAAGGTGATGGTACTTTGTATCTGGTTTTCTTTAATATTTAATAGTTTTGACAAGCGAACGTGAATAGGTAAAAGCATGAATAAGTGTCCTTAATGTGTGTGTTTATATAAGGAATTAATTTTAACATGCCAGCTTGATAAAGTCTATCGCATTTTTTCAATAATTTAGCCAATAAATCAAGCACATTGTGTATAATAAGAAAATTAAGTATTTATACATAAATCTTGTATCTTAATATTTCAAAATTAGCGTATATTACTGCATTAGTATCGCAAAAATTAGAATAAGGTTGATTATCGGGGGAAATCATTATGAAAATATATAAGCACAGAAATTGTATGCTTGGCTTATTTTTGTCGTTATTTTTAGGCATGGCTGTTGCCTTTCCAATTGAAGAAGGCTATTGCCGGGTTACAACTGATGAAAGTATTGTAATGGCTTACACTCAAAATAAATATACCGCTTTTCGTTTTCGATGGCTGGTAGATGCTGACGGTAATGTAACCACAAATCTTGCTGGTGTTTCAGCAGGCAAGAATTATAAGTTTAATTCGGCAGAAAATGTTCTTATTGAAAATTTTGAATTAAAGTTTTCCGGGACATATCCGCTTAAAGGAATATATTATGAATTTGAGAGAAATTTGGATGCTAATAATAATGTCAGCAAAATAATAGTTTCATTTATGGGGGTTAATCGTGCTATATGGGAAGGCACGAATCTTTTATGTGAAGTTACAATTGAAGGTAAAACACAATATTTTCCACATGATGATAATACTATAAAATATTTTCGTGAGTTATATAGACCTACTGCTGAAGAGTGATTTTATAAGGGGTTTAATATGCAGAATTGGAATTCCAAATTATATGATACTAAGCATGGTTTTGTTACTGAATACGGTAAAGATATACTACAGCTATTAGAGCCAAAAGCAGGGGAATTAATTCTGGACTTAGGCTGTGGAACTGGTGCATTAACCAACGAAATCGCGCTTAGAAATGCAAAAGTAATTGGTATAGATAGTAGCGAGTCAATGATTAGTGAAGCCAAAAAAAATTATCCATCAACCCAATTTATTTGTGCCAATGGGCAAGATTTTAATTTAGGGGATTCATTTGATGCGGTATTTTCCAACGCGGCCTTGCATTGGATGATGGAACCGCAAAAGGTTATCCATTCAGTCAATAAAGCCTTAAAGCCTGGTGGCAGGTTTGTGTTTGAAATGGGCGGCAAGGGTAATATTAGTAATTTACTACATGTAATTGACACAAGTGCAAAACACTTTGGAGTAAAAAATACCAAACTGCTTAATTATTATCCGGGTATTGCCGAATATTCAGGATTATTGGATAATGGCGGTTTTGATGTTACATATGCCAGGTTATTTTCCAGGCCAACCGTTTTAGATGGCAAAGATGGTTTACGAAATTGGATTAAAATGTTTAGAGGTGATTTATTAAAACAGGTTAATTTAGATAAGCTTGAAGATTTTTTCCTATATGCTGAAGATCTGGCAAAACTGATGCTACTAAAAGATGGTATCTGGTTAGCTGACTACGTACGTCTCCGAATGATTGCTATTAAAAGCGAAGGTTAATAAAAGTACCGTAAGATGCACTTATCTGGGTAAAAAATCATCATCTAAAAGTTGGTTTATTGTCCATTCGCAAGTTTGTGGAAACATATCTTCATCCAGATTTCTTTCTTCTGCAGCTTTTAAGATGGCAACAGAATACGCATGAGCAACGGCTTCCCCAAAGGTATCTGGATTAGTTAAACTTGGATTTTCTTTTAAATGATATTTCAATTCATTTCTTTGTTCTTTTATCGTTAGCTTCCAGCTTTTGCATTGTCTGGCTGGTTGATATTTCCACTTTAATAAATGCATAAGTAACACTATTAAACGGTTTGCCAGTTCACGTTTTTCATGTTTACCCATGCTTTCAACCTCTTCTAACAAATTAGCCATATCAAGCTTTTCAAAGGCTTTTATTTTTATTAATTTTGCCTGCTCTTGTGTCCAGGCATAAAAGTCTTGATCATACAATTTTAATGCTGCTGTTGACATATTATTACCTGCCTTTAAATTTTATTTTGTTAATGTAATTATAACATGGTTTTATTTCTTTGAAGGAGCATTACAGGAAATTCAGTATGGTAGATCGTTTTGAAATGAGGTAAACTTTAATTGGACAATAAGTACAGTATTTTATCTGGCAATTTATTTACAATGGGGAGAAATTGAGGTGCTAAAAAAGATTGCTGAGTTTTCATAAACCTTTTACTAACTCTCTTATATATAGGCGGTTTGGATGTAATGATACTCGCAGTTTTTCAGAACATGGCATGGGGCTGTTATCAATATAATCAGCAATAATTTCGCCAGAAAACGGAGCTGTCAACATCCCCTTAGACCCGTGGGCAACATTTAAATATAATCCTTTATAATAAGGGCATTCATCCTTGAAATAAAGATTTTTATCTTTTGCCAATTTGGCATAGGTGCTTGTAAACTGTTCATAATTAGCTAACGGCCCAACTAAAGGCAGGTAATCAAATGCAGCTGCTCTTATCGCTGCCTGGGCTGCCAGGTTATCTGGATTAATTTGTTCAAATGAATCTGAAATCAAGCAAGCCGCCTCTATATTTTGTATATTATCTTCTACTGTTATACCCGTATGAATTTCTTTCTGACTAAAAGTAGCCCCGATAGTATATCTACCAAGGCATTTTGGGATTATATAGCCAGAACCACAAAGAATTGTCCGTTGCCTGTCATTCCCATTATCTTTTACAATAGTAATTTGTCCACGTGTTTTACGTAAATCAAGGTTTTTAGTAACATTAAATTTATCACAACTATCAGCATTACATAGTATTAAATTAGCCGCACTATCCAGTATTTTGCCATTTGTAACTAGTTGCCAGTAATCACCTCGTTGTATGATTTCATCAATTTTGCATTCTAAAACTACTTTGATATTAGGTAAATCAACCAATTTATTAACTAATGCTTGCGGGTTTAACCATAAACCATAAGGAAAATATAGACCCTGATCATAATTCACGTTTGTACCTGTAATTCGTTCTATTTCAGATTTACCCACTAAATAGCAAAAATCATCTGGAATATTAGATTTAATTAGTTCAAGCTGGGATTTAATTTCCTTATCATTAAAACCTAGTTGAATTAAGCCACAGTTAGCATATTCACTGGCATCACTGTTTAAAAGCGAATTTATAAGATGATGACTATAACGGTAACCACTATAACTAAGTTCTTGTATAGGATGATGGTATACAGAAAAGTTATTATAAAGTATGGCCTGGTAATTACCGCTGGCACCAGCAGCTAATTGTTTACTTTGCTCGTACAGTGTCACTTTGTAGCCACGCCTGGCTAAACTATATGCAGTTGCTGCACCACTTATGCCACCACCTATAATAATGATATGTGAATCATTGTTAGTATTAGTATATCTGGCAAACCAGGGCTTCTGGTATGTCATCTCCGGCTTTTGTAATGTCATCCCCGACTTTGATCGGGGATCAAGCTTACTTGCTGCCGATAAAATTTCTTTTCCAGATGAGTGATCAGGCAAATAACCATAGAGCATTTCTCTTTTACTAAAACCTTTATCTTTTATGACATGAAAACCAATATGTTGTAAGTTTTTTCTAACTATAGAATTGGCGGTAAAGGTAGCAAACGTAGCATTTGGTTTGCAAAGCCTTGCAATCTGTAAAAAAACGCCTTCATTCCACATATCATTATTACGAGTTGGGGTAAAGCCGTCCAAAAACCATGCATCTGCCAGAAAATGCTGCTCTTTTAGTGTTTCATTAACATCACCAATTACCAAATTTAGGTATACATTATAGGAAAAGCTTAAGCGATGAGTTGCCGGTAGTGGTAAGTAGTATTGTTTTTCTAATTCTTCAAAATTTGGTAGGTCGAAATTTATTTTTTTTAAATCAGTAGGAGAGAGTGGATATTTTTCAAAGCTTATAAAAAATAACTTTGCTTGTGAAGTAACAGTGTTTTGCCATATATTTAGCACATTTAAAAAATTAAGTCCGCTGCCAAATCCAGTTTCACCAATAATGAATATATCATTATTCTGTAATTTAGAAAACCGCTCTATAAGGTTATTATGCTGAATAAAAACATAGTTACTCTCTTCCGGGCCTGAGGCTATAGAATAATACACATCATCAAATAAGGTGGATTGCGGTGTCTTATCATCCTTCCAACTTATTTGGGCATAATACTCTTTTGCCATATTAAGCCGGTTTTTTCGGACTTAATTTAGCTTTGCTTTTATTAAAGACTTTTGCCCCGTTATTTATACCACTTCTAAGTTTTTTACGTTCTTCATCAGGCAGATGTATTATATTTTGACATTCATCACTGCAGCAGCCTGCAAAATCAGCCCTACATTGCTCACATTGAATAAATAACAAATGGCAACCTTCATTGGAACAATTAACATGTGTGTCAGCAGGTTTACCACATTGATGACATTTAGATATGATGGTTGTATCTATTTGTTCACCAAGCCGTCCATCAAAAACAAAGTTTTTACCGATAAATTTATTTGGCAGGTGCTTTTCCTTAACTATATTGGCATAATTTATTATTCCGCCTTCAAGGTGATAGACCTTTTTAAAGCCATTATGTAGCATCCAGGCGCTGGCTTTTTCACAGCGGATCCCGCCGGTGCAGTACATGATGATGTTTTTATCTTTTTTGTCTTTCATTATTTCAACTGCCATTGGTAGTTGTTCACGGAAAGTTTCACTTGGAATTTCTATAGCATTTTCAAAATGCCCGATTTCGTATTCATAATGATTGCGCATATCAATTAATACAGTTTCCGGGTCTTCTGCCAATTTGTTAAATTCTTCTGCATTAACATACGACCCAAGATTTTCCATACTAAAATCCGGATCATTAATTCCATCCGCAACGATTTTTTCCCGTACCTTAATTTTTAGTACCCAAAATGATTTTCCATCATCATCTACAGCAATATTTAAGCGAATACCATTTAAAGGAGAAAATGAGTATAAATAATCGCGAAATGCTTCAAAATTATTTTCAGGAACACTAATTTGTGCATTGATACCTTCATGTGCCAGATAAATTCTGCCAAATACTTTTAGGCTAAATAATTGTTTATACATATCATCCCGCATAGATTTAGGGTCATCAATTGGGAAGTATTTATAGAAAGAAATGGTTTTTCTTTTAAATGATTCCTGCTCTAGAAGAGTAAGTGCTTCATCTTTAGTCAGAAGGTTATACAGTTTTTCGGGCTTTTTTTTCATGCTACTTAGTTTTTATATGACACTTACACTTTAGCGGCATGTGGGCTAAGCCCTGGTGATGCGCATCCTGCAATTATTGTAATGCAGGGAATATTTATAAATACTTTTTTCATATACAATGCTTTCGTGAAGTTAATTACCTGAATCTATAAGGGGCATTATTATAACACACTTAACTTACTGTTTTATTCCACATATACTTACAGGCTTGCCCGTATCACGGTTAAATACAATTTCACATGCAGATTTGGATAATTGATCATTCTCGCATTTATTGTACACTTTATAAAGGTAAGACGTATTTGGATCATTCTTTGAAATTAAATGATCTGTGATATTGTAGGAGTTATCAGGAAGCTTTGTAGTTACTAATTTATCGGGTTGTTGGTCCGCATAGTCAAAAGTAACTGGAGATGTAGTAGACGTTCTTGTACTTTTAAATAAAAAGCTAATTTGGTAGTTATTCGGGTGATCAACATCATCCTTTAATAAAAAATTGCTAAAGTCGGCAGGTATAGGTGCTTCACATGTTATAGGTATTATATTTGAAAATATAGTCATGTTAGTTGGTATCATATTTACTTTATGAGTTGGATCTGGTGCCCAGCCAAATCCTGAAACTTTAAGTGCAAAATATCTGCCATTAATGATATTAGCACGGTCCACAGTAACAGATAATTTATCTTTAATTTTTGTTAAGTTGCAATTAATGTCTGTATAGTCTGCAGGATCTATACTACCAACCATATTTGTGGTTACACACGAATATACGGTTCCATATGCATCGTACCTGGGAGTATAATCATTCACCGCTATAATCATTTGCGTGGCATTTGATGATTGTAATGAAATTTTTGCATGAGGTTTTTCAGAAATTGGGTAGTTGGCATATCGTGGATCCGAATAAACTACTTGTGCCGGATTTCCTTTAGCTACAGCTTTAATTGCGTAATAGGTATTTTTCATAGTGTTAAATTGTATACTCACTGCATCCAGATTATTGCTAAGCCAACGATCTTTAAACAACCCAATACTCAGATACTCACATCCTACTGCCTTATATTTACTTGTGTCAACAGGTTCAGTATAATCCTCACTACCCATAGATACGCAGGTGTAATCATATTTTGAGGAATCAACATTATATACTGCATAGAGAATCGCATGAAAAGACTCTTCCGGACCCAACCCTAAAATTGGTTTTGGAGGCATGTCACTAGAATTTGTTGCTAATACATACTGCATTAGGCCCATTACTGAAATTAATCCAGCTAATAAAATTACTCTCATTATATTATCCGATTGATATTAGTTTAAATATTTCTTTGTTAATCTGAAAAATAAGAATCTAAAGCGGCAGCTGTTGTCTCTTATGTTTCAATATTATATCGCAAATCAAATAAAATTGCAATATCCATTAATACTATTGAAAAGTCTAAACTTCGATATGCAGATAATCATAATGAATAAATGCCGGTTTATTTTTATTGCCAATATATTCAGATAATTTGTGGGAATTATATCTGGCAACCCCAATTCCGATTTTTTTATTATGACTATTGGTAATTTCAATTAAATCACCTTTAGCAAAGTCACCTTCAAATTTTATTACTCCGATTGGCAAAATGCTAATGCAGTCTTGTCCAGTAATAAGGATTTTTTCTAAACAGTCATTTATGATGATTTTTGCTGTAACTATACCTTGTCCAAAAGCTAAGAATTTTTTACGCCCGGCTTTTTTTCGTTCCGGAATAATTCTACTGCCTATATTTTCGTTAGTACTAACTAAACGTATAATAACATCTTTTTCTGTAGCACTGGCAATATGAGTCATAACTCCTGAAAGCGCCATTTTACGCGCAGTACCTACTTTGCTGGAAATACCTCCGCGCCCAAGTAATGTTTTTGCACCAGTTAGCTCTGGCATCTTATCCTTTACATTGATTACTGAAATTAGTTTAGCATCTTCATCTTCCGGATTTTTATCATAAACACCATCGATGCTAGTTAAAAGTAACAGTTTATCTGCTCCAATTTGTGCAGCAATAATCCCTGATAATTCATCATTATCAGTAAACATTAATTCTTCAACTGCTACACTGTCGTTTTCATTAATTATAGTTAATACATTTGGCTGGGATACTGATTTTTGTAGTAGGCGTAATATATTGGTATAACTACGTTTAGTCTGAAAGTCATATTTGGTTAGCAGTAATTGCGCCGGTACGGTTTTATATTTTTCGCAAATCCGGGCATAAATTGCCATTAGCCGTGGCTGTCCGAGACTAGCCAATAACTGTTTATCAGCAATATTATTTCCATAAACTTTATTTGTAATCTGTTTGGCAATAATACGTCCTAGTGCAACAGCACCAGAGCTTACCAAAATTACCTGAACCCCTTGTCTTTGGATATTAATTATTTGGCGAACAATGTCAGCCATTACGCTTTCAAATACAACACCCTCGGGAGAGATAATCGCCTGAGAGCCAACCTTTATTACAACTTTCAATTTTTCACAATGCCTATTTAAAGAATAAGTTATTTTAACATAATATGTAACAAATTAGAATTACCGTAACAAATTATTTACCTCTGTACCTGCTGGTTAGCTTTGCGAACTAATATCAGGTACACTAGTGCAGAAATAGATGTTAGAAATAAATAAGTCCATATTAATGGGATGCCCGTTTGCATGTGTACCAGGCTTAATAAAGCAGCAGATATGCTTGTAATTGCCGTGTTAATTAAATACATTGTTGCTGTGGCACTACCTGCAATATGACGAAATAAGGACATGCCGCTACCCATTGATAAGGGGAAAATAAAACCTGTAGCAAAAAACATAATGCCACTAATAAGTGTAATAAATAAAATGTTATTACTTAAAAAGTATACTATTCCTACAGCAAAAATAGCAATTGCTAGAAATATACATACTGCGGTAAATAGTAATTGTTTAGCATCATATTTGGTGAGCAAATAGCGACATACCAATGTGCCCATTACATAAACAATTCCTAAGGCAAGTGCAATATCCCCAAACTGGACTGCTGAATAATGAAATCTGTTTTGGATTAAAAAGGGGCCTGCCGTATTAAAAATGATCATTAACGAATAATTAAGTCCCATAAGAGCTGATAAACCAATAAATTGGTGGTGAGTAATTAGCTCCCTAAAATTTTGTTTTAAAATATTTATTTTTAATGGATGAGTATTTATACATGTCTCGGGCACAATCAAGAATACAGCAATTAACCCCAGGCTGCCAACTAGACTAAAAAAATAAAAGCCAGCTTCCCAACCAAAATATTCTTCTAAATATCCCCCGATAATTGGACCAATAACCGGGCCGATGCCCCACATCATACCGATCATAACACCCAGAGCAACTAATTTTTGTGCATCAAGGATATCTGATAAAATTGCTCGCGTAGAAACGGCTAATGTTCCTAGCGTTAAACCTTGCAAGAATCTGGTTACGAGTAGTATTTCGACATTCGGGATGATTGCAGCACTTAAACTTACCAGTATAAATCCTAGTAACCCTAGTAGAAGTAATTTTCTGCGGCCAAATACATCTGTTAGTATCCCACTTATAAAATTCCCTAAGCCATAACCAATAAGATAAAGAGAAATAGTATTTTGAACTATTGACGAAGAGCCATGTAAAACATGAGATATATCAGGTAATGCAGGTGCGATTAAATCAACTGCCATGCCAATAATTGGTATCAATGCCAGTAAAGTCCAGGTGATTAATTGTGTTTTTCTTTGGCTTAAATTAAGATTATTCATCTATTTGCTCTTTCACTGTATTTTGTAAGGCTACGTTCATATTATTTTCTAATTTTTTTAGTAATTTACTAAGTTTCTGTATCTCAGGATTGGTCAGGCCCTCTAGTAATACATGATGTTCTTTTGCATGTATACGTGTGAAATGTGGCACTAGTTGTTTCATTGCTAAAGGCGTCATTTTTATAAAGAGTGCCCGGCGGTCACCAGTTAATTTTTCGCGACTAATATAATGTCTATTTTCAAGTTTATCTAAAACCCTGGCTAAATGCGGTGCATCTATATCCAAATTGCTAAGTAAATCCTGCTGTGAACATGGACCGGTTTTTCTGAGGATGCATAACACCTGCCACTGGGTTCTAGATAGGTCAAAGATTTTCATTTCATTATCAAGGTAACGTCGTAGACGATTGGTAACTTTAGCTAGTTGTGGGCCAATTAGATTTTTATCCTCTGGTTCTATTTCACTTATTACTGGCTCTGTTATTGCTAGTTTAACTGTCACTTTATATTGCCTATTTTAAATTTTAAGTAATCATTGTATCATACAATAATTGTATAACACAACTATCTTTGTCACGGCTAAAAAATATTGCTACCGCAAATTCCGTATGGTATTTTTTCAAGAAGCAGGCTAAAATAACTTCTAATCATCATTTTTAGGAAATTCTAAAGATATGTCGCCTGATAAATATGAAATAATTAAAAAATCTTATAAAAGAGATACTTATCCACACCAGTTACTTGTTAAAGAAGAGTCACAGCTTACTAAAATATCTGGTAGCAAGTAGACCTTGGCTAAAAATAGTTACAAATAAATTTGACATTCGGGTGAACACGTGTGTATAATCCGGTTCTCGCTTAAAAGGCGGGTAAAGTTTTCGGGTGAAATACTTGGAGTATGTAATCGGGGGACTAAAATAGATCTTTAAAAAGTTAGTTAAATAAATCAATAAATGTGAGGCATCTGGCTATTGCAAAGAAAAGAGGGTATGTTTGTTTAGTCAAATATATTCTTGCAATAGTTTGGTGTTTTGTATTTATAACCTTTTTATGATAAGACATAATTAAGTTAATTTCAAGACGTCAAGCGACTTTATTCGTTACCATTTAACTGGGTGATGGATTTAAGTATAAAGAGTTAAGTTAAGGATTAAAAC
>JAJFBE010000005.1 GCA_020697255.1 Burkholderiales bacterium | reverse complement strand
TGATAGCACCGATTGCGATGGAAGATGGTTTACGTTTTGCGATTCGTGAGGGTGGCAGGACTGTAGGTGCCGGTGTTGTTTCTAAGATTACTAAGTAAACAAAAGAGAAATTATTGCTAAGATACGCTTGCAGGGCAAGAAATAGCTAGAACAAAACAAGCGGAATGTACTATAGTACATGAGCATTGTGACTTCTAGCGTATGACACAGCCATGCAAGATGTAGCTTAAACAAGAATTAGGTCAATAGCTCAATTGGTAGAGTGTCGGTCTCCAAAACCGAAGGTTGGGGGTTCGAAGCCCTCTTGACCTGCCATTATAATTTTTGGATCCCCGGTCATTGCCGGGGATGACAATTTATGTTATCCTAGGGATAACAATTTTTGAGAATTAAAAATGAATACTACTGTAAAAACAGCTGAAGTAAAGAAAAATCATCATATTTTTGATTATCTTGCTGTTATTATTATTATTGCCGGGATTAGTTTATACTATACGTTAAAGATCAATATCTGGCTAAAATGGGGTATTGTTAGCGCTTCAATTATTCTGGCGTTTGTGATATTTTATTTTGTATCAACTACTGGTTTGAGCTTACATGATTATGTAAAAGAGTCATGGCGTGAACTAGGCAAAGTTGTTTGGCCGCCACGTAAAGAAGCAATCCAGTTCACCTGGATCGTATTTTTGTTTGTAATAGTTTTGGCTATATTTTTATGGGCAGTGGATAGCTCCCTGGCTTGGCTATTTTATAGTGTAATTCTTGGAAAGGCTAGCTAATATGTCTCTTGCATGGTATGTAGTACAAGTAGCAACCAATATGGAAGATCGGGTGCAAAGCACAATTACGGCAAATATTAGTAAGAAAATTACTGCTTACCAATTGGAAAAAAATGCAGCAAAGGCTAATGAATTAAAAGCAGCTTTTGGTATCAGCTCAGACATGAATGATGAGCTAGAAATTGATGAGCATCTGAAAAAAAATAATGTCTTAGTGCCTAAGGAAAAAGTAGAAGAAGTTAAAAATGGCAAAAAGCGTGAGATGGATCGTAAGATTTTCCCAGGCTACGTTTTAGTAAATATGGACTATAATGATGAATTTGGTTTACTAATTCGTAAGACACCAAAAGTAGCTGGCTTCGTTGGAGTTGCCAAAGATTCTAAACCAGTCCCGATCTCACAAAAAGAAGTAGATAGTATTTTAAACCAGGTTAAACAAACCAAAGAAAAAGCCAAACATAAAGTTGAGTTTGAAGTTGGTGAAAAAGTACGGGTTATTGATGGTCCGTTTGTTGACTTTAATGCCAGCATTGAAGAAGTTTTATATAATAAAACCAAGCTTCGGGTTAATGTTCAAATTTTCGGGCGCGATACTTCAGTAGAACTTGACTTCGGTCAGGTTGAAAAGACTGCCTAAATTAATCAATATAAAAAACCTAGCTTATTTTAGCCAGGTTTTTTTAATGTACATAATTATAAAGGCTTTTTTGCCAAGTAGCCCAAAAAACCTGATATCAGAAATGGCAGATTAATCCAAATCTCCTGATGGAACTGATGATTTTGAAATATCCCCAGCCTCGCTAGGTTTAGCCCCCCCTGCTGTAGTTTCACTTATGGCTGCTGCCGCAGTTTTTGTTTCAGTTTTTCCATCATCGCCAGCAGCTATTTCGCATCTTTCGCGACTTACAGACGAGCCCCCTCCGCGTTTTCCGCCTGCTTTTTTACAATATTTAAGCTTTGCTTCTTTGTTATTTTTCACATCAATTTTAATTATATATCCAGCAGGATCTCTACCAACTGGATCTGTATCTGTCAGCCCAAAATTATAAGTACCACTAGCAATAGAACCACCTATATAATCTGGTAACAATTTACTCGTGGAAAAATCTGCCAGGATCTCCAGCTTTCCGTCCTTTCCCTCTCCCCATGCAATCCTCCTTCTTACATAACCATTCTCGCTATGGCTTAAAGTAAAGCTATAATTAGACACATTTTTGGGTTCAAACGGAGCAGGCCCTGATATTTGCTCCTCTTTACATTTAAGGTCAAGAACAGAAAACGAGATTTTTGGATCTAATTCAGGAAAATTCACAAACCATCGATGAGGCATTTGAACAGCTTGATTAATACTGAAAATATTGTGGTCTCCGTCTTCATCAATATAACTAATCTCAATCGAAGATATCTCGTTTCCTTTTACTTCAACTTCCTTATCCTTTCCTTGTATTACAAGTAATTCCATAGCAACTTTAGGAGTTCCACGATCGCTATAAATTATCTTATATTCCTTACGAGGCAAATTAAAAAGCTTATTTTTATCAAGATTGGTCAGGATTTTATTTACACCCTGAACCCATGAAAAAACACAAGGCTTATTGATATCTGTACTGCACACTTTATCACCAAAAGCCTTAATTAAAGCTGTCCTTTTATCAGCAGGTGGAGTAAATGTACAATGTCCTAACTCGTAAGCTCCTGCCATATTGGTAGAAGATAGTAACACAACCAATGTACCAATTAAATAATGGCTTTTCAGTTTCATTTTATTTCCTTTTATAAAATATTCTTTAATTTATATTGGATTCCCAATCTAGTTGGGGATGATACACAATTTTATTTTACTAACTTTGCATACAGATCATAATCATCGCTACTAGTTATAAGTGCTTGCACCATATCGCCTACTTGTACCGAATTCAAACCAGTATTTTTTATATACACTAAACCATCAATCTCAGGTGCATCATATTTGGTCCGCCCTATAATATACTTACGATTTATTTCATCAACTAGTACATCATAGGTTTTTCCAACCCGGGTCGCTAATTTATTGCGGCTAATTTCTAACTGATGCTGCATAAATCTATGATAACGCTCTTCTTTTATTTCTTCGGGAACTTGCTCGCCTAGTTCATTAGCTTTAGCACCTTCTACCGCAGAATACTTAAAGCAGCCTACCTTTTCCAGCTGCGCCTGAGTTAAAAAGCTTAATAGTTCCTGAAAGTCCTCTTCAGTTTCGCCCGGAAAACCAACAATAAATGTACTTCTAATTACCAAATCCGGACAAACTTGCCGCCACTTATTAATCCGCTCCAAAACATTACCAACATTAGCCGGGCGCTTCATGGTTTTTAAAATCTTGGGGCTTGCATGCTGAAACGGGATATCCAGATACGGTAAAATCTTTCCCTCAGCCATTAGCGGGATAATCTCATCTACATGTGGGTAAGGATAAACATAATGTAAGCGTACCCATACTCCTAATTTACCCAGCTCTTGACATAAATCCAACATTTTGGTTTTAACCGGCCGACCATTATGAAAACCAGTGCGGTATTTAATATCAACGCCATAGGCACTGGTGTCCTGAGAAATAACTAATAATTCTTTACACCCGGCTTTTACCAATTTATCGGCCTGATTTAATACATCCCCTATCGGGTACGAATCAAGCTTACCACGCATGTCGGGAATAATACAAAAAGTACAGGTGTTATTACACCCTTCAGAGATTTTAAGATAGGCATAATGTTTGGGCGTAAGTTTAACTCCGGCATCCGGAACCAAATCAGTAAACGGATCATGCGGTTTGGGTAAATGTTGATGTACCATATCCATAACTTCAGCTGTTGCATGCGGCCCAGTCACACCCAATACATTAGGATATTTAGTAGTTATAATGCCATCTTTAGCACCCAGGCAACCAGTTACGATAACTTTACCATTTTCCTGTAATGCCTCACCAATAGCACCTAATGATTCTTCAACTGCAGAATCAATAAAGCCACAGGTATTTACAATAACAACATCAGCATTGCTATATTCATTAACTACTGTATAACCTTCAGCTTTTAATTGGGTTAAAATATTTTCAGAATCAACCAAAGCTTTAGGACAACCAAGCGAGATAAAACCGACGCAGGGCTGATTTTCTTTTACATGAACTGACATAACTTACTTCTTATTTTGCAGGTTAAACGGAAATTGCAAATAGCCCAAGACGTTTTCAGTTTGCTTTTGTAAACGTTCCTGCATCTTTAAAAATGTATTGGTATTGTTTTGCACGTAATCTTTAATCATATCTTCTAATTGTGGCCCTTGCTGTGCCATAAATTCATGCCACAATTCAACTCCTGATGGCAAACGCTCTTTGCCATACGAATCGCGAATTTGTTCATAAAATTGCTTTTGCATCTTTTTAAACAAATCAACACCCTGCTCTAAAAATGGACTAAGGGCGGATTGGAATGACTTACCATAAAAACGAATAATTTGAAACAAAAAATCATTGGAGAACATCGGAACACCATTAACCTCTTCTTCCAAAATAATCTGTAATAAAACACTACGGGTCACATCAGCATTAGTCTTAACATCTACAACTTTGACCATATCACCTTCAACAATAATTTGTTTGATATCTTCCAAAATAATATAGGTGCTTGTTGCTGTATCGTATAAACGGCGATTTTGGTATTTTTTTATCAACCGCGTTTCATTCTTTCTTCGCATAAATATACTGCCCTACCTTTAAGTTTAATGGTATAATTTTTGACTTGTCTGCCATCTTGGCCGAGACTTAAGTCTAATATTATAGCATAATTCATCTATTAGGAGAATTTGAATGAATACCAACACTCAGTTTGCTCAGGCATCTGAAGAGTCAATGACAACAGCTCGTGAAGTGCTAAAAACATCCCTTGCCAGTATGGAAAAATTAACTAAAATTAATCTGGATGCATCAAAAAAATTTTTGGAAGAAACTACTCATGCCCTTAAAGAAATGAGCAGTATTACTAACCCCAACGAATTGCTAAAAAAAGTTAATCAGTTAGCTACAAATACGGTAGAGAATAATATATCAAACTGCCGCAATGTTTTTGATATTATTACCGAAACCCAAAACAAAATCAGCAAAATGTTTGAATCCGGAATGCATACCGCACAAAAAAACATCGCCGATGCTACTGAAAAGTTATCCAAGATAAACCCTGCCGCCAAGTCAACCTTTGGCACTGATGCTATGCAAAAGTGGATTAATAGTACTAACCAGGCAATGGAAACTTTAAATAAAATGGCCGATAGTATCTCCAAATTTGCTAATAATGCAGTTAATTCTGCAGCGAAAACTGCTAGTAATACACCTAAAAAAGAGACAAAGGGCAAATAGTCCGGATCCCTAACTTAGTTGGGGATGACAAGTAAATTATGCCATTCCTGTGCAAATAAAGATCAAACATTCGTGTGGATGACTTACCTACGCATGGATGGCAGAAATAGCCTGCATATTTTTTATATGCAGGTTTTGTTTTATAGTAAAATTATGTTTTAAAATTAAAAATAACATACTTGAAGTATTTGGATCCCGGACATGAAATTACGAATAAATTGCAAGATTGTATAGATATACTGCATAAAGAGCAATTTATGAGAAATGACAGCGTCTAATATTTAAAGACAATAAGTATGGTTACTTACGGAAAAATCATGCTTGAAATAGATATAATCTGGCAACAATGCCTTGTTTTACTTAAAGACCAATTTGGGGAACAAGATTACAACACCTGGTTTAAACAGTTAAATGCCAAACTAAATAACGACAAATTACAAATTAGCGCCAATAACCGCCTGGTTCAGGATTTTATCAAGAATAAATATTGGGACAGAATTAGCAACATAATCAACGAATTAACCGGCGGTAGTATAATAGCTGAATTACTAGTTAGCCCGGATCGGGAGACTAAAGTAAAGACCTCCCCAGCTAGTACTACTGTACCGGCCAGGCCAAAAGAAGCTGGCAAGAAGATAGATAAAGAACTTCAAGAAAGTCTGCAGCTTGCCACAAAATTAAACCCACGTTATAGCTTTGATTCTTTGGTTAGGGGTAATTCCAACCAATTAGCCTATGCTATTGGTATGCATATAACCCAGGAGCCGGGAAATAAAAGCCATAATCCCTTATCTATTTACGGCGGGGTTGGCCTGGGTAAAACTCATCTGATGCAAGCAATTGGCAATACTATACATGCTAAGAACCCAAAAGCTAAAATTCGTTATCTGCATGCTAATGAATATATCGAAGATGTAGTAAAAGCTTCAATGAGCAAAAGTTTTGAAGCGCTAAAAAAATACTATAACTCATTAGACTTACTGTTAATGGATGATATTCAGTTTATTGCCGGTGATAAAACTAAAACCCAGGAAGAATTTTTTTATACATTTAATACTTTACTGGATAAAGGGAAACAAGTTATAATGACTAGCGATACTTATCCTAAAAATATTAGTGCGCTACCTGAGAGATTATTATCTCGCTTTGCCTCAGGACTAACTGTAGAAATACAACCGCCGGAACTCGAAATGCGGGTAGCAATATTAAAACAAAAAGCTATAAAAAATCGCCTGAATTTGGATGATGAAGTTGCGTTTTATATTGCACAAAATATAAAATCTAATGTACGAGAACTGGAAGGTGCCTTAAATAAAGTAACTTACCATGGACAATTTTCCGGACGTGGGATTAGCCTGGCACTGGCTAAGGAAGCCCTGATGGATATTTTAGCTATAGATAATCGTAGTGTTTCTATTGATGATATCCAAAAAACCGTCTGCGAATTTTATAAAATCCGCGTTTCTGAGTTATTGTCCAGTAAACGTACACAAGTAATTGCCAGACCTCGTCAGGTTGCTATGGCGCTGGCAAAAGAATTAACTCAACTAAGCCTGCCATCAATTGGTAATGCTTTTGGCGGTAGGGATCATTCGACTGTAATTCACGCGCAAAAAACCATTGCCACTTTACGCAAGAATGATGACCGACTTGACCGTGATTATAATCTACTGATTCAAATGCTAAATAATTAACCCTCTGCCAGATGGCAGGGAATTTAGCCAAACATGCACATTTAAGCATGTTATGTTGCAAAAAAGACTTGTATTAAGAGGACTTTATCATGTTACTAAAGCTAAAACGAGATATTTTACTTAAGCCGTTAACTTTGACTACTGGCTTTGTTGAAAAAAAACAAACTATGCCAATTTTATCCAATGTTTATTTAAAAAAAACCGGAAACCAAATTGTAGTTATTGCCAATGATATGGAAATCCAGGCGAGTATCACTATAACCGGTGATATGTCGGGTGAAGATTTTACTATCACGCTTCCTGGTAAAAAACTACAAGATATCCTAAAAGCCTTCCCCGAGTCTGCTGATGTAACATTTGAAGCTCAAGAGTCACGCATTTTGGTAAAGTCAGGCAAAGCAAAATTTGTATTGCAAAGTATGCCCGCGGATCACTATCCACTAATTCGGGTGAATACAGAGATTGAGAGCGAATTTACCATCGATCAGGGTACGTTTAAAAAATTAGTTAGCCAAATCCAATATGCTATGGCCGATAAAGACAGCCGCGTATTTTTAAATGGTATGCTATTTGAAGTCAAGCATAATCAACTACGCTTGGTAGCAACAGATGCACACCGTTTAGGCTTAGTTACCACAGATTTAAATGGTGAAGTAAAAGATACCAGCGCTATTATTCCGCGCAAGACTATTGTTGAGCTTTGCCGTATGCTTGATGATAATAGCAAAGAACCATTGGTGGTTAAATTTTTTGATAATCAGGTATATTTTGAAACTGAAAATAAACAACTAATTACTAAAGTAATTGATGGTAAATACCCGGATTATGAACGCGTTGTTCCGGTTACCAATGATAAACTTTGCCTGATTAACCGTAATGACTTATTAACCGCCGTAGAACGAGTTGGTGTAATCGGGATTGATAAACTAAAAACCCTGACTTTTGAACTGAATCAGGATATACTTACAATCTCATGTCATAATGAAGACCAGGAAGAGTCAAAGGATGAAATTTTAGTTCATTATCAAGGTGGTGAGCCATTACGTTTAAGCTTTAATATCTCTTTTGTGCGTGATTTATTAAGTAATGCCCATGTAGATAATTTACAATGGGCCTTTTACGATAATAACCGTAGCGTTTTAGTTACCATACCAAATGAGATAAATTTCAAAGGTGTAATAATGCCATTACGGATTTAGCCCTAGACAAGGAAAGCATATCAGGTTTCTATATTTCTGCTTTAATTAGAAACCTCTCTTGATAAAATCCAGTTATTTTTCATCTGTATCTAGCTTAACCGTTGTCATAGGTATTTCAGGCATCATAAATTTAAGCCTTCTGCCATCCTGTTTTTGTTGAGTAGCCCTGACCGCAACAGGATTTTTTTCTCCATTAATATAATCAACTATAAAATACTCAAACTCGCTTGCTTTACGCTTTGCTACCTTCCCTGCATCTATAATTACAGCGCTGGCATCATCTCCAAATATAATCCTAATGCTTTCTTGTCCACTGCTATATGCTTGATATTTTTTAAAATAGAAATTGGTAATGTTAATAGTAACCTCCTGTAGCGATAATATTCCATTTTTTGACGGTGACGCGTCAAGGTTTGAAACCGCAATTGCTTTTTCTGGAGCTATACCATCTTTATCTTCACCCACCCAAAAATTAAAAGTGGCCTCTTCTTTACCTTGAGCTTGAACAATATGCCAATATAGTCTACCAGATACCTGTCCATGCATCCAAGTATCAAACTTAAACGCTACAACACCATCTTCATTAGCGTTAGCTTTAGTAATACTAAAAGACAGAGCCAGAATTAGACTGAATAAATAAAAGTATGATTTTCGAGATTTCATTTTAATTTTGTCCTAAAAAATATTTATATAATTCAGTTTAACATATCACATAAAACCTTTACTATACCGAATTTCGGTAGAGTGGCCCATTCAAGGGCAAAATTTTGCCAAAAAAGATTTTTTTTGGCTAAAACCTATGATAGAATCCACCTTTGTACCTGTTTATTGATTTTTTTGGAGCTTACGTTTATGAAAAAATTGTTATCTCTCGTTTTAGCCTCTACGGCCTTTGCAGCCATTGCTGCGGATAATGTACCAACTACCGGCGCGCCTGCTACCCCAGCACCAGCAACTGTTGCTGCTCCAACTGCAATGCCTGCTAGCCCAGCAATGGCAAATCCAACTGCAGCTACTGCTTCTGACAGCCTGGGTAGTCTTTATGTTGGCGCCGGATTTGGTTTTGGCTGGAATAACCAATCAACTCCAACTGCTGCTTTTCGTTTAGATGGCGGATATATGTTTGACCAGGCATTTGGAATTGAAATCGGTACTACCGGTTTAACTCAATCCGGTGGCCAATATAACCAAAATATGCAATATTATGATGTATCATTAAAAGGTGTACTGCCTCTTGGCCAAACAACTGATTTATTTGCCCAACTTGGTGGTGCATATGGTGCTCCGGGCCCAAGCGGCGGTAGCATTCCTCATGGTCCTGGTGCCGGTTTTGCGGTTAATCAATCAAGCTGGAACTTTATGTCAGGTGTAGGTGTTGACTTTAATATGAATAAAAATTTTGCCCTGAATCTATCGGATATATTCTATTATGGTCCATCAGCAGGCATTCAAGGCAATACGAATGTATTGTTACTCGGCGCCAAGTATCAGTTTAACTAAGCTATTGTTAAATTTCGGCGGTCTCTTCTTCAAAGTCACAATCTAGCTTGATTTGATCGCCATTAATTACTGAACGAATCCGTAGCACAATCATCTCTAAAGCGGCTTTATTTGAACCATGAGGTATTATGATATGTGCACGCCTTTTGGTCGGTTCCACAAACTTTGTATGCATGGGGCGGACATATTGCGTATATTGTTTTAATACATTATCTAACGTGCGGCCGCGACTATGAATATCACGCTTTAACCGACGCATTAATCTCACATCTGCAGAAGTATCCACAAAAATTCTAAGTGACATCTGATTAGTCATCGCCTCATCATAAAAAGCTAAAATTCCTTCGATAATAACTACTTTTTCGGGAATTACCTGCTTGGTCTGGTCTTTCCTGGTGTGCGTAGTAAAATCATATTTTGGCATCTCAATTGGTAAACCATGACATAAATCATTTACATGCTTTTTTAGTAGCTCCCAATCCAATGCATCCGGATGATCATAGTTTAATTTAGCCCGCTCTTCTAAGCTTAAATTATCCCGGCTCAAATAATAGTTATCCTGTAAAAGCACCGAAACGTTCTCACGCCCGATAGCACGGATAATCTGATCAGTCACCGTAGATTTACCCGAACCGGAACCACCGGCAACCCCAATAATAAATGGTCTCATTGTATCTTTCCTATATTAATTTTATTAGCTTCGAAGCAGTAACTCTTTTAGCGTTTTCATTTCATCACGACATAATGCAGCCTGTTCAAACTCCAGGTTTGATACATGCAACTTCATCTTTTTCTCAACTTGCTTAATTAATTTAGTTAGCTCTTTGTCTGAGAGATGCTCCGGAAGTTTGACCTCATATTTATTCTCAGTAGCTTCATGATAAACGCCATCAATTATATCATTTATTGGTTTACTAATACTTTGTGGTGTAATATTATGCTCTAAATTAAATGCAGTTTGCTTCTCCCGCCGTCTACTAGTCTCTTCTATAGTTTGGGCCATCGAATCAGTAATTTTATCCGCATATAAAATTGCCATGCCATTGATATTACGTGCAGCCCTCCCTATAGTTTGAATTAGGGAGCGTACCGAACGTAGAAAACCCTCTTTATCTGCATCTAAAATCGCAACCAAGCTCACTTCAGGCATATCCAAGCCTTCACGAAGTAAATTAACTCCGATTAGCACATCAAATATGCCTAAGCGTAAATCACGGATAATTTCTACCCGCTCAACAGTATCAATATCTGAATGTAAATAGCGGACTTTTATGCCATTTTCACTATAATATTCAGCAAGTTTTTCTGCCATTTTCTTGGTTAGTGCCGTTACTAACACGCGTTCATTTTTATTTTTTCGTATATTAATTTCAGTTAGTAAATCATCTACCTGGGATATGGCCGGCCTTACCTCAATAAGCGGATCAACTAAGCCTGTTGGGCGCACCAATAATTCAACCAAATTATCCTGGTGCTCTTTTTCATATTTCCCAGGAGTTGCAGAGACAAATACGGTTTGCGGCATTCGCACCTCAAACTCATCAAATCGTAACGGTCGGTTATCTACCGCAGAGGGCAAGCGAAAACCATAATCAACCAGGTTTTGCTTTCTTGCCCGGTCACCATTATACATCCCACCAATTTGCGGTATCGTCACATGCGATTCATCAATAAATAAAATTGTATCCGGTTTTAAGTAGTCAATTAAAGTTGGTGGCGGTGTCCCCGGCCCTCGATTGGTTAGATGCCTTGAATAATTTTCAATACCCTTGCAAAACCCGGTTTGTTCCAGCATCTCCAGATCAAACTCTGTACGTTGCTTAATTCTGTAAGCTTCAACAAATTTACCAGCGGCTTCATACTCTTTTATCCGCTCTTCCAGCTCTATACGGATTTTACCAGAAGCCATATCAACTGTTTCTTTAGGGGTTACATAATGCGATGAAGGAAAGACCGTAAATCTAGAAATTTTCTCTTTAACCTTGCCGGTTAAGGGATCAAACAAATACAAGTTTTCAACCTCATCATCAAATAAGGAGATTCTAAGTGCCAAATCAAAATATTCAGAGGGAAACACATCAATTGTTTCACCACGTATTCTAAAAGTTCCCCGTTTAAATTCTACCTCGGCTCGTTCATATTGCATACTAACTAAACGCGATATAATCATTTTATGACTAATTTTTTCTGCTTCGCGAACATGCAAAATCATTTGCTGATAAGCTTTTTCATCACCAATACCATAAATTGCAGATACCGTTGCTACCACAATTACATCCCGATTTTCCAGTAAGGATTTGGTTGCTGATAAACGCATTTGCTCGATATGTTCATTGATACTCGAATCTTTTTCAATAAATAAATCTTTATGTGGTACATACGCTTCAGGTTGGTAATAATCATAGTAAGAGACAAAGTATTCCACTTTGTTATTTGGAAAGAAATCGCGAAATTCGGCATATAGCTGTGCCGCCAACGTTTTATTGTGCGCCATGACCAAAGCCGGCCTGCCGCTTTTGGCAATAACATTAGCCATGGTATAGGTTTTACCACTACCAGTTACGCCTAAAAGTGTTTGGAATTGTAAACCGTCATTTAAGCCAGTTAACAAACTCTCAATTGCTTGGGGTTGGTCGCCTGCTGGCTCAAATGCACTGTTTAGTTTAAAGGGATTATCTTCTGTCATTACCAGTGAATGCCAGGATAATCTGTAGGAGGCTCGTGAATAAATTATATAGGCTAATGTAGATTGATAATGTTGCAGAGATATAATTGGTTTCTCCTCCGCGCACAATCTGATTTACCTGCCATAAAATCATAAGTGATGAAAAAATCACAAATGCACCGCAAATCATTAGATATAATCCAGGCATACGCAAAAATACATTAGCAATAACCGCAATAAACAGGACAACTGCACCAACGGTTAAGAAATTAGTTAAAAAGTTCATCTCTTTTTTTATAGTAAAAGCAATTGCAGTCATAGTAAAAAAAACACCGGCAGTTAGAACTGCAGCAAGTAAAATCAGGCTAGAACCATTGGGTACTCTAAGAGCAAAGGTCAGTAATGGACCAAGTAATGCACCCATCACAAAAGTAAAGGCCATTAGCCAGACAACACCAGCAAAACTGTTTTTATTACGTTCTACCATAAACATCATAAAATACATACCACCTAATAATAGCAACGACCCCATTATCGGGCTGGCAGCTAAAAATCGAAAAGACATGCTCATTCCAACTAGTGCGCCAATTGTCGTTGGAATCATTGATAAAGCCAGTAACAAATAAGTACTGCGTAAGACCTGGTTACGGATCTCCTGGGATGGCACCGCCATGTCATATGCATTGTATTGATAGTTATCCATTTATATATCCTCTATAACAATAGTTATTCTCATAGTATTATATAACATCTAAACCTAAAATTGCAAGAAATAATCCCTCAGAAATAACCCCTCAAAGAAATAATTCCTCAAAGCTCCATAAGCAATAATTATACTTCAAGGCCAGGAAAATCATGATAAAATTTGCCACTTATATATCTGGCTAGAATACCACAGATAGCATAGTGATGATAAATATGGATAAGATGACGAGGGTAGCTATATACATTTTTGGGTATAACTTTTAGGATAATAGTAATTCATTATACCACAGCAAGAATCCAAACACAAAAGCATACGTGAGGGCTCTTCTAACGAAACACATATGTAAGCTTTTATCTAGTCTATATAAGTATTTCAAAAGCCCTCACGTAACCACTCGTATTTGGCATAAACGTGCTACACCGTAAGTATAACGCATCTGAATATAAAAACATTACAGGCAATATTCCTGTAAAAAGGTAGACTGCAACAGCAGCTTATGGTATAATAACAAGAAGTAAATTTGGATCCCCATATATGACTAAATTAAACCGGCACTTGCTACAAATTGGCATCACCACAAATATTTTAGAGTGGTATGAGTTTATGACCTATGCCTATATGGCAACAATTATCGGAAAGCTTTTTTTTCACCCTGCCTCCGACATTTTAGGCCTAATCCAAGCTTTTGCAGTATTTAGTATCGGCTATCTGGCCAGGCCAATCGGGAGTCTATATTTCGGCCGTCGGGCAGATAAATACCATGCCGGGATCTCGTTAAAACACTCTTTAATACTTATGACTATCCCGACATTTTTGATGGGATTATTGCCTACTTACAATACTATTGGTTATAGCGCAGCTATTTTACTTATAATACTTCGGATTATCCAGGGTTTTGCGGCCGGCGGCGAATTGCCAATTAGCGCTTCATATCTATATACAACTTCGCCCAACAAAGTAAAACAGGTATTTTATTCAAGCCTTCCTTATTTTGGCTCTGGAGTTGGAATTTTAGCTGCATCACTAACCGTCTATTTACTTTACTTTTTTTTTCCAATAGAAACTATTAATAACTGGGCATGGCGCCTACCATTTCTTCTTGGGCTACCCCTATCATTGATTATTTTATATATCCGGCGTGATATACCATCATCTATAAACAAAGTTAACTCATTAACCTCGATTATTCATAGACGTTATTGTGTGAAAATACTCCGTGGTATGATAATGGTAGCGTTCCTTGAAGCCAGCGTATATATACTATTTGTGTGGATGCCATCTTACATGCAAAACTTCCTTGGAGTGCCGCACACAACTGCCATGGCAGTTAACGTATTTGGTTTAATTGTACTGACATCTATGATATTCTTGTTTAGCTATATCAGCCAATTCACCAACTATAAACGCTCGTATCTTATTAGCGTACTTTTACTTACTATCAGCTTATATCCTTTATTACTGCTATTACAACATGTACACACCTTGCCAGTCCTGATGACAGTACAACTGATTTTTGCGCTTTTATTTGGTGGTGTTAACGGTAATACATTATTTATTGTATGCGATAGCTTTCCACCGGAAATAAGAAACCGGGCAATGGCAATTAGTATCACCTTTCCCCCGGCAATTGTCGGTGGAACAGCACCTCTTTTATGCAGTTATTTTATTCATGTATGGCACTTTAACAATTTTCCGGGCTTTTACATTATGGCATTAGGGTTACTTACCCTTGTCGTTAGTACTTTGCTATAAAATCAAGCTAATTTGAAATCATAGGAGGGATATACTATGTTAGATCAAAATTCAATGTCTGAACATTTGGCGTTTCAGCTAATTCCGGTTTTAAAAGATATTGCCCATTTTAAAGATGCAACGACTAAACAATATCTGAGTTGCAATAAACATACACTGGCATCATTTGGTGTACAAGATGAAAGAAAAGTCATCGGTCATACCGTGCAGGATATTGATAGTGTAATGCTCCCTCATTGGGGGGATGGCTATGCCAGTGGGGTGGACCATCTTGATGACTTGGTAAAAGTCAGAAAAGAAACGGTTAACCGCAATGAAGTAACTGTAACCAGTGATGGACAAATTCGGTTACAAAATTTGATTAAAATTCCGGTGATTGGCTTTAATAAGACTGTATTGGGTATATTTACTTTTACACAAAACCTGACTCATACATTAGACCGGGATGAGCTTTATAAATTGTATAAAAATCGCTATAATAAAGACTTGGCTATTGTACATTTTATCCGGCATTTAGGTCTTAGCAAATTTTTTACAATTATGCCGACAAATGCTGAATTAAGAGTACTACTTGCAAGTATTATCCAGGACAATTATAAATCTATTGCAAACTATTTGCAGTGTTCGACCAAAACAGTAGATATGCATTTATCCAATTTACGCAGTAAAATTGTTAATGGTGATATGTCCCAGATATTGGTACATGCCAGAAGCTCTAATTCTCCCTTGGTATCATAGATTGCGAGGCCCCGGCCTTTGTGCCTGGGCGCGTAATTAACACCGTCATGTACGAACTATACCAAAATTTGGTATATAATTTTTTATTTGTTTCTCTATAATTAACTCCTGAAACAAGTTTAGTATTAAGATAATTCTTTTTTATACCTAGAGTCAATTACTATGAAAAAATTCACAACTCCTGAGATAGATATTGAATTTATTGTAAAAAATGCTCCAGGCTATGTGTATTGGAAAAACCTGGATTCAGTCTACATAGGTTGCAACCAAAATTGTGCTACTTTAATTGGCTTAAAGACGCCTTCTGATATTATAGGTCTTCATGAGTCAAGTATGCCATGGGCTAAGATGAATCCCAGCACAGTTGCACACAACATTAATGCTGATCAAAGAGTTATTTTAACCCATGAAAAAGTAATAACAGAAGAATGCTTAGGAATAAAAAATGAAAGTGGATTACCTATAATTTTAAGAAGTGAAAAATCACCTTTGATTGACCGTAATGGAGCTGTTGTTGGAATATTGGGAGTCTCTATAGATATTACAGATACGAAAGAAAAAGAACGTTTAATACAGCTAAAGCTTAATGAAGAAGTAAAATTTAGACAGATAATTGATCTTGTTGAGGCAAGTATTTATTGGAAAGACACAAAAGGTTATATGCTAGGTTGTAATCAGCATGTTTTAGATATGTTTGGGGCAAATAGTAGAGAAGTTGTAATTGGAAAAAATGAATATGACCTGTTACCTAAGGAAGAGGCTATACAGATTAGTAAAATTGATAATTCAGTTCTTAAAAACGGAAGTTATAGAGGTGAAGAAATTTTTACTATTGCAGGTGGTATTCAAAAGATTTATTTTACTGTAAAAAATCGATTATTGGACAATAGTGGAAATGTGATTGGCATTGTGGGGACTTCACTTGACATTACGTCTCAAAAAAAAGAGCAGGCAAAATTTCTATCATTTATTGATAAGATACAACATGACATACAAAATTATAAAATAGAAGCATTAACCGAAAAAATTGGCGTTATTCCTAAAATATCTTCTTCTGATAAGCAGATACGCCTTACTAAAAGAGAGCTTGATATTCTATATTATCTATCACTACATAAATCACCTAAAGATATAGCACAAATTATAACTATTATAGAAAATAAGCCTATATCTGACAGTACAATAAATGCCATAATAAATAAAAAGTTATATACGAAATTTGGAGTTTTTAATATAGGGCAGTTAGTAGAAAAAGCAATTTTATTAGATCAGATTCCTTTCTTATTAGAAAATTCAAGCGATTAAATTCATGTAGCTACTATAACAATCTTTTCACTGCCTCAAGATCAGTTTTTAAAATTGGCGTTAGATAGCCAGGAATAGTATTATCTCCACTAGTGTTATAATAATTAATGATGCAAAAATGCCGGTAAATGCATTACCACATACACCAGAGTAACCTATATTTTATAACAAAGAAACCGCCCTTCTATTGTACAGCAATTAATTTTTATTTTTAAACCATTAAATTTTTACGAAGTCAAGAGAGTATTTTGAATAAAATTGACGTGATATACTATCTTACTAAATATTCTCTATCATGATCAAAGTAAACCAGCGCTTTTTAAGTGCGGGTTTACTTTTGTCACTTGGAGTTTGGCATTTCTATATACATATTAACGCTTTACTGCAGCGAGAAATTAGTCAATTTAAGCTCTACATTCGTATCCAGATGGAATTTTATAACCTAACTAAGTCATGGGTTTTAACAACTTTGATTCCAAATTAAGTTTTACTGTTTTCCATTCACTATCAATTATGCTGTATAGACAAAAATCACATACTGCGCCGTTTGGCATAATTCGTTTATTTCGAATAATTCCATCAAATTTAGCCCCAAGCCTTTCAATTGCCCGGCGACTATTATTATTAAAAAAATTAGCACCAAATCCAACTGCAACACATTTTAATGTTTCAAAAGCATGCTTTAGTAATAACAATTTACATTCTGTATTTACCGAAGTCATTTGCGCACTTCTTCTATACCAAGTCCAACCAATATCAAGGCGCCTATCAGCTTCACTAACCTTCAAATATGTAGTCATACCAATTGCAAGGTTAGTTCTATTATCAATGACTGTCCATGGTAAAAGAGTTCCTTTGTCTTGAGAATCAAGGCGATGCTGAATTTCAGCCATCATACCTTCTGGCGATGGAACAGTTGCATACCATAGCTTCCACAGCTCCCCATCTTTAGTCGCTGCAATTAAATCAGTGCAATGTTCCATCGATAATGGCACTAAGGCAATATACTTACCATTCAGCGTAACAGGCTTTTTCCAGCTCATACAATTTTACCCCCAATACAAAATTATATAATCAAAATATATTGTTTATTCTTCAACCGTAACTAATAACTTATTAATCTATACGCTCAATCATTTTCTCTGCAATTCTAAGTTGATCAATTATAACAGAATCAATATCCTGAAAAGTAGTTAAGGGATTAGCTAACACAGCGCGCAAAGTTAATATTTCTTCAGTATATTTGCTAGAGGGTACTTTTGTTTTTGATACGAAAGTTTTTCCATTTTCAAATTGCTGCGTCTGCAGCAAGACATTAACCTCATCAATTTGTTTATTTTCTTCGCGACTAATACACCCATCAAAGAGTTGCTTACGAAACTTACTGGGAATATAACGATAATTAACTATGTTAAGTGTTGGATTCGTAACTAATTCAAATGACGAATTACTAAGAATTATTTTTTTTAGATAGTTTGCATTTTCAATGCCTTTGTTAATCAAATACTCATATCCATTTTTGCCGATGACATGTAAACTAGCATGTAAATAGATCGATTTTGCTGGACGCGATCCCTCAGGCGAAGACTTTCCAAAATCAAAACTTTCTTGTGAAGCTTGATAATCAGCAGTATTCCATATTGTTTGTGCCTTACTAGGACATTTAAATAGACACATGCTGATCCCTATTGGTAAATATAACTGCTTATGCCCACATAACGTTATTGAGTCGGCAAACTCTATCCCATCTATTAAATGTTTGTATTTTTCAGAAAAAATTACTGGTCCACCAAAGGCTGCGTCAACATGGAAATAAATACCATATTCTTTTGCCAATTCAGCCATTTCTTGAAGAGGATCAATACTTCCATTTTCAGTAGAACCAGCAATGCCAACAATAGCAATAATTCGTTGCCGATTTTTTTGACAACCCACGATCTGTGATCGCAAAGCTCTAACATCAACTGTACCGCTTGGTGTGATTTGAATATGATGGATTTGCTTTTTACCAATACCTAAAATTGATGCTGCTTTTTCGATAGAATAATGCAGTAATGGCGATACTAAAATTACACCATCTTTACACTCATAATGTTCATAAGCTTTGCATAATCCATCTTCAGCAATTCCTTGAAAAGTTCCAGCCGCAGGAAAAGCTGAATTGCGTGCCACCCACAAGGCCGTGATATTAGCCATTGTGCCGCCCGAAACTATAATACCCAAACTACTTATTACATTTTGAGCATGTTCTTGATAAAATTCTGATGGGTAACGATAAAACTCCCGATGGAGCATTGCTAATGCTTCTCTTTCAAGGAAAGTCAAACTCTTTGAAGTTTCAATTTTCACCATGTTTTGGTTGAGCATACTTATTAGTTTACTAAGATCATAATGAAACTCTGGTAAAACAGATGTCATATGACCAATAAACTTAGGTGAGGTAACGTTTACTATATAAGGTAAAATTTGACTGGATAGTAACTGATAATAGTCATCATAGTCCATCGGTTTATCTAAAACAACAGTGCTCGAAAAATTATCTTTTAGCTCACATAATTTTATGTTAGGAGTAGTAACTAAATTATTTTGCGCTAAAATTAATTCTTTTTTAATTGTATCCAATCCATTAACAAAATATGCGTTAATATTTTCATACTGTTCTCGCAGATTATAGCTATACGGTAATTTTTTTAGTTCTGGCATTATCAAACTCCAGTCAATTTTTTTTATCAAGATACTTAAGAATGCTGTTCTTTATGGCTTTAGCCCGTAAAGATAATAAGCTTAATGAACCAGCATCACCTAATCCATGTGAAGTTTCACATAACCCATTCAAATACAAAGGAATACTCGCTACGTGCTCAGACTTAGCTGCCAAAGAATAATCGGCTTTAACTGCTAGGAAACCAACTTTGTGAAATTCGAAATTATTTACTACATGTTGCAAAATTGGCGGATACTTTTCTTGATTTTCTTTAATTCCCATGTCTTTGAATCCGGTTGCTAAAATTACCAAGTCAAAAAGTTCAGCATTTTTTTCTTTAGTGTACTTTTCAACATATACCAACTTGATTTGATGGGATTCGCAAACCTCTACTGCTGTTTCAATCTGAGTGTTTTTATGGATAAACAATCTCTGGTTTCCATCTAACTCTTGTTCATATAATTCCATATAAAGCTTGTTTAATACATCTGCATCCACGCTTGAATAGTTCGCCGTATGCAAATGAGACCTAATTTCTAGCTGTTCTTCATGAGTTCGGTTAAAATAGTACTCTGTAAAATCTGGATTAATCATTTCATAACTAAACGGGCTAACGTCTTTCAACTTGAAACTAAATTTTCTTATAAAGCTGTGAATCTTGGCATTAGGGAAAGTTTTGTTTAAATCTAGCAATATCTCTGCTGCACTCTGACTTCCTCCGATTACTGCAATATTCAAACACTGTTCCTTTTGTGCAGATAGCTTATCTATATAAGTTAAATATTGGGTTAAGTGGCACAATCGACTACTACTTAATGCTGCAAATTGTTTTGGTATATATGGAACTCTACCGGTTCCAATAACAAGAGACCTAGTCAAATACACTTCGCCAGTATTGGCAGTAACTTCATAGTAGGATTGCTTATTTGCACAGTGCTTCACACTAATTTTAGTTGCTTTTGTATTGTAACTCACATACTGTGAGAAGTGATCAGCACACCATTTAATGTATTTTGCATATTCCTTTCTTAATGGATATAACACCATCAAATTCATATAATCAAAAAACTTATTATGTTCAACCAAATAATTGATAAACGTAAACTTACTCATTGGATTTACCGGGGTAATCAGGTCTCTATGAGGCACATTCTGTATATCTGATCCATCTATTAGCATCTGCTCCTGCCATATCCCATTTGGAGAAGATTCTAAAAACTTACATTTCATTTTTTTCAAAGAACCATCCAATGCAATGGCGAGTGCTAAATTCGCTGGACCAAATCCAATTCCTAATATATCATACTTTTTTACTTTACTGTTCTTACTAAGTTGTGTCATTACGATCTTTCGAAAAAATCTTAAGGTTAATATCTACTATATCATGCCGCAGTGGTCGGTAATTTAAAGCTGCGAGTTTTATCGTTACTTTTCCAAGCAATAGTAACAAAATTTAAATTTTCTTTACCACACTGTTTTATGCTATGTAAAGCTCCAGATGGTATGTAAATGTAGTCATTTTTTTTAACAATATAACTACTATCTCCTATGTACATGACCCCTGAGCCAGCTATGATAAAAAAAACCTCTTCCAGATCTTCATGTTGGTGTGGTACAGTCTGTTGATTAGACTCCACCATTGCAATAGAAACACAAAAATCATTTTCCGACAGATATATCAATCTATTTAAATTGATGCCAAATTCTTTTTTAAATGAGCAAGTGGTTTGTTCGGTAATCTGTTCGAATTTATCGAGTTCCCTAAAAAATCTCTCAGAAGTCTTTGGCAATAAAACTTGTAACAAAAAAAGAAAATTTGGTGGAATAAGCTTACTGTTACTAGCTATTGACTTAATTAAAACGGAAGCACACTCATAAAAATACATACTATTAAATGTATTTGCAACTGAGTGTTGATAGTTTTGTTTGAAGTTAGCAAGTGCACTAACACAAGCCTGTTGGATATTTATATCCTCATTAAAATCCACTAGCTGTTGCCAAGTAAAATTATAATTGTCGTTTAGTGGGTACGTTGCGGCTAAAAATACTCGTAAACAATCTACACTAAATTGTGTTAAGGCTTCATGAGCCCAAATCACGTTTCCACGACTAGTAGAGAACTTTCTTTCACCCAATAGATAATACTTATTTATATAGTAACGCTTTGGAAAATCATTAAATGCCAAAATATGTCGTATGACATTAAACACAACTGCGTAATAGAAAGCATTGTCTATCCCCATAAAGCAAGTATGTATGAATTTATTTTCATTATTTTTATTAAATTTATTCTGTGCCATTCCCTTTAAGTAATAAGTACCACCCAATATTTCGACCCAAGGATTTAACTTATTATTTGATTCATCAATAATAATGCCATCCTCTAATGGTAACGTAATAGGAAAATCGCAATCACATTCTAGTAAATTGTCATAAATAAACTCTTTCGCAGCTTGGTTTATTTCTGCAACTTCAAGAATTTCTTTCAGCTGATTTCTAAATTGTGCAAGATTTATAACCAAAATCATACACTTCCTCTTTGATAAAATCAAGGATGGATCTAGTGTCGCCATAGGTTCCACAATCTCGGTGGAGCAGTTATAAAAGCCGCACAATTCACACACACCACCTTTCACTGAAGCATAACATTTAGGGCATTTACCACTAATATAGCCTTCTACTAAAAATGTGTTAGTCACAGTGTTGTAATAAAATTCTACTTCTTTCTCACGTACATATCGAGATTGCAACAATCTATCAGCAAAATTTTTTATTGATAAATCTCTGGTAGGACTAGCTTGCCTTATAAGTACATCAAATCCAATTTCATAGCTAGCAAATGTGCTTTCTATTAAACTACACTGCTCATTCAAAAATGTTGTGTAATCTTTGTCTTGTTGTGTTGCTGCAAGTCTAACATAGCTTTGATTCCTATCCAAATCACACGCAAAAAAGGTTGATTTTTTATTTAATCTGAGCGTTCTGTTATATAAATCAGCTGCTAAATACGGCCCAGCAATATGCCCCAAATGAAGGTTTCCATTTGGCGTTGGAGGCGGTACCTCTATAAAATAGCTACTCATAAATATCCTTTTCAAATGTCGTTAATTTAGTACATATAAACTGTTTTTTTATTTTGCCATAGGCAAAATAAAATTTGGTGTATTATTACTAATGATTTATAGTTCTGCTATTAGTATATAATTATCTGATAGGCTGAAATACATACTGTTCTAATTTCCACTGTAAATTGATTTTCACAGTAGGCCATTCGCTGTTTGTAGTACTATACATATAGAAATCGCATACTGTTCCATTTGGCATAACTCGAAAATTACGCATGATTCCATCAAACTTAGCACCAAGCCTCTCAACTGCACGGCGGCTATTAAGATTGAAAGAGTTGACTCGGTATCCAACAGCTATACACTTCAATGTTTCGAAAGCATGAGTCAATAACATTAATTTACATTCGGTATTTATTGCTGTTCTTTGTACACTTTTTTGATACCATGTCCAACCAATATCTAGTCGTTTACTACTAGCATCAATGGTACAATAGGTAGTCATACCAACTGCTTTTCTGGTTTTATTGTCAATCACTGCAAAAGGGAGAAGAAGACCACTATGCTGTAAATCTAAGCGCCGTTTAATTTCATCTTGCATTTTTTCAGGCGATGGGACAACAGTATACCACAACCTCCATAGCTCTCCATCCTGAACCGCCTCCATTAGGTCGAAAGAGTGGTCGATTGTCAAGGGTACCAAAGTAACAGAATCACTTTTCAAAGTAACTGGTTTTAGCCAACTCATAATAAATTCCTTATTATAATTTTTGTATTTATAGTAATAGATATATACGCTTATGTAATAAGCCCATCCCAAGACAGAACATAAAACACCAACTTAGTACATCTGCAAATCTTCTATTCCAACTCTCATCATTTTTCTATCAAGATGCTGCGGGATATCAGTAGCACTATGAATAACTGATCGATTATCCCAAACAAGCAAATCATTTTTTGTCCATTTATATGCATAAATATTATCCCGATTTAAAGTTTTTTCTATTATATCGGTCAATAATTCCGGAAACTCTATATCTTTTTTAACAAGTTTAGTCGTATATCCAGGATTTATATAAATACTTTTTAACTTTGTCACAGGATGTGTAATAATGGTAGGATGTTTGACTGGAGGAAATAACGACTTTACTCTTCTCATTATATCGATAATAGAATAATCAATATCCGTTTCTACAACCCTGTATGCATAAGTCACTTCATGCACACCATCTATTTGCTCCAACTTTTTTATCATATCAATACTTAAACCATTATATATGTTTCTCATATCTATAAACAATGTGTCACCAGCTAATGGTGGAACCTGCACTGCATATAAAAATGTCAGAGGCAACGGAGCGGCTTGAAATGAAGAATCAGAGTGCCACATAGTACCTATTCTCCTAGCCCCTTTAATCTCTCCAGAGCCATTATTATTAATAAAAAGTATATTGGGATTTTTTTTAGAACCATAATCTTTTAAAGTATATTGCTGTACTTGTCCCCACTTTTTTGCAAAAGTTAAAAATGAATCAGGATTAGCATGCTGATTTTTAAATACAATTAGTCCATTGTCATAAAAATATTGCTTGCATTTTAGCAAATCACTTTCTTGAATATTTTCTATATCTACGTCAGTTATAGTATAAAATTTAATTTTACTATTGCAATCAATCACTAAGTCAGCTCTCATTATTTACTCCTTAAAATTGATAATTTCAACCCATTAACGGGATTTTTTATTATTAATGATACTATGGTAATTATATGCTTTTTTATTTGTTCTAAAGTTATCTACAAAATACCCTTAAATCAACAGTTTATTTTTTAAAGTTGTAAGATAAAATAAGGCATTACATAGAGTTAATATAAAAATTAAAATAAATATTTTGGTGTAGGAAAAATACATTGTTAAAAACCCTACAAGAATCGACCCACATGCAATTCCTGAAGCAATCGAAGAACTAAAAAAGCCTATAGCAGCGCCACGTATTGATGGGGATGTTTCAGATGAAACTGAACTTACAAAAATTGGCATAGCGAGTCCCACAATCAACCCAAGTAAAACTCCAGTCAATGCTAGAATAATCAGAGAGTCAAGGGCTAATACCAGCAACATTATCAACGGTAATCCAGCTAAGAGTATTAATGTGAGTACTTCAGTAGAAAATATTTTTATTATATAACTTATCATGAACCTAGATACAACTACAGATAAAGCATATAAAGTATAGAAAATCCATAATTCCTTGTTGAATTTGTGGGTAATAGAAATGATAGGCAAGAAAGTCATAATAACACCATAACAAAAATACACATTAAATTGGTTAATTGTTGGGATATAGATGTGATGATCCAAAATAATATCCCTTATTGTTGCCTGTGGTTTATTTTCTTGTAAAGAAAGTGTGGCAAATTGTGTATATTTTTTTGCAAAGCACAGTAATGCTAGCAACGTACATGATACCGCTAATAAAATGATCAGATTAAACCCAAATCTATTATAGATAGTAAATGCAAAACTTGTAACTATACCAGACCCAAGCATGATTCCTAGAGTATAGAAAGCTACAGCTTCTTTTAAATTAGGAATATCATTATCTAACGTAACTATTGCTAATGCTGCTGCACCATATAAAGAGCTTCCAACCCCATGCAAAAATCTGGCTATTACAACTATCATCCAATTCTTATAAAATAAATATAGACAAATAGCACCAAACGATATAACCAATCCAAGTATTGCTATTTTACTGTAACCTAATTTATCTGCCATCATTCCAGCGATGAATCTAGATGATATTGCACCTACAGAGAATGACCCAACTAATAAACCGATCAAATTACTTTTTAATCCCATATATACATATAGAACTGGCAGTACGGGTAAAAAAATATATACCGATGACCAGAACAAAAAGCTAGCTACCACAATTGGCAGATTTCTCTTTGTAATATTCGTGCATAATAGCATTATATTTCACCTATGTGGTGTTTCTAAATAATACGGCTCTATAGTTATATAATATTCATTAAAACTACTATTATTTTTTTATATTTTATAGTTGTAGTTAATGGGAACTTCAATTAGGAATGGCTTATTAGATGCAAATGCTTTATTTAATAATGCTTCTAATCCATCAACATTATTAAGATATTCAGCAGCCATCCCATTGGCATTTGCCAATTTAACAAAATCTACCTTGCCAAGCTCAACAGACTTTGGAAAAATATCGTCTCTTGAATTGAATTGACAATGCTTGATCATGCCAAATGCATTGTCATTTAAAACAACTATTACTATTGGGATGTTATACCTTACTGCAGTTTCGAGGTCATGACTTGTAGAGTGTAAACCTCCATCACCACAAATTACACAAACTTTCTCATTTGGTTTAGCTAACTTTGCCCCCAATCCGCCCGGGAGTCCAAATCCAAATGAACCACATACCGTCGAACACAAAAAAGTATTTGGGAGATAAGTTTTTGACAAAGATCCAACGTATAACTTGTGTAATCCAATATCGCAGCATAAAATTCCAGTTTCTCCAAGTGCATTACGTAACGATTCAATAATAGTACATAATGCTGAAGATTTACCATCATCGTTAATTATTCCGTTATCAAATATATGCTTGACTTCAGTTATATTATTACTCATTTGTTTGGACTGAATATTGGCAGTAGATAAATATTTAAGTGATTTAGACAAATCTCCTAAGCACAAAATATTTGGCTGAAAGGCTTTCCCCATATCATTATAAAACGAGTTAATTACAATTGATTCTATACCATTCCATAAAGATGCCTTTGCGTCTTCCCCAAAATCATAGCCAATCAATAACATCAAGTCACAATTCTCAAAAATTTTATTGGTTAGATTTGATTGTTGATGTATCCTATCTATATATTTGCTAGCAGATGTAATAAATAAAGGATGATTTTCTGGAATAACCCCTTTGGATGATAAAGTTGCCATAACTGGAATATTTACCATATTTATAAATTCAAGAAGTTCATTACAGGAACTTTCTCTAATTACCTGATTACCCACTATAATAAGAGGAGATTTTGCAGTTTTTATTTTTTTAATCACCAAATCAAGCGTTTTGTAATTAAGGGGAGGTGGCTCTGCCCTAGTAATTGGTCGTAAAGCTTCAAGCATTTTGGTTGCCTTTTCTTCATCAATATCTACCTTCATTAAATCTCTAGGAAAACTAATATATACCGGACCAGGTATTCCATTAACTGCAATATTCAGAGCTTCGGTAAGAATCTTTGGTATCTCCATAACATCCTCAATTTCCTTCGAATATTTGGTGATTATATTCATAAAGGAAACGTTATCTATACATTGGTGAGTTTGATTAAAACATATTTCTTCACGCGGCACCTGTGCAGAAACCACTAAAACTGGAGAACGATCCTGAATAGCAGAAAAAACACCTGTCGATAAATTAGTAAGACCCGGACCAAATGTTGAATAACACATCTGTGGGTTGCCAGTTACTCTACTATATGTATCTGCCATAATTCCGGCAGTAAACTCATGACGCGTTAGATAAAAGTCTATGTTTTCTTCTTCGTCAAACTGAATTGCATCAGCTTCTCCTCCGACGATACCAAATATATTGCTTATACCAAGTCTATAAGCTGCTTTTAAAAATAATTCAGAACTTTTCATTTAAAAAACCTTTCAAAAAATAAATCTCAATTTTCGGATAGTAAGCTACTGATGTTCACAAATAATACCTACGCATTAACCTGCCCACATATAGTCGTAAAAGATTAATGCGAATTTAAATAATTTACTGCAACATTGCTTAGAATTTCAGCAGTCACAGAAATAATCTCATCATTAAATTTATAGTTAGATTTATGAAGCATACCTTGTTCCAATCCATTTCCTATAAAAAAGAAGCACCCTGGAATATACTCTAAATAATTAGAAAACCCCTCTGGTGCCATAACTGTATTCATTGTTGACATAACATTTTCCTTTCCTAAAATATGTTGTGCTGTTTTGATAACCAATTCGGTTTCCTCTTGTGAATTAAGCATTGGAGGTATTCCGTGTTCAAATTTAACTATAGCTTTTGCACCAAAAGCAGTAGCTATTTCCGTTGCAATTTTTGTTACCTGTTGCTTTATTTGTGTTTGTGTAGTAGATAAAATCGTACGAATTGAACCATTAAGAAGAACTTCATCAGGAATAAAGTTATATGAATTTCCAGAGTGAAATTGGGTAATTGCAATAATAGTTGGTTCTAAAGGAGATGTGGCTCTACTTTGTATATTTTGCAATGCTTGTACTATCAAGGAACCTATATAAATAGGATCACAAGCCAGATGTGAAGAAGATACGTAGCCACTTTGACCCTGAATACTAATTGTAAATGTATCATGCCCCGCCATTAAACAACCAAATTTTGTGGCTAGTGTTAAAGCTTCATATCTATGAGTACTATGGCACCCAAAAATAGCATCTACTTTTGGATGTTCTAATATTCCATTTTTTATAATTTCTATAGCACCTGTTCCAGTTTCTTCAGCAGGTTGAAAAATAAATTTGATTTTTCCTTTAAAACTGTCTTTACATTGAGTTAACGCGCCAGCAACAGCAATTAAAGTAGCGATATGCCCATCATGACCACATGCATGCATTTTGCCGGTGTTTTTAGACTCATAGGGCAGATTAGTCTCTTCTTGTATAGGTAAAGCGTCTAATTCAGCACGTAAAGCAACTGTTTTCCCAGGTTTCCCCGAGTCAAGGACAGCATATACTCCAGTTTTGGAAACTGTCGCAGCATCAAGACCAAAATCTTTTAGTGCGTTACTTATTGTAGATGCTGTGGCCACTTCTTCATATGCTAACTCTGGATGTTGATGAATGTGGCGTCTAATCTCAACTATTTTAGGAAATAACTCTTCTAAGATTACTTTAATAGATAACTTCATAACTATTCTTTCTCAATATAAAATACAGGTTATGTTTTACTCAATAGACACTTATCGAATATCAATAAGCCGGCAATAACCATAGATAATAAAAAATAACATAATAACAAGTTCGCCATAGAGTGTAAGGGCACAAAATCAAAAAACAAAAGCGCTAATGCCGTAAAAAATATTTTTGTAAAACTTTGCACACTACTTGCAGCACCTTTTGTATCTGCAGCAAATCCTGCCATACATACAGATAATGTTAATGGTGCAGATATGCCACAAATAAACGCTATAGTCATTGAAAATAATATTAATACCACTATCGAATATGAAAAATAAAAATATATGCAAAATAATGATGAGGCTAGTATAAACCCAGTACAACAAGCAATAAAAGTTCTGTTGGAGTCAAAAGTAAAAAAATATTTTGCCAATGATAATGAACCCAAGGCTAACCCTACTGCATATACAATATATAGTGCACCATTTTCTGCTGGAGAAAAACCTTGCTTTACTAAAATAAATGGCATATATGAATAATAAGAGATGGTAAAAACTAATATGAATGCAGAAATAAAATTGTAAAGCATGAATTTTGCTCGTTTAAATAGTGCTAGATATTCCCTGATTTGATTTATCATAGAAGCTTTTATGTCAGGGATAGTATGTGTTTCTGGCATAAATTTTTGTACTATAACACCTGAGATTAGTGTTACCCATAGCAACGCTACAAGACACAGTTTCCAGTTATTTGAATATTGCTGAATCAAACCACCTACAATTGGCGCTATAGCTGGCGACATCATGGATGACATAGTATAATATGAAAATGCTTGTTTGAGTTGCTCTGACTCTTTACATACATCAGATATAATTACCATAGCTACTATTAATTCGCCTCCGGATCCAATTCCATTAACAAATCTAGCTGCATACAGCATATCAATAGAGTTTGCTGTACCAGACCATGCTATGCCTATGATACTTATTATGTAAGACAATAATACGGTTTTTTTTCTACCATAATTATCAGAAAATGTACCAAAAAAAAGCTGTGATATACCAAATCCTAACATATAAAATACAATCAATAATTTTGTTGATGATTCATCCACATTTAAAGATCTCAGTATATATGGTAGAGACGGATTAATAAAATCCATCGCCATAATGCCAGTAATTAGTATTAAGCAAGCAAAAGCAACTATCTGTTTCTGATATTGTGTAAATTTAGCATAAGATACAGGGGGCTTTATCATAGGATTCTCAGCTTTTAATTCGTAAATTCTTAAGGTTTTATCAAACAGATTTCCATTTGTCGTAGTGGTAAAATAATTTCTGCTTGACTTAACTTTGGATATAACATCTGATATACATGGGTTAAATCATTTAAAAATCCGTCATGCATATCTTCAGGAATCTGATTTAAATGTGGCAGCCAGCTTTTAAAATATAGCTTGAACCCCTGATCATCAGAAAAAGTATAACTATAAGTCTTCTCCCTTATATATTGTGCGATCAGACCACTTTTGAGTACAAAGCTTTCATATTGTTTAGTCTCAAAATATGCACGAGGATACCTGTAGGTAGAAAAATATTGCTGCCATTTCTCAAGCTTACAAGTTTGATCTAACAGTAATTCTGTGTTTTCATTTCGCATTGTCATTAAAAAGTACGCTTCACCATTATTAACTAGTGCAGAAAACACTTTCTTTAATACTTTAACTTGATCAAATACCCAATGTAAAGCATTAAATGATATTATTTTATTAAATCCAGTTAATCCAAATTCTTCTGCTGGTGTTTGCAAAAAGTCAACATTGCTTATAGATAACCTATTACTATATAATTTCGCATGGCGTATCATATCTGCACTTTGATCAATCCCAACTATTTTACAAACTAATTTAGCAATGTCACATGTAACTCTTCCATCACCAGAACCAATATCCATAACAAAATCTTGTAATCTAAATGGTATTTTGTGTATAAATTCTAAAGCAAATGCGTATTGTAAATTATTCCCCACACTATAATCACTTGCATTCCATGAATCATGCTTGTTATTTTCTGTTTCCGTCATATTT
This sequence comes from Burkholderiales bacterium, assembly GCA_020697255.1. Taxonomy (GTDB): domain Bacteria; phylum Pseudomonadota; class Gammaproteobacteria; order Burkholderiales; family UBA11063; genus Aquella. The sequence goes on along the minus strand of JAJFBE010000005.1, from coordinate 172,638 downwards.
TATCCAAAAAAGTGCACCGTACCTAAAAATCAATACAAAATTAAATAATAATGTAATAGTTATATGCTAAATTAGCTATGATGTATTACGTTGATTTTTAGGTACGGTGCAGACAACCTAATCTCAGGAATCCATTGTAGGGAAATTATAAAAAAATTGATATACCAAGTTTTGGTATATAATCAGGCCAATGACTATTGACCGTTGATAACACTATATACGTACAAATTTAATCACTTGACCCGTCTGGTGCTTAGACCGGCGGAACTTCCCCACCAGCCCCGTGCAGAACTGTACATGACACTCTCGCGTCATACAGCTCCCATTAAATGAACACATTCGTTATACCTATTTTCCAATGTGCAAACAAATATGAGTTATTCTTGGCCAAAGCTTTTATAAACCTTGTGGCATCTGATCTTTTACGTCTGAATCTTACATACTTCATCATGCACCACCTTGCCAATGTCCCATTTATTTTTCGTAATACATTGTCTAGTGCCGACGGTGTATATTTCAGGGTCACCTCATTAAAACTTAGCCATTTGAGTTAAATAATATGGATAATAACTCATTCTAATAGTTAGGAGTGAGCTATGCCAAATACATTGAGAGATATGACAGGCTTCTTGGATTTTTTTGAAAGCGTTCCAGATCATAGGATCAACCGGAAGAAATTATATAGCGTAGGAGAGATTTTATTATTAACATTTTGTGCTTTAGTATGTGGTTGTAAAAGTTGGGACGATATAGAATTTTTTGGAGTATTGAGGCTGGAATTTTTGAGAAAATATCTGCCTTATGCAAATGATACTCCAAGTGATGATACGTTAAGATTTTTTAGAGTTTTAGACCTAAAAGTATCCGGTATGAATATATTTTTAAAAAATATCTCCTTGCAGTATAAGGGTTCTAAATTAATTATTGTACTTGATGGTGCAAGCTGGCATAGATCAGCGGGTTTAGTTGTGCCAGAAAACATTAGTATTATTCACTTACCACCTTATTCACCGGAGTTAAACCCAGTTGAAAGATTATGGAACTATTTGAAAAGCAATCTTAGGGCTAATTTCAGGCAGAAAGCTAGTAAATACCTTTTGGTATTCTTATCCTCTGCCGACCGTGCCCTGAATTGATAGCCCATGAGTACAAACTTTTTCCCCCTTGATAAGCTTCTGTTCGATTGCCATCCTTACAATAAACAATCTTAGTCTTATCCGGATGAATTTCCAGCTTGCATTCATTAAACCTCTGTTTCAGCTCCACCAATAAAGCTTCTGCCTGCTTTTTAGTTTGGGTGTGGCTGATTCCATCATCAGGTATCTTTAAGTCAATTAAAATCACAAAATTTTGGTTACAACCGATGCAAACTAAATCGAGGTTTTTCCAGTATATAAATTCCAGCCCATGCTTTACAATAAATCCAATATCTACTTGAGGAAGGGTAAGCTTTTGCATTTTTTATTCTCATCTTTGTTTAATAACGCGTACTTTAATGCTGTTGAAACATTTAGATTTTCAAATACTTCTAGTAATTCTAGACCTGTTACAGCAAATTTTTTACTTTTTCAAGATCAGTTTTTAAAATTGGCGTTAGATACTTTGGAATAGAGCTATCTCCACTATAATCACTGCCTGAAAATAAATAAAGACGCGAGAATCCTTTTTCATGGAGCTGTCGCGCTAATTCAATACCGGTTATATTTTCCTGCTCAAATTGATTATCCATAAGAATAATTGTATCCGTAGTATATTTGGCGATATTACTTAAAAATTCATTCGCAGTTGGATAGGTATCTATAACCTTATTATCCATAGCCAGCACTCGTTTAAAAATATTTGCAAACTCTTTGTCATCCTCTACAAATACCAGATCAACTTTGGCAAATTCCCCTGTGGTTGAAGGTGTAATTGTTGGGTTGGGTGCCTCTAATATAACTATGGGTATTTCAGAAGCTAATGGTTTAGGTAGAATTTTGGTGTTTGTTGATTTGGCTAAATCACGAATTTCGGGGTTATTATGGTGACTGGTAACTAAAATCGAATTTTTTATCCCGGTTTGTCGAATAACTTCCATCCCATGTAAATTTTGCTCCAATAACTCATAATCAGTTAGCAAAAACACTTTATTTTTTCTAATAGGATTAAGACCATTAATAAATGTAATGACTTCATTACCATCCTTAAAATGCTTCCGTTCTAAATATGATGCAGATTTTTTAAATCGGGCTTTCCATGCTCCGTGTATTGATTCGTCATCATCTAAAATAACTATTAATGCATCATTGTATAACTCAATTTTCTCGGCAATCCATTCCGGATTTTCTATCTGCGGGAATGTCACAAATATTTTTGTGCCAACACCAATTTCTGACTCTATCTCTAATGTTCCTTGGTTGCTATTTAGTGCATCACGAATTTGGCTAAATCCAATGCCATGCCCATTAGTCTTGCCTGAAGTAACTGCTATATTATTTAAAATTTTATTTTTAACTTCTTCCGGCATTCCTTTACCGTTGTCTTCAATTGTAATTTGTACTTTACTATCAATAACATCTAAATGTACGGTTATTTTTCCAGTCATGCCCTCTAATGCATCTACTGCATTATTAATTAGATTAGACAATGTACGCTTAAATGCTTTAGTATCAATGTTAATAAAAGCAAAATAACCAGCTTGGCTAATCTCGGATACAAAATCTAACGGCAGCTTACTATACTCAAATTTTTTCTCAGTCAAAATTTCCAACAAATCTGCCGAAATCAATGTTGGGACCCGACTTGGCTCATCTTCTGTCCAATGTTCTTCCGGTTTAACTTTATTTAATAAATTATTTGCTATATCAGCAATCCGAACTGCAGACTTATTTAGGGAAACCCGCAGGTTTTCCGGCAACCGATTACATAATGGCAAAATCATTTGCATCGAAGCTATAGGAGACCTGATATCATGCACAACCTGATCAACAATTTTTTTAAACTTGTTTTGTTGTTCAAGTGCTATGGTCTGCGCATGATTTTCACGAGCTAATCGTTCAAACTCTTTCTGTGCAGTGATATCCAAAGAAGTACCTATAATACCTATAATATCTCCTTTTTCATTGTATAGGGGCTCTTTAGTTGATAACCAGATCGCCTCGCGCCCATCAAATGTTTTTGATTTTTCTTCGGCAACAATAGTATCGCCAGTTCTCATCACCTGCGCATCAATGTTCCGCAAAAAATCTGCATCTTCGCTCCACGGCATATCATAATCAGTCAAACCAATCATCTCGTCCCTGTGCTTAAACCCCGCATCAATTGCCTGTAAATTATTGCACCCCCGATACCTGCCTTCGAGATCCTTCCAGTAAATATGCCCTGGCGCAACCGCCAAAATACGCTCTAAAAATTCATTTGAATATTGTTGAGTTTTTGGATATATTTTTGAGTTAGACATCATTGCTCCTAGTAAAACAGCGCATCCTATTAATTATAAAAACTATAGGATTGATATATCTTAAATGATTAATTATCCAATAAAAAAGGAATCTGGTTTAACATAATTGCTTTTTCAATTAGCTGACCGATATTAAAAACCTCAAACTTTGGATATAGCTTCTTATTTATAATGGCATTTATTGTACTATCAGAAACAGGCTTACTTTCTATAATAGTTATAATTTGGGCAATATCTTTTGGAGATTTATTTAATGAAAGATAATATAAGACATCTAGCTCTCTTTTGGTAAGTTTTATCCGTTTATCAGAATCGGATATTTTAGGCGCAATGCCGATTTTTTCAGTTAACGCCTCTATCTTATAATTTTGTATATCACGTTGTATTTTGTCAACAAATGCAAAAAATTTTGTTTGCTCTTTTTTTTGAGCCAAATATGCTTCATTCTCAAGTCTTAACTGTTCAGCCACAGCTTCAGCCGCTAGCTTTTCAAGAAATATTTGGTTAAGTTTATTTTGTGATTCCAGTTTTCTATTTTCATGCCTCAATCGTTCCGCATCTTTATGCGCGGTAATATCAACTGACGTCCCCACAATACTTATCATTTTCTCATCTTCATCATATAAAGGTTTTTTAGTTGATAACCAAATTGCCTGACGCCCATCAAAAGTTTTTGATTTTTCTTCAGCAACAATAGTCTCGCCAGTTCGCATCACCCACTTATCAACATTTCGCAAAAAATCTGCATCTTCACTCCACGGCATATCATAATCGGTCAAACCGATCATGTCTTCTTTGCTCTTAAAACCGGCATCGAACGCCTGTAAATCATTACAGCCCAGGAATTCACCCTTGAGATTTTTCCAGTATATATGTCCTGGCGCAACCGCCAAAATGCGCTCTAAAAATTCATTCTTATATTGTTGGGTGTTTGGGGATTTCTGTGAGTTAGGCATAATGGATCTCCATAAAACAGTGCGTTTCTTTCATCATAAAAAGTACTACAAAAAATATGCTTTATATAAAACAAGCTAAAGTTAATTTTGGAACAACCTATTGTTTCTGCCAATATTCTTGCCTGGATTAATTCATCTTTATTTATGGCTAATATTTTTTCTAGTTCTTCATTATCCGAATTAATATCTTTATAGGGATCTATTATATAGTTATTTAATGTTTCGCCTGTATATTGTGGATGGCTTGCAGCATTTAACAGAATTATTTTTTGAAAATCAATCTGCAGGATATTATTTTTAAATTCATGAAAAGATTGATGTTCAGGAATTTGCATATAACCTCGGAATATAATCGCAGGAATATGCAAATCAGTATTGTTTAATTCTGATTGTAGCATCATTTTATTCGTTAGACAATCTTTTTTAAAAAAGAAAATTTGATGATTGCCATGAGATTGTTTACTATAATATGGGGACAATATCATAGGCAAGCTTACCGTATTTATACTAAATAGCAAAACCTTTGTTGCATCATAATATGGTAGTGCAAATCTCCTTCTATCACCAATTTTTACCATTTGGTTTAATAATTTTTTATTAATTGTTTCCGTTTTTACCGGCTGTTCTAAAATAAACTCACATGATAATCGCGATAAAATTGATTGGTAGTGGTTAGCAAGGTGGCGTGCCGGAGTTGATCCAATATTTAATATTTTTTTTATTAAAGCATAATTAATAGCATTGGGGATTGCTTCCTCATCAAAAATACAATATTTGTTTAAAAAGTGAGATAATATAATAAACAAACAATCGTCATTTAATGACAAATCAAATTGTAATTTATTTAGAAAATCTTCTTTAGTTTCCTTCTTATCCAATTCTTTGGAATACTTTGCCTGAGCCAACATATTATCTTCAAATTCTTTGATATATCTTGTAAGATAATTTCTATATTCAATAATTTGTAGTGCTAGTATTGGTAATTTTGAAATAAACTGTGAGTTAGATGCCAATAAGCAAATTTTATATGCCCGGATCTGACAAGCAGTTTCACCAACCTGAGCATCAAAGTTAGTATATTTTTTGTTTAAAAAATCTTTACATGCTTCAAGTGCTTCATTAACAATATTTAATAATAAATGTAGTGTGCCGAGTTTTGCTTTTCGACAAGACAATAAACTTTCCGGTTTCAGAGGGATTAACTCAAACATAATAGTTATCTGATTTAATTTGTATGGTGAGGAGTAAAGTATTTATACCTGATGATTAAAAAAGTAACTATAGTATTGGTGACTACACTTAAACCATACCCAATAACTAATATTTTATCATTTACTGCTATGCCGTGGAGTACTGCAAATAAATTCAAGATATTAAAACCGGCGAAAGTTATAAGCGAAGTGTCACCTGCATGTTTACTTTTATATAACCGCATAATTTGCGGGATAAACAATAAGCCATTAGCAAATAAAGCAAGGGCAAAAACAATATTGATTAATGATGTAATTATTTGCATAAACATTCCAACCTCCCATTAGAATATGGCAACCGGATAAAGAGCTGTTCAAAGAATACTGTCATCCGGCACCTGATTACTTAGGAGGATTGATGCGTCTTGACTAAATGACAATATATAATTTCTTTGAGCAGCCCTTATCTTTTTAACCTGTTCATTATATGTGATTGTTATTATACTACATTTTGTAGCGTTGAATATCCGAAATTTTGTAGCCTAAATTTTACTTATATATATAAATAAGCTTATCGGTTATTATATTTTTCTTAAAATTGGGAACTATTGTAGGTAAAATGGAGAATAATAGCGGACCTCAAAAGGGCAGTAACATAAATTGACAAGATATATAGACACATAAAATATGGTATAATTTTGTCATTAATTTTTAATGATACTGGCCTTTTGGGTCAGAGAGTGGGGCCATTCACTATCCACCAAGATCACCTGAATGACCACCACCGTTTTACAAAAACATAAGTGCCAACCACCATATCATTATTCATGAAATAGTAGCGGCCTTTTTATTTTTGTAACGATATTATACACTATTTAAAATTTATGGTGTTAATTTTTATAAGCTTTTGCTTATAGGGGTAAAATTGAATATAAACAAAATACGTATTACCAATCTAAAACGAATAATTTCTGAAGATTATAATAATTCAATTCATGCATTTGCAAAAAAAATTGATAGGCATAGCAGCCAGTTTTATAATCTCTTTAAGGGGGATAGGTCCTTTGGCCAGAAACTAGCCCGAGACCTTGAGCTACTTCTAAATCTTCCTCCCTTATCTCTGGATAAATCCCCTGATGAAAAAACCATTATTGACAAAGTTGTGCTTATCCCCCCCTATCCTAATCCTGCTTCAAACAAAAGCGCCCCAAACTTAGCCCCAGATAGTATATTTGCCATTGAAAAATCTATAATAGAACATCACAATTGGCAAATTGAGAAGCTCCACGGAGTAATCATGAGTGATGGATCAATGACACCAACAATTCCTCTTGATAGTAAGGTACTAGTAGATACATCCCAGGTCACAATTAACAGTGGAAAAATTTATGCTTTAGCCAATGATAATGACATTTTAATAAAACGCGTATTTTGCAACCCAAACAACTGTGGTTACGCGGCAAAGTCTGATAATGCTCATTATAGCGACATTTACTTTGAAAATGATAGCGAATTTAATGTAGTTGGTCGTGTGCTGTGCCTATTAAATCAAATTCTATAAATTGAATCTAACCAAATAAAACTTAAATAATTGAATTAATAATGTTAGACAACTAACACAAACGGGAGATAACATAAATTGACAGAATATATTTATATTAAAATATGGTATAATTTGCGTCTAATTTAGCGTTGCTACCCTTTTGGGTGAGGGAGTGGGGTCATTCTTTATCCTCGAAGATTATGTGAATAACCACCACTGTTTTGTACAGAAATACAAGTACTGCCTTAAGTTATTCTTTCTATAACATAGGCGGCCTTTTTATTTTTGTAACCGTATTATACACCATTATAAGTTAATTATGGTAATTTTTATAAGCTTTTGCTTATGGGGACAAAAATGGATGTAAATCATATTCGTATAACCAATCTGAAGCGCATAATTTCAGAAAATTATGGCGGCTCAATTCATAAATTTGCCAAGGAAAATGGCAGACATAGCAGTCAATTCTACAATTTATTCAAAGGCGATCGGTCATTTGGTCAAAAATTAGCCAGGGCCTTAGAAGTTTCATTAAAGCTTGCGCCATTAACTTTAGATAAATCTCCGGATGAAGAAGTTATAATGGATAAAATTGCCCTTATTAAACAATATAATACAAATACACCGCTTGATAATAGCAAAACAAAAATATCAAACGATGTATTTGCTATTGAAAAAAATATCATTGACGCTCATGGCTGGCAGATAGATCAGCTTCATGGTATTATTATGCATGATGAGTCAATGGTGCCAACCATCCCGCATAAAGGTAAAGTCCTAATTGATACCTCTCAAACCGAGATTACGGACGGCAAAATTTATACATTAGCTAAAGATAATGACATCTTTATAAAAAGAGTTTTTCATAAAGATGGCAGCGGATTTGAAGCAAAATCAGATAATGAGCAGTATGGAAGCCTTTGTTTTACCTCAGATAAGGAAATTAATGTAATTGGCCGGGTTTTGTGTTTATTAAATAAGATCCTATAGGCTTAATATTTATCTAGCCCATCCTGGGCTAGAACGAAGCTTTTATCTTGTAGCCTATTCATTATTCTGGCATAATTAGCTGATTCATTTACCCGGCTAGATTCTTTATGCCAGAGGTGAAGTACCGGAATTGCAAAGCGGCCATCTTTGATTTTTACATTATTATGTAACAAGCGGATAAATAAATCCGCATCTTCATGACCCCAGCCACTAAAAATTTCGTCATAGCCATTAATTTCTACAAAATCGGCCTTAAACATTCCGATATTGCAACCTTTAGGGTATTTCCAATTCTGAGAGCGTGAGTAGCGCCATTTCGCCTCTGGATTGAGGCGTAAAAATGAAAATACTTTATTAACTTTTTTATAAGCCCTGGCTTTTAGCCAGGAAACTAAATTCCAAGCAAATATTTCTTCTACAGCACTTTTGTGACTAATTAAATCTGCGGTGTACTCTTTTGATAACAGCACCCGGTTTCCGGCAACAAAATAACCAGGTTTAGCTAATTGTTTATGTTGAGAAATATAGTCCGGAAACGGAATGCAATCGCCATCTAAAAATAATAAGTATTCCCCGCGGGCTACAGCTACTGCTTTATTTAGTATTACACTTTTACGAAAACCTATATCTTCATGCCATATATGTATAATCTTATCAGAGAGTTGCTTTTGATAAATTTGGATAAGTGCTTTAGTATCAGTGGCAGAGCCATCATCGGCAATGATAAGTTCAGTATCGGTATGAATCTCTAGTTGTGGAAGTAAACTTGCCAAAATTAAATCTAGTGCTATTTTCCAGTTATAGGTTGATAGTACTATTGTATATTTCATTTTTGTGCAATAGCCATTCGCCTGCTACCAGCAACTATAATTGCTGCCATAATAACAATAAATGCTATCCCGGTAACATTATCAATAAAAAAAGAGTTTTTTAGACCTGCGAGTAAATAGCCTAAAAGGATAGTAAATCCCATACATTTATAATATGTAGAAAGCTTGTATAAGTTAAATATAGTCAAGAGTAAAAATAATGCATATGCAGCAATACCCAAAGCACCGGTTTCTACACCAATCCATAACCAATCACAATGCGGGTTCGTGGTTGCCCTAATTCCGGTAAAACCGGTGTACTTTTGATAAACAGTTTTAAAACTACCGGTACCGGTACCAATGATTGGGGATAATCTTATGAGTTCATTACTTTTCTGGTGAAATTCATTACGTAACCCAACACTGGTCATAGAATTTCCATTTTCATATTTTTGGCTATCGCTTCTATAATCCTCTATTCCTTTTTGTAACACAGGCGAAAAATATAGTAATGGCGCAATAACAATTGATAGCGCAACAATTATCATCGCTCCTTTCAGACGAAAACGATAAATGAATAAAAATGCACTCTGAGCTAAAAGCATAACCTGTCCGGTACGCCCATTAACAATGAACAAAACATCAATAAAACATAGTAAATAAGCGATTAAAAACCATATCCGGCTTTGTTTTGTCAACTTTGTATCCAAAGCTCCCCATAAACAAAAAGCGGCCGCAACTGCCAAAAAAGCATTATGTAAAATATGCCCATGAAAAACCACCCACATTTTATCGTGTATGCCATATAGTATATGATGCTGAAACATAAAAGATAAAATCGACAAGATAGCACTTAATAACGCTCCAGTCAAAAACCCTTTGAGAAGTAGTGTGGCTGAATCTTTGAAATTAAATGCTATAAAAAATAAAGGTAAAAGTAAGAAACCAATCATACGTATTAACATTTTGAATGCTTCCGTTAACGGCCCACTGGTCCAAAATATGGCAAGCACAAATATCAGGTAAAATATTAATCCCCCAGCTACATAGGGATTTCGTATAACTAATCTAAGATTGCCTCTAAAATCCGGTATAAATAGCGCCAGGACAGCAATCAAGGTATATGAAACAGACATAATTGAAGTGGCTGTACAAATAGATAAGCCAAGAATAAATGATATATATGGAATTAGTTTTTCCAAAGCCAGATTTTCCGTATCTAGTTTTAATTTAAGTGTATATTCAACATCTTCATCCCGGATAGTTTTCCAAATTCGCACTAATTTATTCATTTTCTAATCAACTTATAATGTTTTTTTGTCCAATTTGGATTACCTAAAAACCAACCAATTATCATCATTAATCTATGTTTTTTATCACGACTAGTTAATTTATATTCGGGGTTAAATACCAGTTTTTGCTCCGCACTATTTTGTAACCAACTATGTACTATCTCCGGATGGCTGCCATTAAATTTGGCAATTGAATAAGGGTCTACATTACCATAAGTATTAAAACTTTGCGAGGTTTTACCCCAATAACGTTCAACTTTTTTATTTTTCTCATCCATTGATTTAACGCTACGTACATGCCCATAATGGTATAAATGACAGCCTACATTAGCCGCCTTTGGATAACGCCCGGTTTTATTTTTATCCATCACTACCCAAAATAAACCATCTGGTGCATATGTCCTGATTGTATTACGAATAATTCGGGGGGCTTTTCTATACCAACGCGGGGAAATGGCTACATGATTTGGCGTACCATAAAAATGATAGTAATCAAATACTAGGGCTTCTACGTCTTTATCTGCCAGATATTTAGCCATCTGAGCTCTTATTAATGGAACATCTTGTTCATGAATAACTTCATCACCTTCAAGATAAAATGCCCAATCACCGGTGCAGTTAAACTCGGCAATCATTTTTTGCTGCGCATATACATAACCCCGGTCCGACATTTTTTCGTTCCAGGTAGTTTCAATAATTTTGATTTTCAGATCATTGATTCCGCGAACTAATTCCAAAGTATTATCTTCACTTTTGCCAACTGCAACAATTACCTCATCGCAAACAAGTAATAATGATTTAATACTTTCAATAAACGGATATCCAAGTAATGAAGCATTACGAAGAAAAGTAAATCCACTAACTAACATAGTAACTCTACAAGAAATTGAAATTTCTTTTGCAACACAACAGGCTTAAATATGCATGTTTAGTTAAATTCCCCCCGGCGGGCCGCGGGTTACTTTTTGATTTGTTTTTTGGTTGGTGATACAATCATAATTGCATTGCGTCCTTCGATTTTTGGAGCCTGCTCAATTGCAATTAAACCTTCCAGATCAACCTGGGCTTTTTCTAAGTAGCGTAAGCCGAATTCCTGATGCGCCATTTCACGTCCACGAAACTGGACTATAAATTTTACCTTGTCACCATCTTCTAAAAATCGTTTCGCATTACGTAGTTTAATCTGGTAATCATGCTCATCGGTCACCGGACGTAATTTTATTTCTTTAACATGCACCTGCTTTTGTTTCATTTTAGCTTCATGGGCACGCTTTTGCTCACGGTATTTATATTTACCAAAATCCATTAGCTTACATACGGGCGGCTTTGCTGTTGGTGAAATCTCAACCAGGTCAACGCCCAATTCTTCAGCACGCGCTTTGGCTTCTTCTAAAGTGATAACACCCAATTGCTCACCAGTATCATCAATAATTACACGTACCTGTTCAGCTGTAATAGCACCATTAATACGAACTTGCGATTCTTTACTTATAATACGACTCCTAAGAATAAAAATTAATTTACTAACTCGTTGCCTAATAGCTCTTGCAACTGGTTTAGCATCACCTGCCCCATATCTTCGCCATCACGCCGCCTTAATGTGATGGTATTATTTTCAACTTCTTTATCGCCAATAATAATCAGGTATGGGATTTTTTGCAATGTTTTTTCGCGTATTTTATAACCGACTTTTTCATTGCTTAAATCAAGTTCACATCTAAAACCGTTATTTTTAAGGCTATTATACACTGAAAATGCATATGATGCTTGTTTTTCTGAAATATTTAAAATAGCCACCTGGGTTGGCGCCAGCCATAACGGAAGATTTCCGGCATAATGCTCGATTAAAACCCCGATAAAACGTTCCAAAGAACCAAAGACTGCCCGATGCAGCATTACCGGCGTTTTTTTACTGCCATCTTCAGCAACATATGTTGCACCCAAACGTCCCGGCATATTAAAATCAAGCTGTAGTGTACCGCACTGCCATTCACGTCCTAAACAATCTTTAAGCGCAAACTCAATTTTCGGGCCATAAAAAGCACCCTCTCCTGGTTGCAAAATATATTTTAAGCTTTTACCTTCCAGTGCCTTCGCCAAAGCTATTTCTGCATTATCCCATAAGCTATCATCACCAACACGCTTATCAGGCCGGGTAGATAGTTTAACTGCCACATTGGTAAAACCAAATTTCGCATATATGCGAAAAACTAGGTCAATAAATTTTGCTGCCTCATCCTGCATTTGCTCTTCGGTACAAAAAATATGCCCATCATCCTGGGTAAAATTACGTACCCGCATAATCCCATGCAATGATCCAGAGGGCTCATTGCGGTGACACGAACCAAACTCAGAAAACCGGATTGGCAGGTCACGATATGATTTTAGCCCCTGGTTAAAAATCAGGATATGGCACGGACAATTCATTGGTTTAATGGCATAATCACGGTTTTCTGAATGAGTGGTAAACATCCCTTCACCGAACATTTCCCAATGCCCTGATTTTTCCCACAAGCTTTTATCTACTATTTGCGGTGTTTTTACTTCATTGTACCCATCAAGGGCAATTTCACGCCTGATTAACTGTTCTATTTCCTGCCAGATTGCCCAGCCTTTTGGGTGCCAGAATATCATACCTGGAGCTTCATCCTGCTGGTGAAATAAATCAAGATTTTTACCAATAAGCCGATGATCACGGCGTTTGGCTTCTTCAAGCATATTTAGGTAATTATCCAATTCCTCTTTCGTGCGCCAGGCAGTACCATAAATCCGCTGCAACATTTCATTGTTGGAGTCACCCCGCCAGTATGCGCCAGCTAAGCGGGTCAATTTAAATGCCTTTAATTTACTGGTGCTAGGAACATGCGGCCCACGGCATAAATCAGTAAAATCATCCTGGGTATAAAGAGATAATGTCTGGTCTTCAGGAATTGCTGAAATAATTTCTACTTTATACTTTTCTCCAATAGATTCAAAATATTCAATTGCGTCTTTTCGCGATAACTCTTTTCTCTCTACAATAATATTACTTTTTACAATATCCTGCATCCGTTTTTCAATCAGCACCAGATCTTCAGGAGTAAACGCCCGTTCATAACTAAAATCATAATAAAAACCGTTTTCAATTACCGGTCCAATAGTCACCTGTGCTTTGGGGTATAGTTGTTTTACTGCCTGTGCCATCAAATGTGCAGCAGAATGACGAATAATATCCAGTACTTCATCATCTTTTTCAGTAATTAATCTCAAAGTGCAGTTGTTTTTAATTAAATAACTAACATCTTTTAAATCTTCATCTATCTTTCCAGCTATAGTTGCTTTGGCAAGACTTGGGCTAATACTTTTTGCCACATCCAAAATAGTTAGCGGGTTTTCAAACTCTTTTATACTATTATCGGGTAACTTTACTTGGATCATCTTGAATTTTACTCTTTTATCTTTATATACTATTTTATGAATTTAAATTTAGGTTAAATCAGTTTAAATTTGCATGATTTTAACATAAAGTATTATATTTTTTATATGTTTTGTGGGTTGCACCCACACGCCATACTTTTTTGCTTAATCAAAAAAGTATGCAAAAAAATCAAGTCCTAATGGAATTTTTACAGCTAAAATCTCCTTATTTGCCTAAAACTTTTTAACTCGGGCTAATACCCTCAAACATAAAAAGTTTTTAACGGCAAATTGCGTCGGTTTAGCTTAAAATTTCAATGGACATTATTTTATAGGATTTTAGAGGGTTTATATGGAACAATATCACGGTACCACCATCATTTCAGTTAGAAAAGATAATAGTGTAAGTCTGGGTGGAGATGGGCAGGTAACACTTGGTAATATCGTTATCAAATCAACTGCACGTAAAATACGCCGCTTATACCATGATCAAGTCCTTGCTGGTTTTGCAGGTGGAACTGCTGATGCATTTACTCTATTTGAACGCTTTGAAGAGAAACTGGAAAAGCATCAGGGCAATCTACTTCGCTCTGCGGTAGAACTTGCCAAAGATTGGCGAACCGATAGAATGCTAAGACGTCTGGAGGCTATGCTAATTGTTGCCAATAAAGAAAATAGCCTCATTATTACCGGGAATGGTGATGTATTAGACCCGGAACATGGTATTGCCTCTATTGGTTCTGGTGGAGCATATGCGTATTCTGCAGCTCGCGCATTGCTTGAACATAGTAAACTAAATTCTGAACAAATCGTAAAGCAGGCCCTAACTATTGCCGGAGATGTGTGTATTTATACTAATCATAATCATTTAATTGAAACGATCTCCTGGTAATTACTAAACGGTGTCAAGGCACCGTTTAGTAATTCTATTCAACAGTTACGCGGCTCATAACTATTATATCATACTCATAACCGTCTTTAATTATTGTTAAGATTAGCATACAGTCAAAAGATTCAAATACGGGAATTCCGTATTGTTTATTATCTATTCTATTGTTACAATTTATCGTTGGTTTTATAATGGGTTTTTCGACCCTACTTAACCAACATGTAATCGGAATAACGGTAAATATAAAATCCTTTATGGTTTCTAAAAAATTTCAGAAGATTGCTAAAATTTCTTCGACATCATTCATTTATATAACCGTTTCCAATAATTAATACTAGTCATTCCTAACTTGATTGGGAGTCCAGATCCACGGTCACAACCGGGGATAACATAAATATTTTATTAAGGAAATGGAAAATGCTCATTATACTTACCCATAGACTAAAGGGTTATTTTTTTACTTTATTTTTTGTATTATTCTTATGCATTGGTGCCGCCCACGCAAAGAAAATAGAAAAGCTTACATGCTATTCTACAGATAAGCTTGGTAATTATATAAATCTAGAGGGAAAGCCATCAGCAACACCTATTCTCGAGTGGGTAAAAGAAAATGGTAAATGGATTATAGTAACCCCGTCCCCCACCACTGATCTTGAGACTGAGACAAGGACCCATAGTATCAGCAATTTCAACTATAAAATAAACATTATAAAATTTACTCATAAATACTCAGGAAAAACTCCATTACTCAAAAAAATTGTAGAAATGACTGATAAATGGGAGCTTGTACAGCACCCTCCTGTTTCTAATGAGAATAAACAAAATTGGGATCTTACAATTACCTTAGACACCAAACATAATATAAGCAGTAAAACCCCTATGGAAATAAACGCCTTCTTGGAATGCATTAAAACTGAAGTTGAGCTTCAGGAAAATGAAGAGGAAGGCGAAGAAAAAAATCCGCTTAATTAATTACGGAAATTCGGTATTGTTTATTATTTTCTTAGCCGTTATAATCTTTTTGTTGGTGAAATCTGATTAATTTATAAACTGGATGGCTAACTTGTATATTGGAATAGCGGTAAATATAAAAAAATTGCATGGTTTCTAACAAATTATAGAAGATCGCTAAAATTTGTTCGACATCATTCATTCATATAACCGTTTCCGATAATTAAAATATAATTAAAATATTTTTAAGGAAATGGAACATGCAAACTGCACGTGCTTATAAACTCACTCCCTATTTATTAACTCTACTATTTACGATGTCTCTGTGTATTGGCACTACTTATGCAGGAACTTTAGTAAAACATGAATGTTACCTATCAAATTCTGCGGGTGAAGCTGTTGATGAGGCGGGTAAGCTAACTCAAAACCCTATTTATAAATTCAAATGGCAGGTAGAAGATGATGCTGAGGCTACTATAACTAATCCATGGGGTACCGAAAATCTTCAAATTGAAAGCCGGAATGATCGAAGAAACATAAGTTTTGATGAACCATTTTGCAAAATAAAAACCAGCCTCCTGGGGAAAACACGCCTCGATATGGTCGCACAGTGGGAGCTGCAACAAGACGCCAAGGAAAAGAATCTATATCATCTAGCAATTTACTCAGATACCGCAGAAGCAATTATGAAGAACAAGCGCAGCAATAACGCTACAGAATATATACATGATGTATATTGTGAAAAAAGCACAACTAAAACTGAAACAAGCACAACTAAAACTGGACGTGTTTCTAAATCTGAGAAGACTTCAGGAAAAGAAAGCACGCTCTTTGATGAACGTAACTGGAAAGACATATATTCGGATAGTGAAGCAACATCTATTAAAAAATACAATACTCCTAAAAATAGCGTAACTACGGATTCGGAAGGCGCCTCAGACGGAGATTCATTATGCTCAAGTGCTAGCTTTAGAGCAAAGGCAGATGCGTTTTGGGAAACAGAAGAAGCAGAAGGAAAAGAAGGTAACCAATAGACTTTTGTTATTCTTCTACAACGGAAAGTGGCAATAATTGTTGCCACGATTCTATTCATTTTAGATATCATCCTAGGTTTAACCTAATTTACGGAAATTCGGTATTGTTTATTATTTAACCTACTGTTACAATAACATTAACCATATTGGACTAACGGTAACAGTACATTCGCGTGGCTTTTAAAAAATTTTTGAACATCGCAGGATTTTTTCGAATTCATTCGTTTTCTAACCGTTTCCAGTAAAGCATTTAATTGTTTTAGGAAATGAAAAATGAAATCGTATAATTTACGTAAGTATTTCTTTTACTTGCTTACACTAATATTTCTAGGCCTTAACACATCCTGGGCAAATGAGCGAGGGATGTGTATACTTCCGCTCTCTGACGAAAACCCTCAGGCTAAATCTGTTTTCCTTGGCGAAAATAAACAAAACAAATTGGGCATCATTGTTGATTGGTGGGTTACACAAAATAGCACTAAAGATCCTGTACTTTCAACAACTTTAATGGGGAGTGGAAATTCTTATATAACAAAAGGCGTGAAATTTAATTCAAAAAGATTAGCAGAGTTGGTAAGCTTCATAGGTGGTTACGAAAATGCAAATGGTAATATAACTTACGCCTTTAAGCGAGTGAATGACACTACGCATGAATGGAGATTTGGATATGGGGAAGAAATATTTGATGCAGATGGAGATCCTGTTTCAATAACACAAAAAGATATTAAAATGTTCTGCAGGGTTGATTATGAAAACTCGGGGAAAGAACCAATAACATATTACTCACCGGAATTAACTGCAGCCAACATAACTGAAGTGAACAAAATTAGAAAAAGTACACTAGATCTACACTTCAAAAAAATTGAAAAAACAGCAAAATATCTGAGCATTGTAAAACCTAAAGAGAGAACAAGTGCTGTTGTCATCGGCAATGGTAGTGGTAATAGTAATGGTAGTGGTACTGTAACTGTAACTGAATCAGACAGTACAGATGCCAATTATTATTTCTGTGCTTTCAATGGGCTGGAGTTTATAGCAGGAAAACCAAAAGTACGCTATGTAACCTGGATGATACCAGATGTTTTGATGAATAAGAGCACTGAAGAATCTAAAGAGGGTAAAGAAGACTATCCTGAAGTAAACAATCCCGCTTTGGAAAATCTTGAAAAAGTATTTTCAGCCATTCGCCTTTCTCCGCCATTTGAATTATTTAAAATTAATATTGAAGCTAATCGGCTTGACTCTTTATTATTAAGAATACGAGAAGGATCTAAGGCTTCTCTGGCTTTAATCGCAGGAGCAAAACAGATGCGCCCGCCTATGGAAATACCACATACATTACTTACATTTGCACCAACAAATTTGGCCCCTAAAGATGAAAAACAATTTAACCTACCCAAAGAAGTGACAGAAATGTTTAAAAACGCACCTAAGGAAGGCTGGGAAGTATTTGGTGAATACAAAAAAGACTCGCTCCCATCTCGTGAAACATTATGCTATAGAATACGTATTTCATTATCACAAGTAGATCCGAATATTATAAGCATATCAGAATTAGTAAAAGAAAGTTGGAGCGATTTAAAACCCTCTAACAAATAATAAAAACACATAAAAATTTATTGAAAAAGGAAGAATATATGAAACGCTTTCACTTAAACAAATATTTGCTTAGTTTAACTATTGCAATGTTTTTATGTTTAAACTTGGCTGAAGCTTTGAACATACAAGCTGCGTAGAAAAAAACCCTTCTGCTGATAGCACAAAACAATTAGATGTCATCTGGAGCATTGATCCCAATACTCATTTAAGCAGCGTAAATATTTCTAAAGGGGAAAAATTATTATTAGATAAAACTCCTACTAAACTATATTGCTTGGTAAGCAATTATCCCTTTACAGATTATATACATGCCGGAGAAATGATAGCAAAATCTTCCATACTTGGAGAAGAGCAAGAAATGTCTCGTAACGATTATTTAGGTATCTCAGATCCTGAGTATTCTACAGCGGCCGTAAAATTTCATACATCAGAACCCACTTCTTGCAGTACATCTGGTACTAGCTCAGGATCGCAACCAACAGTAGCACAACAGCGCCTTATGCATATGGGGTATATAGCTGTTTAGATCGCTCTGTCGGTAGAACCTTATTTAACTGGGTACTAACTACAAATACCAAAGGAGGCTTTACAATTTTTTCAAATGCTCCAGTAAAAGGAAAGCCTACATTAATTCAACAAACAGATAAAACATGGACTATAGGTAAAATATCATTTGGGTACGATAAAAACATGGACTAAGGATTCATATCCCTATGAATTCACATTCACAGATTAAATATATTGAGTTGCACTTCTAGCTTACTTAAGCCAGGCTAAGAGTTCGCCTAAGAACTTAGCCACAGCCTGGTTGGCCCCGTCTATATAGCCTTTAGGTGACGGGGCAACCGGTACACTAACATCAAACGTATTACCCTTAATTACCTGGTTAGTTTTATTATCTACCAAATGTGTAATAACTGTCATGTTAAATGTAGCCTTATCTTTATTTATTATCTGTTTAAAGTTTACTACCTGATTTGTCAGACGGTATTTGGCAATAGTCATAAACTCTGCATTTACTACACTGGCATACTTACAAGATAACATAATCTTTTCTTGAATTGCTTGGGTAAGCATTGCTGCAGGTAATGACACCCATTGATTTAGCGCATACGAATCTACTTGATAAGTACCTTGTGAATAATACATATTAGTACTATCATACGGAGCATCTGCTTTTACATTAGTTATTTGCAAAATTTCCTTTGATACATTTGCCGGACATTGTGCACTAAGTTCATTATGCTCTACCGCTTCCAATTGATAGGTGTGAATTTGCGGCGGAGTTACCGGGCCAAACATCCCGCAACCAGATACTATAAATATAAGGCTACTTGTTTTTATAATATTTCTTAACATAATTATTCTCCAGGACCAAGAGGTTTTGTAGTCTTACCACGAACTAATACAGCCGGATTTTGATTAAGCATTTTAAGTAGCTGCTCTAGCTGATATGATGACTGATTCATATGCAATATAGTGCTATTTAGATTTGGTAATAACACAGTATTAATATTTTGTAAAGTGTTACTTTGCACATCACTGATTAAACCATTTGTACTAACTGCAGTCTCAGTTATAGTCCCGGTCAGCTCCTGAATTTTACTAAAAGTTACGTTTAAATTTTCCGAATTTTTTTGTATACTACTTAGTATTTTAGTAACTGTTTTTACACTATTACCCACATCTTCTGAATGTTTAGAAAGCTCTTTAGATACTTCATCCAAATTAGCCAATATATTTGAAACATGCTGAATATTTTTCTCATTAAGTAATTCTCGCATGTCCGAAGATAAATTGCCCAGATTATTTGCAATAGATTGTGCTTGCCCTGTCAAACCAGATAAAAGCGATTCTTTAGTTGTAATCACTGGATAAGGTACTTCGTTATGTGGTTTAATATTATCACCGGATTTTGCATCAGATGGTACATTGATACTAATATAAAATATTCCGGTTACACCCTGGGCTTTCATTGAAGCAACAGCTTTTTTATTAATAGATACCCGCTCTAAAATATCCAGATAAATTAAAACACTATGCGGATCATGCGGGTCAAGCTCGATTTTTTTTACTTTGCCCACTTCAACACCATTATATTTAACTACTGAATTGGTAGTTACTCCATCTACAGCTTCTTTAAAAGGAGCCAAGTAGGTGTTATATACCTGACGATTATGTGAGGAAAACCATAACCATACACTAATTAAAACCGTAGCTGTTATAAGTACAAACAAGCCCACAATTAAATACTGCTTATTATCTCTCATTTGTTATCTCGTATAAAATTTTTTGGTTATCTGCCCGCGTGTTCCATTAAAATACTCATATAATTCAGGTACTGATTTTGCATCTGCTGCTTTTTCTACCGTATCATGAAATAATACTTTTTGCTCTCCCAAGTATACTACTTCATCGGCAATACTCCAAATTGTATCCAAATCATGTGTAATTAAAACTACAGTTAAATTAAGTCTTTTTTGCAAATCAGAAATCAATTCATCAAAACCGCTTGCACTATTCGGATCAAGCCCTGCCGTTGGCTCATCTAAAAATATAACCTTAGGGTCAAGTGCTAATGTTCTGGCTAATGCTACCCGTTTTAACATGCCACCGCTCATATCTTTAGGATATTGATTATGCGCATTATCCGGCAACCCTGTGAGTCTAAGCTTGACATGGGCAATTTCTTTTATTATTTCAGAAGAAAAATCTGTATATTCAACCAGTGGAAACATTACATTTTCCAAAACACTCATTGAAGAAAATAATGCACCGTGTTGAAACATCATTCCAACCTGGCTTAAAATCTCTTTAGTTGCCGAATTTTCAATATTATAATTTGAAATTTTCTTCCCCGCAAAATATATTTCACCCTCAGTAATTGGCTGTAACATCAAAATTTCATGTACTAAGGTAGTTTTGCCAGATCCGCTGGCACCAATAATATTAACAATCCGGTTAGGATATATCGTTAAATTGAGATTTTTATGTACCCACACATCATCAAACCTGGTGCTTAAATTTTTTATTTCAATAATAGGTTTTGGATCATTATATTTGCCAATTCCCATATTTTATACTCCAATTATCTTACATATAACTGCAATCACTGCATCAGAAAATACAATTAATATTATTCCCAAAACCACACTTTTAGTAGTTTGTTCACCAATGCTATTAGCATCCCCCTTAACTTTAAAACCACAATAGCAACCAACCAAAGCGATTAAAAAAGCAAATACAATGCTTTTATAAATTCCGATAGTATAGTTACTCATTGCAACATAAGCTTTTACGCGCTCAATAAACAAAGAATAATTAACATCCAGTGAATAATTGGAAACTATAGCTCCTCCAACCATACTGGCAACATCACCAATTGAGGTAATTAGCGGTACTGCAATTACTACTCCCATCACCTTTGGTAATACCAGGCGGGTTATTGGTGAAATACCCATAGTCTTAATAGCATCAATTTCCTCAAGTACTTTCATAGTGCCTATTTCGGCAGTAATTGCGGCACCAGTTCTACCTGCAACAATAATTGCTGTTAAAAGCGGAGATACCTCCTTAAGTAATGCAATCCCCAAAAAATTTACTACATATATATTGGCGCCATAGGTGATAAATTGCGGTGCCATCTGATAGGCTAACGTTACTCCAATTAAAAAGCTCAATAATGAAGCAACTCCCATGCCTTTAAGCCCAGAATCAAAAATCGTACGTACCAGGTCATTCCAATTTAATCCGCGCGGATGAGAGATAAAATGAAAACAATTTATAATAAACTGGCCAAAAAATGCTATAAAACCGAGGCCTGATATAATACGCTCAATAAAATTCATACCAACTGAAATGATAAAACCTGTTTTGGGTTTGTCAAATTCTTCTCGCTTATCCGTGGCAATTTTATCTATGCGTTCAAAAAATGGCTGGCCCGATTCAGGAATTATAAAATCGGTAATTTTTATATTATGATTATTGGCATAGGTGAGAATGCGGCTGATAAAATATGCACCAACCGTGTCAATTGCAACAATTTTTGATCCATCAATTTTTATTTGAGAAATTGTTCCGGCTATTTCTTTTGCCAATGCAGAAAAATCTTTTTCCTGCAAAGTTTTCCATAACCAAGCACCTGTGAGCTCTAAAGTATTACTCTCCGGTATATACTGCATTTTACCAAGTGGTTGTTCCACCAGGCGCTGATTTGATTTTTCTTTATACATAATGATTACGTCAAAAAATATTCATCATTAGGGAATTGTAACATATCAGCAGTTGGATATATAATTTGTTTTGTCTTACCAGCCTAGTTTATCTTGTTCCAAAATTTCTTTGGTATGTTTTTCCAGGATTTTATTATCAGAAGCACATAGAATAACAAAAGCAACTACATCAGTTAAGTTTAGAGCATCGGCAGATTGAATATAACCTTCAGCCACTAATTGATTAACTTCGCATACACTATTCCATCTGGCTAACTTAGACTTCAAATTATATAATGGTTTTCTAGATAAATTGTATAAGGTAATTCCCCGGCATATGGTACCTTTTATTAATACTTTAGGCTTGATGTTAAATGCATACTTTACCAATAAATCTATTTGAGTTAACCCACCTTCTAGTCTCACTACTTTATTTAAATGGCCACCTGCACCGGATATTCTTGGGTTTACCTCAATTAATTTCAACTCTCCATTTGGCATTAAGAACATTTCAGTATGTGCAAATCCATTAGATAACCCTATTGTATCCAGAATTTGGACAATATAATTAGACGTTTTTTTCAAAAGCTTTTCATCTGTAATGTCTTCAAAATAACCCTGTAACACTATTGATTTAACATATCTTTTATAAGATTGTTGAATTGATGATATATAGTGTTTACCATCTATAGAAAATGTGTCTACCGTTATTTCGCCACCTTCAACAAATTCGGCGATAAGAAACTTATCCTTATTTTCCCCTGTTTCACAGATACTGTTAAAATTTAGCCGATCCACAGTAAAGTATTTCTCCAATTCATCATTAGAACTAATTTTATAAGCACCAATCGAACCATTTGCCGCCAGGGGTTTTACAAAACATGGATACTGTAGATGTAAGCTGTCTAAATCAGGTAGTGGGTCATTACATGAATATAGATATTGCTTAATGTGGGGCAAGCCGGCTTTAGCTAAAGCCTGGTGCATTTCATATTTATCAGAGCGTTTTAGAAAACTATCTGGATTATTCGCATGCTCAGGAGTATATATTTTACCCAGTTTATCAGCAATTTCTATCTCACTTTCAAAACCATTTATAACAAAATCAAATTTACGCCGACCCAGATGCTTCACAATATCATCAGCATCTGTAGATAAGAAAAATATCTGTTCATCAAATAAATTGGGAGATGGTTTTAAGTAAGCAGGAAATTCAGAAACATCAATTGTGTATAACGCAATAGTTTTAATATTATATTTTTTAAATTCATCCGACATATATTTAGCAGAACTAAACGGATTAATTAATAGCACTTGCAATGTCGTCATAAAAATTACCCTTTTACACCCAGATGTTTGCGCCGGTGGCTTAAAATAATTGGTATTATTCTTGAAATACACAAGGTGGTAGTTATAACCAGGCAAACTACCAAATTAGTCAGGTTTAATTTTTTAATGCTTATAGAATATATAAAAAATGTTATTACCGGAGTTATTGCCAAAATGACAGACAAGCTATTTGTTTTGATAGTTATGATTGCCTTTTGCAAAAAATATACCGGGATAATTAAGGCGAGAAAAGATATAATTAACAAAATAAAAGTAATATGCCACGTGAATGTAAATGTAATATGCCTAAAGAGTATAAAACAGCCAAGACCAATTATTAATGGCCAGAAACGAAGTGCCAGCATCTGGGATGAGGAAAAGTTATTTTCTTTGCTATATTTATTGGAAAATACGGCATAGTAATAAGTTGTAACTCCGCTAATGCACCCTAAAATTAACCCGGTATCAGTATTTTTATTGTAATGGATTTCATAACCATAACGTAATAGGACTACACTTGAGGCTAGGAGCATTATGCATCCCCACTCAATAAAAAATTGTGTTTTAGTTTCTTTTTGAGTAGCAACCAGACCGCATATAGCCATAGTTACAAAAGTTACTGATAAATAAATAAACGGATCTGACTTATGGGGTGCAAATATTGAGCATAACCAATTTATGCCCACATTAATTGCAACAATTATATAAAGTAACCTATTTTGTGAACAGCATTTCAGGTATATTTGTTTTAAGTGCTTATAATTTACGGCATTAAACCAAATTGTTGCGTAAATTGACATGAAAAAAAGAGAGATTAGGGGGTTAACAACATTACCAAGCTTATCTATAAAGGTAAATGATATAGCAGTAAGAACCATATATAGTATAACATTGATATATGCCGGCATTTTGCGTATCTCCATGATTTATGAAATAGATCAGGGCGTAGGTATATTTACCTGAAGAGCTTCCATTTTTACTGAATTTTACACGAACTAAATAGAAAAGGCAAATTTATATGCCCCCAATTTTATACACGTAATTTTTTAGGGGCATTTAGAACTCGTTCAAGATCTTACAAGATTTGGTGATAAATTTTAATCCCCAATATACACAAATTAATAAATGCTAAAGAACTAATTGAGGTAAAACGACATGAGTAATAAAATATTAACTAAAATTCATAAATCTGTAACTAGCGCATATAAAAAAGGTATTGTAGATCTTACAACTATGCAAAAATTTGATAAATTATGTATGATAGATATACACCCAATGCTGCCGGCAGAAATTTTAAATATAAGAAAAAATATTGCTAAAGTAACACAACCAGATTTTGCAAAATTACTAGGTATAAGCTTATCTACTGTTGCAAAATGGGAAACTGGTAATAAGCATCCTCAAGGTACCTCTCTTAAGTTACTCAGCCTTATCGAGCGGAAGGGGATTGATTTTTACTTAAAGACCTTCGCCATCTAAGATCTATTGAAAACTTATACAAAAATAATTATTTGTAAAACACAGTTGCAGGCTGAAATTATAATGCGCCATCCCTCTTTATGTGGAGAAATGGCTGTGTACTTATTTTACCGGATCAAGCGGAACCTGATCCCATACAGCATCAAAATCCCCCTTACGACTTCCAGAATGATGATATAGTGGCCGAATTTTTAGGTAAAATACAGTAATTGATATTTTCTATGCCGTTCCCAAACATCGTAATATGTAATTGTGAGCCGCTATAAATTAACGTCGGCATATTTTATAAGTAAATAATAATTAGTCTACTAATCATTATTGCTGCCGCCTTCCCAGCACTTTTTCTTAGCATAACAGTATTTTTCTATGGTTATACTGGCATTACCCGTAGCATCAGTAGTATAACCTAACAATACATAAAGCCTAGCAATCCGATCTTGGGCTCCGAGGTCTGTTTTACTTTCCTTACCATCCTTCGTCGTAATGATAAACCGTTTGTTTTGCTCAGCCTCCGGGGTATCTATTGTTGCTGCTGGCCGCTCTAACCTTATAAGACCTTTTCCAATTTTAATTTCCATAAATTTATACCGCGAATAATACACTTTCCCTATTTTAGCACAAACATTCCAGTAACGTTCTGCGGCTTGTACTCCAATACTATTATTTCCAGGTATAGTAGCAACCTCGTGGGTAAAGTGCGAGATTAGGCTAGTCGATAATTAGTCTTTTGGCTTAATTTTTCGGTTAAAGTTTGAAGTAATTGATAACGAATCTCATCAATTTCACCATCTGCATGTGCTTTTGTAATCATACAGCCAGGCTCATTTAAATGCCGACAATTGCGAAAGCGGCATTTATTTAAATGTGGGCGTAATTCAGGAAATAATTCCGGTAATTCTTCTACAGATAAATGATATAAGCCAAACTCTTGCAAACCCGGACAATCAATTAAACCGGATGTTTTATCTATATGATATAAAGTAGCGTTAGTGGTTGTATGTCGCCCACTCGTTTCTGCTTTAGTAATACTATCTACAGAAGTAAAAGCTTCCGGTATAATCTGGTTAGTAATGGTTGACTTCCCTACCCCAGATTGACCAATTAATACACTTTGCCTCTCTTTTAATAACGGGGTTAAACTATTACAATTAGCTTGTGCCGATAAACTGATAACAGTATATCCCAATTTAGTATGATATAAATTGGTTATCTGCTGAATAAATTTAAAACTTTCTGTCATATCAGATTTATTAACTATAATATAGGGATTAATCCCGGCACTTTCAGCAAATAGCAAACAGCTATTTAGAAAGTTTGGATTAAAATTAGGTTTGATCGCTATTACAATTAGTATCTGGTCGATATTACTGGCAATTAATTTACTGCGGTTATGATCCATTCGATAGACCAAATTAGCACGCGGAATAAGATCAGTAATTTGTACCTGCTCATCATTTATAATATCAACTACTACCCAATCCCCCACTACATAATCAACTTTTTTAGCTTTAGTAACAGCGGTATATGTAGAACCATCAACTTCTACAATATACCCCCGTCCATAACTTTTTGTGATTAATCCTTTTGGCATAAAATCAGCTACCGGCTTGCAGATGTGCTATCCTCACACTTGCCGGTGGATGTGAATAATAAAATTTAACATACAATTCATCTGGCGTTAGAGTTGATGCATTATCTTTATACATCTTAACCAAACCACTTATTAAATCGTCCTTATTGGCATGCTCTTTAGCAAAAGCATCAGCTTCAAATTCATTCTTACGAGAGAAATAACTAGATAATGGCGCTAAAGGAAAAGTAACCACGCCTAAAACCAGCATAAATAAAAGTAAGCCATTGGCATTATTTACTGTGCTAACTCCTAAAGCATTATAAAATGTCTGGCTATCAATTAATAAACCCAATATGTATAATGCAATTAATGCCATAACAAAAGATACTATCATTTGTTTTAGTACATGCTTACGTTTAAAATGCCCCAACTCATGGGCTAAAACCGCTTCAATTTCGACATGATTTAACTGTTTAATCAATGTATCAAAAAATACTATGCGCTTTGATTTGCCAATCCCGGTAAAGTAAGCATTGCCATGCGATGAGCGTTTTGAGCCATCCATTACAAATACCCCACGTGACTGAAAACCACATTTAGTTAATAAATTATCAATCCGGACTTTTAAATCTATATCAGATAACGGGGTAAATTTATTAAATATCGGTGCAATAAATGTTGGATAGATTAATAGCATTAATACATTAAATATAACAAATGCCACCCACACCCATAGCCACCAGAAATTACCCATAATTGCCATCAGCCACAAAACTAGATATAAAAAGGGGATTCCTAATATACAAGATAATAATGTAGTTTTTATCAAATCAATAATAAATAATTTTACTGTTATCTTGTTAAAACCAAATTTTTGTTCAATACCAAAAGTGGAATATAATGAAAATGGCATGTTTATTATGGCATTAATAACTGTAAATGCTGCAATTACAGCTACACCATAACTAAGTGTTCCCGTAGTCATAACATTATTCAGTTTAGTATTTATAAATTCAATTCCGCCGCCTAGAGTGAATAAGAGCAATATTATTGTTCCAAATACCAGCTCTAAATTGCCTAAGCGTAATTTAGCCAAATTATAATTTGCTGCTTTTTGATGATCAGATAGGCTGATACTTTGGCTAAAACTAGCCGGTACCTGGTTAATATTTGTTTTAATCGCTTTCATCTGGCGACTTGCTAGATAAAGCTTCATAAGCGTGACTAAAATAACTATGGCTAAAAAACCCTGACTTAGTAAACTCATTTTGATATCCTTAAATAGAAGTCATTCTAAACCATCGTATTATACAATAAATTCAAAAACTATAACCTGATAATATACCAATATTACTAAGTTTTGTTTAATCATATAGTAATAGTAGCGATGCGCCATGTAGAATATAGATAAGTAGTTTTTATAATATATGCTATAATCTTGATCCTTATAAATTATACAAAACTATACACATATATGCTAAGTTTAAAAAATCTGCGCCTGGCCTATGGCAGCAAAATCCTCTTTGACGAGGCTAATTTACAACTTTATATCGGACAAAAAATTGGCTTGGTTGGCCAAAATGGCAGTGGTAAAACTTCTTTATTTAAACTGATTTTAGGGCAAAATCACCCAGATATAGGTGATTTTGGCTTAAGTCAGGATACGCATATTGCCTATGTAGAGCAAGAAATCGAAGATTCGGATATTCTACTCACTGAATACGTACTAAATGTACATCCGCTAATTATTGAAGCACATATCGACTTACCTGAATATTACCAGCTACGTCCAAGCGCTGAAAAGCTATTAATTAATTTAGGCTTTTCTCAGGAAGAGTTATATTTGCCACTTAATCATTTCTCCGGTGGCTGGCAGATGCGGGCTAATTTGGCCAAAGCGCTATTTGTTCCCTCAGACTTATTATTACTTGATGAACCTACCAATCACTTGGATGTAGAAACTGTTATATGGCTCGAAGACTGGCTTAAAAAGTATTCTGGCCTATTAATGATAATTTCGCATGACAGGGAATTTTTGGATAATGTAACCAATCATACCCTATCACTTAGCAATAAACGCCTAACATTATACACTGGCAATTACTCAATATTTGAACGTACACGTGCTGAACAGCTAATTCAACATCAGCAAGTTCAGGCAAAAAATCTGGCCAGGGTTGCCCATTTACAAAAATTTGTTGATAAATTTAGTGCCGGTACCCGGGCAAAACAAGCCCAAAGCCGGGTAAAAATGATTGAAAAAATCCAGATTGCCAAAAATATTCCTAAAGATATTGAATATGATATCGAATTTCTTGAGCCAGAATATCAGGTAGATAAACTAATTAGTATTAGTGATGCAACCATCGGTTACCCAGGTAAAACCTTAATTAATCATGCCAAATTGGATATTTTTCAAAATAGCCGAATTGGTTTACTTGGGCGTAATGGTATCGGTAAATCTACTTTAATTAAAACTTTTATTGATGGATCTACGCTACAAAGTGGCATACGCGAGATAAACCCAAAAGTGAAAATCGGTTATTTTGCCCAACATACTGTTGATGGAATTAGCCTTACCGATTCTCCATTAAGCCTTTTCTCACGTGAACATAAAAATAAACGTGAACAAGAGCTACGTGGCTACCTGGGTAGCTATGGCTTTGTCGGTGATAAGGTACATGAATCAATTAAAAATTTTTCCGGTGGTGAAAAGGCCCGCTTAACTATTGCCAATATTATTTTACACCGTCCCAATATCATATTTTTGGATGAGCCAACTAACCATCTGGATATGCAAATGCGTGAAGAACTTGCCAGTAGTATCCAGGATTTTAATGGTGCAGTAGTAATTGTCTCCCATGATAAATTTTTACTCTCAAGCGTTGTAGATGAATTTTATCTAATTGATGGAGGGCATTTAAAACCGTTTAATGGTGACTTGGAAGAGTATCATCAGTTTTTATTAAAAAAAGATACTGCCATAGCTACAAAAAATAAAGTACCAACTATAGCACCTACTACTCCAAAACCAGCAGCGCAAAAAAATGTTTTACGCCTTAAAAGTGATCTGGCTAATCTCGAAGAAAAAATATTGCGGTTAGAAACACAAATTAAAACTCTTGAAGAACAAATGGCAGAGCATGCCACAAATTCGGATAATGCAAAGCTTAAAGAAACCACTGACAAATACAATCAGGCTAAAGCTAAGCTAGATGAAATAGAAAGCAAGTGGTTAGAGATTCATCATGCCATTGGAGAGTAGACGTAAAGCGGGAAATGTTGCTGAAATGTTTGCTTGTAAATATTTAGAGCAACAAGGCTTAAAATTAGTTTTGCAAAATTTTTATTCGCGCTTTGGTGAAATTGATTTGATCATGACTGATAATAATACCTGTGTATTTGTAGAAGTAAAACAACGTAAGCTTGGGTTTGATAGTGCTATAGAAAGCATTACACCAGCTAAACAAAAGAAATTAATTTTAACTGCACAATATTATTTATTAAAAACCAGTAAGAATATTAACTGCCGTTTTGATGTTATTGCCATGGATGCAGCTAATAACGTAAAATGGCTTAAAAATGTAATTTGTTTATAGGAACTACATATGTCAATTGCTAAAACCCTGTTCATAGAAAACTTTACTCAAAGTATCGAAGCTAAACAAAAAGCACTAAGCGCACTGGAAACTCCGGTTACAGCAGCAGCTACTACTATTACAAATGCATTTAAAAATGGCAATAAATTATTAATCTGTGGTAATGGTGGTTCGGCTGCAGATAGCCAACATTTTGCAGCCGAATTTACCGGTCGTTATGAAATGGAGCGTACTCCATTACCCGCCATAGCATTAACTACCGACACCTCAGCGTTAACCGCAATTGGTAATGATTATTCCTTTGATGTAGTATTTTCTAAGCAAGTTGAAGCTTTGGGAAATAGGGGTGACATATTATTTGCTATTTCTACTTCAGGAAATTCAGGTAATGTAATTAAAGCTATAGAAATAGCTCAAAAAAAAGGTATGATAATAATTGCCATGACCGGAAAAGACGGTGGGAAAATTGATAAGATGCTGGGAGCTACAGATATCAATATTTGTGCCCCGGCTAATCGTACTGCCCGCATTCAGGAAATACATCTATTGGTACTACACACTATATGCGATATAATCGATAACGTGCTATTTAAGTAATATTGCTAAAAATCAGGCTACATATGCCAACATCTGCACCCCAGCTAAATATTTATTTTGCTTTTACTTGATTAATACTTGTAACACAACTATTAAAAGGATTCCTAATCATGCTAAACTGGCAACAAGAGTTATCTAACCCTGAATTAATTAAACCAGGATTATTAATTAATGGGGAATGGGTTTATGATAGACCACAACAAAACGTTACCAATCCTGCTAATAATGAAATTATTGCTACTATATGCGAGGCAACAGATACTGACATTGATAAAGCCATCCAAAATTCTCATAACGGTTTTATGGTATGGAGAAATAAAACCGCTAAAGAGCGAGCAAAGATACTGCGTAAGCTATATGAGCTAATTATTATTAATGCCGATGATCTGGCTAAAATAGTTACTCTTGAAGCGGGCAAACCTCTGGCTGAAGCTAAAAATGAGATACTCTATGGAGCCTCTTATTTTGAATTCTTTAGTGAAGAAGCTAAACGCATTTATGGCGATACTATTGATGCTAATATAGCCTCTCAACGCATCATAGTTCGTAAAGAACCTGTTGGTGTTTGTGCTTCAATCACTCCATGGAATTTTCCAAGTGCCATGCTGGCACGTAAACTAGCTGCAGCACTAGCTGCTGGCTGCAGTATG
The DNA here is from genome assembly GCA_020697255.1 of Burkholderiales bacterium. GTDB lineage: Bacteria > Pseudomonadota > Gammaproteobacteria > Burkholderiales > UBA11063 > Aquella. The sequence goes on along the minus strand of JAJFBE010000005.1, from coordinate 141,112 downwards.
ATAGCCAGACCTTCCGGACAAACCCCTTTGTCCGCTTTAGCTCTTGGACACTTGGCAATAGAAGCTGGCCTCCCACCTGGAGTATTTAATCTAGTTACCGGTAATAGCAGCCAAATTAGTAAAAAGTTTTGTGACTCGGACATTATCCGTAAAATCAGCTTCACCGGCTCAACTTCCGTTGGAAAAGAGCTATATCAAAATAGTGCTAATACCCTAAAACGTATGTCGCTTGAGCTAGGCGGCAATGCACCGTTTATTGTTTTTGATGATGCAGATTTGGAAAAAGCTGTGGAAGGTCTGATAAAATCCAAATTTAGAAATGCCGGACAAACCTGTGTATGTGCCAACCGGGTTTTTGTATCTAATAAAATTTTTGATAAATTTATTGATACACTAATTCCGCAGATAAAAAAATTAAAAATCGGTAATGGTTTAAAACCAGATACCAATATCGGACCACTAATTAATAAAAGCGCAGTTTCTCACTCTAAATCACTAATTGAAGATGCTGTAGCATCAGGTGCCCAAGTTATATATGGTAATGAAACGCATAATTTAGGTGAAAACTTTCTGCCGCCGGTAGTTTTGGGCGATTGTACTAAACATATGCGGATTTTTAATGAAGAAATTTTTGGGCCGGTGCTAGCTTTATATTCATTTGATTCTGATGAAGAAGTTATCCAATTAGCCAATGATACCCCCTTTGGCTTAGCCAGTTATTTTTACAGCCAAAATATTCGGCGAATATTTAATGTGTCGGAAAAGTTATATTATGGCATAGTCGGAATTAATTCTGGTACAATATCAGGTGAAAATGCACCTTTTGGCGGCGTAAAACATTCCGGTTTTGGGCGCGAAGGCAGTTTTTATGGGTTGGATGATTATTTGGCTACCAAATACATCTGCCTGGACTTGGAGTAAACTATTTTTTAGAAGGGATATGATATGTGTATGAGAAGAGGTTTCTTATGCTGGGGCGAAAAAATATTCAACGTTCTGGTTATATTAGGTTTCATTGCCGGAGCTGTGTCGGGAATTAGCACTGGAATGGCTATTGGTGGTAAACAAGGCTGGACTACCGGCGGTATGCAGGTATTGCTATCTTGGAGTGGTACTCTTATAATTTCTTTAGTTGTGTATTCATTACTGGATATCAAACATTCCGTTTCTAAAGACGAAGTTTCTTGCACAAAATAATTCTTAAAACCTGGCTGTTAATTAATTTACAACCAGGTACCCTACACCTACACACAACCCTTAATACTTGACAAAATTAGTCAACTAATAGTATAATAATTTTCTCAAATATGCTCTGGGAGAACTATTTTATATGAAATTAACAACTAAAGGTAAGTTTGCTGTAACAGCATTACTTGATATTGCAATATATAGCAAAGATGATCAGCCTATGACACTATATGCAATTAGTGACCGTCAAGGTATTTCTATTTCTTATCTGGAGCAATTATTTGTGAAACTCCGCCGTCAAGGGATGGTTAAGAGTTATAAAGGACCTGGCGGCGGTTATATATTATCCAAAAGCCTGGACCAACTAAAAGTATCTGAAATTATTAAGGCAGTAGATGATGACATGGATGCCCGTACGTGCCATGGTTTAAAAAATTGTAAAGACAATAATAAATGCTTAACTCATGATTTGTGGAATGACTTAACCAATCATGTATATAGATACTTGGACAGCGTATCACTTTTTGACTTGGTAAACAAAGCCAACCAAAATAACTCACAATTACAAAAGATTAATCTTGAAATGTAAAGCAAAGGTTTTAAAAAATAAAATGACAATTAAATTACCTATATATCTAGATAACTCGGCAACAACTAAAGTTGATCCGCGCGTACTAGCAAAAATGCTCCCCTTTTTAAGTGAAGAATATGGTAACCCTGCTTCGCGTTCACATAGCTTTGGCTGGAGCACAGAAAAAGCCGTGGAAAATGCCCGTGAGCAAGTGGCAGTTGCAGTTGGCTGTGATAGTAAAGAAATTATCTGGACATCCGGTGCCACAGAATCTATTAACCTGGCCATTAAGGGTGCTGCCGAATTTTATCAAGACCGCGGGAAACATCTAATCACGCTTAAAACTGAACATAAAGCAACACTTGATTCAATGCGTGAATTGGAGCGCCATGGCTTTGAAGTTACATATCTTACTCCTGAAACTAACGGTTTGATAGATTTGGATAAACTAATTGCTGCCATACGTCCGGATACGATCTTAATTTCAATTTTGCATGTAAACAACGAAATCGGCGTAGTTCAGGATATTAAAGCAATTGGCGAAATTTGCCGGGGACGTAATATATTATTCCATGTTGATGCTGCCCAATCAGTGGGGAAAATTGAATTTAATCTTAAAGATCTTAATGTAGATTTGATGAGCTTTTCGGCGCATAAGGTTTATGGCCCTAAAGGTATTGGTGCTCTATATGTAAGACGTCGTCCAAGAGTACGTCTGATTGCCCAAATTCATGGCGGAGGTCAGGAGCGTGGTTTTAGATCAGGGACTCTACCAACCCATCAAATAGTTGGTATGGGTGAAGCTTTTGCGATAGCAGTTGCCGAAATGAAAACTGAAATTCCGCGGATTAAAGCTCTACAGCAAAAACTCTTAAATGGCTTGAGCAAAATGGAAGAAGTATATATTAATGGCGATATGGAACATCGGGTTGCCCATAATTTAAATGTTAGCTTCAACTATGTTGAGGGTGAATCTCTAATTATGGCAATTAAAGATATTGCCGTATCCAGTGGTTCTGCCTGTACATCGGCATCTTTAGAACCATCTTATGTACTACGCGCTTTAGGACGTAATGATGAACTGGCGCATAGTTCAATTAGATTTTCTATCGGCAGGTTTAATACAGAAGAAGAAATTGATTATACAGTAAAATTATTAACCGAAAAAATTGGTAAACTACGTGAACTATCCCCTCTTTGGGAAATGTATAAAGATGGTATAGATGTAGGAACATACAATTGGAAAAGTCACGGCGAGCGTGATATAATATTACATCAGTAGAATAAATAAATTAAGGAAGATAATCGTGTCATATTCAAATAAAGTTATTGATCATTACGAACATCCACGAAATGTTGGAAGTTTGGACAAAAATGATGCACATGTAGGTACTGGCTTAGTTGGGGCACCTGCGTGTGGAGATGTGATGAAATTACAGATCAAAGTTAGTGGTAATGGTGTTATCGAAGATGCCAAATTTAAGACTTACGGCTGCGGCTCAGCTATTGCTTCATCATCTTTAGTTACGGAATGGCTAAAAGGTAAAACTCTTGATGAAGCTCAGACAATTAAAAATAGCCAAATAGCCGAAGAACTGGAATTGCCACCAGTTAAAATTCATTGCTCAGTATTAGCCGAAGATGCGATAAAAGCAGCAATCGATGATTATAAAAGTAAGGCAGGCAAGTAAATAAAGTGAGTATTACCATTACAGAAAATGCAGCTAGCCGGGTAAAAGCATTTCTAAAAAACCGGGGCAAAGGAATTGGATTGCGTCTTGGCGTTAAAACTACCGGTTGCTCCGGCTTAGCTTATAAATTAGAATTTGTTGATGCCAAATCCGATGATGATGTAGAATTTGAATCACATGGCGTGCATATTTTTATTGATAATAAAAGCTTACAGTTTTTGGATGGCACCCAGGTTGATTATGCCAAAGAAGGCCTGCAAGAAGGATTTAGATTCACCAATCCAAATGTAAAAGGTGAATGTGGGTGTGGAGAGAGCTTTACTGTATGATTAGTACACTTAGTACTGATAATTTAACTAAAATACTTCGGCAAAATTGCTTTGAGGTATTTGATTTATCTTTGCAGTATAAAGTAGATCACGATGCCCTAAATAATCGGTATCAGCAGCTACAAAAACAATTACACCCTGATAAATATATCAATCATCCCGATAGCTCTCTATCAATCAGGGTATCAGCCCATATAAATGATGCATATAATACCTTAAATTCTCCTTTACTAAAAGCAATTGCCCTATTGGAACAATATGGTGTAATCCTGGACTTAAATAAAGATAAAGAATTACCGATTTCTATTCTTATGGAGCAAATGGAATTATACGAGGAAATAGAAGAAGCAAATCATGACATAGATAGGTTAAATGCACTTGCCAAAAAGTTATCGGATAATATTCGCAAATTAAATGATAAAATAGCGCAGGATTTCGAGAGTATGGATTCGCGCCAGCCACACGGGTGGGTGCGCGGGAATGACATTATATCCGGGAATAAGGCTCAGCCTGTCACCATCGCAAAGGCGGGGGTCCAGACACCTATATATAATAGTTATGTAATCATTATAGAAGATATTAAAAAGCTAGCTTTTTATAATAAAATAGCACAGCAAATAGATGACAAAATAGAAGAATCCTGGTAATTATATGGCATTATTACAAATAGCAGAACCTGGTTCACTTAGTGAGCCACATAAACGAAATATTGCAATTGGTATAGACTTAGGCACTACCAATTCTTTAGTTGCAACAATTAAAAACGCTACACCAACGGTTTTGCAAAACCAGGATGATGAACAATTAATTCCATCCGTGGTTTACTATGCTCCTGATGAAACCAAGTTAATCGGAAGCCCAGCACTTAAAATGCAGGTAGTTGACCCTGCCAATACTATTGTATCGATCAAACGATTTATGGGTAGATCTTTTGGAGATGTGGACCCGACAATTAGTTATCCATACAGCTTTGCCAAAACTGAAGGTATTATTGAAATTGCAACCAATCATGGTTATAAAAATCCTATCCAGGTATCTGCCGATATTTTACGTGAATTAAAAAATATTGCCATAGAAAATTTGGGCGAAGAACCAACCGGTGCGGTTATCACAGTACCGGCATATTTTAATGATGCACAAAGAAATGCTACTAAACTGGCTGCCCAACTAGCTGGCTTACATGTCTTAAGATTACTGGCCGAACCTACTGCAGCAGCTATTGCCTACGGTTTGGATACTAAAAATGAAGGAACTTTTTTAGTATACGATTTGGGCGGTGGTACCCTGGATGTATCTATATTACAACTTAGTAATGGTGTCTTTAAAGTTTTAGCCGTTAGCGGCGATACCCATTTAGGTGGAGATGATTTTGATCATTGCATCTTAGACTACATAAAAGACAAATTGGGCTTAAATAAAATCTCAGATAAAGATAATGCATTTTTATTAAACCTTGCAAAATTTATCAAAGAAAGCTTAAGTGATAAACAAAGCATCACTGTAAATGAAATTACGCCCGGCAATCAGATAATAAACTTTATCCTAACTTCCGATGAATTTTATACTATTAGCGCGCAATTAGTACAAAAAGCTATTCGTCCAATCAAAAAAGCTCTACATGATGCAAAACTTGATATAAATGCAATTGATGAAATAATTATGGTTGGCGGTTCCAGCCGGTTACTAAATATTCGAAGCCAGATAACGGCTATATTTAATAAACCATTACTCACCAATATCGATCCGGATAAAGTAGTAGCTATTGGGGCCGCAATTCAAGCTAATGTGTTAGTTGGCAATAGTAAAGACGATTACCTTCTTTTAGATGTCACCCCGTTGTCTTTGGGTATAGAAACTATGGGTAATCTGGTAGAAAAAATCATTCCCAGAAACTCAACTATACCAGTTAGTAGAGCACAAGATTTTACTACTTACAAAGATGGGCAAACAGCCATGACAATTCATGTATTACAGGGCGAGCGTGAAATGGTAAAAGATTGCCGCAGCCTGGCCAAGTTTAGTCTAAAAGATATCCCTCCGATGGCAGCTGGAGCAGCACGGATACGGGTTACTTTTCAGATTGATGCCGATGGATTATTATCTGTGTCTGCTCAAGAACAAACAACCGGCATTTCCAACAGTATAGAAATAAAACCAAGTTTTGGGCTTAATGATGAGCAAATAGCCAAGATGATTAAATCATCTATTAGCAATGCAAAAATAGATATGCAAAAGCGTCAGCTATCTGAAGCTATAATAGATGCAGAAGCTTTAATTAATACAACCATTAATTCATTATCCTGTAATGGTGATCTTTTAGAAGAAGAAGAAAAAAATAAAATCAATCAGTCGATAGCAGAATTACAAACACAATTAACCGCAAACATAGAATTAACACAAAAAATCCATATTATAAAAAAATTAAGCGCCAATTTAAATGAAGCAACTACAAATTTAGCTACCATTTTAATGGATATGGCAGTGAAACAAGGTTTAATAGGAAAGAACATATGAGAAAATCGATAACAAAGTCAACTGTTTGGTCCCTTATTTTTAGTAAACATAGCGAACCAATATATAAGAAACTTAGAACAACTACAATTTACCTGATAATTTATTCAATAATTATAGTAATTGCCCAAATGCTCTATGATGCAGCTTTTGAAAAGTTGCAGGCACAAAATATAGGGCAATTCCACCTGATTTTTAGCTTTGTGCTTTCTATTCTCATTGCCTTTCGTGTAAACGTATCTTATGCCAGATGGTGGGAAGGGCGTGGCTACTGGGGGACCTTGGTAAATAATTCACGCAATCTGGCACTTAAATTTAATAATTACATCGGTTTAAAAAATGATCCGGAATTTTTTAGATATTTAAGCAATTTTGCTTATGTACTAAAGTTTCATTTACGTGGGCAAATTGATACCCCTGAAAGCCAGGACCTAATTGCCCGGCTTAACCTGCCCCCTGCAAGTGATAACCATATCCCAAATAGTATAATTAATCAAATGTATAAAATTATTAATAACTATAGGGTAGATGGCAAAATAAGCCTGGAGCAATATCTGGCTATGGATGTACACCTGGCTAATATTATTGACCTACTTGGCGGCTGTGAAAAAATTGTAAGTACTCCCATACCTATTCCATTTAAAATATTTGTCCGCCAGGCATTGCTTTTTTATATGATCATTTTTCCATTTGGCTGGGTAGAAAAATTTGGCTTTTTGATTATTCCTATGATTATTGTTATTGTCGATGTTTTACTCGGGCTTGAATTAATTTCCGAAGATATTGAAGCTCCGTTTAATGGTTCTGATGACAACACCTGCTCTTTGCATGGACACGTCCTGGATCTGGATGGAATATCATTGAAGATAGATAGGAATGTAGAAAGCATCGCTAACAGCTAGAACCAGATCAGGCTTATTAATATAGCTCCAAGCTTATTTGGGGCTTTTTATTCATTCTATTATCTTCAGTTTGTATACAAATTAATTGCTTAATTTGGCAAAAAAGTATCATCTAAAATTTGGGATGAATTCCATTCACAGATATTCGGAAAAACTTCTTCATCCAAATTTGTCTCATCGGCAGCAAATAGTACAGCTTTTTCATATGCATCAGCAATATAGTCATCAACTTTGGCTCTTAAGCTCGGGTTATTTCTTAAATGTTGCGCTATATCTAATCTTTGGACTTTTATTGTCCTGGTCCAACTTTTACATTGTCTGGATGATTGATATTTCCATTTTAATAAATGCATTAACAGTATTTCTAATCGATGAGAAAGCTCTCTTTTTTCAATTGCCCCCATTAAATGTAACTCTTTTTGTAAGTGGACCAAATCAAGGCTGCTCAAATTCTTTTGGCTAATTAATTTTTCTTGCTCTTGGGTCCAAGCATAAAAATCTGTTTCATATAAACTTGCAGTACTTTGCATAATGTTAACCCCCTCTTTTTACATTCATTAATTGGCCACCAATTACAATCATAAATCAATTTTTTATTTTAACATATTCTTCAATTGTTGCAGACGTTCTTTTAACTCATTGCTATTATCAATCTTAGTTTGCTGGCGCTTTAGCATATCTTCTATATTATCACTGCCCAATTCTTCAATAAAGCGGGAACGCTCCACTATCCTTAATTCACCTGCGGTCTTTCTCTCCTGACAGTGGCTAATCGTTAGCTCTCTTTGTGCCCGGGTAATACCTACATACATTAAGCGCCGTTCTTCTTCCACCATATCATTACTAATCGATTCATTATGTGGCAAAATACCCTCTTCACAACCAATAAGATATACATAAGGGTATTCAAGCCCTTTAGCTGCATGCAGGGTACTTAGTTTTATCGCATTGGCCTCCTCGGCATCGCGTCCATCTAACATGGTGATTAAATTAATTGTTTGAATAAGCTCTGGAAGCGTTTTATCAACCGATTTTTTACCTAGCCATTCAATTAAATTTAATATGTTACCCCATTTCTTTTCCGCCAGTTTTGAGGTTTCCTGATCATATAAATATTCTTCATATTTAATCTTACTCACCAGATCCATTAATAAATCTTTTGCATCTTCGCGGGTCATCCTAAATTGCAAATCGTTAATAAATTTACCAAAACCCACTAAATCTTCATATTGCGAATTGTTACACTGAGCAACGAAACCCTCTTCAAATAAAGCCGCAAATAACGAAATTTGCCGCGCTTTAGCATAATTACTGAGCTTTTCCAATGTAACCTGGCCAACACCACGTTTAGGTGTTGTAATTGCCCGGATAAATGCAGTGTCATCATCATCATTAATTAATAGACGTAAATATGCAGTTATATCCTTAATTTCTGCTTTGTCAAAAAAAGACTGCCCACCTGATATCTGGTATGGCAGTTGATAGTTACGTAGCGTCTGCTCCAATACCCTTGATTGATAATTACCTCTATATAAAATTGCATAGTCAGAAAATTTGCTGCTATACTGTAATTGATGCAACATTATTTTTCTGATTACCAGATCTGCCTCAGCTTCATCATTCTTGCAGCTAACTATTTTAATGGGCTCTCCACCGCCATATTCGCTCCATAGTTTTTTACTGAATAATTTTGGGTTATTCTTTATTATATGATTTGCTGCGGCCAAAATCGTTGTTGTGGACCGATAATTTTGCTCTAATTTAATTACTTTTAAATTTGGAAAATCTGTCGGCAGCTGATTTAGGTTCTCTACATTAGCTCCTCGCCAGGCATAAATTGACTGATCATCATCCCCCACAGCAGTAAATTTGTTACTTCTGGCAGTTAACAATTTTATCAACCGATACTGGCAAATATTAGTATCCTGATATTCATCAATTAACAGATAATGAATCTTCTGCTGCCATTTATATAATACTTCCATATTGCTTTCAAACAACTCAATTGGTAGTTTTATCAAGTCGTCAAAATCTACCGCCTGATAAGTTTTGAGTGTGTCCTGATACTGACGAAACACGCCTGCAGTTTGCATATCCAGATTATCAGTAGCTGCGGCTAATAAGCTCTCAGGTGTAATAAATGCATTTTTCCACAATGAAATTTGGTTTTGTAGTGACCTGACCATCACTTTATCGGTAGTTTTTACAATATCACTAATAATCTTGGCACTATCATGACTATCAAGTATAGAAAAATTTGTTTTATACCCCAAATGATGTGCTTCTTGTTTTAATATTTTTAGACCCAGCGAATGAAATGTAGTAATAGTTAAACCGCGGGTATCAATCCCCATAGTGACTGTATTGGTACGCTCCAACATTTCCTTTGCTGCTTTATTAGTAAAAGTTATAGCTGTAATATTGCGTGGGGAGTAATTGCAGTTTTTGATCAGATGGGCAATTTTTGCTGTAATTACCCGGGTCTTGCCACTACCGGCTCCAGCAATCACTAAAAGTGGTCCGTCTACATATTTGACCGCTTCTTGTTGGCTATTATTTAATTTGCTGATTAGATCGTGCATTGTTTTATGTTATACTCTTTCATATTAATCCATAATTTTATCCGAACTGGGGATATTGGCACATTTTATTTATGAGTATTTGTAAGATATACTAAGTCTCATAAATAAATAAACGAGGCGCGAGCAACAAAGTATACTTATTTATGAGGTTTAGTACTATGGCGCGGTATGCGATTGGGGATGTTCAGGGCTGCTACGATCAATTAATTCAACTAATAGACAAAATAGGTTTTAACCCAAGTCAAGATATACTATATTTTGTTGGTGATCTGGTAAATAGGGGGCCACAATCATACCAGGTTTTAAAATGGATATACAAATACCAGGATAGTATTATCACAGTTTTGGGAAACCATGATATATATCTACTTGGTCGTTATGCCAGGGTACTAAAAGCCGATAAAGATGAAACTATTAGTGATATTCTAAATGCAAAAGATTCAAAAAAACTAATTGATTATTTAAGAGCCCGCCCGCTGGTTTTTCATGATAGCAATTATATTTTATGCCATGCCGGCGTATATCCTAAAATAAATTTTAATACCTTGATATATCTAAACACTGTTATTAGCAATCATCTACAATCAAATGATTATCCTATTTTCATTGACAGCATCTTTGGAAATAAGCCAAATAAATGGTCTGATAATCTGGATTTGATGCAGAAAATGAAGTTTATTATTAACTCTTCAACCCGTATGCGGTTTTTGAATACCGCAGATTATTCTCTGGATTACAAATATAAAGGAGAGTTGGCCAATACGCCACTAGAATTAACCCCGTGGTTTAAGGCAGGGTTTGACCCAAGCATCAATAAAACAATAATTTTCGGGCATTGGGCTGCGCTTGGATTTTACCATGATAATAAAGTTATTTCCTTAGATACCGGCTGTGTCTGGGGAAATAAATTAACTGCAATTAACCTGGAAAATTTTGACTTATTTCAAGTATAAAATGGTGGAGGTGGCGGGAATTGAACCCGCGATTACAAGAATAATTTACCGATTAATGTAGCTAAATAAAGTAATAACCTTCTCTACGCCATTTATGCTGGCTGCAGCATTAGCTATTGCAGTTGCCTGGGCTTTGGTCACCACCCCAAAAAGGTAAACAACATTATTTGTAGTTATTACCTTTACACTATTACTATTCACGTTATCCAAATTGAATATTTTAGCACGCACTTGAGTAGTCGTATATGTATCCGTAGTCTTTGAAGTTATTGATTGTGGTAACCTAATATCCATATAATCATAGATCTTATTAACTCCAGGCATTGCCCTGGCATCAAATATAACGTCTTCTTTGGTCTTGGCATTTGGTACCTGACCGGTTAAAAGAAGCTCTCCATTATAACTACTTGCATATATGTTTGAGTTTTTGTAAGTACCACTATCATAAATTCGTTGTAACTTACTTTCTATACTGCCATCATCTACCACTGAACCACTGGTTGTGGCACAGTTACTTAAAACTGCCAGAAATAAAACCGGCAGTACTATTTTTATAATTTTGTTCATATTGTTCTATGTGTTATACTTTCGTGGGTTAATAATATATTTGGTATCTCCTGTACCTGTTTTAAGCAAAAAATTGCCGTCTTTATTTACAAAAATATCCAATTCATAATTGTCACGCCCATCATCAGTTGTATCAATCAACTTACCACCTTTCTTTTCAGTAGCATCCTGAGTAGACACATATGGTCTTGAAAAAGCTGAATTCATAATAGCAAACCATTTATTATTTACATAAAATGTAATCATATGAGTCATGATTATCGTCTCATCCTTTATTTTATCAAAGCATTTAGTCTCCCCAGGTGCCAGGTTACCACTACCGACCAATTCACCACGACTCTTCCATTTTTTGCTAATACCATTATTAATATATGGCACAACAGCATCGCTTTGATTTATATAACAAACTTTAAATATATGTTCTGCCAAGGCGCTATATGAAGTAGATATAGCTATCAAAATAAATATTAATTTTTTCATTGAACCCTCCATATTACTTATGGAACATGTGGGGCATCTTTTATACTATCCGTCTTTAAAAACCTAAACTTTAAGTAAAGATAACCCACATGTTCTTAGATTAAACATTATACATACGGCCATAATTATAATATATATCAAACTTTATTACCACTATTATTATTTTATGTAATAATGTATGCCTTATCAGATTCAGGATACAATAAACTAATGAACAATACTTTACCGCAAACCTTGAATAATTTTAAATTATTCCTGGCAACTTCGATCGGTAATATTTTTGAAATGTTCGATTTTTTTGTGTTTGTTTTTTTATCTCAGGTATTAGCCACTCTTTTTTTCCCCCCGGCAATTGGTAATTTATCCTTGGTGTTTACCTACCTAACTATTACAGTTAGTTATTTTCTACGCCCAATTGGCGGAGTAATCCTAGGCAGCCTGGGCGACAAATATGGCCGTAAATCAGTTTTTACCCTCTCCATACTTTGTACTGCTATCCCATCTTTGGTCATTGGAATACTCCCAACATTTGCCCAAATTGGTTATCTGGCCACTTTCCTTTTAGTTTTATCGCGTATATTTCAAGGATTTTCATCGGGCGCTGAATTACCCGGGGCAATTACCTTTATTGCCGAAAAATATAGTCAAAAAAATTATTACTACTATTGTGCCTGGATACCATTTGGGGCAAATTTAAGTATTGCCGGCGGATCATTATTAATCCGGGTAATGACTAATTCTATGAACCATGATTTTTTGTATTCTTATGGCTGGCGTATACCATTTTTATTTGGCGGGTTACTTGCTGTTATAGGTTTTTACATTCGGCGGCATATTGCAGAAACAGAACAATTCCAGTCCTTAAAACAACAAAAGAAACTACAAAAAATCCCGGTATTTAGCTTATTTGCCAGACATAAAGCAGCAATTGCCCTGGGGACATTTTTGGCTTTGATTGTTTCCTTAATTACCAGTATTTTTCATTTATTCTTGCCTAATTTATTCATCAAATACTTAAATTTAAGCATTCAAGATAGCAGCGGAGTTAGCGCAACCGGAGCGATAGTATTGGCTATTTTTATTCTATTTTTTGCAACCCTTACGCACAAATTTAACCCCATCCGTATAGCGCAATTATCAATTATTGGATTAATAATTACTTTTAGCCTGATGGTAAATAAATATATCCAACTAAATAACCTTCATAATTTTTATATTATAGTAGTTAGCGTATCAATACTAATTGCCGGGGTAAATGGTGTATACGCCGGTTTATTGGTAGACCTGTTTCCAACCGATGTACGCTATAGCGGTGTTGCGGTATGTTTTACTGTCGCTGCTACTATCGGCGGTGGACTAACCCCCCTATGGACCAGCGCAATTTTAACTTTAACTAATAACTATATCTATATAGTTTGGGTTTGCCTGATTATTTCTATAATATGCTTAATTAACCTTTATTATCTAAAAAAGTATTTATCGAATAAAAATTGTCAATTAAAAATTTGACATTTACAAGAAAATCCGCTATAATAACAATTCAATAAAATTTTAATAAAATTAATTTTCTATAACTGTTATAAATAGCATTTTCATTTTATAACTCATTACGAAATTACTTTTTACTAAAACTGTAGTATGAAATATTCACGGCGCAAGCGGTAAATAGCACTAATACAGTTTTTAGCTAACTAGTTTTTTCATAAGGAGAGAGAATAATGAAACAGCTAAAAGTAACCTTCGTCATGTTTGGGGTTTTCTGTATATTGCTACTGTGCATTACCGTACTAAACGGATGTGGTACCGGTGGTGGTGGCGGCAGCAGCAGCTCCAACGTAGCACCTTCAGAAGCTCCTACAAATAGTTTAAGTCAAGCAAAAGAAATCACCTCATTTACATTAAATACCACCTCCGGAATCGGTACGCCAGGAATTATAATCAATCATAACATTGTTGTAACTGTACCGTTTGCTGCGCCTATTTCAAGCTTAGTTGCAAGCTTTACTACAACAGGAGTAAAGGTTTCAGCTCTTGGAATAGTCCAAACAAGCGGTCAAATGTCTAATGATTTTTCGAGGCCAATTACATATGAAGTTACAGCAGCAGATGGCAGCACCACAGCATATACTGTAGAAGTATTGGTTGCACCAATTACTGCTAAGGAAATCACTGCATTTTCATTACGAAGCAGTATAAATTCTACCCCGTATCCGGGAACAATAGTGGGTAATAATATTAATGTAATTGTTCCTTTTGGAACTAATCCGGCATCATTAATTGCAACCTATAAATCTTCCGCACGCTATGTGCAAGTAGGCGGTGTATTTCAAAGAAACGGCCGTACTGTAAACGATTTTACTAGCCCCCTTAGCTATACTGTAGCTGATGCTAATAACAATACCAGAACCTACAACGTAACAGTTACTACTGCCTCACAGAATGCTAAAGAAATAACCAAATTCTTATTAAATGGTGTACTTTCTGAAAAAATTAACGGTACCGATATAAATATTGTAATGCCAAATGGAACTGATCTATCTTCCCTAGTCGCCACATACATTACAACAGGAGCTCATGTGAGCGTTAATGGAACTTCGCAAAGTAATACCCAAACAGCAAATGACTTTAGTCATGGTCCGCTAACCTATACCGTTACTGCTGCTAATGGTGATGTAGCAACCTACAGGGTGCGTGTCACCACTGCATCAGATTTAGCAAATGATATTACCGGTTTTTCATTAAATGGCGTTGAGGGAACCATTAACGGCCACAATATACAGGTTTCATTACCGCCTGATACCGACTTAACATCGGTAGTAGCCGAATTCGTAACCAATGGAATTGGGGTTAATATCAATGGCGTTTCACAAGTAAGCTCCCACACAACAGTGAATTTTAGTGGTGGCCCACTAACTTATACAGTTAGTGCAGCCAACGGAAATACCGCAGCATATACTGTTACAGTAGATAGCAATACTCAAACAGATTGAAGGCAAAATATGATACAATAACTCCATAATCTTTCGGGGTAAGGTGTAATTCCTAACCGGCGGTGATTAAGGATCTACTACCAAATGTAGTTAAAGTTTCTTATAAGTCCGTGACCCGTTATGCAAATGCATACGGTGGAGCCAGTGCAAATCTGGGACCGACAGTTAAAGTCTGGATGGGAGAAAGAAACGGAGTTTTTGTGTTCAATAAAGAGTACTATATGCGCCTTGCTCTTGATTTAGCAAGGACGGGAATGGGCTATACTTCGCCCAACCCATGTGTCGGATCAGTTATTGTAAAAAATGGCGTGGTTATCGGATCTGGTGCCCATCTAAGGGCTGGCCTGGCACATGCAGAAGTATCTGCACTAAATATGGCTGGCGATAACGCCGCCGGGGCCACACTATATGTTACATTAGAACCATGCAATCATCATGGCAAAACCCCACCTTGCACCGATGACATCATAAAAAGTAAAATTGCCAAAGTAATCATTGCAACATTAGATCCAAATCCGCTGGTTTGTGGTAAAGGGGTCAAAGCCCTCGAAGATGCCGGCATTATGGTTGAAATTGGGCTTTTAAAAAAAGAAGCCGATGCCTTAAATCAAATATTCTTTCATTATATTGTTAGCAAAACTCCGTTTGTAACCCTAAAATGTGGTATGAGCCTGGATGCAAAGCTAGCTACCAAAAACCACATAAGTAAATGGATTACTAATAGTAATTCCAGACTGGATGCGCATTACTACAGGCATACACATGATGCAATTTTAGTCGGCGTAAATACTATACTTGCTGACAATCCCTCTCTTACATACCGGGGAGATTTAAAATCTACAAAGTCATTAATTAGAATAATTTTAGATACCAACCTCAAAACACCAACAGATGCAAATGTTGTAACAGACAAATCCAACCCTACATGGATAGTCGTTGGAAGTAACGTCACCAAAGAACAAATTGCCAAATATCCCAATGCTAAAATTATTCAAATGAAAGATAAACACATCGATTTAAAGCAATTAATGTTAACTTTGGGTGAACTGCAAATTACTTCTATTTTGGTTGAAGGCGGTTATACAATTCTTACATCATTTTTAGAACAATCTCTATTCAATCAAATAGTGGTATATATTGCTCCACTCTTAATTGGCGGAAAATCGGCTCCTGGTTTATTTATGGGCGAAGGATTTGCTACATTGAATGATGCCTTAAAACTTAAATATGAGCATATGCAAATGATAGATGATAATTTGAAACTGGTTTTAACTAAAGAGCAAAATGCTCAGGATTTTGATGATAAAGAGGAAGTATAATATGTTTACAGGAATAATTGAAGAATTAGGAACTGTTTCTAAAATAAATACAAACTCCCAATCTTTGGAAATGACTATCCTTGCTAAAAATATCTTAAAGGATATAAAATTGGGCGACAGTATTGCGGTAAATGGAGTATGCTTGACTGTTACTTCATTTAATGACAAGCAATTTAGTGTGGACGTTATGCCTGAAACATATAAAGCGACCTCTTTAGCCAAAGTAAAATCTGGAGATATGATAAACCTGGAGAGTTCATTAAGATTTAATGGAAAGCTTGGCGGTCATTTTGTAACCGGGCATGTCGATGATATTGGCGTAATTGAAGAAATAACACCTGTTGACAATGCAATTAATTATAAAATTCGAATAAATAAAGATTTAATAAAATATTGCATTTATAAAGGATCAATTGCCATTGATGGTACAAGTTTAACGATATTTGGCGTAGGAGATAATTGGCTAACTATTGCGCTTATCCCTCATACAGTAAAAAACTCGGTCATCGGTTGCAAAAAAGTTGGTGATATTGTAAATGTTGAATGTGATATGCTTGGAAAATACGTACTTAACCTAGCCAAAGCAAACCAGGCGCTAGCTACAACTAGTATTACAAAAGATACTCTAACTATAAATGGCTTTATTTAACTCTTAGAAAAACGTTTGGGAAAATTATGTTTGATACTATTGAAAGTGCTTTGGCAGATCTAAAACAAGGGAAAATTATTATTATTTGCGATGATGAAGGCCGGGAAAACGAAGGTGATTTTGTTGCCCTGGCTGAGTTTGTGACCCCGGAATTGGTAAATTTTATGGTTACCCATGGCCGTGGTCTTCTATGTATGCCAATTACTGAAGAATGCGCCGCGCGCTTAAATTTGCCGGCAATGGCCCAAGTTAATACGGATAGATTTAATACTGCATTTACAGTTAGCATTGATCATGTATCTAATTCTACCGGGATTAGTGCCTCTGATCGTGCAACTACCATCCAGAAGGTTATTGATGAGAATATTACGGCTACTGATTTTAGAAGACCTGGCCATATTTTCCCAATAATTGCCAAACCTGGAGGAGTATTGCAAAGACATGGGCATACCGAAGCAGTCGTCGATTTGGCACGCCTTGCCGGTAAAAAACCGGCCGGGTTTATCTGCGAAATTATGAATGCAGATGGTACTATGGCCAGACGGGATGATTTGTTAATTTTAGCTAAAATACATAATTTAAAAATAATTACCATTAAAGATCTTATTGAATACCGCAAGCGTTATAATACTTTAATCCAGCGTGAGGCAGAAGCAAGACTACCTACCAGTTTTGGAGACTTTAATATTACCGGGTACACTAACCTGATTGATAGTAATCATCACATTGCTATTACCAAAGGGAATTTTTCTGTAGCCACAGCACCATTAGTTAGGATACATTCTGAATGCCTAACCGGGGATGTATTTCATTCTAAACGTTGTGATTGTGGCGAACAACTAGATCTGGCTTTAAAACTAATTGAAAAAGAGCAACTAGGTGCTGTCATCTATATGCGTCAGGAAGGCCGCGGTATTGGTCTTATTAATAAAATTAAAGCATATAAGCTACAAGAAGCGGGAATGGATACAGCAGAAGCAAACAGGGCACTTGGTTTTGCTGATGACTTACGTGAATATTTCCTGGCTGCCCAGATTTTACTTGATTTAGGTATTCACGAAGTGCGTCTAATGACCAACAACCCGGATAAAATATCAGCACTGGAGGAGCATGGCATAAAAGTAGTAGAAAGAGTACCAATAAAAACTACCGAGCATCCCGAAAATAAAAATTATTTACAGACCAAATCAAGCAAATTAGGACATTTACTATAAGTAGACCCATGCACTAAAACATCATTTAGAGGAGTTTTTCTATGACTTATGAAGGAAATTTGAACGCAAAAGACCTAAAATTTGCTATTATCGTCAGCCGTTTTAATGATTTTATAACCAGCAAATTATTAGGGGGGGCTAATGATGCCCTAATTCGCCATGGTGCGAGTGAAAATGACATCGATATTGTATGGGTGCCTGGAGCCTTTGAAATCCCTTTAATTGCCAAAAAATTGGCTAAGCTAAAAAAATATAACGCAATTATTGCTTTGGGTACAGTAATTCGTGGCTCAACTTCACATTATGATTATGTGTGTAACGAGGTTGCTAAAGGTATTGCCAACATAAATATTCAGGAAGAAACACCGATTATCTTTGGTGTTTTGACTACCGAAAATATCGAGCAGGCAATTGAGCGAGCCGGGACTAAATCGGGAAATAAAGGCTTTGACTCAGCAGTTGGGGCAATAGAAATGGCTAATTTGGTCAAGGTGATTAATTAGTTTATGCAGCAGCCATTAAAAATTATCTTTGCCGGTACTCCCGAAATATCCAAAATTGTATTGGATAGGCTAATTACTTCAGGATTTAATATAAAGCTAGCACTAACCCAGATGGACAGGCCTGCCGGACGTGGTAAAAAATTAACCCAGTCTCCGGTTAAACAATTAGCCCTGGAACATAACATTGAAGTATTTCAACCCCAATCGTTTAAAAACAACCCAGAGGCAATTGATAAGATTCGTGTTTTAGAATCGGATATTGTAGTTGTTGTTGCCTATGGCCTGATTTTACCTAAAGCGTTTTTGGATATCCCAAAGCTTGGCTGCGTAAATATCCACGTTTCGCTTTTACCCCATCTCCGTGGTGCTGCACCAATTAACCGGGCAATAATCGAAGGGGCTGATAAAAGTGGTGTAACTATTATGCAAATGGATAGAGGATTAGATACCGGGGCAATATTATTACAACAGGCCATACCCATTGAGCCCAGAGAGACAGCAGGGTCACTGCATAATAAACTAGCCAAGTTGGGTGCGGATATGATTATTGATTATCTCAATAATTATAAGCAGATAAATCCCATACCTCAAGATGATACAAAAGCTACCTATGCGCATAAAATTAGTAAAGCCGAAGCTCAGATAAATTTTAATGAAGATGCGTATATAATAGAACGTAAAATCCGTGGCTTTAACCCGCATCCGGGCTCATTTACTTTTTTGGATAATGAGCGCTTGCTGGTGTGGGAGGCCCATGTTGTAAACCAAAGCAGCAATTTACCGGTTGGTACGATTATTGATTGTTTAAATGATGGTATTTTAGTTGCCTGTGGAAACTTGATAATAAAAATTACCGAGTTGCAATTAGCCGGACGTAAACGACAAAATGCCAGAGAGTTTAGCCAGGGTTACCCGGATTTGGCCGGAAAAGTTTTATAACTATTTCTCTACAATTCTGGCTAAATTAAACTCATCTTTTTCAAATTTTACGTCATTCACTGGCTTTTGCGAAATTTTATTATTACTGGATATTGTCACATCCATTGTACCACCATATAGATGATCTGTGAAATAATCAGACAAAGCATCATCCTCATCCTGGCTCATTGTCCCATCCGATATACTATCTGCAATATAGTTAGAATAACTAAAGATGTACGGCCCAACGGCATAACTAAATGGACTAATCATCAATTCATCACCCAATCGGCGTATCTTTATTATAAATAGCGGAGGAAAATTTTCCAAATCTGGACAATCAGCAAGGAACAACGCTTCCTTGCCCTTTGCAATTAGCTCACTAAAATTGCTAATTGGTTTAATATTACATACCGCATATTCCAATTCATTAGTACCCAGATAAAAACTACCGATGTATTGTGAACTCATCAAATAATTAACTAACTTGGTTGATTGATCGCTAATTATCTTTTGACGACGTTTTATCAGGTCATTATAAATATTTTGGCAGGTATTTTGCACAACATTAGTATAACAATCCATAAGTTTTAATTGCGGGTCTTTATACATAGCTATTAAATCAGTGTACTCATTAGCAGCATTTTTTAATTTCTTGATTAATTCTAAGAGCGAAACCGATGCTTCAATATCTTTTATCTTTGGCTGTAACTTCTCTAAATATGTCAAGTATCTTGAAGTATATAAACTGGCTTTTTCGTCCTGAAAATATTGTGCACCGATCTTTTTCTTGAAGCCATCAACAAGAATGATTTTTGCATAATCTGGGGTAAATATTTTATTATTATAGCTAATAGTGCCAGATGGGCTATAATAATAAAGCTTTTTATAATCATAACCGCCATCTTCATCTTTTACCTGGTCGTTTAGCTTAGAACTATAGCCCATAACTTCATCAACAAGTGTAGTACAATCTACTCCCTTACCACAGGTTATCTGAAACATATTTCCAGTTTGTTTGTATGAGGTATTAGCTCCGGCTACAAATTTAGCAAAAACCTTACCCAATTGATCGGGATTACCACCGAATTGAATGGCATAAGCAGTCAATGTATAATCTGTCCTGGTCCCGTTATTTGTAATATGCGCCATTTCACTTTTAATCATTTTTTTTACTTTAGTAAAACTATCAATTCCAGCAATATCTACGGCCCCATCTTTTTCAGTAACCGAATCAAACTTAAATACCAAGGTAAAATCTAGTTTCACACCGGCATTAGCACTGGTAATTAGCTTATCCCCACAAAGAGCACGAAATTTTTTATAATTATCATCTGTTGGCATAGCCTTAAATTTATTGTATGCATCTAAGGCCTCAGGAACCAGCTTATCCTCTATGTTTTTTGTAACATCGCCGCTAAGCCTGGCTGTTGTTGTCCAATCGGTGGTAAAACCAACGGTCATCGTATAATTATCGCTCCGCGTAGAAGTTGTATAGGTCTGGGTATCGCTCCAAAGTCCCCACAGTATATCCTCGGTTACCTCTACTGTAGTAGTTTTATGTTGCGATTTCCGGGATTGATCTTGTTTGAAAAGCACACTTGCTTCCCCGCTATCAAGAGTGGGATGTATAGACTCTTTATTTAGGCAAGATAAAAGCCCGGCATGATACTTTGATAGGCTATCATAAGTACCACCCAGACTATATGGAGAAGCTCCGTCAGATTTTTCTAAGTTGTCTGCTGCATGAGCAAAATAAACACTGCAGAGTGTAAAAATCAATAGCAGTGCAGCATATCTCATACAATTCATCATTAATACCAGTAAGTAGTAAGATTAGGGCTATCGCAAGTATTTACAATACCCCTACCAACGTTAATGTACGTTATCTTCTTTTTTATCTATCTCTGTTTTTTGAGTATCTTTTTTCTCTAATAACTTATCCGATAGATCACGTTCCCAATTAATATTACCATCATATTCATTAGTAAAAATAATTGGTTTTATTTTACGAGCAGGCCGCGTATTATCCTTTGGTTTCTCGAATAAATCATGGCCCTCTGCTCGTAGACCGCCAGTTATACCAGTTGGAGTTATAGTAGTACTGTCATCACCACTTTGGTTCCACTTCCAAATAGTCTTACTAGCTGTACTCGAAGTAATATCACCGTAATACTCAATTTTGGCACATGTATGATCACCATTATCTTTTCCTGGCTCCGATGAAGGACCGGTAGTACAAGTATTTAATGTATTGATTTCCAAACTATCTATAACTTTTTTACCTTTATCATCTGTCTTGAACTCTACACTGACAGTCCCTGGCGATACCGGGTCAGAAGAAGGGCAATATAGCCGATAGTTATCACCCGACAAAGCAGTTTTAATCATATAACAGCTAGTTTCTTCAGGATTATAATGACCATTTCCTTCACCATTTTCTTTTGGCAACAAAACTAAATTGTCAACAGTATACATTAATGTAGGTTTTGCTGCTTTGTAAGCTGCCATAGCTTTGAACACATTTGACAAATCCCATTGTGCCCGGTCAAGAGCTCTTTTACAGTCATCTAAAGTAGGTGATACACCAAAACATCCATTATATGGAGGCAGCATTCCATCCATAGAAGCAATTTTTTCATCCACGGTAGTTTTTAACCTGGAAAGAGTGGTTTTCATAGTCTCTACTCCAGGAGCGCCCGTTATTTTAGATATTACATCACTAAGCTCTGTACTTATCCCGATTAGCCCATCCTTTTTCCTTATAATTTCTTTCATGTAAGGCTCTAGCTCCGGATCTAGTTTTGGGATTGATGCATCATTATATTTGGTAGCCACTGCACCGGAATAATAAAAAGGAATTTTCCACATATCTTTGGGATTATTAAAATAAGGTGCATATTTTGCGTGCACGTCTTCAGTATATTTTTTTAATTCGGCTATGACATCTTTACATTTATCTACATTAGGATTGAAATTACAACCTAACATCGAATCTGCATGGACAGCTCCTGCTATACCCATCGCATCTCCACCTTCCTGATAAAAGTACATCGACACTTTATCTATTTGTTTAGATCTCTCTTTCAGATAATCCAAAACTCCTCCTATCTCAACTTTATCACCAAAATTTCCTTTTATATCACCACCAACACTAATCTTATCAGCAACTGAAACAAAATCTACCTCAATTTCTGCAATAATCACAATCCCCGCTGTATTTTGAGAGATAAATGCACCTCCACAGGTATTTGGTGAATTAACTTTTTCAATACCCTCCATTGCTTCTTGAGTTAAAGTCTTGGTCGCTGCATAACGGTTATAGAAGATTAAACTCATCTTTTTACTTTTTTCAGATTGATTCTTCTTAAAATGCCCTTCGGTTAGATTTACACTTGCTGAACTAAGCGTCAGGCTTGCATGTGCTCCGGTGACTCCAAACACACTTTCTAAATCATCTTCCGTCTTGATCAACTTATAAACATTGGTGTCGATGGGATTATAAAATTCAAAGCATTTGTTATTGATATCTGCATCATTGGTATTATTACAACCCAATGCCTTAAATTTAGGCAGGCAAGTCTTGCCACTTATAACTTTCATATTAGATGTATTTACAGGCATACCAAGGAGAGGAAGAAAATCCTCGGCGTTTGTCGCACCACCCGAAAACAACAGTGCACTACCAAAAGCTAAGTTTAGCAACATTTTATTTGTCCTCATGACAACATCCTTTATATACAGACAACAGCAGCAACGTACTGCATTTCTGCAATTACTTACGTTAATGTTGCCAATTGTTTGAAATTTCATCAATTTCACACCAATACTTTTTTGCATTCGTGTGAAACCACTGATTTTAATACATGCTCTTGTGTTGATTCTAACACTATCTTCTACCTTTGTCAAGGTAAAAGTGCTACGGAATTTCCGTATCCACTTTCATCTTGCAGTTCCAACCTCACTATATCTATCTACTGTGATCTGGTCCGTCTTTTATATGCATAGAATTCCTCAGCTGCTTCTACAATCTCATCTTCATCTAATACTTTAAAAGATTTTTTATCGCTAACTTCCTGCCCTTTATAAAAAACTTTAACAAAATAATCACCGTGCAGGGTTTTAAACTCACTCCATATATCCCCGTTTTTACTAAGAGATGATTTGGGTATTATCCGAAATGAACAGCTTGCTTCTTTATAAGTTAGATTACAATTAAACTTATTACAATCTTTAGGGTTCTTAATACAATCTTCTAATGATGATATAACTGCAAATTTATCTTTTACTTCCTCACCGGTAGCTTCATTATAAATCTTTATTATTGGCTTAACAAGATCTGAGCTATAATAATTCTGTACTGTCATTAGATGCTGCGGTACCTCTGGTTCGGTACTTATCCTAGGCTGTACTCCAATATCTTGCATATTACTAATGACTACCTTCAGCGGTTTCAGTACCTGGTCCACTCTAATTGATTGGATATCTTTAGTAGTCTCCCCACCTAACATCTCAATATCAATACTTGGATTATTAGCCCTGATCGGTGCGTTTTTTAGACTATATACCAAAATGCAGGAATCGCCGGCATGTTCTAACCTATTAACAGTCAAATCACCTTCCTTGTCTTCTTTATCAGTGCATTGTTTACTATTTCCATACAACGGATCTGCAGCATCGGTTTTTTTATTGATCAGGGCTAGCCATGAAGCATTGACTTTTTTAATACCGGTTAACTTTATTTCCCGGGAATAACCGTTTTCTACCACTAATACGGCATACTCTTGATCACCGGATGGGCGAAGTGCCGGATAAAAAATATACTCTTCCGGTTCTGCAAACCTTACTAGTGAAATAAAATCATTTTTTCTAAAATTAAACTGTATCTGTTCACCATCGGGTTTTTCATTACACAAGCCAGATTCTGTCCCGTAAACATCTTTTAGGGAAGTATTAACGGTTGCCTCAATCGGTTGATCCTCAGGATACTCAGCTTTATATTTCATACGTAGCTTATATTTACAAGAATCACCTAGCTTAGTAAACGTTGCATTATTACACGTTAAATCAACGATTTCGGCTTCTGCCAATGATTTTTCAGTGCCGCTATCAGTAGTTTCTACAGAAATAGAAGAAATTTTTCTTTTCAAATCATCTTTTTTACTTGCCTTAACCATGACAACATGCCAGTTCATATCAGTCAAAGTCTCTAAGCGTCGCTTATCATAGCTGCACTGCCATGCCCATACATTTTGCATTAAAATGCATGTTACGATAATGTAGGTTTTTAGACCAAACTTATACATGCTACCACTCCTTTAAAAATACCCGCTACCAATGTGCAATATTGGGGTAAACCGTTGCTAAAACATTCCGGGTAACATACATGAAATTAAATCTCAATATTCCAGTAATGTTATCCGCCTCAACATCTGTTAAAGTATTTTCCCAGCCCAAAGAACAACTTGTCGCACATTTTGCATACCGGGCAACAATTGGCTCTTCAACATCCGAACGATAGGCCCCTAATTCTCCTAAACGAACTAGCTTTATTTTGGGATACTTAAACCGATATATATCATCCCCGTTCTTAACATCATATGTAAATTCTGATATTTCGATATTACCCGCAAAATCATGGCTAAGTTTTACATAATTATATTTATCCAACAAACCGCAACCATCTAAAAAGAATAATCCGGCTCCCTCCGGGGTAAGCGGTCTTAAATTACAACGAACGTGTTTAAACTTTGGGTTTGTCGCATTAGTACCGCCTACCGGAACTAATAAATATCCGATTGAAAAATTATTTTCTTTTATATACTCAAGTAATGCAGCGTCATAATCATGGCCACTATATAACCTTTTAGTTTCAGCATAAATTTCATCTTTAGCATCACTGCATTCTTTAGAGTTTAAGGTTTTTACGCAACTTTTTAAATTTTTATTCGAATCATAGAATGATTTGATTTTCATTAATACTTCTTCGTTATAACCCTGTAGATCGGTATATGCAGTTGCTTTCGACTTCTGAATATTATGGATCTTGGAAGTAAGTGCCAAATATTCATTAATTATAGTTATATTTTGTTTGAGATCCTGGTACTCATCCTGCATTTTTTCTAATATATTTTCACTTACCGAATTATCAGATCTATCTCCTGGAGCACCAAAAATACTGGTATATGACATATACTCCGGTTCTGAGTAAAATAATTGCCCATTATATTGTTGCTCTAAAGTCTTGGCATAGTCAATAATCTTGGTTAATACATCACTACATTGCTTTGCACCGGTAGAATTTGAGCCACAGTTTTGTATAGCATAAGATCCGGACGGATCCTTCGAACCAAACAGCTCGGCTAATCTCATCCGATCTCCACCCATTTGCATTGCTCTAAGTGTAATCATTGTACCGCCTGATGCATTTTTCTCAGCCATACTAAGTCCTGCACTAACACCTAGTGTAACACCTGAAACATTACCTGTTACCTTTAGTGAAGCTTCAAAATCACTCTTTGCCTGGCTACTGCCAAATTTAATCTCTAAATCTACCAATAATAACCCCCCGGCCTTTGCTCCACTGATAAACTTATCTCCACACTTTGCAAATACTGTATCCGCGCTAAATGCTCTACCATAAATACCTAAAATATTATCCGTTAGTAGCAACTTCCTAGCTTCAGCAGTACTTTTATACTGCCCAAAGTTTAGCCTCACATCCTGCCGAAACTGAGTCACATAGATCATATGTAAGCTATTGTTACTGGTATTTAGCCCACTAGAAGCCCCGCCATTAATTTCGGCCCCCCAGCCGCCAACATTTGCACCGATACCAACCGAACCATTGATTAAATCTTCCAGCTCATCAGACGTATTTACTTGTTTGAAGCTTAGCATACTATGCGGATTGGTCGTTAATACGTGCTCTTTCCAGGCGTCGCCCTGACCCCACAATAAGCAGCTCTGAGGCAGAGTAACCCTGGTGGTAGAGATGTAACCACGGCCTAAAGCTACTCCTTCTGCCAGTGCACCATCCAGCAAATAGCAATACAATAAACCAAAAAGTATAAAACTTAGTTTCAGCATAGTTCGGTGCTCCAATTTATGAACAACAATAAAATATTGCTTTTAGGCTGACTTATTCTATTGATCTAAATCCAGGCCCATCGCTCACTTCAAGCTTATCTGCATAAGTTGAAGTTAGGGCGTTATCCAAAAACTCTCTCCATGTAAATGTATCTTTTAATTTCTTAAAAGCTGTTTCGTTAAAGCCGGGAAATTGGTCGACATACGGAACATACTCACCTTTTATTGCCAAAATCAGCTCCCCGCCAGGGGTTGATGTAAGTTGATTTTTATTAAACTTATCCCTACCATTTGGAATCTCGAATGGATTCATCATATATTTGTCTAAAAATTCACCACATTTTAGCGGCCTACGATCATAACTATCCTGATCCGGATAGTCTTTACTAAATTTATCAACCAGGAACTTAGAATATATACTAAGGTCAACAATAGCCTCTAACCGACAATCTTCATCATTACCCGGTAACACCTGAATGCTACCTCTATCATCCCTGTCCCCTTGATTTCTAAAAATCTGGTTAATCTGGTTCCTATTCATTATTCTGGCTAAATACTGGTTATTGCCATACAATTTCTTATCTATAAGAGTAATTTTCTCCTCCCGGGCAACAGATCTGCTATCGTCATTAATACCAACGGTAGTACCTAGTTTTGTCAATCTTGCCGCATCTCTTGGTTTTAGGCAAGCACGAAAATTAAGCTGCTTATGAGTTTCTAAATACTTCCGATCTGCTTTATCATTACTGATTATGTATGAAATATTTTTACACACCGGATCATCTCCAGTATCAGTTACTTTTACTGGAAACATTTTTCTTAATTCATTTTTCTTCGATTGGTCTAACAACGTATCTGTAGCTACTGTCATCACCCCGCTACAAAATTTATAATGTGGCACTATGGTTTTACTTAGAAAAGGACTCCTAGGATCAGCTGCAACACTTGCCGGGTCATAAGTTCTTGCTTCGCAACTTTGTTTATCAATAGCTATCGCATAGTTCATAGATATTATGGTAACACTTAAACATAATATAGTATTTCTCATGATAAATCCTTTAATAAATCTTTAGTGTATAATATTAGGGTAAATTGATACTAAGGTTTGCTGAACAAACGAAAACCTTCCCGATAGCTTCGACGCATTAGCTTGTGTAACCGGAGTCCAGGCCTCTTCATCATCAGCATCCGGACAAGGCATGGTATGTCCCTTAGCATCTTTTTGGTTTATTTGATGATGATACATAATTTCGGGGTCTTTAATCATGTATGCTCCCGGCTCAGATGGTGGTATTGCACCATTTACAGTCCCAGGATATTTAAAGCAGTATTTATCCCTACCCTCTATCACAGCATAGACAAACCCATCAAAACTAAGCTTTTTATCGGAACCAACTTTAAGATTTATCCCCTCTTCCGGTAAGTCGGTAACTTCTGCGCCAGTTGCAGTTTTAGGACAAGATAACACTAAGCTATTAGGTAGGTCCGGTTGATACTCAGGTGTCAAATTGCAGGCTACTCCTTGAAATTTTGGCGTTTCATAACTTAAATCCTTTAAAGTTAGTAAGCGCACTGTATAATTATTATCCCGGATAAAGTTCAGCATCTTTTCGCCTCTGGAATTTGCAAGAGTGAAATCTGACGATATATTACCCTTACTATTTAATGCCTTTTTGTTTTTATTGTTTTGAATTATTTTCTCAATACCCACACAATCCTTATTAGTAAGCGATTGAGCACATTTCTTCAATTCCTTACTTTCCCTGTAAACCGTCAAATATGGTTGTATAACTGTTTTGTTATACGCCTCCAAGGTTTTATAACCCTCCGAGGACTTATTACCTTCGCCTATACGCGCTTTAAACTCCTGAATTATGGCTTCTGTTTCTTTTAATTCTTCGTATCCATCCTGGATCCGGCTTAAAATCGCTTCATTAGCTTCTGCTTCCGGGTTACCAGGCTTACGAAATGTAGAGGCGTATGTAACCGGGACCGGATCTGTATAATAATAATCGCTATTTTTTGTATATTGGTCGATTAAATGTTCACCATACTCAAGCACACTGGTCATTATCTCCCCGCAGCCCGCATCTCCACTAGCACCGCCGCATTGCGATACTGCGTACTTCCCGTTTTCATCTTTATGTATAAGTTGTGCTATATTTAACATACCACCGCCTAGCTGTAATGCTGAAATACTAATTTCTGCAGTACCGTTAGTATTATTCTTTGCCAACTCTAAAGCTGCTGATACCCCAAGTGACATCGAGGGTTTTTTTATCTCACCGGCTACTGTAGCTTCAAAAGATTCTCGTGCCGCAGAGTTTTGAAATTTTATACTCACATCTACAAGTAACCCGCCGGTCATTTTGGCCGATCCTACGTAGCTATCTCCACAATTAGCAAAGAAATTCTGGTGATCTTCCTCTTTGCCAGAAGTATAAAGATCCCTGACCCCTGAAGACAAGCCATTAGTGATCGGATTATACTTATCAAAATCCATATTCAGCCTGACGTCGGAAGATGCATCAATTTTATATATAATATGTGTAGTCCTGCTACTTTTATCCATAGAATCGAGATATTTACCTTCAGCCTCAGCTGAAATTAAAGTATTACTAAAATTTATTTTCCCCGTAACTGATAATAAATCCTTTAGTTGTTCGTAATCGGTAACCTGCTTAAAATTCAAAACCGCACGCGAATTGCTTACTTGCATATATTCCGGCCATTTATTCCCTATTTCAAGGCAACTTTTACCAAGCGGCACTCCTGTTGCACTCGAATAAGCATCCCCAAGATTAAACCCCATAGCCGGAAAGCTACATATTAAAGCAAGTATAAAGCTGATTAATCGTTTGGTATTCATAGCTTTTCCCTTATAAAATTACTTATAGTGATACCACTGGTTAAATAACTATATCCCGATGTATTAACGTTTTCTTTCTAAAGTTAAAACATCTTCTCCTTCAGCGCCAAATTCTTCCCTAATTTCTTTGTCATCTTCTTCATGCATTACATAGCACTTAACATTTTGGGCAAAATATGTTCTTGACCCCACAGATTGGGGTTTAAAGATTAACTCTTTATTATGATAATCACTACTACGCGGGCCATCTGAAGCTAAACATTTAACTTCATGTCTTCCATTTGCATCCTTCATAATATATGATAACTCAGGTATTCTTATTTCTGCAATACTTGTTCTAGCTTTTATTTTTATTGCCGGGTTACCGGCTATACCAAAACCGCAATCAAGTGCAAACTGTCCTTCTTTGAAAGTGCTCTCAGGCTTAGTAGCACTGCCAACAGTAACCGGTATAAGCCCACACGCCCCTATACCTCTATCGCCCCGCCATAATCCCGACCCGCCAAATTCATAGCGATTATGTCCCAAATATTCCAAATCCTCTTTTTCTTTAGCTTCTAATTTATGCACGCTGAGTTCATTATCAGCCCACTTTAAAATATCCCGGCACAGTGTTGGAGAATATGCCGTATAACAATTATTAATTATACTATCATTATAAAAAATATTATCAATCTGATAATGGAGTTTGTTAGCTATACGCTTTAGCTCATAAATCAAGTTAACATTCACATCTACCGCATATTTTTCCATAGCATAATAATCTATAATCTTTATATCTTCATTAGCTTTTACATATTGGGCTGAAAATGATTTTAACTGCTCATTTTCAACCTTTGCTTCATAATCCAAACCGATCATCGAGTAGGGTATTGCCTCCGGCAAATCATAATAAAGATTTGTATTGTTTTCTATTTGCTTTGGCATTTTATCTTTTCCATATGTTATAATCGCGGAAATAGTGTTTTTACATGATTCATCAATATTACTTCCTGTCCCACACTCCATAGCCGGGATAACTGTCTGCCCATTTGCCGCTGCATTACTTGCTTCTGCTTCACTAATCTTAAAAGCTTCTACTACTTTTAGTGGATTACCTCCTCGTTGTAACGCACTAATCGTTAGAGTAGCATCTTGTTTGGTATCAGTTACTGCTCTTTTGATCTTCGCAGTTATATCCGCTAGTCCGCCGGTATCCAGACTCATTTTTCCCTCAAAATCCTCCTTGGCTACTTCCGAGCTAAATTTTAAAGTCATTCTGACTATTAATAATGCCCCGGCGCGTGCCTTGCCAACATAACTATTCCCACATAAAGTCCTAAAGCTCTCCGGGCTTAGCAAATATTCATATTTAGCGCTATCGGTCAGCCCATCTATAGCACCAGGCCCCGCAGATCTTTGTACGACCCCGTTTATAAATGCCTGTGAAGTAGAACTTTGAATGAAATACATGTTCACAGACTTAGAATCATCTAGTGACGAATTTATAAATTCTGCTGTCACTGATAGCTTTACCGGACCGGCTCCGGCTTCAATACCGGCTGACACGCCCAAGGATTTAAATAATGACTGTTGGCGCTCTACCTGGTCGAATGTTAAATCTGACTTAGTGTTTATAAAAATATTATTCTTCAACTCAGCCAAGCAAGAACTCGTTGAAACAATTGTATTTGTTAGGGTATCATACGGCGCACCTATTAGACCATTTGAAGTTTGTACTTCATTAATTGCTTTTGCCGCAGATAACTCTCTACCAAATGACGGTTTTGCAAAACTACGTATCATACTTTTGGGCTTTCCCAGGGGTACCAGATAAGCTTTTCCCACCTTTTGGGGCTTTGCTGCCTCTGCCTCTTTGGTTGCCGCTACATCATGGACACTAATCCCATTTTTTAGAACTATCTTGTTGTCATCAGCCATGGCTTTTACCCTTCCACTCAAAGCCAATACACATAAAGCCCCAAATAGAACCAGCGCTATATTTAATTGTTTCATTTTTATGCCCACTATTTGCCCATACCCTATTTTAAACTAACTAGAATTTTAAATCTACCGGAATTTCCGTAGTCGGGCAAAAAATGCCACAAATTATAAAAAGATATTATCCCGGAATTAATTTTCCAGAATTATATATATATGAAACAGAAGGATGGATGATATTTTCGTAAATTATATACTATTTGCCTTTGTAAATGTAATCATTTTTCATTTTTGGCACAACTCAGCGCCGGAAATCATAGAGTGTAAAAACCCAGTTAAGGTAAATTTATGCCAGGCTACAATATGGGGAATTATATGCCCTGCAATGGTTGATTGTTGCCCACCTTGCATATTGCTCAGATGGCCAACAGTAATAATTACTTGTTATTTAACGAGAGTGTACTGGGAAGGAAACATATTCGCAAGCTCTAGTTCTGAGATAGAAGCACCCAAATGCCCTGCCTCAATAGGTTTTCCTGTATAATCAGTTTTACATTCTACATCTCTTACTTTCCGTATTACTCCGGATACACCGCCCCTAGTAATGTATGTCATAGTTCCTGGCCAGGTTACAACTGGCTTATCTGTGCTTAATTCATATTGAATTTCTGCTGCCAAGTTAGTATCTTCATTATCGCTATCTTCATCTGACGAGCTGTAATTAAAAACACTCTTACCTGATATATTCAAACTTCCATGACCGGTAGATAACAGAAGGTCAATACCACCAAGGCTATACCTCGGAAATCTGTATTCTATAAATTTTACCGGCTCTCCCACTCGTGGCGGTAAGTTGGTCTGTGCATAAACATCGGCGAGACTATTTGTTTGTGGATTGACATTGGAAGCAAATATAATATTTTTGTCACCATGAAGAGATGGGTTAAATTTACATTCTGTGTATACAACATTTGCAACGCCAGCTTTTGCAAACGTAAGTAAAACAAGCCCTGAAATAACTAAATTTTTTATTGCACTCGTTTTCATATTTTTCCCTTCTAGGATAAGTATAGCAATTATACCCTAAACAAAAAAAACATATACGTAAATTCCGTAGTCGGGCAAAAAATGCCACAAATTATAAAAAAAGACATTATCCTAGAATTAATTTTCCAGAATTATATATATGAAACAGAAGGATGGATGATATTTTCGTAAATTATATACTATTTGCCTTTGTAAATGTTAGTTTTTTTGAATTTTTTAGGAAATTTGCATAAATTCGAAAATAATATGCTATAATATTAATGAACTATAAATAAGTACATGAACTATAAAAAAGCACCATTAAGTTTACTTATTTATAGTATTTGCACAATAAACAAAAAATTCACATTAAAAAGGAAATTATCATGTCAATATTTAAACGAAAATATTCTTTATTGGCCATTGCATTTGCATTATTTTTGTCTATGGGTGCTGCACAAGCAGTAAAATTCGATTTTGTTGAAAGCAAATCTGATAAGCCGCTAATAACCATAGATAGCATATTTACAAGTCGTGTAGTTGATATGAAAGCTCATTACAAGGATCCCGAAATTCATGCTGCATCTCGTGAAATTTCCATAAATACTATTAAATATAAAACTAAAATGCAGGGTTTGTTAGAGGTCAAAGAGGTAAGCGGAGTAACAGATGGTGATGTAAAATGGAAACTAAAGAACGAGGCTACTGAAGAGGACTGGACTCTTGAATTGAACGATGAGTTAGAGCATAAGGACGTAAAACTCCCCGTAAAATGCACCACTGCTGGATCAGGCTGTGATTTCGTTTTAACTAGAAGACAAGTTGAAGGGCTAAGTGACCACTATGATGTTAAGCAGATGCAATAGACAACTTAGTTCTATATCATTAACTGATCAAGGATAAGTTACATAAAAAAATAAAATACGCGAGTGCTGCGATATGATGATATTGCAGTACTCTGCTGCATCAGGAATTCTTAGCGCTTGGATTTAAGAAATTGTTGTAATAATTTGGAATATTTTACCGTATCGATAGGACCATATACTTCTGTCTTATGGTTAACATTTTTATTTTCAAAGACCCGATACTGGCTAAAAACTGCCCCGGTTTTAATCTCTAGCGCACCAAAAATCACCCGTTTTACCCTACTGTTTATAATTGCCCCGCTACACATTAAACATGGTTCAATCGTCACATATAAATCGCAATCAGGCAGGTACGGTGTATTCAAATATTTTGCAGCTTTATTTATCACCTCTATTTCGGCATGCACACATGCCAAATTACTCTTTTTACTTAAATTATACCCGGAAGCAATCACCCGGTCGTCTTTAACAATAACCGCACCAATTGGTATTTCCTCATGTGCATAGGCTAATTTTGCCTGCTCTTGGGCCAAATCAAGATATTTATTTATTGTTTTTGCTTCTATCGGGGCATAACAGGGTAAAATTTGGCTATAACTCTGTTTAATGTGTTTTTGAGTTATAGTATCTAAACTATTTAAAGGTAAACCTAATATAATACAATGAAGGTCATAAAGTACCTTGTAACTACTGGATGGGTATTTATCCCTAATCCAGGCAAATACTTTCAAATAGTCATGTTTTACCAGATCGCCCACAGAGTTAATAGCAAAAGGTTTTAATTTTTCCTGGAGGTAGAGAGGTAGATTTTTCACGATTAGTTATTTCTGAACCCCGGGGCGGGGTCCCGGAGTGACATTATGTGCTTTATTCCAGATGGGCATTTTTAACCCGGACGTAATGCTCTGCAGAATACCCTATAAACTTTATCTCATCCTCTGTTAATTTTCGTACTTTTTTTAGTGGATTGCCAAAATATAAATAACCCGATTCAAGCCGTTTATTTGGTGCAACCAAGCTCCCGGCCCCAATTAGTACATTGGGCTCAATAACACAATTATCAAGTAATGTCGAACCCATACCCACTAATACATTATCCATAATAGTACATGCATGCAGACAGCAATTATGCCCAACTGTTACATTATTACCAATAACTAGCGGTGATTCTGTAGAAATACCCGGGTTATAATGTGTAACATGCAACATGGTTAAATCCTGGATATTGGTATTTTCACCAATTTCAATAAAGCTAACATCGCCTCTAGCAACACTATTACACCAAACAGACGAATTTTTACCAATTTTTACCCGCCCGATAATTACACTACTTGGATCGATATAACAATTCTCACCAATTTGCGGGGTAAACCCCTGATAAGTCCTTATTTGCATAAATTATATCCTTGTTAGCTCAGAACCCAGGCATACTTGTCTCAGTGGAGAATTTAAATAAACACTCCTATTAAAGCATGTCATATTACAATTAAATTTTAGCACTTTGTTAATAGTGCAGCAGCCGATGTGAAACCACCACCAAAAGCACATAAAGCTATAATATTTCCTGGTTTTTGCCCGGGTAATGTTTCGCTTAAGGCAATCGGGATTGTGCAAGAAGAAGTATTTGCATAATGTTCAATATTACTGTATACCGCCCCCTCAGGGATTCCCAGGTGGTTCCCAACCGCGTTTAAAATTCTTCCATTTGCCTGATGTGGTATAACTAGGTCTAATTGTTCCAAACTAACCCCGCCCAAGCTACAGCATTTACGTAAAATCTGTGCCATATTTTTAACAGCTACTGTAAATAATTTTTTGCCAAGCATATGTATTCCGCCGCTAATATCAGTTGGGATATTTAAAATTGAACCGTCATCAGCAGTCGCTGATAGATGAACCAGGTCCAAAATAGCATCCGCTTTACCAAGATGATCATTTCCATAGATAATTGTTGCACTAGCGGCATCGGCAAATAAAAAAGCCGTTTCGAAATCGGTGTTTTTAGTCCGTACCGACATATTTTCAGCAGTAATAACCAGTACTTTTGCCTCCGGCCTGGTCTGCAAATAATCTTTTGCACTTTGCAATGCATAAACATAACCGCTGCAAGCAGCATTAATATCATACGCCGGTATTTTTTGTTCGCCAAAGCTTGAATAAAGTTTTTGCAGAACCAAACATGCCATTGAAGGGGATTGATATTTCTCCGGCGTAGTAGTTGCACAGATAATTAAATCAATATCAGCAAGACTTAGCTTTTTATTTTCAAGTGCTTGCTTGACTGTATCCGCCGCCACATCAATAATAGACTCATTTTCACTCAGCCAAAAACGCTGTTTTATACCCGTCCGCCTCACTATATCATCTGTAGTATATTCCGGAAAATTCACCAAAATTTCATCATTACTTACTCGTTTTGAACCGGTTTTAAATACCGGGGCAGACAATCCAACTTTATATACCGTAGTAGTTTTACTGTCATCCTGTAATTTAGCTACGGCCTTACGTTTTAAAAGCGGAACTCTTTCAACATGTACTTTGGAACTATTTATCCCTTCAGGCAGTTTTATTTTTATTAATGGCGTGCCAACTATTGCCCGCTGTGTCTCAGTTACATATATTTCTTCAATCACTCCGGCACACGGGGATAAAATTTCGCCGGCCGATTTACTTGCTTCAATATCAACTAAAATATCCCCGTTTTTTACATGATCTCCGGGTGCTACGTGCAATTTATTTATTAAAACACTCTCATCTGATGGACTGGCACCAATAACTTTAACTACATACGTACTCTCGTCATGAGTTTCCTCTTGCCAGCTTAAGGATAAATCTAGTATTTCGGCTGCCGTAGTTATTATTTTCTCATAAGATGGCAATACTTCTAGCTGATTAGCAAAATTGCAGGGTGTATAGGTATCAAGGCGCGTAATTCGCCGTGCTTTAAAAGGTACATCTAGCTTTTGGGTAACCGCAGCTATTAGCTCACCCCCCATACCACAAGTCTGGTTATCTTCATGAACTACAATTAAATTTCGGGTTTTTTGTACCGATAATAAAATAGTATTCAGATCATATGGTTTTATGGTACGTAGATCTATAACTTCCGATTCAACACCTACTTTATCCAAAGTATCCGAAGCTGCCTGACATAACGAAACCGTATTTCCCCACCCTACAAAAGTAATATCGCCGCCTGAACGTACAATACGCGCCCGCCCGATTGGGATCAATTGCTTATCAATATCAGGGGTGGTAGTATCAGTAATGGACCTGTTATTTAACAATTTTTTTGGATATAAAAATATACTTGGCCTGCCGGATTTGAATGCAGCATTTAACATTCCTGCTGCGTCTGCCGCATTTGATGGTACATAAACATCCAGTCCTGGTATATGCGCATAAGCTGCTTCATTGGTTTGTGAATGAAACGGTCCAAGCCCGGGGCGATAAGCCCCGCTTGCCGCAAAAACAATCACCGGGGTCTGCCATCCCCCTGCGGTACGCCAATACATTGTAGCTAATTCACTACATATCTGGTTATATGCCACCGGCATAAAATCGGCAAACTGGATAAATGCAACCGGCAACCTGCCGGCTAAAGCCATACCTGAAGCTAAACCTACAATGGTGGCCTCACTGAGTGCACTATTTTTTACCCGTGTCCCGTATTTTGTTGACAAGCCACGTGTAATACCAAATACATCCCCTTTACCATCCTCAATATCTTCACCCAAGAGACATACCTTTGGATTTGTTGCCAAGTGATAATTAAATACTTCGCGCATCGCCTCTAACATGGTCAGGCGACCTTCTTCTACGGTAAAATCCCCCCTATACTCAGCCGCATTTCCGCTTAATTCAGGAATTAAGGGCTTCTCTGCATCGAATACAGCTTTTGGTTCCGGACTATTTTTGGCTAACTCAAGCGCCCGTCTTACAGATGATACAACCTCTTTTTGCGTAGCCTTAAGTTCAACATCTGTAAAACCGTTTTTTAGCAAAAATTCATAAGAGGTGTTTAACGGATCATTTTTATCAAATTGGGCAAATTCGACATCAGTTCGATAAAGTTTTTGATCATCCGCATTTGAATGATTACCCAATCTATCAACATTAAATACAATTATATGCGGCTGTCTGCCCTTTCGCATATCTTGTACAACCTGTTCTACAGCTTTATATTGTGCAAACGGATCTGTACCGTCAAGATAGGTTATTGGGATGTCATAAAATGAATCCGGGGTTTTATTATTAGGTAAGGAAAAAAATGTATTACCTTTGGTTTTGGTTGAAATGGCCAGCTCATTATTATGTATAAAAAATAATATTGGTAATACCGACCTTCGTGCTTCAGCAATTGCTTCTAACACTTCCCCCTGCTGAGACGTACCATCACCAATAGCGCAGTATACAATAGGTTTATCTGCATCATCTTTAACTACATGAGCAATCCCCGCTGCCGGTAAAGCGTTATTTCCAACCGGCCCAACAATACTTAAAATATTAAGTTCCGGTGCGCTCATGTGCGATACCATTTGTCGCCCATGTGAGTGGGACTTATCTTTGGCTAAGGCACTATAGAAAAACATTTCATTTGAAATACCACGCGCCAGCATCAGGGCTTTATCTCTATAATGACAGTGTAAGTAATCAGATTTTTGTAGAAATGGGGCAACTATAACGCTGCCTTCATGCCCCCTACTCGAGGCCAGGAAATTTGCATCTCCGCTATTTACTAATTCCGCCTCAACAATATCCGATTCACGGGAAGCAAGCATAAATTTGTACAGCTCAAAATACTTCTCTGTGGTCACACATCTTCCCTTCAAACTTGAGTCTTCTCACTGGCGCAAATTATAACATATAATCTATTTTGTATTAGCCCAATATTTATGTTAGAATAGGGTACTGTTAAGTTTTATTAAGGAGTATACATTATGGAAAATAAAAATATTAAACGTAGTGGTTTCACATTAATTGAAATTATGGTCGTATTGGTAATTCTTGGCGTGATGGCAGCATTGGTCGTTCCCCGGGTTTTAGGCCGTGCCGATGATGCACGTAAGGTTGCAGCCAAAAGCGATATTGCCTCTTTAATGAATGCGTTAAAATTATACAATCTGGATAACATGCGTTATCCTACAAATGCACAAGGTTTAGAAGCTCTAACCCAAAAACCGTCAGTTGCGCCAATTCCCCCTAATTATAAAGAAGGCGGATATTTGGAAAAATTACCTATTGATCCGTGGGGCTCTCCGTACCAATATGCAAACCCGGGTAAACATGGTGAAGTTGACGTATATAGTTTTGGCCCTGATGGTCAAAGCGCATCTGGTGATAATGGGGCAAAAGTTATCGGTAGCTGGCAATAATTATTTTATTAACACCATAAAAACTAGAATATCTTGAGCTCCCCATACTATACTTGGATGCCGGTTTCTAGTTTTTTTGTTTGGCAACGCAATGTATAAAAAAACAGCTGGGTTTACCCTCCTTGAAATTATGATTGTTTTAGCAATAATTGCGGTTATGGCAAGCGTTGCTGTACTAAAGGTAAGCGGGACCTCACAAGGTGGATTTATTAATAAAGTTAATAAAATTGCAGTATTCTTCGAAGTTTTGGGCGATCATGCGGTTTATACCAATAGTGTCCTTGTTTGTGAACCAAACCCGGTTGGCTTAGATTGCAAAAAATATAAAAATGGTGAATGGAATGATATCTCATTATCTCAAATTACCACTTGGCGCTGGCCTGAGGACATAAAAATAGAACAGGTACTAATTAACGGCCGGCCAATGAAGCAAGGAGATAAACTTTATTTTACTCCGGATTATAGGGCAATTTTATTATCAATCCGGTTGACTAATGGTGTATATAGCGCATGGATTGATAATGATTTAACCGGCGTTTACAAGGTAAGTTATTAGTATGAAGTTTCGTTTTGGTTTTACTTTACTTGAGTGTTTGGTAGCCCTATTCATCATTGCAATTGTACTTGCTTCCACCACCAGGGCTATCAGCTTATCAATTTCCGATGTTCACGACAGTTTCACCCGCCAGATAGCTACATGGGTTGCAGATAATCAGTCAAATCAATATTTTTTTGACGGAGTATATCCTGAAGTAGGTAATACAACCAAAAATGTTACTATGGGCGGTGTTGATTTTATTGTGGAAGTTAATGTGCTTTCTACCCCAAACCCCTATTTTAGAAGGCTTGATATTGCCGTTACTGAAAAAGCTAAACCAAAACGTCCAATTTATAAAACAAGCACTTTTATCTCACAGTTTTAACTATAGGATCCCTAGCTAATATGTACATAGCAAAACGTGCCGGATTTACTTTGATTGAATTAATGGTTGCCATTTTAATTTTTTCAATTATATCCATTATCTCATACCGTACATTAGCCTCCTTAGTCACAACAAAACAAATTGTTACGACAACACAAGACAGGTGGAGCGGTATTGTTAACACCGTCAACCTGATAAGTAATGCATGGGCCAGATCCATCCCACTTACTATACGTGATGAAAATGGGAGCTTTGCACCTGCAGTAATAGGTAAAAACAAGTTAGAACGCGCCACAGATGCACAGTTAGAACTCACGCTAAGCGGCTACATCAGTGATCCGGTTTATGGTACGATCAGGCCCAGGCGTTTAGGTTTTAGGTTTGTAGATAATAAATTATTTTTAGTTACCTGGCCCGTATTAAACAGAGTCAGGACAACCCAACCACAACTAGATTTATTAATGGATGATGTCGCCTCATTCCAGCAATCTTTTATCTACCCGGACAAGCAGTGGCACGACGAATGGCCGCCGGCTGGTATACCAATAGACCAGGTACCCCTGGGACTAAAAATCACCATTGTTACCAAAAAAGGTGAAACTGTAATGCGCCAATTTGTATATTAGAGTAAATAATGACACATAGTAATAAACGCAGTGGAGCAGCCTTAATTGCCGTAATGGTAATTGTGTTTTTAGTAATGGTAATTATAAGTAATATAACCATTAAAAACTTTCGTATTATTAGTAGGCTTACCAATCAAAATATTCAGCAACAAGCCGCCGGAATTTTGATAGTCGGGACTAATTTTGGTCGTGCCGGATTAGCTACTTCTGCGGCTACTTCAAAAATTGATACCATTAATGATATCTGGGCCCAGCCTTTACCAAAAACTAAAATTATTGGTGACTTTATGGTAAGCGGTTATATTACTGATGAACAAAGTAAATTTAATATAAATGACCTGGTTATTAAAGGCAAAATTAATAAGCCGGTTTTGGCACAGTTTGTTCAACTTTTGGAATACCTGAAAATCCCCTCCGGTATTGCATCAAATATTGCATTATATATGGCTGCTCCCGCCTATCAGGCAGATATACTGTCATCATACTCGACTGCTGACCCACCCTCAAGCCCGGCTGGCAGGCCATTAGTAGACATGTCAGAACTGATTTTAGTTCAGGGAATGCAAAGTAACTGGCTATATAAGTTACAGCAATATGTAACGGTAATACCACAAAACTTTGATTTTAATAAAAATGAAAGTGGCAATGAAAGTG
Source organism: Burkholderiales bacterium (assembly GCA_020697255.1). Classification (GTDB taxonomy): domain Bacteria; phylum Pseudomonadota; class Gammaproteobacteria; order Burkholderiales; family UBA11063; genus Aquella. The sequence goes on along the minus strand of JAJFBE010000005.1, from coordinate 100,397 downwards.
GTAGTAAAAATAGCTCAGCAAGCAAAACACCTCCTTCCGTAGCCAATAATTCCCCAACAGAAAGCAAATCTGCTGAAAGCACCCCATTTGCCTGGACTCCTAGCATGCCGGCAAATTCAAGTATGATACAAGTAAATGTAAATACAGCAAGTGCTGAAGTTATTGCAGCCAAAAGCGGCATCCCGCTTGTAGTTGCCGGACGCATGGTGGCACAACGAAATAATAACCCCTTTAAATCTGCACAAGATATTACAACTTTCTTCTCTAATAATGGTATAATCCCGAATCAAAACGAGAGCCAAAGCAAACAAAAGATAGACCCCGGGACTCTAACTACCCAGTCAAGTTATTTTACTATACATGCGGTTGTCGATAAAGGCGATTTCCAGTTTACCCTGGCATCTTTTGTATATAGAGCAGATCGTAGCGGACAATGGCCGAAACTTATATGGCAACATCCCGAATAATTTGAATGAGGAATAATCATTTGTGAGAACTTTACGTTTATATCTAAATAACCGGTTGGACCAAAGCATAAACTGGACAATGGTTGATAATAATGAAGAAGTGGTTGACAGTGGTTCATCGCTTTGGGATGAATTTGCCGGATTTGAAAATGTACAGGTTGAAATTTATCTAAATGCATCATGTTGTACTGTATTTAAAACCACCAAAGTTCACGGAATCAGTAATAAACAGCTCACTGATGAACTAATCCTGGGGTTGATAGAAGAAGACCTGGCAGATGACATCGAAGATTTGAAGCCGATAATGATGCGTCTTGAAGAAAATCTTGCATATATTGCTATATTTAACCGCGTATTTTATGAGCAGCTAATCCAACTCGACAAACCCATCAAATTAGTTCAATCATATGTTTATTCTACTAATATAAATGAAGATGCCAAACAATGGACATTATACCTAAGTCCGGAACAAAATTTTCTGCGAATATCCCAATTTCAATATTATTTGCTAGATGACGTGCTGCCAGTACCAAAATTATTGGAAAACTTGCTAACTAACAGCTTCGAAAAACCTAGCCAAATTCTCGTTTATTCAGATAGTCCACAAGATTTTAGCGAATACCAGAAAAAATTTGGGATAGATTTTGTTCAATCAACCGAACCATTAAAATTTGGGATACCGATTTGGAACTTCTACAATCAAAAAAGCAGTAGTTTTAAATTAAAGATAGAAAAAGATACCCAAAAATCACTACTTCGCCTATTAAAAACTGCAAAGTATTTTGCGGTTATGATTGCTGTCTTTTGGCTAATTAATATCCTAAATATTTATATCAATAAATCAAGAGTAGAATCGGAACTTAAAAAAAACTTAGGCAAAATTAGCAAGGTCGATACAATAAGTACGGAGACCCTGTCCAAGATATCCCCTAAGCTATTTAAAATGGCACATGACCGTGCATTACCTGACGAGCTCGACTTTACCTCCATGTTCTACCGTTTCTTAAGGGTCGTTCCTACCACAGACCCGGATGATATTACTCAAATTGAATATAACCTAAATGACGTTACATTAACAATATTTTTACGCGATTTTGCAACAGACCAGTTTCACAATTATCGGGATATGTTTAAATCAAGCCATATTATTGCCGAATTGACCGATTTTAAAACTTATACTCGAACACATAAAAAAGCCAAAACAGATAATAAGGCAGAGGCCGGCACACCTCCTGAAGACAATATTGAAGATCATCAGGCTAGTAAAGATACAAAATGGGTGCTCACCTTACGTTTGGCATGGTTGTATCAAACTTTATAGTATAGGAATATTCATAAAATATGGAAAAACTAAAGCAGGGCATTCGTAGAAGCATTACCCATCCGATGGTTGCAAAAGTTATTGGGCAAATTTCTGCCAGGGCAAAACCGGTTGTAGCTTATTATCAGCGTCTGAATGAACGGGAAAAACAGATCGTATTTTTTGGCGGAATCCTAGTAATTTTGATGGCTTTCTACTTATTAATTAGCGCCGCCTATTCTTTTCAAAGTCGCCTTGAAAAAGAATATATGGTTATCCAAACCTTTCGGGCGGATGTTGAATATTTAAGTAAATTGTATAAAGACATAAATAATCTTACCCCTAATGAGTTTAGCCCGGTTTCAGCTGATACAATAAAAGGTGACCTGGCTTCTATTTCGACGGATACACCTCCAAATGTCGAGCAAATTGGAGATACCATAGCTATCACAATTTCTCAGGCCAAATTTTCGGATGTAATGGATACCCTTAACCAGATGCGTAAAAGTTATGGGATATTTCCGGAAAAAGTTAAAATGGTTCGTCTATCAGAATCCGGCTATATTTCTTGTAGAATTTTATTTAAGGTAGCTACACAAAATGGACAGTAGTGTTTTTTTTATTAAGTTTCGTAAGTATTTAATGATTGCTGCATGCGTTATTATCTTTATTGCAACTTTAATTATCAATATTCCGGCATGGGTTTTAAACGCGCCTCTTACCAAATATTCACATAACCAACTAAGACTATATAATTTGACTGGGTCGTTCTGGCATGGATCAGGCTTATTAGTGGCAGCATCTGCAAATAAGCAAAATAAAATTGGCGCAGTGCCGTTAATTCACTTATCCTGGAAAATGTCGCTTGGTTTATCCAAATATGCAGATATTACCCTATTACTTGACCAACATAAAATAGCAGATGTTTACCTGGATAAAAATGGTGTAAATATTGATAATCTTAATCTGACATTATCAGTCAGCCAAATTTCCCGCCTATCAAATGTAATAGACGACCTCAAAGTTTCGGGAAGCTTACAAATAAAAGCTAAACATTTTTTAATTACCAATAAAATGCAAACCGGAATAATGAATATAACAGCAAGAAATATATCTTCCGGAATTTCCCCGGTTAATCCTTTAGGTACTTATCTAGTTACTCTCGATTTAAATGGCAATAAAATTAATGTAACGACGGATAACAATGAAAATTCGGTACTTACATTAAATGGCAGTGGAACACTTTCGGCACTAACTCTAAAATCCTCAATTAACCCGGAAAAAGCTGAAAAAATGAAAACATTTATAACTTTAATGGGTGTACCAAACGCTGATGGCACATATGATTTGAAACTATTCTAACATTAACTATACTCGAACAGATTGAAAATACAATGAAGCAAAGAGCAACAGGGCCGCGTCCCTTGCCTACAAATAGTAGGCAAGGCGCGATGCGCAATATTGGATTTTCAATATGAAAGAGTACGGCATGTATATTTACGGATTTCATAGTATTACTGAGGCCATCTCAAATTCACCGGATAATATAGATCATGTCCTCATTGACAGTAATCGTAATGATAAACGATTAAACAATTTATTAGAATTACTTAAAAATCACAATATTGCATTTAGAAATGTTAAAGACTTGGATAGATTAATTGGTAATAATGCTCATCAGGGCGTCGCAGCTTCCATCAAAGATTCCCTATTAAAACCAACTGAACTTAAAGATTTACTAAACCATGTGGATAGAAAAGACAATGCGATAGTTTTAATTCTGGATGGAATCACAGATGTCCATAATTTCGGGGCAATCATTCGTAGCGCAGAATGCTTTGGGGTCGAAGCAATTGTTGTACCTAAAAACAACTCAGCGAATATGAATAATCCGATTGTTGCCAAAGTTTCAAGCGGTGCAATAAATGCTGTTCCAATTATTACCGTAAACAACCTATCCAGGGCTATAGAACAATTAAAAGAACATGACTTCTGGGTAGCCGGAACAGCTCTAACCCAGGATTCTATAAGTTTATTTGAATTCAAATGCAATAAAAAAATAGCCTGGGTAATGGGCAACGAAGGTAGTGGAATGCGTAGGCTGGTTAGCGAAAACTGTGACTATTTGGTAACTATTCCGATGCAGGGAACTATACAATCATTAAATGTATCAGTAGCAACAGGCGTAATTCTGGCTTATACCAGATTTTCTAATATACAGGATAAAAAATGATGGATTTAAAACAACAGCTGGCAATTATTACTAAAGGTACTGACGAAATCTTGCCAGAAGCTGAGCTAGTCGAAAAATTAAAATTAAACCGCCCCCTAAAAATCAAGGCTGGCTTTGACCCAACAGCTCCTGATTTGCATTTGGGACATGCAGTATTACTAACTAAAATGCGCCAGCTCCAAGATTTGGGACATGAAATTTCATTTCTAATTGGCGATTTTACCGGCATGATTGGGGACCCAACTGGCAAAAATGCAACCCGCCCCCCTCTAACGCATGAACAAATTGCACAAAATGCCGAGACCTATGCCAAACAAGTATTTAAAATTCTTGACAAAGATAAAACAAAAATTTGCTTTAATTCTGCTTGGTTGGATAAACTAGGTAGCAGCGGGATGTTAAAACTATCGGCATGCATGACCGTAGCCCGAATGCTCGAGCGTGATGACTTTTCTAAGCGTTATCGCGAAAATAAATCCATTTCTATACATGAATTTATGTATCCGCTTTTACAAGGTTATGATTCGGTTGCAATGGAGTCAGATATTGAACTAGGCGGTACTGATCAAAAGTTTAACCTGCTTATGGGACGTGAATTGCAAAAACATTTTGGAAAACCCCAGCAATGTATAATTATGTTGCCTCTTTTAGAAGGTTTAGACGGTGTAAACAAGATGTCCAAATCTTTGGGCAATTATATTGGAATAACTGAAGCACCAAACGAAATGTTTGGCAAGATAATGAGTATTTCCGATGAATTAATGTGGCGTTATTTTAACCTGGTATCGCTTAGATCACCGGATGAAATTAAGCAGTTTAAACAAGATATTGATAATGGTAAAAACCCTCGCGATGTAAAAGTTGCCCTCGCCCTTGAAATTATTGAACGTTTTCATAGTAGAGAGTTGGCTACTCAAGCACTCGAAGACTTTGAGCTCCGCTTTAAACAAGGCGGGGTACCGGAAGATATAATCAATATGGAAATATCTACTGATAATTTAAGCATTGCCAACATTTTAAAACAAGCCGGTTTGGTTGGGTCAACTTCTGAAGGAATGCGCATGATCGATCAGGGTGGAGTTAAAATAAATAGTGATAAAATTAGTGATAAAAAACTTACCCTAAACCCGGATGAAGAATATATAATTCAAGTTGGTAAACGTAAGTTTGCCAAAGTTATATTAAAAGCTTCTTAAGGCCACTTGCATGCAAGATAAGATTTTAAATGGCAGGGAATTTTCTAACACTATTTTAGACAACTTGGCTCGCGAAGTTGCAAAATGTAAACGACCACCATGCCTGGCAGTAGTCCTGGTTGGAACCAATCCAGCTTCATGCGTTTATGTAAATAACAAAAAGAAGGCCTGTGAAAAAATTGGCTTTACTTCTAAGTCCTTTGAACTTCCGGAAACTACCACACAAGATCAACTACTAAAAATAGTTCATGACTTAAATCAAGATAAAAATGTTGATGGGATATTGGTGCAAATGCCATTACCCAAACACTTAGATAGCAAGTTAATTATAGATAATATTACTCCTCACAAAGATGTTGATGGGTTTCATCGTTATAACATAGGTTCGCTTGCATTAAACGATCCGCAGATTTGCCCGTGTACCCCACACGGCGTGATGTATATGTTAGAAAAACTAAACCCTACCTATCATGGTTTGAACGCCGTTGTAATTGGTATGTCAAATATTGTTGGCCGACCAATGGCACTGGAACTAATTAACCGTGGAGCAACCGTTACAATCTGTAATAGTAAAACCAAGAATTTAGCAGAACTTTGCCGGCACGCTGATTTATTAATTGTTGGAGTAGGCCGACCTAAAATGGTAAAAGCTAGCTGGGTGAAGCCAGGGTCTATTGTCATTGATATTGGCATGAATCGTTTAGATAATGGCAAACTGTGTGGAGACGTAGATTTTGATGAGGTTTTACCAATAGCCGGCTATATTACACCGGTACCGGGTGGTGTTGGTCTCATGACTATAGCTATGCTTATGCAAAACACCATGCATTGTTATACTAAGCAATTTGAAACAACAGGTGCACAGTAATTTTGAAAGATTATCAGGATGAATAAAAAAAATTTGCGTACGCATCATTGTATTTATCATAAAAATAAAAATGGCATGGGCGGTGTAGCAGTTGATAAAGAAACACATGCCAGGATATTTATTGCAGATAATGTAGAAAAATTTGCGCTTGATAATGATGAAGTAACCGTCCGGGTTTTAAGTGATAAAGATGAGTTTATGCAAGGCGAAATTATTCACATAGAAAAGCATAACACAACAAATTTAGTTGGTTTTGTTCAAGCGCATAAGCCTAAACATTTACTTCGGGTAAATAACCCAAAATTCGGGCATTACCTAGTTGTTATAAATACACCCATAAAATCAATCAACCGTGATGAACTGCTAAATGCTGTTATTACCAGCTACCCAAGTGAGGAAAAACCCTTTTTTGAAGTAGCCCTAGCCAGTACGGTTGGTAAAAGAGATGAAGATCACGCTTTCATTGAAGAATTAATTATTGAAGCCGGGATTCCGGTTGAATTTACTAAAGCTGCATGGCAGCAGGCAGAAAAGTTACCTGATCATGTTTTGTCTTCAGAAATGGTAAAACATGAAGATCTGCGTCATGTGCCTTTTGTTACTATTGATGGTGAAGATGCCAAAGATTTTGATGATGCTGTATTTTGTGAAAACAAAGAAGGAATTTTTCATCTGTATGTTGCGATAGCAGATGTATCTCACTATGTGACTCCTGATTCTGCGCTTGACCATGATGCATATCTACGTGGCACTTCAATATATTACCCTAAGCGTGTAATTCCTATGTTACCCGAAAATTTGTCAAATGGCCTATGTTCACTAAAACCTAATGTTGATAGACTCACTGTATGCGCACATATGGAAATTACACCGGATGGTGATATTGTTCATTATAAAATATTTAACGCAGTAATTCATTCACATGCCAGATTAACTTATGGTCAAGTTCAGGAATGGATAAATGATCTGAGTATCACTCCAAGTGATTTGATTAGTAATATTTCAAATCTATATCTGGCTTATAAAGCATTATTGTCCAGTCGTGAAAAACGTGGTGCTATTGATTTTGATACGGTTGAACCAATTTTTAATTTTGATGCCATCGGTAATGTTGAAGCAATAGTGCCGCGTACGCGCCTTGAAGCGCACCGCTTAATTGAAGAGTGCATGTTAGCAGCAAATGTTACTGTTGCCGATTTTTTAGCACGTCACCATCATCAAACTTTATTTCGGATTCATGAAAAACCAAACCTCGAAAAATTTACTGCCTTAAAAGACCATTTAAATTCGCTGGCAATAAAATTTGATGTAAAATACGAACAACTAACCCCGCGTGACTATACCAACCTGCTTCATCAGGTACGTGAGCATGAAGATTTTCAGGCAATACAAAATTCGGTATTACGTTCAATGCAGTTAGCTATATATTCGCCGCATAATGTCGGGCATTTTGGTTTAAGTTATAAACAATATCTCCATTTTACCTCACCAATTCGCCGTTATCCGGACTTATTAGTCCATCGGGCAGTAAAAAGCGTAATCAACAATTCTGAATACCACTATACCCAACCATTAGCCTTAATGGGCGAGCACACATCGTTTACCGAACGCCGCGCTGAAGAAAGTTCGCGCAAAGTAGACACTTTCTATAAGTGCCAATACGCCAAGAAACATATTGGCAATCAATATGACGGGGTAATTTCGAGTGTGGCTAATTTTGGATTATTTATCTATATCCCAGAGCTATTAATTGATGGTTTGGTGCATGTAACAGATCTTGGATCAGACTATTTCATATTTAATGAAAAATCATTAAGCCTAGTTGGAAAATCGAGTGGTTTTACCTACGCACCCGGGCAAAAAGTACAAATTGAAATTGAGAGCGTGAACATGGCAAAGTTGTTTATTAACCTAAAAATTGTGCTATAATCTTATACTCTTCCATATTGAAGCTACAATTTTGTGCATCGCTCATTGCCTATAATTTATAGGCGGCTTCGCTCTTTACTTCATTGTAACTCCAATCTGTTCGAGTATAGCTTTCTTAATTGGATTATTTAAAGAATTAGAGAATTATGTTTAATATTGTTGAAAAAAATCGAGTCTTTGTTAAAGGTATTATGATTGCCGTTACTGCCACTTTTGTAATGTGGGGGATCGGCGGCTATCTGGGGATGGGTAGTGATGATGGTTACATCGCTAAAGTAGGCAGCAATAAAATCTATATGCGTGATATCGACAATATTATCCAACAAAACCCGCAAAATACAGATAAAGTCCAAGTACTTTTAAACTTAATCAACCGCCAGTTATTACTAAATTCTTTTGATAGCAATCATATGATTGCAAGTAAAGAGCAATTACAACAACAAATTGCAAATATTCCCATGTTTTTGGATAATGGTAAATTTAATATGGCCAAATATAAGGCATTTTTGAGCCAACGCTTAATGACTGCCGAACAGTTCCAAAATGAAATTTCACAACAAATTCTACTGGAACAAACTCTAAACTTTTTCAAGTCTACCTATTATAGCTCTGATTTGTTTAATAAACAATTTGTAGATTTACTTAGCCGGCAGCGTAACGTTTCCAGCTATATAATTTCGCCCAGCCAATTTTACTCAAAAGTAAATGTTACCGATAAAGATATTACTAGTTACTATCAACAAAATATTGTAAAATTTACGACTCCGGAACAAGCTAAAGTTCAGTATTTAATCTTATCTCCTGAAAGTGTGATGAAAACCATTAAGGTAAGCGATGCTGATATTGAAAAATATATTGCCGAGCATAAAAGTGATTCTACCAAAATTGATGTTTCACATATCTTATTAACTGTTCCGCAAAATGCGGATGCAGCTACACGTGAAGCCGTAAAAGCCAAGGCCCAAAAAATACTTGCCGAAGTAACAGCCAACCCTGGTAAATTTGCTGCTCTGGCAAAACAATACTCACAAGATCCGGTTTCGGCAAAAAATGGTGGGGATTTGGGCTATTTTGGTAAAGGTGCTATGGTAAAACCATTTGAAGATGCAGCATTTAACCTAAAGCCAGGTCAAATCAGCCAGATTGTTGAAACTCAATTTGGCTACCATATCTTAAAGCTAAATAACATACAAGGTACCGATAGCGCTTCTTTAAAAGCAACCGCAATTGCAGCAATACAAAAACAACAAAGCACCAAAATGCTACAAAAACAATTAGAACAGCTAAATGACCTCACTTATAACCAGCCAAACTCTCTAGACCCTGCAGCCAAAAAACTGGGCCTTACCGTGTTTAACAGCGACTGGGTAAAAAAAGGTGACGTAAGTGGTGAATTTGCTGACCCAAAAATCCAACAGGCTATCTTTAACAAAGATGTTATTAAAAATCATAATAATAGCGAAGTAGTTTCTCTTGGAGATAAAGGCTATGCAGTGTATAGAATTAGCCAATACCAAGCTAGCGTAACCAAGCCATTAGCTGAGGTAAAAGACCAGGTTGTTGCACAATTAAAAGAAAAACAGGCATCTACTTTAGCCTTTCAGGAAGGCCAGGCAGAGCTTGACAAGTTAAAAAAAGGCACGCTCCAATTAAACTTCGATAAGGGAGTAAACGTTACTCTACTTGGTCAGGCCAAAGATATAAGCCCGCAAGCAGTAAAACAAATTTTTAGCACTGCCTTTACCAAAGCTCCGGCATATACCGGAAGTATAAACGCGGCGGGTGCTTTTGTTATCTACAGAATTAATAGTGAAAATATTGATCCTAAGTTATCTGAGCAAAATAAGCCGATTTTAAACCAGTTTAACCAGAATAATGCCATGCTCGATCTGAGTTCATATATTGCGTATTTACGGACTAAGTACTCTGTTACATATAGACTGGAACGACTTAACCAAACTGAGCAACAGCAGCAGCAATGATAAATGATATCGTTTTAAAAAACCTGCTCTATGCTAATGATTTGTCTAATAGTTTTTTTAATAAAGCAGCACAAAAATTATTAGCCCGGGGTGCTGATTTTTGTGATTTCTATTTGCAATATTCATCCGATGAGTCTTACTCATTAGATGAGGGTATTATCAAGTCAGGTAGTTTTGCCCTAAATCAAGGCATCGGTATTCGCGCTATTTGTCATGACAAAACTTTTTTAAGTTACTCTAACGACCTGAATCCTAAAACTATAACTACTTTATGTGATAGTTTATTTATTGAACCCTCAGCAACCAATCTTGGGCCTGCCAGACTTTATAATGCTTCTGCTTCTCATAATTTGTATACAATCAATAATCCGATTTTAGCCACAAATAATGCCGATAAGGTAGCGATACTAAAATTTATTAATGATTATGCACGGAAATTGAGTTACGTTACAAATGTACTGGCTAATTTATCTTTGGAATATGATGAAATTTATATTGCCAGAAGTGATGAACGGCAGCATACCGATATCCGCCCTTTGGTTCACCTAAGCATAAGCTTGATTATCAATAACAATGGTAAGATAGAAAAAGGCAACAGCGGCGTTGGCGGCCGATATTTACTTGAAAATTATACTCACGAATTACTCAAAGAACATATTAAGTATGCATATGACCAGGCACTGTTAAAATGCGAAGCGGTTGCTGCACCAAGTGGGCAACTACCGGTGGTATTAGGTAATGGTTGGGCCGGGGTAATATTACATGAAGCGGTTGGGCATGGCTTAGAAGGTGATTTTAATCGTAAAGGCAGCTCAGCTTTTAGTAATAAAATCGGTAAGCAAGTTGCAAGTAAAAATGTAACTGTAATTGATGAAGGCTGCATAGCAGACCGTCGCGGTTCTTTAAATATTGATGATGAAGGCAACCCAACTCAGCAAAATATATTAATTGAAAACGGCATTTTAAAGGGTTATATGTTTGATGAACTAAATGCAAGGCTTATGGGGGTTAAATCAACTGGAAATGGTAGACGCGAATCATTTGCCTGTAGCCCAATGCCACGCATGACCAATACTTATATGCAAGCCGGCAATTGTACTCATGAAGAAATAATTGCTTCTGTTAAACATGGAATTTATGCCGAGAGCTTTGAAGGCGGCCAGGTGGATATTACCTCCGGTCAATTTGTATTTAATGCAAGTACTGCCTGGGTTATTAAAAACGGAAAACTAGCTCATCCGGTAAAAGGTTGTGCATTAGTTGGTAGTGGCCCGGAATGCCTCAAGCACGTATCAATGGTTGGAAATAATCTGGAGTTAGATAGCGGTATTGGGGTTTGCGGTAAGAATGGGCAGTCGGTTCCGGTTGGCGTTGGGCAGCCAAGCATAAAGATAGACCAAGGCCTAACCATCGGCGGCACGATTTAACTGCGCCTACATCTTATCTAGCTGCGTCATACGCAAAAAACCATGTACTAATAGTACATTCCGCTTGCTTAGTTTTAGCTATTCCTTGCTCTATAAGCTTATGCTTGTTAACTCAAAACTATGGGAGTCAGAAAATGAAATTTAATCTACAGATATTTAGTATAGCGGGTTTCATATTCTTAACAATTACAGCCTGCTCCTTTTGGAGCACGCATGATACTCCCCCTACTCCATCAACTTTGGATAATACCGTATATAGCCAAAATGCCTATAACACCTTACTACACAGTGCCTCACAATCACTAGGCAGCAAGCTTTTATCTGAAGGTGTAGATAGTGATAATAACTATACTGTTGTACATGGGTTAACACTTAAAGGTAAACCAATTGCCGTATCGATACTTAGCACTCCCTCTACCAATACATATTTTACCCAACAGCTAAAATTACCGGATATCAGTAATACCATATTTTCAAATAAAAGTGGTATTAAGCGTAGTCCTACGACTATTACTCGTGTATCTTATAAGGATATTACTAATCCGGCTGCTAAAGGATACCTAAATTCATTAGGCTTTAATAGTAGCCATAATTTTTTAAAGCGTTCTACCGATTTTACTAAAGATAATGAGACGATGAACCTGGTTGATTATATTTTCCCCAACCAAAAGACTAATAGCTTCGATATGTAAGCTATAAAGCAACGGTTTGCAAAAAATTATATATTGATCGTCAGCAAATTTCTATAATTATGCAGATTTATATTCAATCTGAAAATTAGTTGCTTTTACGATTGGCTTTAATAACTTATTTTCTTTTTTTAACTCAACAATTCCATATCGCTCAAAGGTTTTCAATGTCCGACTCAGATTACTAGCCTGTCGGCCAGATATTTTTGCAAGCTCAGTTAAACTTGCAGGTTTCATCTTTTCTATTAACGTCAAAAGTCTAGTGTTATTTTCATTTAGCACTTCTGCCAATGACTTAAGAGAGCTAAACCAAACTTTAGGTTCACCTGAGGTGGGTTTATACCTTCCTGCCGCAATATCTAAAACTCTTTGTTGAAACTTGGTTGCTGACATAATCCCAACTTTTAGTGTTTTCATCTTATAAACTTCCCAATATTTTATTTATATGTTTAAAAAAATCTTCCAATAATTTTTCTGCTGTATTAAATTCGTACGGTGTTCCCTTATCAATTGAACCCCGTATGCTTGCTCATCATAATAACCTAATTCCACTAAAGATAATGAGAGTATGACCCTATTTGATTATATATTGGTCAGCTTCAGGGTTATCTGTTTGCGGGGCAACTTCTATAATAGTATACCTGCTACTCAATCTACTTACATTGTTATAAGTAACATTTTTCCATATAGCATTAGCACTAGAACAATTGCCAGCGTCAGCAGTCATTTTAATATATTTAATTTCAGGATTTTTATACAGATATACTCCTGGCCCATTAGCAGCTATTGACGATCCGGCTGGGTATTTAAAGCAATACTTTTGCCCTTCAGCTTCAACGGCATATACAAATTCACCAATATCAAGCCGGGAATTATTTACTACTACAAGGCTTATTCCACTAGAAGGTAATTCAACAATCTTGCCCAACTCATTATTTGGACATTTTAGTAGTGACTTATTCAATTCTCCGCTGGGTTGTAAAGTACATCTCATTCCTTCAAATTTTGGAATTGTACCGCTTATATCCCTTAAAGTTAACAGATTCACCTCATAACTAGTTGCTATATCAATAGCCACAGCATAATTCGTCAAAAATGAGCTAACCGCTAAAGTAGAACATAATATAATATTTTTCATTTTTCTAATATCCTTTTATAATTGTTAATAACCATCAGGGCAAGCTGCCTATATGAATTGCCTAATAGTATTATAGCTTTTACCCAATTAAATAGCAAATTTTTCTATAAATCTCTGGAATCTTTTAAAACAATAACTTGAGTAGTGTATATTGGACAGAACAAGAACTTTAGTTGTGTTTATGCAAAAGCATTTTTAAAAAAATATTTACATTTTTATTTGGCTTGGGAGTATAATACTACCAGTTTCACCAAAGTGAGCGTGAAACAGCGGGTGAATAAGGTCGGCAAACCTTACCATCCTTCACTTAACCTTTTCCAAAGAAAGGAAAGCATATGCTTCACGCAGATCACATTATACTACAATCTCGTCCATTTAATAAAAATTCAGTCATGCTTAAATTTTCGGATTTACTCTATGACGTTCTTGGACAATTCAAATTAGAGCATCTGGACCGCTTAATTCATTCGGTTGGCGAAGATATTCCTGATGAGAAAATCCAGAGTGAGTTAATTGATGGGCTTGTTAGTAGTAGGTGCAACTCTCTTAAAATGTTATCCAACTTATCAATTAATGAGCAATTTTTTGTGCTGGCACACCTAAATCTGGATTTATTAAACACCAAAGTAGAAGACCCAAATCCGGTTTTTGTGAAACTGGTACAATCATTTGTCCGTGAAATGATAATGACTGGTGACTAACATTTTAGACAGGGGCTCAAAGCCCCTGCCTCCTATTGCACCGCGATTAATAAAAACTTCGAATATTTTTTCGGTTTTGGTGAATAATCGCTAATATTTCTAACACTTCAGACCTGACCCTATAGGCTATTATATATGGAAATCTACTAATTACAAACTCCCGTGTGCTTACTTTTTTCCCTGGTCTTCCAATTCCAGGCATGGTAGAAATATTTTTAATGCTTTCTGTAATTACTATAGATAACTCTCTAGCTAATGCTGGATTAATTTCACCATAATAATCTAACTCAGTTTCAAGATTAGATAATGCACGCTCAGTCCAAATAGTATTTATAACCATTTAGTTAATACCCGATTAACTTCGCTATTACTTGCAAATTTTCCGGCATCCGCCTCCTTAATGCCAGCTTCAAGCTCTTCAAGCTGCCACTCATCCAAAGCAATGCCATCTTCTACCCAATGAAGCAACAAATCAGCTTTACTACGTTTGGTTGCTTTAACCAAATGATCCAGTTTCACCATTAATTCGTCAGGAATACGTAGTGATATTACCCTACTAGCAGATGACATAATTTTCTTCCTTACAAGGTATACTTTTTTACATTATAACATAAACCAAGCTAATGTAAACTAAATATTATTTTGTTTACACCGTGATCCTACTATTAATTATAGATCAAAGCCGGAGATGATATTAGTTAGTTCCACTAATTTACCGTGAAAGAAGTGCCCTGTGTTTGGCACACTAATAATACTTTGATTTTGCCCTTTGGCCCAATTTAGCGTGTCATCAAATGAGATAACTTCGTCATCCACACCATGTATTACAATAGTTTTAGAGGGATCCACAGTCACAGAATGCTTGATAACAGATGGGGCAACCAAAATTAATTTTTTATGCATTACCTTGGTTGCCAGATTAGCTGCAATTGCCCCGCCAAAAGAAAACCCGGCTAAAATACACGGTAAGTCAGTATGTAATTTAGTAACATATTCATAAATTGCCAGAGCATCATCAATTTCACCCGTACCATAATCATGCACACCATCACTCATACCTACCCCTCGCAAATTTGGGCAATAACAAACATAGCCTTTGCCATTTAAGGTTTTGGCTACTGTTTGCACTATTTTATTGGTATAAGTACCGCCACCCATTGGATCGGGATGAAAAATTATTGCTACTCCTTTTATAGGCAAGGCCGCCGTATCAAGACGTAGACAATCGAGTTGGCCAGCAGGGCCTGAAATAAATAGTTGTGTTGCGTTTTTAGGTAGAAGTAATGATGTTTGCATTGTTTCTCTCATCTAGGCATGGAAATCCGCGGGATTTTAATAGCTTTAGTTTTAATTAAGCCAAATATTTTATCTAAGTGGGTTTTAAACTCTTCCTCAGTTATACTAATTTGATTTTTAGATTTTACCTGCTTAATATTAAGTGCACTAAATTCAATATTACTACATACCTCATCTATCTGCACCTTCTCATTTACTGAGTAATGATTACCAATATAATCTAAAAACAGTACTAATTCCTGGATATCCCGGCTATAATGTTCAATATTATCCGGTAATAAATAATTACTCACCCAATCTATATGTTCACGTGCATGACTAATTATCAAATCCAGTAAATTAAATGGGATTGGTACTAAAGCTTTTTCCGCAGTATAGTTTTTATTCCACTTATTATTATAAAATGCATAGCGTGAACGATTATTTAAAATATTTTCTACTACATCTGGCGGTAACTGCACTAAATCTGCTAACTGTTTTTTAAGCATTACTGCCAGTGCAGTTGCTTTCACCTGGGCAATATATGGTTTAGCCAAACTAATTAACCTAGCCCTGCCCTCTTCATGATTAAGGCTGACATTGGAAGATAACTGTTTTAATAAAAATGCACAAAACGATAAAGAGTGTTCTTTCGTTTGAGCCTTAAACGCATCTACTCCATATTTACGAATAAAGCTATCCGGATCATGCTCTTTAGGCAGAAATAAAAAATGCACAGCTTTTGTATCAGTAACTAACCCTACCGAACGCTCCAAAGCCCGCCAGGCAGCCTTCTGCCCGGCGTTATCCCCATCAAAGCAATAATATATATCATCACAAATTCTAAATAGTTTTTTTATATGCTCTTCAGTTGCTGCCGTACCCATAGTTGCTACTACATTATCAATGCCAAATTGGAATAAGGCAATAACATCCATGTAGCCTTCAACAACAATGACAAAATTCGTATCGCGAATCTGGCGTTGTGATTCATATAGTCCATAGAGCTCATTTGATTTATTAAATAAAACTGTTTCCGGCGAATTGAGATATTTTGGTTCGCCAGCTCCTATAATCCGCCCGCCAAAAGCAATCACCTCACCTTTTACATTCTTAAGTGGAAACATAACCCGATCACGAAATCTATCGTATAGTTTGCCGTTATCAATTACTAAACCAGCATCTTTTAAAAAAGTATTTTTATTATAATCGGGGAATATTTTAGCTAAGGCATTTGTTTGATTAGGCACATAGCCAAGTGAAAATTTATCTATGATTCCTGGCGTTAAACCTCGGTTTTTAAAATAGCTCATGGCGGTATTGGAAGCTTTTAAATTTTGCCGGAAAAACTCTACGCTTTTATTAATAGTTTCCCTAAGCGTAAGCTGGCGGGTTTTCTGGGCTTCTATTTCAGCTTTAGATTTCACTGGCATATTATCCGGAATATGCACTCCATAACTACTGGCTAAAGACTTCACTGCTTCAATAAAATCAAGGCCATTATATTTCATCACATAGGTAATTACATTACCCGATTCACCACAGCCAAAACAATGAAAATATTGCTCTTTAGCATTAATAGAAAATGAGGCAGTTTTTTCTTTATGGAAAGGACAGCAGGCGAAATAATTATTACCCGAACGCTTTAACTTTAATCCACGGCCTATAACATCAACTATATCGGCACGTTGAATGATTTCATCAATAGTACTTTGATCTATTTGCATGATTATTTACGAATCTGCTTCGCCAGCTTATCAACCAGATTATTAATAAATTTATGCGAATCAGGTCCGCCGTATAATTTGCTTAATTCAATTGCTTCATTAATAACTACAGGAGCAGGTACCGACAAATTATTAATTAATTCAACTGCTGCAATCACTAAAATAATTTGTTCAATTAAATTGATATCACTAATTTCTCTTTGTAAATAAGGCTTATATTGTTCAAGCATTACATCAAATTGATTAATACTATTTTCTATCAAGCTATGCATTAGTTCGTAATTGGCGTGTTCATATAAATCACGCACAAAATCATTAAGCATTTTTTCCAGCTCAATTACACTTGTTTGATTAATTTTATAATTATATAACGCCTGTACCGCCAGGCTTCTTGATAAATGTCGGGGTGATTTTTTACTCATTAATTAGTTCCTAAATTTAATTTTTTATTAATACACTCAAAATATACATTTGCATCAGGCGCCACATGATTACGCTGCGCATGATGGATCATTTCTCCCAAGCAATCAATAACCTCATGGCTAGCCTTATGCTCATCGCCAAACTTGTGGCACATTTGTTTATATAAATCCCTAATTCCAGGTGGCTGGTCTATTGATAATTGTTCATGAATTGCCAAATGCATACTCAAGTGTAAAAATGGATTGGTTTGCCCCATTTCCGGCGTGTACTGAAAATCGAGGTATTTCTCCTTATTACTAAGTATCTCATGATATTCGGGGTGTTCAAGAATAACACTATAGGCAATTTTTTCCAGATCACTTAATGCACTTTTTTGCTGTGCTTTGCTAAATACATCAAAAAAGAAGTTTCTGACATCAGATTGTGAGGGGTTAAACATTAATTATCCCTACTGCAACACCGCATCGCACACCTGCCCTGGATGCTGGTAAAATGAAGCATGCCCACTATCTATAACCGTCACTTTGGTTTTAGGGTGATTTTTAAATACTGACATCTGTACTTGCGGGTTTAAAATTGAATCATGTTTTGCAATTACAACATTCATCGGTACTTTTATATGACGAACCATAAGCGAATTATCCGGATCAGCCATCCAAGCAGATAGCAATGCTTTTTGTGAACTCAGTGTTTTCTCATCAACAAAAATATTTGTTGATAACATTTCTTGTTTATATTTAGTCAAATTCCCCGATTCATAATTATGTATATTATTACCAAAAACATAGTTCAATTTTTCATCATCTGAGTTATCCTTTGCAGTGTAAGGCATCACTATCTGCGATATAGTTGGTTCAGCCACAACCGTTGAAATAAGTCCAAGCTTTGAAACAGAATACTGATATTTATTTGCAAGGGCTAAAGCTATACCACCGCCCATTGACCAGCCAATTACCTCCGGATGTTCCAAATCAGCATGACGGATAAATCCATGCACTGTATCAACTAGCATATTCATATCCGGCTTATCTACTTGGATATAATCAAGAACATATACCGTATGCCCATGGCTTAAACACTTTATAAACGGCTTTGGCCAAAAATTATTAGTTAATCCATAACCCATTATTAATACCACTGGTTTTCCATGACCTACTTTATAGTAATGTAATTTATGGTTATTTATCGTTACCGACTGCTTTGAAAATGCTAGAGCTACACACAAGTTTATACTTAAATATAGCCCTATCAGTATTTTTTTCATTTAACCCTCTCAATATATAGATTGCCCCCCAGATTATGTCTGGCTTGCAATGACTATTTAGTAAATATTAAATCCCAAACTCCATGCCCCAAGTTTAAACCACGTTGTTCAAATTTAGTTTCCGGACGTTGTAATGGCCTGGGGACAAAGTCTCCGGTTTTGCTGGTATTTTTTAACTGTGGATTAGTTTTTAAAATATCCAACATCCATATGGCATAATCCTCCCAGTCTGTTGCCAGGTGTATGTATCCCGCGGGTTTTAACTTGGAGCATAACACATCAATAAATTCTTTTTGGATAATTCTACGTTTATTATGCCTTTTTTTATGCCACGGGTCGGGAAAAAATATATGAAACCCATGGATTGTATTATCCATAATCATATCTTTAATAACTTTTACTGCATCATAATTAATTACTTTCAAGTTACTAATCCGATGCTCCCTGATCTCCATCAGCAAAGAACCCACTCCGGGCGGATGTACTTCTATACCCAAATAATCAAACTCGGGGTTATTAAGTGCCATCTGACTGGTTGATTTACCCATGCCAAAGCCGATTTCAATTATCTTGGGATTATTTCTACCAAAGATTACATTCAAATCTACCAAACTACAGGCATACGAAATACCATACTCGGGTAGAAGATTATCCAAAGCTCTTTGCTGACCTGGGGTTATTTTACCTGACCGTCGGACAAAACTTTTAACCTGACGTAATGTCGTCAATTACATAGCCCCCACTCTAATCTTGAGATAGGTAAAACGGATAAGCAGATAGTTTATCATAATGATATATATCATCTCTAAATTGCATAGAACCTTCATCAACATCATACCAAGCAGTCAGATAAATGACATATAGCTGGGTTGGAGTAGTTAATTTAACAAACTGATGTTTTTTTGAATCTACTTCAGCACTAACTTTGTTACTATCCCAACCATTTGGTTTTAATAAATAATTGGCAAAATCATCTACTTCGGCAATACGGATACAGCCATGGCTAAGTCCACGCCTGGTTTCATCAAATGCCGCCTGAGCTATTGAATCATGCAAATATATACCACATTTATTATCAAAAATAAATTTAAAGCGGCCCAGTGCATTATCTTCGCCTGGATCTTCCCTAAATTTTAAGTTAAGCACACTGGGATCCTCCCAATTAATGCCTCTTGGATCTACGTTAGTATATCTACCACCACTTTCAACATTAAATACTTTTATACCATTTTCTGCAAGATAATTGGGATCAGCCTTAATGTCGGGTAAAATTTCTTTTACAATACTTGGCGGAATGTTCCAGTACGGGTTTATTTCAGCCCTTGCAATCTGGCTATTTAAAACACAAGTTCTTTTATTCGGTTTACCTACTACTACACCGCTAAACACCTCTAGTTTGCCATTTTCAAATGCTTCTAGTGTATAGCTAGGAATATTTACCTGTACATAACGAGATGGCCGATCATCAGGTAAAAAACGCATCCTGTCCATATTTAGTGCAATCTGTCGTATACGTTTCTCAATTGGAATATTTAATGAATTTAACGTTTGTTTATTAACAACGCCATCCTCGGTTAGCCCGTTATCCTTCTGATATTTAATTACGGCTTGTTGGAGATCTTTATCAAATTCCCCCGAAGTATCATCATCTGATAGTTCTCCGCTCAGATATAAACGCCTTTGTAATAATGCCACCCTCTTACCCTTAGAACCTTTTTTTAGAGATTCTGCACCTAATGGGATAGGTTCCCAGCCACCTTTGCTGGCAATACGGTAATAATCAGATAATTTCTCGCGTAACATAGCATAGCCTGGATATTTTGGTGCGATACTAAGTAAAATCTCATCTATATCATCCGTCTTGGCAATTCTACCGGCTACTTCTTGTAAGTCAACATACTTACTGGCAATTGGCCAGCCTGGATATAATGTCTTACCATTTTGTAAGCCATAAACCAAATTATTTAGATATAAAAACAACCCATCTGTGAGAGTTAATTCAAGATCTAGAGAAACAGCTATATCACCACTATTTAATTTGGCTACCATTTTATTAATTTGATTAACGTGATACGCGCGCGGGTCAAGCCCGTCAATATAAGCCCGTCTAATTGCCCTAACTAATGCTTCCCCGGGTAAAGTGAGTTCACCATTTTTTACCCAGGCAAATGCATGCTGTCTATTTTGGTAAAATGTAGCTAATGATGGCGATGTACAGGTAAGCTCAGGGGCACATTTTATTGGCCGGCTGTCTATACGATATGCAATAGGCGAGGTTAATACATTTTTAGATACTTCATCAGCTCTAGCCAGGATACAGCAAATAACACCCAAGAATAAAAGAAATTTCTTCATTTAAATTTTCCTATCCGCGTAGTACTTATAGACCCTAAAGTGTGATATGTCTTTCATATGATAATTATACGCTATATAGAGGTCTTTATGTAAATTTGTGGCAACAAATGGTGTGATGTTTTCTGAAAGTGGCGCCTTAGACCTGCTGTCAATTACGAGTGTACATTGATATAATAATGCGGTGATCTTTTATTTCAATTACAGGAAAAATAGGGCATATTTTATAATACCCTATTTCTAGTAAGCTGCTAAAATTTTAGTTTTGATTACGGAGCATACTTAGCTATAAAATATCCAGGAGTTGGACCAACATATAGGGACTGCATAGTATCACCAGCAATAAAGAAATTATTCTGGTCATCAATACCTGCTCCTGATGCTGATACAGTGCCTCCATCTGGAGATCCAAGGGTTTTTTCCCAAATCAAATTACCTAAAGCATTGTACTTTGCCATATACCCTAACATTACATTATTGTATGTTGCAGTCCCCACAATATAATAGTTACCTTGATTATCAGCCTTTAGCTCATTTAGGTAAAGTTGGCTGGCTCCACTAATAGTATGACGCTTTTGTTCCCGCCAAACTTTTTCTCCATTAGGGTTATATTGATCCATGAAATAATCATTAGTTACAAAATCGGCCCCATTCCCAGCAACATAAATATTACCTGTTGTTTTATCAATACTTACATTTTTAGCTTCGCCATTACCGGTTTTGGTCCATAAAATATTTCCATCGCTATCATATTTGGAAACAAAATATTCTAGATTACCCATACTACCGATGCCATATAAATAGGTACTATTACCATCATTAAAACTGGCTAAGCCATTTACGCTACTACCTTTATTTATATCTTTACCCCAAATCAGATCGCCAGATGAATTATGCTTTGCTAAATAGGCGTATTGAAATCTATCCCTTTCATCCGTTACAGAGCAAGTAATATAGATATTATTATCTTTATCTATTTCTATTCCCCAAGGGGTCATTTTTGAGGAAGGTAAGCCAAATTTTCTAGCCCATTGCCAAACACCAGATTGATTATATTTAACTATAAAATAATCTTTAAGCCTGGAACCTTGCCAACTATAACCTAAAATATAGCTGTTACCGGCATTATCTGTTATTATTTTCTCAGGAACATTTTTAAAACCTTCCCAAGAAACGTGCTCAAAATCACTCCATTGATAATCATATGATTTGGAAAAATCAAATTTCCCTATAAAATAGCCATAATGGTCAGTACCAGGTATTTTAGTAAATAAAGATATAACCAGATTATCTGTTCCGGATGTACTAATTCTGGGAAAACTCGAACCGTCCCCGCCCCATTGCCTAGCCCATATAGGATCGGGAGCTGGTGCTGCTGAGGTCATAGCACTAGTGCTGCCTATTAAACCAAGAGTTGTAAAAATGATAAAAAAGATATTAAAAAATATATTTTTCATTATTTTCCTTTCTATAAAAATATTAATGAAGATACTATTGTATGCTAAGTAAGCGGTAATAGTCAATAGGTACCTTTTTATGAACAGAGCAACTTCATAATTAAGAGCGCCAACAGCTTTGCTCGGCATTTCCAAGCCCTCTAATAAATCAGGCTTGGATATGCCGGAAAATGCCTAAGTCCTATCACTTTTTGGTCTCATTAGATTCTTTTTGCATTTTCTCTGTACAGCTTTTATTATCGCATTTGAATTTTTTCTCATACCCTATACCCTTAATAACACATCCGGCAGGTAGATCTAAATTATCCTCATAATAATATGTTCCACCTTTCTTACACTCATTAGTATAGAATATAATAGTACCTTTATATCTTTCAGAGGGCTCGTCGCCGCTGAAATAGTTAACATATAAACTTATATATGCCGTCCCAGCCTGCTCATTTTGATTTAGGTCGATATGCTCCGCTATAAGGTCATGAGCATTTGCTAATGATATAAAACTCATTCCAACAATAAATAATATTTTGCTTTTTGATAACATGGTAAATCCTTTTAAAAAATAATTAACTAAACTGACCTATAAATTTAATTTAATAATCAGTCAGCCTTATTATACATTGTTTTAATAGACCAGTTTCCCTATATCTAGCCTATACAGTATTTTTTCACAATATGTTAGCTTTTTTCAATTCACTCATTTGGCTTGGAGTAAGATGAGTGATTGCACTGATTTCTTCTTTATCCATACCACGTTTCAATAATTCGCGGGCTATCTCAAGCTGAGCTTCATGCTGCCCTTCTTGCAAGCCCTGTTGTATACCCTCACGGCGTAACTGTTCTGCGTAACTCATGCCTTGCTTTAACCCCTCTTGACGTAACTCTTCTGCGTAACTCATGATGTTTCCTCCATACTCAGGTAAATTTTGTTTAACTTGTTCAATAAGCGGCCTGAGCTCTTCCCCTTCCTGCCCATTATAATTTGGCGATTTCCCTAATTTTTTCATCATCTTCTTTGAATATTACCGTTAGATAATCTAATACTTTGTCTGTAGTTGGCTCATCGCCAGTAATCATAAACAACCTGGTATAGCCTTTTTCATGTAATTTTTTGGCTAAATCTAGCCCATCCCCCAGGAAATTTCTATCCGGGCCCTGCCCATCATAATAAGTTCTATCCAAAATAATCTTAGTATCCAAAGGATATTGATATACATCTTCAAGAAAACTATCCGGATCATAATATGCATCAATTGTCAGATCAGGAAATTTTAACTTCCAATCACGTATGAACCATCTGGCATCATCAACCCATACCATATCGACCCTCTTACTACCTGGCTCAACCCTTTTATCCAAATTGATTGTAACCGCAAATGCCAGCTCTTTAGGAAGTATCTTAACGCGCAAGTTAACTGCATGTTTACGTATCTCTTTATTAGCATAGTGGCTAGTTACCAGTGTTGAACGCTTAATTTGAGTTTGTTCAATCACACCTAACCCGTCTATATTTTGACCCAGCAGTTCGTAATCAGTTAGCAAACATATGTTATCTTTTTCTTGCTCTGAAATAGAATTAATAAAACTAACAGCCTCTATGCCCGCCGAAAAGTGTTTAACTTTAAGCTCTGGCATTTTAGTTAGAATAGGCGCAAGCTTGTTATCCCAGGCGCTATGAATTGAGGGATCGTCATCCAAAATGACTATAGTATCACCTTTAATTATTTTAATTTCCTCAGCAATCCAAAATGGTGCTGGAATTTTGGGAAATTTTAGCAGGATACTTGTCATACCCCCTGAAACAGAAGTGATTTCAAATTCACCAAAATTTCGCTTGATTGTATCATGAACCTGCGTCATACCTATACCGGAACCATGTTTTTTGCCTTCAGTTACTGAAATATTATTATTTATTTTATCAACCAATTCCCTTGACATACCTTTACCATTATCATATACAATAATCATCACCCATTCAGCATCAACATTAAGGCTTACTTCAATTATTCCATCTGGTTTATTTTCTAAAGCCTCTACTGCATTATTGAGCAAATTAGACATCATGCGCTTAAACTGGCTGGGCTCAATATGTATAAAAGCAAATTCAGCATCTGGCATAAAATCAGTAGCAAAATTAACTTCCTTATATTCATATCTTTTTTCACCAAGCACTTCAAGCATGGCTGCGGATATTAATACAGGTTCTGCCACTTCATTTTCATCAATTTTATTTTTATACCGGCTTAACATATGTTGGGCAATAGCACTTATACGCATTGAAGCCTCTCGTAATGTAATACGCTTTTCCTCAGGAATTATTCGGCTAGACTCATTAACCAAACCTCTTAGGCTTGATAAAGGCGACTGAATATCATGCACTATCTGACCCACAAAATTTTTGAACCTTTCCTGTTCTTCTAAAATAGCCTTTTGTTTTTCATTCTCAAGCTTATGCAATTCATTTTCAAGTTTGAGCCTCTCTGCTTCTGCAGCTTCTTTTTCAAGAATTATCTGCTTAAGCTTATTTTCTGCTTCCAATTTTCTATTTTCGTGCTTTAACCGCTCTGCATCTTTTTGTGCAGTTACATCAAATGAAATCCCAATTAAACCAATAATTTCTCCATTTTCATCATGTAAGGGTTCTTTTCTGGAAAGATATATTGCTTCTTTACCATTTTCTAAAATTAATGGTTCTTCAACAGTATAACTTTGACCCGTGTTTATTACTTGCCTATCTATTTCATCAATTTTCTCTGCCTGTTCTATTCGCTTTTCTTCTAGCTGGTCCTCCGCAATAACATCATAAGCACTTTTACCTATAATTTCATAACGTGATTTTAATTTTGCCACCTTAGCTTGTTGGTCGTTACATCCTAAAAATCTTAGATTCTTGTCTTTCCACCATACATGTCCTGGAATTTTACTTATAATATTCTCTAAAATCCAAACCCTCTCATTACTTCTTTCATCAATATTTGTGCCAATGCCAACTATTCCAATAACTTTTCCATAAAAATTCTTCATTGGTATTTTTTGACGTAGAATAATAGTCTCTTTGCCATTTATTAAAACCTTTTCTTCTACCTTTGTTATAAAACCTTCTTCAGTAATTTTTAAATCTTGCTTTCTTATAATCTTGGCATTATCTTTTAAGGATGGTATCTCACTATCCAAAAGACCAATAATTTCATTACTATTATTAAAACCGAAAAGTTGTGCTTGATTATCATTACACGCAATATACACCCCTTGACTATTTTTTAAATAAATATACCCAGGCAAATTCTTGATTAAAGTATCCAAATCTATTTCATTATACTTTTTGCTTTCAGTGTATATCATTGCTATTCCTTGCAATATTTACTCTTGATATTAGCTTTCATTTGATTTATTGGTGTATCACAAATAATATGCCTAATAAAAAATAAATCTATATTTTCTTTGCTACATCCATATTTAGTCGCGACTTCAATTTTTTTATTAAATTTATGCATAATATCATGAATTTCAACTATATCCTCAGCTTCATCAGAAAGTAATTTATATGGGTTACTCTTATATTTTAATAGCCGGTTACCACTATATTGTGGATGAATTGCCATATTTGCCATTATAATATCTAAAATCCCAAGCTGGCTAAACCGCTTAACATAACTTATATCTGATTCAGGATTACAATATGATTGATAAACTACCGTTCCATAAACAACAAAACATGGTGTATTTAGAATCAATTCATCACAATTTAAGTTTATATCAAAAAGTACAAAAGTCGAACTAATATTATCAGGTTTAAAAATCATATAAATATGATCAATAAAATGTATCCCGTGCCTTCTTTCTGTAACAACCAAAATAGTTTTTTTTGATATAAGTAAATAATTTATTAAAATTTTTGTCATTAAGAAAAGTGGAAGTACTCGTCTAAAATCATCATCACGATATTCTAATTTGTCTAATATGGACCTAAAATTTTTTAACTTTGGTGAACTATTTAAACACTTCCTAACAAATTCAGTAGACCACTCTGAAAGCCTTACCTGATACCTATGTACCAATTTCTCTGCCAAGGTTTTAGACAATCCTAGTTCGTCTTGTAGCCTAACTAAATCAATGCATGTATCTCCTATTCCATTCACTTTTTTATAGTGAGATAGTAGAAAAGTATGTACTAAAAATATTTCGTGCTCGAATAAGTCACAGTAACATTTATTGGTTTCTAAAAAGTCTTTTAACGTTGACTTAATAAAAGCTTGGCCTTTATGATACCGTTTAATCACTACATGTTTTTTTAATGATTCTAGTACCAAGTTAATATTTAGCGTTAACTTTTCTAATTGTCTTATTCTTTGATGATATAAATCCATTGAAAAAGTAATCTGTTGCTTATCTAATAAATCCAGTATCTGGCATACTCTAATTTGACAAGAGTTTTCACCTACATGTGGATCAAACCTCGTATAGTCTTTCTCTACAAAAAAAATAAATAATGCTCTTTTTAGCTGATCAATTAAGGCAATTTTCAAATTTAGGACCAAATGTTTAGCCTTATTATCATTCATAACAGAACTTGGTGCTTGAATTAATATATCTATAGTGCTAAGCATATCACTTTTTACGGTATATAAAAATTAGGATGGTGACTGTCCCACAAGTTGTAAGTGCTAAGATATAGCCCCACATAAGTATCCAATCTTTTTGAATATAACCATACAATATGGAAGCAATTTGTGTTAAACAAAACCCTATGAAGGTAGTTACAGAAAACTCATCAGTTTTTTTCTCTTTAAGAATTTTAATAATTTGTGGAACAAATAGCATAGCATTTGCAAATAAGCTAATGCTAAAATAGAATATTATTATATCGTTAAACATACGCATCCCCTATCCCCCCATAATTGTTAATTTTAAATATATACTAAAAAAAAACTGCCATTATATAATTTTTCGCTTGCAAATTATTATACCCAAGGCATGCGTTATATTTTTTAATTAAGTAATTTAACGGTTATTGAATATTACGGTGGATTGCGCTCTAATTATAACATTTAACTTTATGGCTATTCCTAAATTTTACTAATTATGGTGCATGAAGTTAGACAGGAACAACGAAAATCCGGATTTTGCCCGCAAAATTAGAGGTTTAATTTATTTTTTTTATGTGGTTAAATATATCCCTAAGCAGTTGTTTATATAAGCCGTTAACTATTTCATCGGTGAAATATTAAAACCTGCACAATTACATGTATAAGCATATAATTGGCGGTATAATAACCATCTGTATCACACAAAAATACTACTATGTAACTTACATAAAGTGATCAAATGACCATTTTATTGAAGTTATACCTAAAAACGTCTGGCTATCGATATACCTTAAGAGAGCCAATCTACACCTTTATAATTTGTAAAAGACAAATAACTTCAAACCAAAATTTGTTGTTCATTTTAGAAATGAGTTATTTATGCTAAGAGCTAAAGATGATCGGTTACATAATGTATTTATACTAAACTGGGAAGAAGTATTAGGAATATTATATCCAATAAAGCCCAGGCTCGCCAAACGGATGCAGGAAAATGCCAGGGCACTAAAAGATTTACCTTTTTTCATGGTAAATTATCCCTATGGCGCAAAAATAATCCATAACCGTGATGTAAGGCTTCCGCTTGTTGGTGGCGACAGCATATCCTTTAACGATCCATCTTTACCCGACATCCTACGTGAACATTTAAGCTATACACCGGGTTTTGATAATCCGGTTGGAATGATTTTAAACAAAGAAGCTGAGTTTTATTTAGAACGGGGCAAGCGTATAGTGTCTTATCCAGTAATTAAAACCGGACAAACTTTTGGCTTTGCTCATATCGTTGATGCAGTTATGAATGAAAATTCGGAAACCGGCAAGAAAGCATATGTTTCTATCTGGAATCTCAATGCCGGTGCTAGAACAGCATTTATATTACCTAAAGTCTCGGAAAATCAAAAACATGCAAATTTACTAGAAACCTATGGCATAAATGTAGAAAAACCAAGCCTATACACAGAACAGCAAAATGTTTTCCGGGCACTAAATGCCAGTATTGATGATCCGTGGGTGCAACCAGTAATATATTTTCCCAAACAACTTCTTAAAATGTTGAAAACTGGAAAGTGTCCAGCAATTTATCAGGAGATGTCAAACATTCATCGCTCAGGCTATAACATTTGGCATACCACATACTCAAAATGGGAAGGAGATATTAATTACGTATTTGAGGAGTCTAAAGCAAATGCTCTTTCCTCATATGCAGTAAGTATCGCTAAACATATATATTTGATCGTTGCCGGCGGAGTCCCCGGCTTTGCTCCCGCGATAGATGAAAATATGTTACCCAAAAAGCTAATTGAAGATGCTTATGCACAAGGTGATGGTTATGGCCTTACTGAATACTGGCCGTTTATCATGCAGCCAAAGCAATTTAATGCCAAAGAATCAGTGTATTATTCACTAGGTTTGCCATCCCTAATTAATTATAACCCGAATACCTTTAAAGGGAAGACGCAAATTGAACTTTTATCTGAAATAGTGGAAGTATTACGTCTATCTCAAAAATATATATTAAATAAATTTGAAGACAGGGAATCAATTTTATACGACACAGCAAGAAAAGCCAGGTTTTCTTTTTATCATGATGACCCAAATCCAGATAAATATGGACAACCTATAAAAAGTAGTGCCTTACTACCAAAAGAAGACTCAAGATTTTTTAAAAAAGGCTGGGCATTTCCATACCTCAGCCAATTTGTTCGAAGTTGCATCAAAATTGAGCCGGTAGCTTAAATTTGATGACAAAGATTAGTTTAGCGTAGCCTGAGAATTATTAGTAAACATGCGATCCATCATGCATTTTTTGACCATTTTTTCACCAAGATGTACATCAACGATAGGATCAAATTCAACATGAATGTCTCTACTACCATCACTCAAATTATATACGCCCAAACCCTGGATCTGGCAATTTGCTTTAGGATATAAGCGTAACTTGTTCTCAACTAATATATGTAGTACACATGCCATCTGGATATGATAATCCTGTGGCGGGTCCGGCAATGGATATATCAACCCCTGAACCTGTACTTTCATTACCTCTTCACGTAATGTCTTATCTTGTATCAATGAAATATTCCAGGCACCTAATGCCATCGAAGCAACGTTTCTATAATCGGTTTCATTATCTGCCATTGCTAACATGTTTTTAGCAACATCTTTAAGAGCTTTTGCAATGTTTAATCCACCGCCCTCAACTTCGCTTGTAGACGAATGTATTTTCATCCGCTGGCTTTTTTCCCTGCTAAAGCAACTACACTCTTTATACCTTTTTCCACTACCACACAAGCATGGAACTTCCACATGTACAACTGACATATTTTATATCTCCACTTATATAAATCTATGCACGCTTCCACTCATCGTAGATAATCTTGACTATTGGCAACATTGATATAATTAATACCATAAGTATTACCAATGATAAATGGGACCTTACAATTGGTAAATTGCCAAATAAATACCCCCCGCCAAGTAAGAGAGTAACCCATAGAAAAGACCCAAGAAAACTAAAGCCAATAAATCGGGAGTATTTCATATACCCCACACCAGCTACAAAAGGTGCAAAAGTACGAATAAGCGGAATAAATCTGGCTAAAACAACTGTTTTACTCCCATTACGTTCATAAAATTCATGCGTGCGCTTTAGAAGATCCTGGCGAAATATTTTCGATTTTGGGTTTTTAAATAATGTAAGGCCAATAAAACGACCAATAAAAAAGTTGCAGTTATCACCCAAAAAAGCGGCAATTATAATAGTAGCGGCTAAAATAAAAAACTGCAAATTCCCGGTTCCAGCTAATCCACCGGCTAAGAATAATAATGAATCCCCCGGTAGAAACGGCGTAACCACTAAGCCGGTCTCACAAAAAATCACCAAAAATAATATAGCATAAAAGTAATAATGATACGTATTTACTACTTGAATTAAGTACTTGTCCAAATGTAAAATTATGTCAATAAAATTCATTAAAACTTCTTTCCTGGTCAAACGACTGCTTCTTCTTTGCTACGCACCACTTTAACTAAATTCTCACGCGATACACCAAACCACATAACTAGCGGGGAGGCTACCAACACCGAAGAATAAATACCAAATAATATACCAATTGTTAGTGCTAAGGCAAAGTTGTGCAAGCTAGGTCCACCAAAGAATAACATAGATAAAACCATCATTTCAGTACAACCGTGGGTGATGATCGTTCTACTCATAGTCATGGTAATTGCATTATTAATAATTTCTGCAACACTTCCGCCCCTGATTGTCCTAAAATTCTCCCGAATCCGGTCAAATACGACAACCGATTCATTTACCGAATAACCCAGAACCGCTAGTACTGCAGCTAATACCGTTAAGGAAAACTCCCAGCGGAAAAATGCGAAAAAGCCCAGAATAATTACCACATCATGCATATTAGCAAGAATTGCAGCAATTGCAAAACGCCATTCAAAACGAATTGCCAGATATGCCATTATACCAATACAGACAAATAATATCGCAAGTAATCCATTGGTTACCAAATCTTGCCCTACTTCAGGACCGATAAATTCAACGCTTTTTAATTGCGCTCCAGTCCCAACACCCGAAATCAGGTCAAAAACTCGCGAAGATTCGGTAGCATTAGCTTTTCCTTTATTAGGTAGCCTGATTATTACCGAGTTGGACGTACCATAATTTTGTACTGTTGTCTGCTCACCCAACCCTGCTTCTGTCAAACGCCCGCGAATCTGACCCAAATCTACTGACTGGGTATAAGCCACTTCCATAACTGTCCCACCGGTAAATTCGACTGATAAATTTAAGCCACGGCTAAATAAAAAAAATACTGCCAAAATAAAAGTTACCAGAGATATTGCCGTCGTAATCCGGCCATAACTCATAAACGGGATATCCCGCTTGAATCTAAAAAATTCCATATAATTTACCTCAAATATGTAACTTCGTTAAATGCCGCCTGGCATATAAAAACCCAACTATCCCGCGCGAAACCATTACTGCACTAAACATCGAAGTTAGTATCCCAAGGCAATGCACTACCGCAAACCCTTTTACCGGACCTGAACCAAATGCCAATAATGCCAAACCGGCAATTAAGGTAGTAACGTTAGAATCCAAAATAGTAGCCCATGCATGTTCATAACCCGCCTCAATTGCTATATGTGGCTTACGGCCCTGACGCAGTTCTTCTCGAATACGTTCATTTATCAGTACGTTAGAATCAATCGCCATGCCTAGTGCCAAAGCAATAGCGGCAATTCCCGGTAAGGTAAGACTCGCTTGTAACATAGATAAAACAGCAATCAAAAGCAGTAAATTAACTGATAGCGATACCACTGCAATTGCACCAAAAATCATATAATATATAACCATAAATACTGCTATCGCGGCAAATCCCCACTGCACGGAATGAAAACCTTTACTGATATTTTCCTTACCTAAAGATGGACCGACCGTACGCTCTTCAATTACCCGCATAGGTGCAGCTAACGAACCAGATCTAAGTAATAGCGCAACATCATTAGCCTCTTCTACCGTCATAGCCCCGGATATTTGTACCTGTCCGCCACCAATTTGAGTACGGATAACCGGTGCAGTAACCACTTCGCTTCTACCATTATCCACCAATACCATCGCCATTCGATGACCAACATTATCTCCGGTTACTTGTTTAAAAATTCCGGCACCGGAACTATCTAAGCGAATGTTAACTGCCGGTGCACCATTTTCATCAAAGCCAGGTTGCGCATCGGTAATACTATCACCAGTTAATTCTACATCTTTATTGACCAAAATCTTTCCGGCACGACCGCCGGTTTCGGAAAGTAATTCTTTTCCTCCCGGAACATTTCCAGCTATTGCCTGGTTTAAATCAACCTGGTCATCATCAACTAAACGCACCTCTAAAGTTGCTGTCCGGCCCAACAGATCACGAGCCCGGGCCGTATCTTGTAATCCGGGTAATTCTACAACAATTCTATCCGCGCCTTGTTGCTGGATAATCGGCTCTGCAACACCCAGTTCATTAACCCGGTTATGTAAAATAAGAATATTTTGCTTTACTGCAGCTTCTTTTATTTTTTGCATTTCTTCTGGAGTAATAACTGCATTAATATTATTACCGCTGTCTCTACTCAATAAAATACCCGGTAGGTCTTGCTTTAGCTGGGTAAAGGCATTATTTGCCGTATCGCTATCCCGAAAACTAATTACTACACTATTACTATTTACCTCTATATTCCCATAGCGAATTTTATTGCTACGCATATCACGTTTAATGTCACCAGCATACTTATCCAAAGTTTTTTTAACTGCCGCGTCCATATCAATTTCTAAAAGAAAATGTACTCCACCTCGTAAATCAAGACCTAAAAACATTGGTTTAGCATTTAGTTTTGCAAACCATAGCGGGCTTGCCGGTACCAAATTTAATGCCACAATATAGTCTTGTCCCAATTTTTGGCTAATTAAATCACGCGCTCTTAATTGAATATCTGTATCAGAAAAACGTAGCTTTAATGTTTTACCATCAAAAATCTCACCACTTGGTGTTATTTGATTTTGGCTAAGATAAGTATTAATAGTTGCTAAGGTATTATTATCCAAAGGCGCATTAGAATGACCAGCAGATATCTGTACTGCTGGGGTTTCGCCATAAAAATTAGGTAGGGTGTAAATAAAACCAACTACCACAGCTATGATAATTATCAAATATTTCCAAAGGGGGAATTTACTCATTTATCTACTTCTACCTAAAAATTATATAATTAATATGGATTCCCGATTGAGTCGGGAATGGCACACCCACTACTATTTAGCAACTGCAGGTGCTACAGCAACTTTACCGCTAACGGTATTTTTTTGTACTTTAATAACTACATTATCCGCTATTTCCAAGCTGATAACCTGGTCTTCAACCTTAGAGATCTTGCCCAATATTCCACCACTAGTCACAACTTCATCACCTTTTTGCAATTCAGAAATCATTTGGTTATGTAATTTGGCTTTCTTTTGTTGCGGACGAATTAATAACAGCCAGAACAACACAAAAATAACAATCATTGGCAAAAATGACATAATTTGAGATTGAGGTGTTGAGTGAGCAGCGGTAGCTGCGGCAGGAGCTGTAGATGCAGTTGTATCAGCAAAAGCATTAGAAATAAAAGACATGATTTTCCTCTCTTTTAGAACCTGTTTGGTATCTTTAATTGTAGCGAGAAAAGCACTAAATTAGAAGTTAGCAAACAGGTTCTAATCAATATGTTAATTAAATTCAAAGCAGTTATTATAGCATTTACCCGCCAAATCAGTTACTTATTTATATTAGCCGCCCCTTGATATGATATAATTCCGAGAAATAAACTAATTGAGCATTTATTACTTCATTGGGAGATTAGATAATGACAAAAAAACTATTTGTATTGATTTTAAGCCTGGCTACAACTAGTACAACTGTATTTGCAGATCAAAGTACTGTTACTTCTACTGCTGCTACAAGTACGCAACCAGCTGCGGCTACACCGACTGAGTTAAAACAAAAAAACATTCCAAATAAAACATCGTCGGAGCAAAATAAACCCACAGTTGGCAGCCGACAAGCAGGTAGTGAACAGCTCTTTGGACAAAGCGCTACTCCCCCAGGTTTAAAAAAACCGACTACTAACCCTTACATTCCCGGACGCAAAGTAAACAGGCCAACAGTTGGCGGACGCCAATCCGGCAGCGAACAGCTCTTTGGACAAAGCGCTACCCCTCCAACTACAAAGCAAACATACCATAATCCGCACATTGTAGAGGGTAATTCAAATAACCCAGCAGTGGGCGGACGCCAATCTGGCAGCGAACAGCTCTTTGGACAAAGTGCTAAACCGGTTGGTAATGTCGGTAATGATTCATCCGCAAAATAGGTCAAAATTTAAAGACAAATAGTTATACATATAATTTTTGAATTATTTTTTACAGATATGGTACAATCTACAGCGTAACTTATTTTGAGAAGGTGGGTCAATGTTAGGAAGGATGTTAACTCTAGCAGTTTTATCTTCTTTTTTGATATCGTGTGCTTCATGGTTCTCAAGTGACAGCGCTAGTAAAGAACAAAACAGCCCAACTGTCGGTTCTAAGGATAGCAGTGACTTTTTATTTGGTCAGGCTGCTGACACACCATCTGATGTGAAAGAAGATAATGGTGTTGCACCTGCTGTAGCAAAAATTAATAGTTCAGCTACAGCAAAATAGGTTAAACTTTTAATTAAACTTTATTGTAATTGACAAGGAGTACGAAACTATGTTAAAAAAATTATTGGTTGCTGCAGCTGTTAGTGCTGCAATTGCTGCATGTTCTTCTACAAAAGAGCCTGAACCTGCTCCTGAGCCAACTCCGGTTGCCTCAGCTCCGGTTGTTGCTTCAGCTCCAGTTGTTGCTTCAGCTCCTGTAGTATCAAACCACAATAGCGTATATTTTGGTTTTGATCAATATGATGTTAAAGAAGACTATACCGGTATAATAAAGGCCAATGCTGACCATTTAATAGCAACACCTGAGGCTAAAGTACAACTTGAAGGTAATACAGATGCGGTTGGTTCAGTTGAGTATAACCTAGCTCTAGGTCAACGTCGTGCTGATGCTGTTAAAAAAGCATTGATTGCTGCTGGTGCTTCTAAAAAACAGATTGAAGCTATCTCTAATGGTAAATTAAAGCTTGTGGTTGATACTAAGGAAAGAGAACCTAAAAATCGCCGTAGTGATATCATCTACAAATCTGGACAACCAGCTGGTTACAGCCAGGATAGCAAAGGTTTACCTATGGTAGACGAAAGCGTTTATTCCGGTACAGTTCCTGAAGGTATAGAATAACCGTGCATAAAAGATTGTTGACAGCCATCGGTCTGTCAGCAACCTTTTTCTTAATTGGTTGCGCGGATGATCAAGCTAGATCACAGCTTGCAGCTACTAACGCTCAGTTAGCCCAGCTGCAAGAAACTGTGGGCGTTCTAAATACAAAAGTATCTACTCAAAAACTTGTCGACATCCTAAACAAGCTCGACGAGCTGCAAAACCAGATTAATCAACTAAATGGTGACATTGCAACATTAAAACAAAATCAACAAGAATACAAAAAAGCCGCGGATGCGCAATATCAAAACCTCGAGCAACAAGTACAATCAGTACAAAAAAGTGGTGCACCAACAACTGCCACCGCTACTCCACCTGCTGCTACCGCAACAGCTACAACTGCCACTACTACCCAAAATGATAGCCTAAAAATGGCACTGCAAAAAATTAAGTCTAGAAATTTCCCTCAAGCAATCAAAGACTTAAAAGATATAATTAATACTTCGGACGATCCTGCAACCATTGCCAGTGCAAGCTATTATTTAGCTGTAGCCTATGCAGCAAACGGGCAATTTAAGGATTCAGTTGCCACGTCCAGAAAGTTTATTATCGATTATCCTGATAATGATAATGTCCCGGATGCTATGCGTACAATTTATATCTCGCAAAATCAATTGGGCATGAAAAAATCTGCTCGCGATACGGCAAATACATTAATCAAGGACTTTCCGGATAGCGATGCAGCAAAAAAGGTGCAAAAGGATTTAGCATCTACAAAACAAAAATAGGAGATAATTGTGGGCGCAAAAATTATTGTAGTTACCAACCAAAAAGGCGGCTGCGGCAAAACAACCCTAACCATGAACTTAGCTGGCGTTTTGGGTAGTAAAAAGAAAACCCTGATTATTGACGGTGACTCCCAGGGCAGTGCTACACGTTGGGCATCCAGTGCCAGTGACAATAAACCATTTCCAACAGCAATTATGGGGCTGGCTAATACCGGCGATAAGGTACATCGAGAAATAAAAAAATACGCAGCCGATTATGACTATATTTTTGTTGACTGTCCGCCGGCAATAGATAATAATTTTACTGCTTCAGCACTATTAGTTGCAGACTTAGCCCTGGTTCCGGTAATACCCAGCCCAACGGATTTATGGGCCGCAATTGGTATTCAAAAAGTAATAAGTAATGTAATGGACCTAAACGAAAATTTACAGGCCCGCCTGGTAGCCAATATGTGCCAAAATAATACCAGTATTTCTAAAGAAGCTCTAACTCTTATAGAAGAATTTGAGTTTCCAAAGGTAACTACAGACATCTATCAGCGTACAGCATATCGCCAAGCAGCGGCTTTTGGTGGTACTGTTGCAGATTTGGATAACATAAAAGCACATGATGAAATTAATCAATTAATTAGTGAAATACTAAAACTGTTAAACAAACGTACTAAAAAAAATTAGACTCAAAGACAAAGAGTATATAAGGAGAATATGAAATGGCTAACAATAAATTAACAAAATCTTTACGTAATTCTATTGCAGCAGAAGCAAAAAAAGTTGGTAATCATGTATCTGGCACTACGCAAGCTGCTAAACTGGCTGTTGTAAAAACTAAGGCAGCAGCAAAACCTAAAGTGGCAAAAGCAAAAAAATCAAACAATATGGCAGCTAAGGCTAAAAGAGCACATGCTATGCCCAAAACCACAACCACAAATATGAATAAAGCCAAAGCAGTCCCACAACAAGCCAAAGCAGCAACAGCCCATAAAGGTACTGCCCCTTTTAGCCTGCCAAATAACCCAATGATTGGCTTAGCCCAGGATAAATTACACTATATGGTTGAAACCAATTACAATATGTGTGAAACATGCCTGGAAAATTTACAAAAAGTTAACGATAACCTACATGATTATTTAAGTCAATTAGTTGAAATAAATAATGTAAGCTCGTTAATAAAACTAAACCTGACATACTTAAGCACTGCGCCAACGCGTTATCAGGAAATGATTGCTCAAAATAAAAGCATTTTAAGCAATTTTTTCAAATTTGCCAAAGTTGAAGAATAAAACTTGGCAATATTTCTTTACCAGGCTACATTTAGTTTTAGGGCAAAAACCTGAGCCGTTCCGGTCAGGTTAGTCTGATTTAGCCCACCTTGATCAAGCGCAGTTGATGCTGCTGCATTTGGACTATTAGCATTAGTTATATATTGCCAGTATGGAATTAGTGAAATATGTTCAGATAGTTTAGCACCTATACCAATTTCATAAATAACTACCGTTTGGTTAAGCACTCCGCTTATCGGTACATTACTTTTGGTTGCCGAATTTGGATATGATCCAACCAAATCATTTACTTGGTATCCACCCCATAGATTTACATACGGGGAAAATATTGGTGTAGCTTTAAATGTTAACTTACCCCCCACAAAAAGACCATACGTAGTTGAATGCAAATAATCACCATTTGTATCATTATATACCGGCCCCATATTATATTGGCCGTTTGCTCGCACATAAGGCGTAAGATTTATTAAATCGGTTGGATGAAAATTATAACCCAAAATCCCGGTCAGGCCATAGCCTGGCGGCGGATTTTGATTTGAAGTTGGAATCCCGGGAATATTGGGATTGGTTGCTATATAGTTGTACCTGCCATATAGACGGGCTTCGTAATAAATATCATTTGATAATGTTTGTGAAAAAAATCCGTATACATTTGTTCCATTAGGTAACAATTCAAATGCAGCACCTGCATTGGAAATTGTATCATTTTTAGGAGCTGTGCCCACTACCCCGGTGTATACAGATAGAACTTCAGATTCATTTCTAACACCCGGGGTAATAGTCGAGGATAAATTAGCCTTGCCAGTTGTAGGCATGGGCGTAGAACTCCATGCCTTACATACAAATGTGCTGCTAATTAGCACAAGTTTTAACCGATAGCGCATATAAAATCTCTAAGTTACGCTGCTGTGGTATAAGAGTGCTTACCTGTTCCGGCTAAAGCTCCACCATCAACAATTAAATACTCTTCACGAATTTTCTCACCACCGAAATATGCCTTTAAAATCTCCAATACACCTGCAGCATAACGCGTTTGCGCTGATAAGCTGGTACCTGATGTATGAGGGGTCATACCATTAAATGGCATAGTGCGCCATGGATGATCAGCTGGTGCCGGTTGCGGGAACCAAACATCACCTGCATAACCGGCTAAGTGCCCGGATTCCAGAGCTTGCTTTATCGCTTCCCGGTTACAGATTTTCCCACGAGCTGTATTAACGATATATGCACCACGTTTCATTTGGCCAATTAATTGTGCATTAAACATATCTTCAGTTTCTGGGTGTAATGGACAATTAATTGAAACAATATCAACTACTTTTGCTAAAGAGCTTACATCATTATGATAAATTAGGTTTAGTTCTTTCTCAATTTCCGGAGAAAGACGATATTTGTCGTAATAATGTAAATGCACACCAAATGGATTTAATCTGCGAAGTACAGCAAGACCAATACGTCCGGAGCCAACCACACCCACATGCATACCTTCCAGATCATATGAACGGGAAACACAATCTGCAATATCCCAAAGCCCCGCTTTAGCAAATTCATGCTGAGTTAAATAGTCGCGAACCAAACTTAAAATCATCATAACATTATGTTCGGCAACACTGATACTATTACAGAAAGTAACTTCGGCTACAGTTATATTTCTTTCAATTGCAGCAGCTAAATCAACATGGTCAGAACCAATTCCGGCAGTAACTGCTAATTTTAATTTAGGTGCTTTGGCAATACGTTCCTTAGTTAGATAAGCTGGCCAAAATGGCTGAGATATAACGATATCGGCTTCAGGCAAATATTTTTCAAATTCAGAGTTTTCCCCTTCTTTATCTGAAGTAATAATAAATCTATGGCCCTGGTCTTCCAAAAATTTCTTTAACCCCAATCCACCCGATACAGAACCAAGCAAGCTTCCTGGAATAAAATCGATGTTACTCATATCCGGTGCCAGCTGGCCATTTGGATATTGGCTGATTTTTGGGATGTTATCTCGTGCATATACCTTTGGCATACCGTTTTTCGGATCTGGATATAATACACACAGTATTGTTAGTTTATTCATAATATTGTCTCCTAAAAATTAATTATTAGTTTGCGCTTTATGCGTAATGGTCAAGATAATTGCAGCAACTAATGCCAAAACATCAAAACACATAAATAGTTGTAAAGCCGTATTGTAGTTAGCGTACGTAGTTTTAATATACGCAACTAAATATGGCCCAAGAAACCCGGCAACACCCCACGCGGTTAGTACCATTCCATGGACTATTGATACGGATTTAATATGAAATATATCGCTTAGAAAAGCTGGCAATGTGGCAAATGCTCCGCCATAACAGGTTATTATTATAAATATAGCAATAATATTAACTAACGAATTTGAATTATTGATAAGCACCGCAAAACATGCAATCTGGATTAAAAAGAATATTACATATATGAATGAACGCTTTACATAATCGGACACACCGGCCCACATAATCCTGCCGCCGCCATTTGCAATACCTAATATTCCAACTATAACCCCTGCTTCAATTACCGATAAATGAGATATATCCTGTAACAATGGTGAGGCGATAGATAAAAGGCCTATGCCACAGGTAATATTAGTTAGCATAATTAGCCAAATCAAAATAAAGGGTAATGAAAATATAGTTTTAGTATAAGAAAATTCATGATAAGCTGATTTTTTAATATTTAAACCGCTAATTTTTGCACTTAATAAAAAGCTGGCAATTAGCATTACGGCTAAATAAATTAAGCCAATACTCATAAAAAAGTACGGCAATCCAAATTCATTTAGAACATATTCATAAATACCACTGGCAATCAGGCTAGCAAAGCCAAACCCCATAATTGCACAACCGGTAGCAAAACCACGATTATTCGGAAAGCAAAGAATTAAAGTAGTAATTGGCGCTGTATAGCCCATTCCGATACCTATACCACCAACTACACCATAACCCAGATATAATAACCAGATACTTTTTATAACAATTGCATAGTTAGCAATAAATAAGCCACTGATAAAAAATAATGTAGAAAATAATGATACGGTCCCGGCATTAAAACGATGTAAATATTTACCCAAACCTGCAGCAGATAAGCCTAAAAAGAATATAGCCAGGCTAAATCCTATTTGCACCTGTGGTAAACTTATACCAAGATATGCTACTAATGGCTTAGTTACAATGCTCCATGCATATATAGAACCAATTGATAAATGTAGTAGAACTGCTCCCAGAACAATCCTGATATTATTATATTGTATATTGCTCATCTAGTCTCCATTGCTATATATAATATAATAAGCACGCCATATTATTAATATGTCAGCTTATTTAAATTAACAATCTAGATAAAACAATGTTGAATAAAATTATTAAATTGATTAAAAATTTTTATTAAACGTTGCTTTATTTTATACTGAATTTTAAATCAGGTTAACTAAAAATAACAATCCCTAA
The DNA here is from genome assembly GCA_020697255.1 of Burkholderiales bacterium. Taxonomy (GTDB): domain Bacteria; phylum Pseudomonadota; class Gammaproteobacteria; order Burkholderiales; family UBA11063; genus Aquella. Next base: position 59,512 of record JAJFBE010000005.1, on the reverse strand, counting down.
TTTAGATATTGCATTTTGGTATGGTTTTGTGTATACTATAAATAATGATATTAGCTAATAAAGATTTTATACAGCAAAGAGAAAAAGAAAACTACAAATTGATAACCTGGGATTAGCCTAATTTTTGGGTAGCTTTTACTATATCTACCACACAATTTAGCGTTTTATTTTGCTCATCCAGACTAGGATTGGCCTCAGCAATTTCAACAGCTATAAGTTTATTTGCATCAATTTTATTATATACATCTATAAATTGATTAAAGTCTATTCCATCAGTTACTATAGTGCCAACGCCCGGGGTAAACTTAGGATCAAAACCATCTACATCAATACTTAAACCTATTTTATCTACTTTAGCCGACAATACGTGCCATGCATCATTAAAAACTTTGGCAATCCCTAAATCGGATATGTCATAGTTATAATAAATTTTAACCCCAAGCTTATCTAATAATAAAGCCTCTTCCGGCTCATAGGAACGTATGCCAATTAAAACTACATTTTCTGGTCTCAATTTTGGAGTTGCATTTAATATTTTTACAAATTCATCGATTCCATAACCGAGCAATACCGCTAATGGCATTCCATGAATATTACCTGAATGTGATGTTTGTAGTGTGTGTGAATCCATATGCGCATCAATCCAGATTAAACCCAAGCTTTGATTACGGTTATATAAAAATTCGGACACTCCGCTCCAAGTACCGATTGCACAGGAATGATCCCCACCGATTATAAGCGGAACTTTTAGCTCCTCTAAGGTATCTTTAACTGCATTTGCCAGATTAGTAAAATAATCTTTGAGTAATAAAATATTATTTCTTCTATCTGCATATGTTAGTATTTGACTGATTTGTAGACTATCACTTAACATTTTATTTAGCATTTCTGGTGTGCCTGCAGCACCTGAAATACCGGCGCATTTATCAATTGCTGCGCCAATTAATCGTACATCCATATTATTTTTTATTTCCTGTTAATGCAGAAATTAGGTTTTTTGGGTCTTTAATAGGTGGAACAAGATTTAAATCACACCCCAAATTATATTTGTTGGCCAAATCATATACTAAACGTAGTGCCGAGTAATCTTCAAGAGCAAAACCTACCGAATCGTATATAGTAATTTCCTCATTATTTTCCCGACCAGGTTTTTTACCGGTTACCAATTCCCAATATTCTGCATATATCATTTTTTTTATTTCATCCGGGCTTAAACGCTGAATTTCGCCTTCAATAACTGTTTGCGGTATATATTCAACCACTATTTTGCCTCTATATAATATAGCTAGCTCAAATTCAGTTTTACCCGGACAATCCCCACCTAAGCCATTAATATGCATACCGGGCTTTATACATTTATCCAAAATAACATCTACATGACCTTTACATGCTGTGCAAACAATTACTATATCTGCCGTATCTATAGCTTCCTCTGCACTTTTGCACGCAACTAATTTTAAGCCATCCGTATCTTGCATGTTTTTGGCAAATTTCTGCATAGCTTGTGGATCTGTGTCATAGTATCTAACTTCTTGTATATCACGTACCAACATGTGCGCTAATACCTGAAATTCGCTTTGTGCACCTGTACCAATTAATGCTATGGTCTTACTATTTTTCCGTGATAGTATATCAGTCATAATTACCGTTGCCGCCGCAGTTCTAAGAGCTGTCAGGACAGTCATTTCAGAAAACATTAATGGATAACCGTTCGCAACAGATGAAATCTGACCGGTTGCAATTACAGTTTGTAACCCGGATAATGGGTTTTTTGGATGACCATTAACATATTTAAATGTATAGTGTTTTTTATCTGCAACCGGCATTAGTTCAATAACACCGCCATCAACATGGATTGCGTGGCGTGGACTTTTATCAAACTCCTCCCAACGCGAAAAATCTTTTTTCATATAGCTCATTAAATCCAGCATAAACTGATCAAAGCCATGCTGTTCAATTAATTTAGCTAAATCTTCTACCGTAAAAACTTTCATAAACTAAACTTTCATTTTTTATTTATTTTTTAATATTATAAAAAGCATTCATTCCTGGATAAATTGCATTTTCACCCAATAATTCTTCCAGGCGTAATAACTGGTTATACTTACTAATCCGATCAGACCTGGATAATGAACCGGTTTTAATCTGTCCACAATTAAGTGCAACTGCCAAATCAGCAATTACATAATTTTCTGTTTCGCCGCTTCTATGAGACATAACTGTTGCATACCCTGCTGTTTTTGCCATTTCCACTGCCCTAATCGTTTCGGTTAATGTACCAATTTGATTTATCTTAACTAATAATGCATTGGCAATGCCTTTTTCTATACCTTTAGCTAAAATTTTTGGATTGGTCACAAAATTATCATCGCCGACTAACTGAATTTTATCGCCTAGCTTTTTAGTTAAATATATCCAACCATTTTCATCTTGCTCTGCCATACCATCTTCAATAGAAATAATCGGGTATTTATTAGCTAATTCTTCAAGATAGTTGGCAAACTCTTCAGAACTAAGTGCAAGATTTTCTGCCTGTAAGTGATATTTGCCATCTTTATAAAACTCTGATGCAGCACAATCTATAGCCAGCATTATATCTTTACCAGCTACAAAGCCTGCCTTATCGATAGCTTCCAAAATTATCTTGATTGCATCTTCATGACTGTTTAAACTTGGTGCAAACCCGCCTTCATCACCAACCGAAGTGGCAAACCCACGACTATTACATATTGATTTTAATGCCTGAAACACTTCAGAGCCACAGCGTAAAGCTTCTTTAAATGACTTTGCGCCAACTGGCATAATCATAAATTCCTGAATATCTAAGTTATTATTCGCATGTGCGCCACCATTAATCACATTCATCATTGGCACTGGAAGCTGTTTTGCCCCCAATCCACCCACATAGCGATAAAACGGGATATCAAGCGCATTGCTAACTGCCTGGGCTACAGATACTGACACTGCCAAAGTAGCATTGGCACCAAGCTTAGCTTTATTTTCCGTACCATCTAGTTCTAATAACTGCTGGTCTATCTTTGTTTGGTCAAAAGCATTTAAGCCTTTTAATGCCGGCGCTATAATTTCATTAATATTACTTACGGCTTTCAAAACACCTTTACCGTTGTAACGTGATTTATCCCCATCACGTAATTCTAAAGCTTCGCGCGAACCGGTTGAAGCACCCGATGGAACAGAAGCTCGACCAATAACACCACAATCTAGTGTAACATCTGCTTCAACAGTTGGAAAGCCCCGTGAATCAAGAATCTCTCGTGCGTGAATATCTGCAATATATAACATAAAAAACCTCTAAAAAAAAGAATATTATATGCTAGCAATAAATTACATAAATATAATCATTGCTGCAACATACAACAATATGCCACCAAATAAAAGATTAATTACCCGTTGTTGTTGATAGAATATTTTACGTACTTTAAAATTACCAAAAATAACCGCAACTGCTCCGAACCATAATACAGTTGATATTCCATTACCAATCAAAATTGCAACAATATCTAAGATGTCGCTTGCTCCATGAGCAACTGCATAGGTAGATAATGATACAACAAACATAAACGATTTTGGATTGGTTAAATTACATAATAAACCAATTTTATAAAATTGTACTGATGGCAGCACATCTTTAGAGGCATACACTAACTGCGGTTCCTCTATCTTTGTTTTGGCAAATATTGACTTTAATGCCAGATATATCAAATAAAGGCTACCGGCAATTTTTAAAAACCAAAATAACCATTTGCTACTGGCAACCACTGCGCCTATACCAAAAAGGCCAATCGCAAAGACAAGAATAGAACCTGTGGCAATACCTAAAGCAGTATAAATTCCGGCTTTATGCGAGTGAGTCATGGCATTTTTTAAGACCATAAAAAAATCCGGACCGGGACTTAAAATAGCCAGAAAATCGATAAATAAAACGTATAAGATTACTTGAATATGCATTGTGAACCTCTCTACCTGATCTCATACCTTTTAGGCACCCGGCAACCCCTAGCGGCAAAAATGGAGGCCAATCGTCCCGGATCATCAGTTGTGATACTATCAATACCCCAGTCAATTAACTGATTAATTAATTTTGAATTAAATACGCCGCCACTATTTTCCGGCCATGTCCACACTACTACTTTTAGGCCTAATTTGTGTGCTTCATCCAAGTCCGCTTTAGTTAGGCCAATATCTTCCGGTTCATAGCAAGACCCACCCAGCGCCTTTACCATTTGCGGTAAAGAATTATGATAATCTCTTAGTAACTTACCACCACTATATAATCCAGCTTTCTTCGTATCTATATCTTGCATTCTTTTTATATCATCAGCCCCAACCAGGTATCCGGTTTTAATTTTAGGATCTAATTGTTGTAGCTCATACAATGGTCGCCAATCAAACGATTGTACTTCTGCTTTATCAATAATATTATTTTGTTTTAACAATTTATAGATTTTATCTGCAAACTCTTTTGGTGAAACCGTCCAATCCGGATGTAGCGGGTCATTTTTTATTTCTATATTAAAATTTACCTGCTTATTACTAACTTTATTCACGTAATCGATGACCATTTGCAAGCTTGGAATATGCGTACCCGGCATGCTTACTTGATCTGGAAAAAATTTGCTATACGGACTCTTGGGGTTAATAACCCCAACTTCATACTGTTGTAAATGATCAAATGTCAGGTTTTTAATTAAGTATGGCTCTATTTGCTGATTAAATTTATCCTGTTGCATAGATTTAATAAACTCTTCTTTGCCATTAGCCCAAAACTTACTATTTTCACTGACAATATCCGGGTTTAACCACATGTCATGAGTAACTACAATTACCCCGTCTTTGGTAATACCTATATCCATGTCTACATAATCAACACCAATTTTTAGGGCTGTTTTATAGCCAGGTAGGGTATTTTCCGGAGCATAACTTCTTGCCCCACGATGTCCGTATATTTGCATAGATTATACAATTTTCTTAACCAATTTATCCAGCGCCATAATTTCTTCAAGAAATCCGCTAATTTCATACATTGGGAACGAATTTGGCCCATCCGATTTTGCATCTGCCGGAGATGGGTGAGTTTCCATAAATAAACCGCTAATCCCAACTGCAACACCAGCTCTAGCCAACGCCGGTATAAATTTGCCATCTCCACCGGAAGATGAACCATGGCCACCAGGCAATTGCACTGAATGAGTAACATCATATACTACAGGACAATTAGTTTCACGCATAATTACCAGGCTTCGCATATCAGATACCAGGTTATTATAACCAAAACTAACACCACGTTCACAAGCCATGATCAATCCATGTCCTTCGACTGAAAGAGCTTTATCGGTAACATTCTTCATATCATTGGGCGCTAAAAACTGACCTTTTTTGATATTTACCACATTACCGGTTTTTGCTACAGCTTTAATAAAATTGGTCTGCCGGCATAAAAATGCCGGGGTTTGTAATATATCAACCACATTAGCGACTTGATCAATTTCTTCTAATTCATGCACATCGGTTAAAAGGGGCAGCCCAAGCTGGCGCTTTACTTCGGATAAAACACGTAAGCCTTCATCAATTCCTGGTCCACGAAATGTAGTACCAGAACTACGATTAGCTTTATCAAAACTTGACTTATAAATAAAGTTAATCCCAAGTTTTTTGGTTACTTCTTTTAAGTACCCTGCTGTATCAATTGCCAGTTGTTCTGATTCAATAACACAAGGTCCGGCGATCAAAAATAATGGCTGGTCCAACCCGATATTAAAATCAAGTAATTTCCAATTTGTTTGCATTTACACCCCTCTATTAGTATGCTGTTTTAATGCAGCATTTACAAATGAAATAAATAACGGATGCCCATTAGCCGGGTTTGAGGTAAACTCCGGATGAAATTGGCAGGCAAAAAACCACGGATGATTTGGTAATTCAATAATTTCCACCAAATTCTCTTCCCCAATCGATACACCACTTACTACTAAACCCTTATCAGTTAATTTTTCAAGTAATGCGTTATTTACCTCATAACGATGACGATGACGTTCAACCAGGACATCGGTATTATAAATTTTGTGCGCTAATGATCCTTTTTGCAACTTACATTCCTGAGCTCCAAGACGCATCGTTCCCCCTAAGTTGCTATCATGTGCACGCTTTTGTGTGGTTCCTGAAAAATCCTGCCATTGAGTAATCATGGCAATTACCGGATTTGGTGTATCTATATCAAACTCCGTAGAATTAGCATTAAATAAACCCGCTACATTTCTGGCATATTCAACTACAGCAATTTGCATACCTAAACAAATTCCTAAATAGGGAATTCCCTTTTCACGCGCAATTTTAACGGCTTCAATCTTACCTTCCACACCGCGTTTGCCAAAACCGCCGGGAACTAAAATCGCATCCATCCCGGATAATTTTGAAAAGCTCTTTACTTCCTCAGCATCAAAATAATGAATATTAACCTTAGTTTTAGTACAGATTCCGGCATGAATTAGGGCTTCGTTAAGGGATTTGTATGATTCGGTCAGATCCACATATTTGCCCACGAAAGCTATATCAATATTATGAGTTGGGTGCTCTAGATTATGAATAATTGTATCCCATGTTGATAAGTCTGCCGGTTTGACGTCTAAATTAAAGTGCTCACAAATTATATCATCAATTTCCTGATCATGTAACATCCGCGGTACTTTATAAATACTAGTAGCGTTATAGCAGGCAATTACCGAGCGTTCATCCACATTACAAAATAGTGCTATTTTTTGCTTTTCATCCAATGGTAATTCGCGATCCATACGGCATAATAAAATATCGGCCTGGATACCAATTTCGCGTAATTCTTTAACTGAATGCTGGGTTGGTTTGGTTTTAATCTCTCCACTACTGGCCAGGTACGGAACTAAAGTTAAATGAATAAAACAAGTATTACTCCTGCCTAAATTTTGCCTAAGTTGGCGGATTGCTTCCAAAAATGGTAATGATTCAATATCCCCAACCGTTCCGCCTATTTCTACCAAAGCAATATCAAAACCATCACTGGCAATGGCTATCTTATGCTTTATCTCATCAGTAATATGCGGAATAACCTGTACTGTTTTACCCAGATAGTCACCCTGGCGTTCTTTTTTTATTACAGTCTCATACACCTGACCGGATGTAAAATTATTTTTCTTCTGCATACGCGTACTAATAAACCGCTCGTAGTGCCCTAAGTCCAAATCAGTTTCAGCTCCATCTTCAGTTACAAAAACTTCCCCATGCTGAAACGGGCTCATAGTTCCCGGATCAACGTTTATATACGGGTCGAGCTTTAGCATGGTAACTTTTAAGCCACGTAGCTCAAGCAGTGATGCAATTGATGCTGCAGCAATACCTTTACCTAGTGAAGATACCACTCCACCGGTAATAAATATATATTTTGTCATTGTAAAATTCCCTACCGTCGCCGGCTCTCAAGAAACTAAAATCTCCAGATAAATAAAAAAACGAGGTGGATATCCCGCCTCGTACTACCCCCAAAACAGATCAAGCACATTGCATGTATCTGCAAGTAGTAAACTCATAATTATACCTTATTTTAACCTCTCTTTGCATGAGCATCGGTAGCCAAATTAATAACCCGTGAAGATAGGTTTTAGGTGATGTAAGAGTTCAAAGAAAAACCCCTATAGCACATAAAATCTATTTTATGGATGAGGAGTAAATGTACATTCGGAGCCGGTACAACTATAATTAAGTAAATTATAATATCTTTTATTCTCAGCATAACTCCATGGTGGGTTTACCAGTTTATACTTTTTCCCTTCAGGAGATGACAAATAGAAATTATGCCCGCCCTTTGTTGTGTATTTACAGGAAATTCTATACGCTATATTCGGATATTCCTCATAATCTTCTCTGGAGAGCATAATTTGTTTTGGACCGCTACCTTCTGCGCCAACCAATTCAGCACCTTGTATTGCAGCCAAATTAATACCATTAGCAGGGATTTTAGAAGTGTGCCATGTCTGGTCTGAAACCTGCGCAATATGCTCACCATATGCCTCCTGTATAGAAGCCGCAGAGGGACAATCAGCAAAAACAGGCAATATACTTGTTGATGCTAAAAAAAATAGCGTTATATTTAGTTTCTTCATTTTATCTAATCACCTTCAAAAACGTTAAAAGTTGAAGACAACAAACCCGACATTGGCAATTCAGTGAGAATTGTCAGGCACTTAATCTTTATTTCTGCACCCTTAATTATATTGCAAGTAATATATAACTATTATACAGAATTTACGTATAGAATATAGAAAGCCTGTTATTCCTGCGTACAAATGCTAATAGGAGGATGGTATCAATGCGTTGCTTGTTTCTTGATGGTTTGAATTATCAGATTAGCTTAGAATATTAGTTTTATCAGTCTTATAAATGTGTATCAAAGCTGAAAGGGCATCCACCCACCAGATTATTTTTTGGAATACAGCTATAACTAACTAAATTCTTATAGTAACCACTAGGTAACCCAGCTTCTAATACCCATGGGGACTGAGGGTCATTTGTCGGTTTTTTTATTGTGCATTGGTAGAGTTTTAATACTCCCTGCGGTTTCAGAGTAAAAGTACATGTTTTATCATAGCTTGATGAACATTTGGTTTCACTAACGGCTTTAATTTTGTATTCACAATTTATATCTGCTAAACTTTGCAATGTTGTTGGTTTACCATCCTCATCTTCTATCTTTACAGCTGTTACCACGACTTTATTAAATACCGTTCCGATTTTTGCAATTTGCAAATCAATATTAGAACTCCACTTGCTGCCGTCATCATTTTCTACGGTATAGCCTTTACTTTTTTGTATAGTCTCTACAGTAGGACAGTCCGCATAGGAATGGAAAAAAAGTGTAGTCAGTAAAAAAATAAGTATAAGATTAAGTTTTTGCATTTTACCACTCCCAATAATTAATTTCAAAAATGCGGCTATTATAACTAGCATTTTTCATATTAATAATTTGGTTGATAAAATAACATTAATTAAATAAGGGAAATTTTAGCATGGCAATAATTTATTGTCAAGCATTGCGGCCCTAAGCATTTGCTTATACTACTCAAATATCATTGTTTTTAAAGGGGATTTTGTGAATTACTGGAGAATATTATTATTTATTAAGTGGATAAAGTCTGTATCTATTTTCCCGGCCAAATACTCTAACTGTAGCCGATAAGTTAAATATTGGTACCGGGCCTGGTTATAACTAAGTAATGTTTTGGCATATTCGTTTTGTGCCATAACCAAATCCACACTATTTCTTATACCTAGTTTATATCCAGTTTTTGATGAATCTAATTTAAGTTTTGCCGATTTTAAAGCCTGGGTTTGCGCTCTTACAATATTAACCCCGTTTAGTACCTGGTAAAACGCATTGATAATCAATTGATCTGACTGGCGTAAAGTGGCAGTCAGCTGGTCTTGTGCTGCTTCATAATTGGCAATTGCCGCACGTATAGCCGAATTTATTCCGCCACCGGAAGCAATTGGAATACTTAGTTGTAACCCTACAGCCGCCATACTATAACTAGCGCTGGGAATGCCTGGAATATTCGATAACTGGTTAAAATAAGTCTGGGTAGCCGCCGAATCAGCACCATTAATATTAGACGTTCCATACATCTGATAATTACCCACCACACTCAAACTTGGGAAATGGCCGGAGCGGGCAATCGAGATATCTTCTTTGGCCATATTTAGCTGAGTACGGGCTATTTTTACATTCAAATTTGCCGCTTTCATCATATCCGACCAACTACTAGCAGACTCAGGGCTGGGTAATTCAAGTATTATCTGATCAATTAGTGGTTGCACCAAATCCGGGTTAAGCCCGGTCATATTATGAAAAATTGTCTTACGGTTCATCAGGTTATTTTCAGCCTGTATAGACTGTGCTAAGGCAGAGTCATAATTAGCTTTAGCATCATTTACATCGGCTACAGTAACAGTGCCGGAATCAAAAGATTTTTGTGCTTGCTGCATCTGGGTTAGGAATGCATCTTTATTCATACGAATAGCATTTAAATTATCTACCGCATATAAAATATCAAAGTATGCTTGCGCCACATTAACCATAAGCTTCTGCCTGGCATTAGTGAGTTGTAAATTTGCGACTTCTGCGGCAAACTTACCTTTTGTATAAGTAGAATATTTGCCAAAATCAAACACAATCTGCTGAAACTGTGCACTAACTGATGGTTGGGTATAGGTAACTGTCATACCAAAGGAACTTAGGTAATTCTGATTATACGCAGCATTGGCATTGATTTGAGGCAGAAGTAGTGACAATGCCTGATTTTGTACTTCAACACCGGCATCAGTTGCTGCTACCTGCGCCAGATAATCAGCATTAAAACCCAAGGCACGCCTATATGCTTCGTCAAGATCAAAGGCAATACAGTGGCCTGTAATGCCCGTTATGGCCATTGCTAAAATTACCTTTATTCTGTAGCAGATCATTAAAATACCCTGAGATCACTTCATAATAAAAGTAGCCAACATACAAAATATGTTGGCTACTTTTAACAATAATTAACCATTGTATAAAAAGCAGTTACCCGCCTGGCACAAATGTGCAGGCGGGGATAACAAATGCTTATTATACCATTATTGGCAGGACTCGCAATCCGGATTATCGATTGAACAGAATTTTACATCTGTTGCAGGTTCGGTCTCCATAGCAGCAGTGCTTCGTTGCTGTGCTGTACCAAATGCTCCGGTAGAACCATCGGCATCTACAGCATTTAATTCGCCACCCCTACCGGTTGACTTTTCTGCTGAAGTAGCAGCTAAGGTACGCAGATAATAAGTTGTTTTCAGCCCGCGAATCCAGGCAAAACGGTATAATTCATCCAATTTACGCCCAGATGGCTGTGAAACATACAGGTTTAATGACTGCGCCTGATCAATCCACTTTTGCCGCCTGCTGCCTGCTTCTACAAGCCAACGCGGGTCCATTTCAAATGCTGTAGCGTATAGCTCTTTTAGATCATCTGTAATGCGCTCAATTCTTTGCAGACTACCATCAAAATATTTGATGTCAGCAAGCATTACTTCGTCCCATAAACCTTTAGCTTTCAAATCTTTTACCAAAAATTCATTAACTACAGTAAACTCACCGGATAAATTGGATTTTACAAAAATATTTTGGTACGTTGGTTCAATAGATGCTGACACACCAATAATATTAGCAATAGTTGCCGTTGGTGCAATTGCAAGGCAATTTGAATTACGCATACCATGCTGCTTAATATGTGCGCGTAGCGCCTCCCAGTCTAAGCGCGACTCCATATTAACTTCGAGATATTTTTCTCCACGCTCTTTGGCAAGGGTTTTTAATGAATCAAGTGGTAATATACCCTTTGACCAAAGGCTACCATCATATGTAGAATATTTTCCACGTTCACTTGCCAGTTGGCTTGATGCGTAATACGCATAATAAGCCATCATTTCCATAGATCTATCAGCAAACTCAACTGCCTGAACAGATGCATATGGAATACGTAGCATATGCAAACAATCCTGAAAGCCCATAAAACCCATTCCAACCGGTCTGTGCGCGAGGTTAGAATTACGTGCTTTTTCAACCGGGTAAAAGTTAATATCAATTACATTATCGAGCATGCGCATAGCAGTTTTTATAGTTTGCTGTAATTTAGCCGCATTAACTTTCCCATCTATTATATGATTGGGTAAGTTTACCGAACCTAAGTTACACACTGCAATTTCCCGTTCGTTGGTATTTAATGTAATTTCTGTACATAGGTTTGAACTATGTACCACACCGGCATGTTGCTGTGGTGAACGAATATTACACGGATCCTTAAAAGTTACCCAAGGGTGTCCTGTTTCAAATAGCATAGTTAAAATCTTACGCCATATCTGTAAGGCCGGTACGCGTTTAGCAACCTTAATTTTGCCTTCATCAGCAAGTTTTTCATATTTTTCATAAGCAATTGTAAACTCTTTACCGAATTTATCATGTAAGTCCGGTACTTCATTTGGCGAAAATAACGTCCACTGTGCCTGTTCATGCACCCGTTGCATGAATAAATCAGGAATCCAGTTAGCTGTATTCATATCGTGACAGCGTCTTCTATCATCCCCGGTATTTTTACGTAGCTCCAAGAACTCCTCAATATCAGCATGCCAAGTTTCCAAATAAGTACATACAGCCCCCTTACGTTTACCACCCTGGTTTACCGCAACTGCGGTATCATTAACTACTTTCAAAAATGGGATCACGCCCTGGCTTTTACCATTGGTACCTTTAATTACTGCACCCATTGCCCTTACTTGTGAGAAATCATTGCCCAATCCACCGGCATATTTAGATAGCAATGCATTTTCTTTTAATGCATCATAAATACCTGCCAAATCATCAGCAACCGTAGTTAAATAACAACTAGAGAGTTGGGAATGAAGCGTTCCCGAATTAAATAAAGTTGGAGTAGAAGACATAAAATCAAAACTAGATAATAAATTATAAAACTCTATTGCCCGTTCTTCGCGATTGTCCTCATTTAGCGCCAAACCCATAGATACCCGCATAAAGAATGATTGAGGCATTTCAATCCTTCTGCCGCTAATATGCAAGAAATAACGATCGTATAGCGTTTGTAAACCAAGATATTTAAATTGATTATCACGTTTTGCCACCAGATTATCCGCAAGTTTCGCCAGGTCAAATTTGGCCAATTCCGGATTTAATAATTCGGCTTTTATTCCTTCTTCAATATATCCTGCAAAATAATCCCGATATGCTTTATCCATGTTATTAACATCAACTTCTTTACCCATTACCTCTTGGGCAATCGTATGCATTAAAATCCGGGCCGTCACAAAATTGTATTCAGGCTCAACTTCAATTAATTGCCGGCTGGCTAAAATAATTGATTTATATAATTCATCCTCTGTAACACCGTCATATACATTACGCAAAGCTTCATCCAGTATAGCTTTAGCCGAAGTTGCCGCCAAGCCGGTACAAGCTTTGGTAACCACATCCATTAAATGACTGGCATTTAGCTCTTTTTTACTACCATCCTTATATGCTACATTAATTTTTTGCTTTGGTAGACTAACTCCGTCTAAAGCACGCTCGCGTGACCTTTCCTCACGATAAAGCACATAGCTTCGCGCTACCTCGTACTCACCCTTACGCATTAGGGCCAGCTCGACCTGATCCTGAATATCCTCAATAAAAATTGAGCCGCCAGATGGCCGCCTGCTTTGCAAAGCCCCAACCACCATATCAGTTAGGCCACTAATTTGGTCGCGCACACTATGGCTGGCAACACTATTTGAACCATGAATAGCAATATATGCCTTAGTTATTGCTACAGTAATTTTACTTGGATTAAATTCAACCACATCCCCACTGCGGCGAACTACCTGATATTTTGAAAAATCCCCGGCCGGAGTCAACATTTGGCCAAGCTGGGTAGCTAATAAATTGTCATCTGTAGATAATGATGTTGTCATGATTAATATCCTGTCATAATAAATATACTCTATGTCTTTGAGTAGGAATGGGTATATTTTTAAATAATTCTGCCGATGTCGGCCCGACAATAAAAACACTAGATGTTGTGGTAATCTCCATCACCAAACCCTATATTTAGTGTTTCTACCATGATTATAACACCGGGTCCAAAATTAAAACAACACAAAAAATTAAAATAATTATTTGACTTTTAAGATACAATCAGGTCAGCTTACTTACACTTGAGGTTAAAATGATACAGTGGTTTCCGGGCCATATGAACAAAGCTAAAAAAGCTATAAAAGACTTAGTTAGCGATATAGATGTAGTACTTGAATTACTTGATGCCAGGGCTCCTTTTTCTAGTTGCAATCCGCTATTACAATATTTAATTAAAGGCAAAAAAACTATTCGCCTATTAAATAAAAGTGACCTGGCTGATCCAGGACATACAAAAATGTGGCTGGATTTTTTTGCCAAACAAAAAAACGTTACAGCTATAACCGGCTTTATGGATGATAAACGGCAAAAGAACCAGATAATTAAATTATGTGAAAGCTTGGCGCCTAACCGTAATAGCTTTGATAAACCATTAAGAGTGATGATTACCGGCATTCCCAATGTTGGTAAATCTACCCTGATTAATCAATTAATTGGTAAAAAATCGGCAAAAACCGGAGATGTTCCTGCAGTAACCAGGGCTAATCAATGTTTAACGCTACGCGATAATTTTTTAATTTATGACACCCCCGGTATGACCTGGCAAAAAATCCGCTATAAACAAATCGGCTATCATTTAGCTTTATGTAACAGTATCGGACGCAATGCTATTGATGAAGAAACCCTTGCTTTATATATAATCGAATATTTAGTACGTGAGTATCCTCAGGCACTTGCTTCACGCTATAAATTAACCCAGGAAATTTTAAAGTTACACCAGGATGAATTGCTTGATTTAATTGGCCAAAAGCGCGGCTGTATACTAAGCGGTGGAATTATTGATAGGCAAAAGATCAGTGAAATAATAATTCAGGATTTTCGGGATGGGCGTATTGGAAAAATTAGTTTAGAAACACCAAAGCAATGGGAAGAGTGGATAAAAGAAGCAAAAATATTAGAATTAATGGAAGAGGGTGAGTAAGGATACTCTACTCCTCCATAATTTTCAAAAATATATCTGAATTTATTTTTTTGATTCTACCTGAACCGGACGAAGGATGGTAAATGGACAATCTACAGTTCCTTTATTTGCCTTACCACATTGATACATAACCTTACCATCCTCAACATCTAACTTTTTCCATTGGTCCAGTTGAGGGTCAATAGTTAGTTCATACCCTCTCGGGCCAACATCATTCATATCTTCAAAATATTTTGAGAGAACAATTAGATTATCCATATCAGTCCCAATGGTATACCTACACTCTATGCTACCTTGTGATCCAGGGATACCTGATATTATAGGATGTTCTGTTGACTGATCCGCTTTTAGATCCAACACTCCCCGTGCATCAACTGAATCAAAGGTTATCTTCCCTGAACGACCTTCAATATGGGAACCATACCAGATTCTTCCCTGATTATCAGTACCCGTGTAGCTACCCCCATCGACTTTAACATCTTTAGAAAGTGGGCAGTTTGCATAGGCGACTGACGCACTCAATGCCGCTAAAACAACTAATATAACCTTCATTTTTCTCATTTTTATATGACCTTAAAACACACTTCATTCTACACCTATATTATACGCCGGATATAATAAATTTGCAATCCCCCTGAACAATGCATGAGCATCTGCAGCAATTGAACATCCGTTACTATGGATAAAATATGCTAAAATCATGCAAAGTAAATAAGTTCTTCGAATTAATTAAAAGGAATGGATTATGCCAATCAAAGTAGCAATTAATGGTTATGGCCGCATTGGAAGATGTATACTTAGAGCATTATATGAAAGTAAGCGTACTAATGAAATTCAAATAGTAGCAATTAATGATCTGGGACCGGATATCAAAACTCATGCATTACTTACACAGTACGATTCAGTACATGGATATTTCCCCCACAAAGTAGAAAATACTGAAAACAGTATAAATATCGATTCTCAGGAAATTAAATTTTTTGCCCAGAGAAATCCAGCCCAACTTCCATGGGCAGATCTGGGAGTTGATGTAGTTTTAGAATGTACCGGATTATTTACTTCCAAAGAAAAGGCAAGCGCGCATATTGAAGCCGGAGCTAAAAAAGTAATTATCTCTGCTCCCGGTGGAGACGATGTTGATGCCACAATAGTATTTGGAGTTAATCATCACGTACTTACAAAAGATATGACTGTTATTTCCAATGCATCATGTACAACCAATTGCTTAGCCCCTGTTGCCCAGGTACTAAATAATTTGCTGGGAATAGAAAGTGGATTAATGACAACTATTCACTCATATACCAATGATCAGGTATTAACCGATACCTATCATAGCGATGCAAGACGTGCGCGTTCTGCTACCATGTCTATGATCCCAACTAAAACCGGGGCAGCCAAAGCTCTTGGCCTGGTTTTACCGGAATTAAACGGCAAACTAGATGGTTTGTCAATTAGGGTCCCAACACCCAATGTGTCTTTGGTTGATCTGACATTTACGGCTAAACGCGCTGCAAGTAAAGATGAAATTAACAATGCAATTATAGAAGCGGCAAATGGTAAATTAAGAGGGATTTTATCGGTTAATAATGAACCTTTAGTCTCAATCGATTTTAATCATAATACACATTCATCTATTTTTGACCTGACCCAAACTAGGGTTATTGATAAAGTTGTTAAAGTATTTAGCTGGTATGATAATGAATGGGGTTTTTCTAATCGCATGCTGGATAATACAATCGCCCTGATGAATGCGAAACAAAAATGAAACAAACTAAAATCATTGCTACACTAGGTCCAGCTTCTAACACACCGGAAATGATCAAACAACTAATTAATACCGGAGTTGATGTGTTTCGGATTAATTTTTCGCATGGTACCCGTGAAGTACAGCAGCACAACATTGATAATGTTCGTACAGTTGCCAAAGAACTAGACAAAGCTATCGCTATTATGGGAGATTTGCAAGGACCCAAAATTCGTATATCCAAATTTGCCGAGGGTAAAATTGAACTAAAACCAGGGCAATCCTTTGTTTTGGATTGCGCCTATAAAGAGCTGGGAAATGACCAAATAGTTGGCGTAGATTATGCCCAATTAGCCGGAGATGTAACTACCGGCGATACATTACTTTTGGATGATGGTAAAATTGCACTTATTGTAGAAAAAGTACAGGGGAGCAAGGTTTTTACTAAAGTAATCCAGGCCGGTATCTTAAGCAATAATAAAGGCATTAATAAACAAGGCGGCGGGCTAACTGCCCCGGCATTAACCACTAAAGATTTTTCCGACATTGAATTTGCCTGCCACTCCAATTTGGACTACATTGCCGTCTCATTTGTGCGGGATGCCACGGATATTGCACTTACCCGTACCCTAATTGCCACCCATAACGGTCATGCCCGGGTAATTGCCAAGATAGAGCGCGTGGAAGCAATCACCAATATGGAACAAATTGCAAAAGCTTGTGATGGCATTATGGTTGCCCGCGGTGATCTGGCAGTTGAAATGGGCGATGCCCAGGTGCCGGCACTCCAAAAACGTATGATAAAAATTACTCGTAAATATAATAAATTAACTATTGTTGCAACACAAATGCTTGAATCAATGATAACCAGCCCGGTTGCAACGCGAGCCGAGGTATCGGATATTGCCAATGCAGTACTTGATGGCACTGATGCAGTAATGTTATCCGCAGAGACAGCAAGTGGTGCCTATCCGGTTGCTGCAGTATCAGTTATGTCACGCACTTGTATTGAAGCAGAAAAAAACCGCGAAGTATCGCTTGACCTGGATTTATCCGGGCAGAAATTTGAGTATATCAATCAGGCCGTTGCCATGTCTACTTTATTTAGTGCATATCACTTACAAGCTAAGGCAATTATTGCGCTAACTACGTCTGGGGCAACAGCACTATGGTTATCCCGCATTAATATAGGTATCCCGGTTTATGCATTGACAGACTCAATTAAAGCAGCACAGCAAATGGCATTATATAATAATGTACATCCAATTATGGTGGATAATAAAGCCAAAAACACTACAGACTTGCGCGTAGAAGCAAAAAAAACTTTATTAAATAGCAAGTTAATTGCAAATGGTGATACTGTATTAATAACCTGCGGTGATAATCTACATGAGATTGGTGGGACTAACACTATGAAGATCGAAACCTGGTAGTACCGGCTAAGCCTATATCCTTAATAGCAGTGCCGTACGCTAGAAGTCGCAATAACGGCCCCACCCAATGCCGGAGCAATAGGGCTTAGTTCTAGCTCTGGATATTTTTTTTGTAAACTATTAATATACAAGTTAGCTAAGCCGCCAACTAATTTTATGCTACCTTTGGGATTATCTTTTTTTAGTACAGCAATTAATCCGGAAATTTCACCTGCTCCTTGCTTTAGCAAATTACCATTAAATTCATCAATAGGTTTTGCAAATATAAATTGAGTTATTCTTGCATAATCCGATGGTTTTGCTTTTATCAGCCACGCTTTATACTCATGTTTATTTTGTTCAAAAAATTCAGTATATAATTCTCTTAAGGTTTGATTCCAAGGAATTAGCCCATCAATGGCTTTACATAATAGCCTCGCTGCTTCAAGACCAAGATAGGCTGCCCCGCCCAAGTCTCCCTGCGGGAAACCCCAACCACCAATTTGGTTCGTTTCTCCATTATAAATGCTATAGGCAACTACTCCGGTTCCACAAATTATTATTGCTCCGTCTTTATTATTGTGCGCTGCCAAACATGCAATATGGCAATCCGAATTAAGTGTAATATTCTTATATTTTTTTTGTAACTTTTCCAGGATCATGTTACGATTTTGGATAACCGAATACCCAGCAACACCAATACCAATATGTTTAATTGGTAGATTATGCTTATTTAATAGACTATCTATCGTTGCACAAATAGATGTATAAGCTCCCTCAACATCTTTAGCAATATTAGCAGGGCCACTATATGCCTCATCAATTTGTTTTAAATTGCTATCTACTAATACCGCATGGGTCTTAGTTCCACCGCCATCAACCCCAATATAAAATTCCATAATATTATCCTGTTGTAAAATATCACTATTATATATCTTTTTAACAATATACGTAAATGTCCATTGGAATTTTAGGCTAAAATGATGTAATTTGCCATTAGACAAACTAAATATGAAACAATTTATAAAACAATTACACCAATTCATTGACAGATCAAGAATAATTGATGATCATTTCCTCTGCTATGCTTACGGCACAGATGCCAGTTTATACCGGATGACACCCAAGCTGGTAATACTTATAGAAAATGCTACCGAAGTACAAAAACTACTTGTGCTGGCAAATAAATTATACATACCACTTACCTTTCGCGCTGCCGGTACCAGCCTGTCTGGACAGGCTATTACTGACTCAGTACTGGTAGTGCTTTCTAATAACTCCTGGCAAAAATACACCATATATAATAAGGGGCAACAAATAAGCCTCGAGCCAGGAATTATTGGCGCAAATGCAAATTTATTCCTAAAGCCATACCGTACTAAAATTGGCCCGGATCCGGCGTCAATAAATGCATGCAAAATCGGTGGAATTGTAGCTAATAATTCTAGCGGCATGTGTTGTGGAATAGCTCAAAATACTTATCAAACCATGTATAGTATAAAACTAATCCTTGCTAACGGGAGTATGTTAGATACCGCAAATGAGCTTAGCAAAAAAACATTTGCCCAGGAAAATCCGGTTCTAATCAATGGAATTAAAAATATTCATAGACAGATTCATAATGATCCTGGTTTAGTAGAATTTATTGTACATAAATTTAGAATAAAGAACACTTCGGGTTATAGCTTAAATGCTTTTATCGATTTTAATGATCCGGTAGATATATTAGCTCATCTAATGGTTGGCTCTGAAGGAACCCTTGGCTTTATTAGCGAAATCACCTATAATTGTGTTGCTGATAACCCATACAAAGCTATTAGCCTAATCTATTGTGATAACCTTGAACAAATAATTAATCTATCCCAGGCATTTAAAGATATAACTGTTGATGCCATCGAATTATTGGACATTACTTCTATTAATTCAGTAAAAGCAAGTATTAAAAATCCCAATTATTTGCCGCCTAATTTAGGTCATGATACATCAGCTATCCTTATCGAGATATCAGCAAATTCAGAAATCGGATTAAATCAAAAAATTAGTCAGATGCAATTAATCATAAATCGGCATCAGGTAGTTCATCAGGTTCAATTTAGCAGTGATAATAGAATTAGCCAGGAGCTTTGGGACATGCGCCGCGGGATCTTACCCGCAGTTGGAGGTTACAGGCCTGCAGATTCTACAGTAATTATTGAAGATATCGCAGTTTCTATACCCGACTTACCCTTAGTAGTCACCCAAATACGTGATCTTTTAAAGCAACATAACTATACTAACGCTGCAATTTTTGGGCATATTTTAGCCGGTAATATCCATTTTATATTTACACCAAATTTCAATACTCAAGCCGAAATTGATAATTATAATCAATTTATGCACAGTATTGTAAGTACTGTTAATACCTATCGTGGTTCTTTGAAAGCAGAGCATGGGTGCGGACGGAATATGGCAGCATTTATAGAATTGGAATGGGGCAAATTTGCATATGATTTAATGTGGCAGATTAAAACATTGCTTGATCCAAATAATATCCTAAACCCGGATGTAATTCTAAGTCGTGATCCCAATATACATCTTAAAAATTTAAAACAATTACCTACTGCCGATTTGATTGTAGATAAATGTATTGAATGTGGATTTTGCGAAAGTGTCTGTCCATCAAGAAATCTAACTCTTACACCAAGGCAGAGAATTAGTGTCTATCGCTATATAAATACTTTTAAAGCAACTCATAAAAATTTATATAAGAAGTTTATCCGGCAATATAAATATTATGGAATTGATACTTGCGCAACTACCGGCTTATGTGCAAATAAATGCCCGGTTGGTATAGATACCGGTAAATTTATACTTGGGCTAAAACAAAAACCCAAGACGTTATTAAATTCTTTCCTGGCCAAAAACTTTAATCTTTTTGTGGCCTTTAATCGCCATTTACTAACTATTACCAACTTTACGGGTAGATTATTCGGTAAAAATAATACCTACCAAATTAGTCGTAGCATACATAAAGTTATACCAATTATGCCAATTTATCCAACCAGTATGCCACAAACGCAAGATGCTGTATTTAAACCCACTGCTGTCATACAAGGCGATAACAAGCAAAAAATTATGTATATCCCAAGCTGCAACAACCGTATTTTTGCTGACAATAATAATATAGGTGACCGCAATGCAGTTCATCACCTACTAGAACATATAGGATATACCATCATATATCCCGAATACCTTGCTAATCTTTGCTGCGGACAAATATTTGATTCTGTAGACACCCCTAAACTTAGGCTAGGCAAAAAAAATCAGCTAAATAAAATTATTATTAATAGCCGCTTGCCGGTTCTAATTGATAATAGCAGTTGTTTTCATAATACATTACAAAGTACTCACGGGCAATTAACTTCTATTTTAGACATTATAGAAACAAACTTAGGCAAACTATGCATCAAAAATAAATATCATAAAATTGCCCTACATATAGATTGTAGCAGCATAAAGCTTGGGCAATCAGAAAAAATCATAAAACTACTTACTAATTTTGCCAGTGAAATAATTATTCCGTATAATATTAATTGTTGCGGATTTGCCGGTCGTATAGGCTTTACTACTCCAGAATTAAATGAATCTGCACTATCTTCATTAGCCGACCAAATTAAAGAATGTGAGATTGGTGTCACATTTAACCGTAATTGCCAGATAGGGTTATCCCTGCATGGACAAAAACAATATTTATCCCTTGCAGAATTAGTCCTTACATGCTTATAACTATTTACTTAATTTTATTTCTTGCCACTACTCAAATTATCTTCAGCCTTTCTTTTTTCCATACTGAAATTCCGTATTTTATTTTCTTATACTTTAGTTTATACTACCAATAAATGGCTATTTCGGCATGTAATAATTTGCATTATATTAGAGGATAGAAACATGAACTCAAAAAACTATTTATTTAGCTTGCTTTTGCTACTTTGCGTCGCAACCGCCCATGGGGTAGAACTAATATGTAATGATGTGGATGTTAGAATAAGTAAACAATGGGAGGACGGGAGTGCCGTACACTCTATTGATAAATATGCCGTCTATGTTAAAATTAAATATACCCCTGGTAATATTAAGGACACTTTGAAGTTAAAAATGATTCGAAGAAGAGATAAGCCTCTTCCAGACCAAGTTGTTACGTTTGCTCCCCATGATTTTAATATACAAGTTCAAAATGGAGTCATACAAGAGATAGCCACTAAAGACAACGCTTCTCTTGAGAGTTGGATTGATATGACGCACGGGAGTGGGGATAAATGGAATGTTGATATGCATATGACATTTAGTAAGAGTATTATAGGAAATAAATCTGTGAGCTATGGAGGTTATGAAGGGGAAATGATCTGCAAAGATGCAGAAGAGAGTTAGGCTAACCATCCACTTCGGGCTTTGTCATGAATTACTCTATCCCCCTGCTTGCAGGGGGTATTTGCTGAAATGCTGAAAAATTATTCCTGGCAGACTTATCGACATTTACTCAACTTTTTTAAACACAAACCCGCAATCTTTATCATCAGTAGGGAGGCAAGAAAATATAAATATTTTTAACCTTTTACTATAATTTTTGCTAGAATAATGCTGGTTTGCACCTGACTTTTTAGCAGGGAGCTTAATTACTATTTAATTTTTAAATTGCAACACTATTGCTTTGGCAATGATAGGCAACGACTTTAAGGATCTGATTATGCCTACAACAGATACCATGCACAATAAAAGTTTAATTTTAACTATTGTATTATTATGCTTTGGTTATTTTATTGACTTCTACGATCTAACTATATTCTCTGCTTGTTACACCAATGTAATTAAAGACCTATTTCATATCACCAATAGTATTGAAATCCAACATTTATACCTCACAATTTCCAATTGGTATACGGTTGGAATAATATTAGGTGCTATTACTTTTGGAATCCTTGGCGATAAATTTGGGCGCTCCTATATTATTCGCTATAGCATACTCATTTATTCGATCGCAATTATACTAAGTGTTTTTACTAAATCAATTTTTTTCTTCACATTTTTACGCTTTGTTTCAGGTTTTGGCTTGGCTACAGAATTTGCTACCTCCAGTGTTTTAATTGCTGAATTACTTAGCACTAAAAATACAACTACTGCGACCAAATTACTTTATTTATCCGGAATTTTAGGTGGCATCTGTGCAGTTTATATTGGTAATAAATTCTCATGGCAAATAATGTTTATATTTGGTGGTATTATTGGAATAATTTTATATGTTTTTAGAAAGCAAATATTAGAATCCAGGTTATTTCTATTGGCTCAAAACCAAAGCCCGGGAAATTTTCTATTATTGATTAACTCTCCCGGACAATTTATAAAACTACTCAAATTATTTATTATTATCGTACCATTTAATTTTATTATTACCGCTATGTTTATGCTGCCTAGCTTTATGCCAATTTCTTTTAGTTTGCAACGAGCAGTAGCTATACTTTTGATTGGTTTCTTTTTAGGCAATATTGTCAGCACTTTTTTATGTAGTTATATTGTTAATTATTTTAAAGACTACCGGAGCTTCATCTGGTTAACCCTGCTTACATTTTTTATATCTGTTCCAACGTTTATATTAGTTAACGACCATATATTTTTTGCTTACAATTTTATCCTGGGCCTAATTGGCGGTGGTCTACCAACTATATGGATACAAATGATTAATAAAGAATATCCCACGAATATAAGAAATACCGCAAGTAATACTTTATATGCTTTAGGTCGTGGTAGCGCGGTTATCTTTAATTTATTTTTTTTAAGTTGGATTAAAAATAAACAAATATTTATTACAAACACAATAGCATCAGGTTTTATAATTAGTATCTTAATGGTAATAGTTTTGCTTACCTCAAAAAACACTTATGCTAAGGATTTGCAGACAGTAGGATAAATTTGTGTCAAACATTCTTATTTGTATTAGTGGCAGTATTGCAGCCATAAAAATACCGCATTTAGTTCATAAACTAAGCCAAAAAGGTTATAAATGTAAAGTTATTATTAGCCAAGATGGGCTAAAATTTGTTACCTCCATTGCTATATCTGCTATGGGGGCTGATGTGTATCTGGATAATAGCTTTGAGTATAACTCGTATGATCAGGTAATGCAACATATAAATCTTGGCAAGTGGGCTAATCATATTTTAATTGCTCCGGCAAGTGCCAATACAATTGCAAAATTAAGCCAAGGTTTTGCAGATAATTTACTCACTGCAACAGTCCTTGCCAGTGATGCAAGTAAAATTATTATCCCGGCTATGAATAAATTAATGTGGAAAAATAGTCTTACCCAAAAGAATTTACAAATATTGAAACACCATGGTTTTACCATTTGGGGCCCGGCAAGTGGTCTCCAGGCTTGTGGCGATAATGATATGGGTCGCATGATTGAAGTTGAAGAAATTTTAGAAAAATTTGATACTTTAATTAATCCGCAAGCACATATCTTATCCAAAAAACACATAGTTATAACAGCCGGTGGCACCAAAGAAATGATTGACCCAATCCGCTATATTTCCAACCATAGCTCTGGTAAAATGGCCTACGCCCTGGCAGAACATGCTATCTCTCTTGGTGCTCGCGTGAGCCTGATTAGCGCCAGTAGTTTACCGATACCTATTGGGTCTACTATTAATCCGGTAATCAGCAGTGCGGATATGCTAAATGCTAGCTTGAAATTGGCAGCAAATGCCGATATTTTTATTGGTGCAGCAGCAGTTTGTGATTATACAGTAGCAACTTATAGCCAACAAAAAATTAAAAAAACAAAAAGTGTTAGTTTGGATTTGGTAGAAACACCAGATATACTAAAAACCATGCGAGCTACATACCCAAAACTATTCATTGCAGGTTTTGCTGCTGAAACCAATAATTTGATACAATACGCTAAAGCTAAATTAATTAATAAACAATTGGATATAATCATAGCTAATGATGTAAGTAATAATAAAGTTTTTAACCAGGATACAAACCAGGTTACAATAATTAACAAAGACTTTACCGAATTTGCATCTGGAGTGGATAGTAAAAGTAATATTGCAAAATTTATTTTAAAGCATATTACTGAGGAATTTAATGCAAAGAAGTAATTAGGGGAAATTTTCATGTTATTATGCCTGGACATTGGTAATTCACAATTATGTGGTGGTATTTTTAATAAAGATAAACTGCTGTTACAATTTCGTTATGATACAAAGAAAATTTGCACTTCGGATGAATTAGGCGTATTTATTCGAAGCGTGCTTCGCGAAAATAATATTAACCATGATGATATTGAAAAAATTGGCATTGCATCTGTGGTGCCCTCTATTGATTATACAGTTCGGGCTGCCTGTATAAAATACTTAAAACATCCACCGTTATTTTTACAACCCGGGGTTAAAACTGGCATGTCGGTAAAAACATCACACCCTAATGAAGTAGGGGCCGACTTAATTGCCGGAGCAATTGCTGCAAGATCTATGGCTCCTAATAAAGATTTACTAATTTTTGATTTTGGTACGGCAACAACCTGCTGCCATATTAATCCAAAAGGTGAGTTTTTAGGAGCTTCAATTGCACCAGGTATCCGCCTGATGATGGATTCCTTACATAGCAACACGGCCAAATTATTTGCCGTAGATATTGTAAAACCGGAAACAGCAATTGGTAAAAATACCAAAACAGCAATCCAATCCGGGATATATTATGCCCAGCTGGGTCTTGCCAGGCTGTTAATAGAAAATGCGACTATAGAAAATAATATGCAGCAAAAACCAATAATTTTTGCTACCGGTGGATTTTCAAATTTATTTGTAAAGACAAAGATTTTTAACCACATCGTCCCGGAACTGGTTTTACTAGGTATCAAACTAATGCTAGACAATAACTAACTCATACTCCACGTACTAGAGTAATTTTTCACTGAAAGATACTGATGGATAAATCTATTACTAAAGCCGAGTTTTGGCAAAATCATGAACGGTTTTTAAAAGATAGCCTGACTACCGAAGCACCAAATCCCAAAACACACGATCTATCTAAGCTTTGCCACGATAATCTGACACAGGCGTATACTCTATTTAAACAAGCTGAACTAGATGCTATTTTAGCCATGCAAAAATATCTGCCGGACATAGAACTTTTACAGCAAAATATAAAAACGCTATTAACAGGTAATAGTAAAATATTTTTAATTGGTTGTGGTGCCAGCGGTAGGCTGGCTATGTTGTTAAAGCGCTTATGGGAACACTATAACCCGGGCATATCAAAAAGAATCACTTGTGTTAGTTCCGCTGGAGATATCTCGTTAATCAAATCTGTAGAACAATTTGAGGATAATGCTGATTTTGGAATTAATCAATTAACCCAACAAGGATTTAGTCAAAATGACTTGCTAATTGGACTAAGCGCCAGCGGTGAATCGCCATTTATTCTTGCTGCCGTAGAATATGCAACTACTCATAGCAAACAAAAGCCTTACCTAGTATTTAATAATTCAAAAAAATCCTTGCTTGAAAGAAATCCAAAGCACATAATTGCAAATAAAAACTTGCATGCCCTGGAGCTAGATGTAGGGCCAATGGCACTAACTGGCAGTACCAGATTACAAGCAACCACAGCAATGCAAATTGCGCTCGGTATTGCCTTATGTAAACCAGATATCAATGTAAAAACCGAACTTGATAAAATAACTAACCTAATAAGCGCTTTCCCCCTGGAAAACATAAGTAAACTCACTGCACTTGAAGCTAGGTTTCTAAAAAATAATGAATATATTTTATACCATACTAATGATGCCATCCTTGGCTTGAGCATTTTAGCAGATACTACAGAACGTTCGCCAACATTTAATTTGCCGGTATATGAAAATAATTTTGATACAACCACCAGATATAGCCCATTTTACCTAAACCTGGTTAACACGACCTCAAGTCAGGATGCTTGGAGGTTTTTGCTAGGAGATAAACCAACTTGTTTAGACTGGAAAAATTTTCCGGTTACCACTTCGGCTTATATCAATGGCTTTGATTTATCAGCAAATAGCGCCCGTTCCAAGGGCAAGCATTTACCCGGAAAACAGCATGCAGAAACCTGGATGATTAACAGCAATATATTATCAATTAAATTAGAAAATGAACAAATACACTTTGAGATGCCTGATGATTTATGCCATGCTACAATTTTATACAAACTCTGCCTTAATAGTCATTCAACCCTTATGTTGGGTTGCCTGGATTATTTTAGCGGTAATATGATGCTTTCTCTAAAACCCAGTAATTATAAACTTATTGACCGGGCTATTCGTTATAGCAAATTTATCCTTGAACACGAATATGGCGTAATTGTTGAATATAAAAAACTAGTTGATATCACATTTGATGAAATAGAAAAACTAAAAGCTAACCAATCAATCGTAAACAATATTGTTAACGTAGCATTACACATTGGTTAATCTACATTGAGATAAATTTGGCTGTAGCATATTTCAACCAATTTTTTAAAACTATACCTTAGAGGAAAAAGAAATTTTACAATTAATTAGCATCTTATTTGCCATACTACTTGGCTATAGCATCAAAAAAATTCCAATAAAAGACAATTTGTTAAGTAAAATACTTTTTGCTAATGTTATGTTTATTTTAATGATTATGGGATATGAATTTGGCTCATATACTGATGATTTATATATTCAATTTATACATATAGGTAAAATTTTTATAACTTTTACTTTTATTTTATTTATTTTTAATTTTTTAGCTATTAGTTTGTTTATTAAAAATTCCTTTTATAAACCGAAACCTTCTAATGCAAAGAGGTACCCCAACTATACCGTTTTTATCCAAGAAAGCTCTAAGTACATCTTATTGGTTCTCCTAGGTATTGGCCTGGGTCGCCTGTTGCGTATAAAATTAACTATAATTAATCCATTAATTAGCAGCATCCTGTTTATTGTTTTGTTTATTATTGGCCGACAATTACGCTTACAAAATATAGCACTTAAACATATTTTCCTAAATAAAACCGGCTTAAAAATCAGCACACTGATTATAATAAGCTCTCTAGCTGGCGGTGCAGTTGGAGCGTGGATTTTAAACCTGCCGCTACAAAATGGCCTAATTCTTTCTTGCGGGTTTGGCTGGTATTCGCTCTCCGGAATCCTCGATACCAGGTTAATTGACCAAAATTTTGGTACAGCTGCATTTTTTATAGACTTTTTAAGGGAATTAATCGCAATTATTTTATTACCCAGTATTGGTAGATTATTTCCTACGGCTATAGTCGGGTATTGTGGTGCAACAGCAATGGATTTTTCTTTACCAATTATCAAGGAAAACCTGGGTGAACAAATTGTACCAATAGCAATTTCCAGTGGGATGATTTTATCAATCATTGTTCCCGTTTTATTGCCTTTACTGGCAAAGCTCTAGTGGGTATTTATCATTTTTGCAATATAATCTTAACCAATTAAGCGGCCTTTTTTAGTAGCGCTCATATGAAATACTTTTGATACTTTAGCATAATTTATATGGGTTAGCGCTATAGCTAATGCATCGGCAGCATCTTTTCTGGGCGCACCACTTAAATTTAAAAATAACTTAACCATTTTTGCCACCTGCTCTTTCTCGGCATGTCCATAACCTACCACAGATTGTTTCACCTGTAGTGCTGTATATTCAGTAACTGCCAAATTATGTAAAACACAGGCAGCAATTGCCGCTCCCCGCGCTTGACCTAAAAGTAATGTAGATTGGGGGTTAACATTAACAAATACTTTTTCAATGCAGGCAATTTCTGGTGTATACTCTTTTATTATCTCAGATATCCCGCTTAAGATGGTTTTTATGCGTAAAGGTAAGGCTTCACCTGAATTTGTACTTACCACCCCTGATGCAATGTAATGTGGCTTATTACCCACCACTTCAACCACCCCAAACCCGGTATTTCGTAAGCCGGGATCAATTCCTAAAACTCTCACAACCAATTATTCCTTTATCCGGATCCCCGACTAAGTTGGGGATGACGCTCTAATTGGGGGCGATATTCTGCTTGGAAATACCCTAACAATGCGCTGCAACATCTTTTTCCCTCAATCTGTTCTTATAAGGTAGTAGAATAACATACTTAATCTATTATTAGGAATATAAAGTGACAAATAAATTTCATCTCGACGCGCAACTAACTATTGATGCTTTAGAATACCATAAGCATCCGGTTCCCGGGAAAACCCAGGTGGTCCCGACAAAGCCAGTTGCAACCCAGCGTGACCTAGCCCTGGCATACTCTCCAGGCGTTGCGGCACCATGTCTTGAGATTGAAAAAAATCCGCTAACAGCATACGACTATACTAATAAAGGTAATTTAGTTGGCGTAATTACTAACGGTACCGCAGTGCTGGGTTTAGGCAATATCGGTGCTTTAGCCGGAAAACCCGTTATGGAGGGTAAAGGGGTTTTATTTAAAAAATTTGCCGGTATTGATGTATTTGATATTGAAGTAAACGAACCTAATATTGATAAATTTGTTGATGCTGTAGCAGCTTTAGAGCCTACTTTTGGGGGGATTAATTTAGAAGATATAAAAGCCCCCGAGTGTTTTATAATCGAGCAAAAGCTTAGAGAACGAATGAAAATCCCGGTATTTCATGATGATCAGCATGGAACCGCAATTGTCGTTGCTGCAGGTGTAATTAATGCCTTAAAAATTGTTGGCAAAAAAATCGGCAATGTAAAAATAGTTGTATCCGGAGCCGGAGCTGCGGCTATTGCATGCCTGAATCTTTTAATTGATTTAGGTGCAAAGAAAAAACATATTTTTGTTTGCGATTCTAAAGGTGTAATTTATGAAGGACGTGAGGATAAAATAGATGCGACAAAGAAAGAATTTTGCCAAAAAACCCATTACCGTACGTTACTTGATGCTATAGAAAATGCAGATATTTTTCTGGGTGTATCCGGCCCGGATACCGCAACCCAGGAAATGATTATAAAAATGGCTAAAGATCCGCTTGTATTTGCCCTGGCTAACCCAACACCCGAAATTATGCCTGAACTGGTTAAACAAGTACGCCCTGATGCAATTATTGCAACCGGTAGAAGCGATTATCCAAATCAGGTAAATAATGCCCTGTGTTTCCCTTATATCTTTCGTGGAGCTCTCGATGTAGGGGCTACAACTATTAACAGAGAAATGAAGATAGCCACAGTACATGCTATTGCCAATCTTGCAACCCAGGAGCCAACTGAATTGGTGGCAAATGCTTATGGTGGGGAGGAATTACAATTTGGTCGTGAATATATAATACCTAAACCATTAGACCCACGGCTTATCCGGGTAATAGCCCCCGCAGTTGCAAAAGCTGCAGAAGATACCGGCGTTGCAACCCGCCCGATAAAAGATATGGAGGCATATTTATCACATCTAAACCAATACATATATAAATCTAATATGTTTATGCGCCCGGTATTTTCTATGGCACGCAAAAACCCAAAACAAGTGGTACTTTGTGAAGGCGAGGATGAGCGGGTTTTACGCGCTACCCAGGAAATAATCGACCAAAATTTGGCTAGAATAACCTTGATAGGAAGAGCCTGGGTAATTGAACAACGTATTGAAAAACTTGGCTTACGTATCCGTCCGGACAAACATTTTACTATTATTAATAATGAAAACGACCCACGCTTTAAAGACTACTGGTCATACTATTATGATTTGATGAAACGTAAAGGAGTTTCAACTGAAATGGCTAAACACGAGCTAATCAGGAACTCCACCTTAATTGGTGCGCTACTTTTACACCGGGGCGTGGTTGATGCATTAATTTGCGGTACTGCCGGCAAATTTCACGATCATTATAAAATTCTCAGCAATATTATTGGCTATGACAATGAGGATAAGATTGCCGGAGCAATGAATGCTCTTATCCTGCCACATGGTAATATTTTTATTACGGATACTTTTGTAAACCGTAACCCAAGTGCTAAAGAGCTATGCAACATCACAAAGCATGCTGTCCATACAATTAAACAATTTGGTATCCGCCCACGTGCTGCAATATTATCGCATAGTAGTTTTGGTTCGGATATGCAGTCTGAAAGTGCCGAAAAGATGCGAAGCCTCCTACCAATGCTAAAAGCCGCAATACCGGATCTTGAGATAGATGGGGAAATGCATGGCGATTCAGCACTTATGCCGGCAATCCGTAAACAGGTTATGCCTGATTCAAATTTAATCGGCCCGGCCAATTTACTAATTATGCCAAATATTGAAGCTGCAAATATTTCCTATAATTTACTTAGGGTTTCTTCACCAGATGGAGTAACTGTCGGGCCAATTTTAATGGGATTGAACAAGCCAGCACATATTATTAGTACTATTTCATCCGTCAGGCGCATAGTAAATATGGTGGCATTAGCTTCAGTAGAAGCACAATAAGCTACCTGCCACCCTCGGGACAAGACCTGGAGATACCTGGGTTCCGCCTGCGCGGAAATGACAACAAAGGGAGATAACTAAAGAGTAAAGCAGACGGAAATAAATTTACATATTGGATTAAATATACACTATAATATCTATATACAAAACTAAAAGGAGATTAGTATCATGTTCAAGAAAGTTTATACCCCGATTGACAACTCTGATGTCTCAGAAAAAGTATTAAATGAGTCTCTTGAATTAGCCAAAAGTTGTGGTGCAAAACTACGTATCGTTCATGTAGTTAATTTGGAACAAATTACCTTTGGGATTGAAATGATTGGTGTTGCCGAGCTGAAAGACACATTATTATCTATCGCCAATAAATTTTTGGAACATGTAAAACAAACTGTTGCAGCTAAGGGCGTTGATGCAGAAGTTACCCTGCTTGAAAACTACGGCTCTGATTTAGCCACTTTAATTATTGATGATGCAAAAAGCTGGGGGGCAGAATTATTTATACTGGGCTCACATCATCTGGGATCATTTTCACACTTTATCACCGGTGGTGTTGCCGAAGATATAGCGCATGATTCTGATATCCCGATTTTACTTATTACTAAACATAAGGAACAATAGTTAAGTGGGAAATTTTCCCACTTTAAGAAACTCGAGTTTCTTTTATAATATAACATGTTTAACTATGCATGTTTAATTAGTTCCTCACCGGCTGGTTGCCGGCTTTTTATTTTTAACCACCGCTTAATTTTATGACCAGATTAACTATTACCGACCACTCCCGCATTTTTGCAAAATATACTTATGTATATCCGGTTGTCTCAAGGCGCGCCCAGGGTGTTTCATTAGGCATAAACCTCAATACAAATAATGCCTGTAACTGGCGCTGCATTTACTGCCAAGTTGAGGGTTTAGTAAGGGGTAAACCAAATGATGTGGACCCAGTAAGGATTGAAGCTGAATTGGACGAAATGCTTAACTGGATTATAAATGGTGATTTTATTAAAAAATATGCGCCTAAAAATTTGGCGCGCTTTAATGATATTAGTCTTTCCGGCAATGGTGAACCGACGCTTTCACCGCAATTTACCCAGGTAATCCAAATTATTGCAAAACTTCGTTTAAAATATAATCTGGGTAATAATATCAAAACAATTCTAATTACTAATGGAAGTGAAATTGATAAACCACAGGTAATAGATGGATTAAAACTTATGAGTCAGAATAATGGTGAGACCTGGTTTAAAATTGATAGCGTTACTGAAGCAGGCATAACTGCTACAAACCAGGTAAGTTTAAGTATAGATAGCATTAAAAAACGCTTGATCCTGGCAAGCTCATTATGTAAAACATATGTACAAACCTGCCTATTTAAACTAAGGAATAAAAATCCAGCAGCATATGAAATAGATGAGTATATAAAATTTATTGTTGATGTTAAACCATACATAGCCGGTGTATTAATGTATTCTACAGCCAGACACCCGGCTCTACCGGAGGGAGATAATGTTTCATCGGTTAGTGAGGAATTTTTGGCAAATGTAGCCAAAATTCTTGAAGAACATCAAATTATAGTTAAATATTATGTATAGGGATAATGCTAATGTTTGATGAAATTTTTAATCAAGACCAAACTGTAAAAGCTCACTATGCAGCATATCTTGAATGGTTAAAATCATGTCCGGCTGGCTACCTGGACGCCAAAATGTCTGAAGCTGACCTGATTTTTAGAAAAATTGGTATTACCTTTACCTTAAATGATAAAGAAGAAGGTATAGAACGCCTTATCCCATCTGATCCAGTTCCCAGAATTATTACATCAAGTGAATGGGAATACTTGCATAAAGGCCTGGAACAAAGAGTGTGTGCCTTGAACATGTTCTTGAATGATATCTACCATGATGGCCGTATCCTAAAAGAAAAAATTATTCCACAAAGCAAAATTTATAAAAATGCCGGATTTATGGCCTGTATGTTGAATCATAATATTCCAAATAATATGTATGCACATATTTGCGGTATTGACCTAATCCGCCATAGTGATGGCAATTATTATGTCCTTGAAGATAATTTGCGCGTACCAAGCGGTGTATCATATATGTTACAAAATAGAAGCATGAGCCAACGTCTTTTTCCCAAACTTTTTAATAAATATGATATTGCACCAGTTGAACATTATCCATCTTATTTACGTAAAACTTTAAAAGAATCAGCTTTTTGCGAAAACCCAACTATGGCCGTTCTAACACCCGGTCCATATAATAGCGCTTACTATGAACATGCATTTTTAGCCAAAGAAATGGGCGTGCCACTAGTTGAAGGGCGTGATTTATTTGTAAAAGATAATAGTGTATGGATGCGTACTATATATGGACCGCAAAAAGTTGATGTTTTATATCGTCGGATTGATGATGCATTTCTTGACCCACTGGCACTTAACCCAAATTCATATTTAGGTGTACCAGGACTGATCCAGGCTTATCGCGCCGGCGGGGTAGCTTTGGTAAATGCCTTAGGGACCGGAGTGGCTGATGATAAATCAATATACCCGTATGTCCCGGATATGATTAAATTTTATCTGGGCGAAGAAGCAATTCTAAAAAATGTACCAACCCGGATTTTATCTAATGCTCATGATTTGGCATATACCTTAGATAATCTCGACAAATTAGTAGTAAAAGAAGTTCATGGCGCTGGTGGTTATGGAATGTTAATTGGTCCTACCAGCACCAAAGCTGAACGTGAAAAATTTTCGCATATTATAAAAGCTAAACCGGAAAATTATATCGCTCAGCCTACTCTCAATCTTTCAACTTGCGGAATCTGGCTGGATGAAAATTTAAAACCTCGCCATATTGATCTAAGGCCATTTGTGTTATGCGGTGCAAAAACCCGGATTACCCCCGGTGGTTTAACCAGGGTCGCACTAACAGAAGGCTCATTGGTTGTAAATAGCTCACAAGGCGGCGGTACAAAAGACACCTGGATACTAAATCCGGATAAAGCAAACGGAGACCGTCATGCTTAGTAGAACTGCCTCAAATTTATACTGGATGGCACGTTATTTTGAACGTGCCGAATCTACTGCCAGGTTATTAAATGCATGCTTTCAACCCGGGATCCCGTTTAATGGTGATTTGGATAAGCTATATAGCCTGCCACTACAAATTCAAAGTACCTCTACTGAGTTTTCCCAACAAAACCAGAGTCTAAACATGAAAAATGTCACTAATTTTATAATTGCAGGTGCTAGCCCTGCTTCTATTAAATACTGCTTGGAAATGGCGCGTGAAAACGCCCGTTCGGAACGCAGCCGGATGAGTAGTCAGGTCTGGGAAGTAATAAACCAGACATGGTTAGACTTTAATAGCTGGCAAAAGCAACCTTTACCTTTATTCAAGGAGTGGCTGCAACAACGATCATTTTTATTGCAAGGAACCATTAATAATACAATGCCGGCAAATTTAAGCCGTCACTTTATACGGCTTGGTATATTTTTGGAACGAGCAGATCAAACCTTAAGAATTTTAGAAGCTGAAGTTGCCTTGCGTACATTTAGTTATCAGTCAGACTATTATCATTGGAATGTTATATTGCGTTCTGTCGGTTCATTTGAAGCCTATCAGGAAACTGTAGTAGATATCCCGTCCCAGGAATTGGTATTGCAATTTTTATTATTTAATAAGACTATCCCGCGCAGTGTTCGTTGTTGCATTGAGCGTGCAGAACGGGTATTACAATTAATCCGCGGTCAAAACCGTAGGCCATCACTTAAAGCAAGTGCCCAATTATTGGTTAAACTTCGTTTTGACAGCTTGGATGATATTAATAAAACCGGTCAAAAATCATATATCGAATTATTGCAAAAAGAAGTATTTGATTTAGCGGTTGCTATTGAAGAAGGGCATTTTGTATCAACATGATTTTAAATGTACACCATAGTACCAAATATAGCTATCTGGAGCCAGTACATAAGAGTATCCAAATTATCCGGCTGACTCCTTTTAATAACCACCGGCAAAAGGTAATTACCTGGGCACTTAATATCCCGGGACATGCCAATAAAAATATTGACTGGTTTGGCAATATTACACATTGTGTAAATATCCCCTCAATGTCAACTGAAATTGAAATTATTGCAACAGGTAAGGTTGACGTATCGCATGCCATGCCCAACCCCGAATTGGGAACACTACCGGCTCTTTACTATCTCAGGGAAACACCTTTGACTGAACTAAATCCAGACATGAAAATACTGGCTTTAAGTGTAGCTTCAAATAAAGATAAAGGTTTAATGGCTGGGTCTTTACAGGAAATACTACTTGCCCTTAGCGAATTATCAGCATTAATACTAAAATATGTTGCTTATAGCAGTGGTGTTACCAACTCCAAAACAAGCGCTATCGATGCTTTTAAATTGGGTAAAGGCGTGTGCCAGGATCACGCACATATCTTTTTAGCATGCTCAAGATTTTTAGGCGTACCATCACGTTATGTAAGTGGATATTTACATACTGATGATACCAGCCATCTGGCCAGTCATGCCTGGGCTGAAGCTTGGATAAATAATGCCTGGCATAGTTTTGATATCAGCAATCAATGTTCAGCTGATGAAAAACATATTGAGCTGGCTTATGGCCTTGATTATCTCGATGCAAGCCCAATCCGCGGTAGCCGGATTGGCGGCGGTGAAGAGCGGCTTTTCGTTCTGTCTTTAGTTACCGATCAGTAAACGTATAAGGAATTTTTATGACATATTGTGTAGCAATTAAAATAAACG
This sequence comes from Burkholderiales bacterium, assembly GCA_020697255.1. GTDB lineage: Bacteria > Pseudomonadota > Gammaproteobacteria > Burkholderiales > UBA11063 > Aquella. Next base: position 23,446 of record JAJFBE010000005.1, on the reverse strand, counting down.
ATGGAATTATTTTTGCATCTGACAGCAGGACTAGCGCCAGCATAGATAATATAGCCACTTTCCGGAAGACGCACCACTTTAGCATTTCCGGTGAGCGTGAAATTTTTTTATTAAATGCCGGTAACCTGGCTACAACTCAAGAAATTATTTCTATACTTCGTAGAGAAATTGAGCAAAATGCTGAGAATAATATTTTGACTCTTGAATCTATGTTTGATGTAGCAAAAAAAGTAGGTAATACAATTAAAACAGTCACCGCAAATTTGCCACCTTCAGTACCCGGCGGGGTGGATTTTAGCTGCTCATTTATTGTAGGTGGACAAATAAAACATGAAGCACAACGCTTATTTTTAGTTTATCCGGAAGGAAATTTTATTGAAGCTACCCGGGACACTCCGTTTTTTCAAATCGGAGAGTCAAAATATGGCAAGCCAATGCTTGATCGGGTAATTAATTATTCCATTTCTATTAGCGATGCACTTAAATGTGCTTTGGTATCATTTGATTCAACTATGCGCTCAAATTTATCGGTTGGCTTACCAATTGATCTATCCTGCCTAACTGTGACAGATAAAATTTCTGGCGCCGGCTACCGGGTTGCTACGCCACAAATATGCCGGATTGATGAGCACAACAAAAGCTACAAAAAATTAAGTCATGACTGGCGCGAGGGTTTGCAGCGTGTCTTTACCGAAATCCCAACTCCAAACTTATGGGAAGAAAAATAGTTCAGCTTAATCAAAAAATGAGTATGGCATAAGAAAGAACTTATTCCTATTGTAGTAGTGGCGTCCTTTACATCCCCCGTGAAATTATTATCTGGTTTTAAGCCTCCTGAGGCAATATCCTTGTATGTTGGCAAATTTTTAGAAACTTCATAGAACTCACCCTAAAATTTAGGGGACAGGTCCATAATTAGTCGCCAGCCTATCAACTAAGTATAAAATCTAAGGCAGGTCTAATAAAACAAACTACTGCAACTACTTTGTTAGGCGATCGCCATATCCTATTTTTTCACCCTAAATTTTTACCTTTTCTTTTTTATAAGTTTCTATTAGTATAGTGTTTAAGTTAATTAACTTCAATTATGTAATGAAATTTCCAATAGGAGGAATCAAAGTGAAAAAACTAATCTTAATATTATTGGTTATAGGCCCTTATTTCTGTAACGCAAGTACGGTTAAAATGGCCGGCGGCATATCTGGGGGGGCAATAAGTAAGCAGTTTTCTTCAGCAAATTTAGAGAATAAACCTGGAATTATTTTCGTAAAAGATGCAGAAACTTTAATGCAAACGGGTAAGGATTTGGAAAATCAGGGCCAACAAAATGATGAATTTTCAAATAAGCATTATGCAGTTCTGGTAGCGCCAGGCAAATATGTAATGACCGATGGGGGCAATCCTAGAGCTTTTAATTTAGGTTACAATACCCAAGTTTTAGGTGTGGGTAAATATATGGATGATGTTAGTATAAATCCCGGTGTTGAAGCATATAACCTGGGGGGAAATCCAAATTGCTTTGATGATCCTACAAATGAACATTGTTTAACAAAAGGGGCGCTAGTTAATTTTTGGCGCGGGATTGAGAATTTTTCAATTGAGCGGCCTAACGATCCACGTATGGGCTCGCTTATATTTGCAGTTTCGCAGGCAGCTCCAATTAGAAGCATTCATTTCATAAGTAACGCGCTCCCTGATAGCAATGTTCTTCTTTGTGATTGGCATGCACCAGGCTACGCATGCGGGTATTCTAGCGGAGGTTTTATGGCGAATTCTATCGTCGATGGAATAATTAGGCCAGGCTCGCAGCGACAATGGATTAGTCGGAACTCTGAATATAAAAGTTATGATCCACAGAGTTATGAGGGCGCCATTTGGAATAGCGTTTTTCTAGGCACGTCCGTTACTAATCCAGCTAGTCCTCCACAGCCATACATTCAACCAAAAGATAATGAGTGGCCAAATTTTCCGATAACTAATATAAAGCAGTCCAATATTAGCAAGGAAAAACCATATTTAACTTGTACGGATAGCTGTTTTAGTTCGCCGGTAGTATGGAAGGTAGAGGTGCCTCAAACGCGTTGGAATTCTGAAGGCGTTGATGATTTTAAAACTTTGCCTCCTAAAGAATTAGATGTATCTTCCCAATTTATTGTAGTTTCAGCAGACAGCGGTAAAACAGATCAAGCTGGTGTCACTACATTAGATAAGGATGCGATCAAAAAAATTAATGAATCACTAAAAGCTGGGCTTAATCTGATAATTGCACCTGGAGTTTATAATTTAGACGGTGGAGTGATTAAGATTACTAATGACAACACTGTAGTTTTAGGGTTAGGGGTACCTTCTTTGGTATGTACTAATGCAGAAGGTTGTATTCAGGTGACTGCAAAAGCTGGCGTAGATTTGGCTGGGTTTATTTTAGATGCTGGCTATAATAGTACACCTAGTTTGTTGCAAGTCGGCCCTGTACAAACAAGTAGCAGTTCAGGTGATAGCAGTAATCCAATATTTTTGCATGATATTTATTTTAGAATTGCTGAAACACAACTAGATACACGCTTACCTAGTAAAGAGCGTCATACTGTAGCAGCAGCTATAATAAATACTAGTTATGTGGTAGGGGATAATTTATGGATTTGGAGAGCTGACCATGATAAAGCCAGTTTATATCAAAAACAAGATCTTGGTAAAGTTAAGTGGAGCCAGGACACGGCTCAATATGGACTGATTGTTTATGGTGATAATGTAACTATAAACGGATTGGCAGTAGAACATTTTCAAGATTATCAAACAGTATGGTATGGGGAAAATGGTTTAGTTAATTTTTATCAATCTGAAATGCCCTATGATGCTCCCGATTTATTACACTGGGTTTGTACTGATCCAAAAACACAATATGTATGGATAAGAGTAGGATGTGCTTCCTATGTGGTTGATAAGGATGTAAAAAAACATACTGCTAATGGCTTAGGGATTTACACCTATTTTATTGTTCCAAAACACCCACCAAAGAAATTTCGACCAGTTATGGTGCTTAGTGCTGTTATTGTACCACCATCTCAAAACTCGGTTTCTTTAAATCATTTGGTAGGAGTATGGTTGGCGAATGACAGATCAAGCGGTGGTTATGAAAACTTGGTGACTACTACTTATGGCCAGGATTGTTGGGGGTTTGGAGTGAATGAATTATTGGGCCTTTCAGTACTGGGAGAAGTTAGTAGTACTTCTGCAAAATTAGGGTGTTTAATTCCTAATTTTTGGTAGATTTAATATCTATGTTCGTTAATAGTAGACCTAGCTTTTCCAAATAAGCATAAAAACTATACATCATAATAACTTGGTCCTGGATAAATATATGATATAATTAGGAGTCTGTAGATAAATGACCTGACTTATATAAATTTGTAGTTTATATAAGTCATGTAAATTGTTATCTATTTTTGCAAATAGATGTAATATTGTTTAAACTTTTAAGAGTGTATAAAATGAGTAAAATAAAAAAAATAGTAATATCAAATTCAATTTTAATGTCCAGCTGTGCTATTATGGTAAGTGCTAATGCTGCAGATTTAAGTTATAAAATTAACAGTGTGGACTATACACATTATATAGAGATATGTAAAGATGGCAATCTTGGTAGATTAGCTTGTGTAGGCGCTAATAGTGAAGGTGTTTTGCAGTTTGTTCAGGATGATGATAAGTTTTGTTTATTTGACCAATCGAATCAGTCAGGTAGTATACACAATAAACATCTCATTGCAAAATTTACTGACATTTCCGCCCCCATTCCAAGAGCTGAGGTTGATTATGAGTGGAATGGTAATGTTATAACTGTAAACTTTAAAAATGCAGAAATAGTTTCTGATTGGGCTGATGGTGGTTGCCCAAATCCATTAACTCCATTAAAATAAAATTTGATCGAAAATCTTTCTATAGTTTAGGGCTCTATGCCCGACGATGGGGCCTGTACTGGGGCTTAAGAAATTAATTTCAATTTAATTACTCCCAATTAAGCCCCAGATCGTATAAATCAGTATATATATTCAAGTGAATTTTTTATGCCCCCAAATCAAATCGCTAATTCTGCGCTTATAACGGTGTCCTTCCAATATATATATGCAGGCATTATTGATATAATATCTTCTAAGATTTCTCATTCCTCTTTTGATTTTATTATTTAGATTATACCTATTTACTTGCTCAGTTAAGTCTAATGAAACTCCAACAGTGCAAATAATGTCCCAACTTTTTTCCAAAAGCGGAGCTTTTTTTGACCAATAAATTTTTTCTTTGCCACTTTCAAGTCCACTTTTTTGAACTATAATAGACTTACCAGTTTTTATAACTTTTTTATCATTTTTGCATATCTTATCTGCATTTTCTTTGTATCTTAAATCATATTCAGTTTTACTTACAACTTCATTTATACTTTTTAATCCAAAATTTTGCAGCTGATGTGTATTACACCAGATAAACTGACCATTTTTATCTTTGATATAAATATTAATAGGAATAATATCGATTATATTCAATAAATCAATTCCTAGATTTTCAAAAGCAAGCATAGTACAACCTTTATAGATCAAAAGTAAACTGTAGAAATGCTAGCACATATTTTACCGAACTGTAAGCGTTTGCTTATTTTTATTTACTTCTGCTTTATATTTTTATTATCATGTTCAGCAATGATTTATAATTACTCCATCGTAATAAGGTTATATTATTAGGTGATTACATGTTTTAACCAAAATAATTGTAACTAAAAAAGTTATAATAAAATATAAGCTCTATTGATTGAAAACATTGATATAATTACTTTTTATAACAAATTAGGTGTAATATTGTTAATTTTCTGAAAAAATAGCATAATTTTTAAGAAAATGGACTACAATTTAAAGACTGCAAAATAAAACATATATATATATCAAAAGGTTGAAAAGATTATGCAAATAGCTACCTGGAATGTTAATTCATTAAAAGTTCGCCTGCCGCAGGTATTAGACTGGTTACAAACTAGCAACTGCGATGTTTTGGCTTTGCAGGAATTAAAGCTAGATAACCCCTTTTTTCCATTAGAAGAATTTGCTAGTCTAGGCTATAACTGTGCCTTTAATGGACAAAAAACTTATAATGGAGTGGCTATTATCTCTAAGCATGAGATTAAAGAGATAATACATGACATGCCAGGTTATATTGATATACAAAAGCGGGTTATTAGTGCAACAATCAATGGTATCCGAGTAATATGTGTCTATGTAGTAAACGGCGAGTCCGTCGGTAGTGAAAAATATCAATATAAAATGCTCTGGCTTGAGCAATTACACGAATTTGTTAAAACCAGTCTCATTACACACGATAAATTAGCTGTTCTTGGTGACTTTAATATCGCACCTCATGATGTAGACGTGTATGACCCGGAAGCTTGGCATGAAAAAGTATTATGCTCCACACCAGAGCGAGAAAAGTTACAACAGCTTTTAAACTTGGGTCTACACGATAGTTTTAGGATATTTAATCAGGAAGAGAAACAATATACCTGGTGGGATTATCGTAATTTTGCCTTCAGGCGTAAAATGGGTTTAAGAATAGATCATATTTTAATCAGTGATAAATTAAAAGCGGATGCTGTTAACTGTATGATTGATACTGATCCCCGCAAAAATGAACGGCCATCGGATCACACACCGGTAATATTACATATCAAATAAAAAACTGCATTAATATCTGAAACAAGCCGCCCTAAAATGGCTATTGTTATCTAACACCAAAGTGTGCTACAATTAAGCTTGAACTTAATGATGGATGAATTAGAGCTTTACTTAAAGTTAAATAAATTTGTACTTGAGTTTATTCAGGTCATTTCTATTTACCTTTATCAGTGCTAAAACGTCTTTTTTAACTCATATCTCCAATAACAAGATATTTACAATTACAAAAGGGTTTTAATTTCCCTTCTAAAGTTGTACATGTTTCTATTTAATTAATATTAAATTTCAGCGTTAATTGGCAAGATCCCTAAGTTTTAAATCATCAAGTTAACTTTTATTTAAATCATTATAGGTTTAAGCTTAAATTTATATTTTTGATAAGGGGGCACTTATGAACAAATTTAAAAAAACATTTTATATATTCCCAACTTTATGTGTATTTATCTTAAATGGTTGTGTGGGGGATAACAGCAGCAACCCCAATGGCAATAATCCACAAACAGGACCTGTAAAAGGAGATAGCATCAGTACCCAGGCAAATAATACTCTACCGACTACCACGGAAATAGCTCTGTCTGTACCTCCATGTACCAATCACTCTTGCACACCAATTTGGAGCTTAGAAAAAGATTTTGCTCAAATAAATTTAAGCTTTGTTCATCCAGGAATTCATTGTGATGGAACTGTTCTTGGTAAAATATCAGAATCAAGCGGTCAACGTGTCCTAACATTAACCGATAAAGGACATCGCAATACTTGCTATGCAAGGATAGAAAATGTATTTCGTAGTAATCCAAATCATGTTTATTTGGAAGCTACCATACAAGTATCTGCCCCGGAAGGTGCTAATCCGAACCAAATATGGCCGGCTTTCTGGACCTCCGGCGAACCATGGCCAACTAATGCTGAAATTGATATTGCCGAGGGAAATGTAAACTCTGGCTTTGCCCGCTTAGAAACCTGGACCAATTTGCATGGACGTAACGGTGCAAATCAAGGACCTTCTCTAAAATATAATTCTTCTAAATTAACAGATTTTGGTCAACCACATACTTATGGTTTAGAATTATTAAAAAATCCTGCCACTAAGCATATTGAAATCACCACATATGTAGATGGCGTACAAATGACATATTTTAATAATGCTAATGCCTCTGGCGCAGATGCACAGGATTATCAAGATCTTATTAATGGATTTTATTCACATGCTATAGTGATTGATATAGATGATAATAACGCGCCGGTAAAATATCAAATGGACGTTACAAACTTAAACGCATATATTGTAAACTAATAGTTATAAATGCTTTGCAACCAGATAGCGTAACCATGAATGAAAATATCTGATGCATCAGCAATGGTGTGCTAAAATGCTAGCATATAATATTTATTAACCGTTTATGGGGCATGCTAATTAATAAAGTAACATTAAACCAACACCCAAAAGCCTTATGGTTTTTGCTTATTACTTATGTAAGTGTAATTTTATTGGCTAATTGGTTTGATATCCGGCTAATCAAAGTCTTTGGCCTGGAAACTGATGCTGGAACTTTGATTTTCCCCCTGACTTTTTTATGCTCAGATTTAATTACTGAGGTATATGGATATAAATTTGCAAGGCGTGCAATTTGGACCGGGTTCTTATTTAACCTGGTCTTTATCCTCTACGGTCAATTAGTTATACATCTGCCAAGCCCCGGTTATGCAGCAGTAACCAATGCTAATTTTGATACGCTGCTTGGCTTTAATATAAGAATTATTTTAGCCTCTACACTATCGTATTTTTGTGCCGAACCATTAAATTCATATTTAATGGCTAAATTAAAATTAAAAACTAACGGCAAATACATGTCCCTTAGATTTGTTCTATCTACATTTATTGCCTCATTTTTTGATAGCTTTATTTTTGGAACACTCGCTTTTGGCGGTACAATGCCAAATGTTGACCTAATCCGCTTTAATACAACCATGTGGCTGATCAAGGTTGCCATTGAGATAATCGGGCTACCAGTTTCTCTACATTTGGCCAAAGTTTTGAAAAAACACGAAAAACTAGATATATATGATAAAGAAACCAAGTTTAATGTGTTTAGTTTAGACACTAGCTATACCCACTTAAATAACCAGTTTAACCAAACCCGCCAATGTAGCTTATCTAAATAAATTTTTAGGATAATACTTAAAAGATTGTTGTGTTAGAATAAAACATCTTACAAAATTTTACCTAATTATATTTAATAGATGAGTCAAATAAGAATGTTTAATATTTCACCGCAATTTGCTTTTTTGGGTCCGGGATTTTACCAGCTTGTAACCCCTACCCCCTTACTTAATCCGCATCTTATCCATTTAAATAAACCATTAACCAAACAACTTAATTTAGATGATGTTCCTGATACCCGGTGGCTAAATATTCTTAACGGTACACCCGTTGAAACATATAAACCATTGGCAAGCATTTACGCCGGTCATCAATTTGGTACATTTGTGCCCCAGCTTGGCGATGGTAGGGCAATACTTATTGCCGAACATAAAGATACAAATAATCAGGTATGGGAATTACAATTAAAAGGCTCCGGCCAAACCCCCTACTCCCGCTTTGGTGATGGCCGCGCAGTATTACGCTCAAGTATTCGTGAATATCTATGCTCACATGCCATGGCAGCATTAGGGATCCCTACTACCCTGGCAATAGCTATGATTGATTCTGATACTAAAGTAGCTCGTGAAGAAATTGAAACTGGTTCTATTATTTTGCGAGCAGCTCCAAGTTTTATTCGCTTTGGCCATTTTGAAGTTTTTGCCAGCCGGAACCAGATTAATGAATTATCAAAATTAGCTAATTTTGTAATCGATCATTATTATCCTGAATGTAACAATGCCCCCAATAAATTTAGCGCCCTTTTAGATAGGGTTGCTGATAATACTGCAAAAATGATTGCCAAATGGCAGGGTGTTGGTTTTTGCCATGGAGTTATGAATAGCGATAATATGTCAATTCTGGGCTTAACTTTAGACTATGGCCCATTTGGTTTTTTAGATAATTATAATCCCAGGCACATCTTTAATCATTCAGATCATGAAGGACGTTATTCTTATGCTAACCAGCCGCAAATTGCCGGGTGGAACTTGGAACGTCTTGCAGAATGTTTGTCACTATTAACTAAACCAGAAGAATTACAAAATTCGCTAAATAATTATGCCAAGTATTTTAATCAATATTATATTCAGGAAATGGGTAATAAACTGGGCATTATTAATTTTGGGCTGGAAGACTTAGATTTACTAAGCGAATTATTAAATATCCTTGCCAGCTCAAATACCGACTGGACTATCTTTTGGCATAATTTAAGTAAAATAACCAGGGGAAATCGGGCGTCAATATTAGATTACGTAAGCAATCGTGATGAATTAAAATCCTGGTTGGACAAATATTTGATCAGGCGTACCGAACAAGATTTGGATTTTGCAAAATCAAAAACAGTTATGTTAAATACTAATCCGGCACTTGTGTTGAGAGGTCATCTGGCACAAAACTCCATCAGCCGAGCACAAGCCGGGGATTATGCCGATCTTGAGCGCTTATTTAATGCCTTATCCACCCCGTTTGAAATGCATGATGCATACTTAGATTACTATGGCTATCCACCAGAGTGGGCCAGCCATAGCAACCTTAGCTGCTCTTCCTAATCATTACTTATAATATCAGCACCTAGGGATTAAAATCGACTGCTACCGTATACATTGCTATGCTGCCATCTGCCGCAGTTACTATATACTGTACAGGATTGGAGAAATCATTCGGTGTTACGCCACTTGTTTGCTGTGCAGAGCCTACTGAAACGCTGGTCCCACTTGTCGTAAAAGTTGCAATTAATGACCTTACGCGGCCACGAGTAGCATCTGGCAGAGTAACTACTATATTTTGATCCATAATTACCCCAGGTATACCGTTTAACGAAAATGCAGTTATTTCTTTAGCCTGACTTGGTGCAATCCTGATTGCTACTGTATATGTTGCTCTGGTACCATCTGCTGCTATTACAATATAACTTACTGACCCGGCTATAAAATCACTAAACGTTTCACCACTTATTTGCTTCATATCACCAACAAAAACACTTACCCCATCTGTAGTATAAGTTGCAATTAAATCTGTTACGTCAGTTATACTATTTGGTAGCGTAACTATAATATCATGATCCACAATTACCCCCGGGATACCATTTAAGGAAAACTCGGTTATTGTTTTAGCTGAGGGTAATGCTACTGTTACTGTTACTGTATATGTTGCTGTGCTGCCATCTGCTGCCGTTACAACATACTCTACCGGGCCTATAAAATCATTTGGCGTTACTCCACTTACTTGCCGTACATTATTTACATCTACGCTTACCCCGCTTGTCGTAAAAGTTGCAACTAAGCCTGTTAAACTATGGGTACTATTTGGTAGAGTAACTGTTATATTTTGATCTGTAATTACCCCGGCAGTACCATTTAAAGAAAAAGCAGTTATGGCTTTATCTGAAAATAATGCTATTGTTACTGTTACTATATATACTGCGGTGCTACCGTCCTCTGCCCTCACAACATATTCTACAGGGTTCGTAAAATCATGCGGTGTTTCACCACTTATTTCTTCTTCATCATTTACACTTACTCTTGCTCCATTAGTAGTAAATGTTGCAATTAAAGTTGTTATATCACTAGTGTTATAGGGTAAACGCACAGTTATATTTTGCCCTACAATAACTCCAGGCGTACCGTCTATTGAAAATGAGGTTATAGCTTTGGACGAAGCTGATGCCAATATTACTGTTACGGTATAGTCTGCTGTACTCCCATCTTCAGCTGTTACAGTGTAATCCACCGGGCTTGTAAAATTGTTAACTGTTGTGCCACTTTTTTGCTGCATATTACCTACTGTTATACTTTTTCCGCTTACGGTAAAAGTGGCAATTAATGCCGTTTTATCAGGAGTGTTTTTGGATAACAGTACAGTAATATTCTGTCCTTTGATAATTCCAGGTACGCCGTTTATAGAAAAAGCTGTTATAGCTTTAGATGAACCAGATGCCACTACTACTGTTATGATATAGGTTGCTGTGCTACCATCTTCGGCTGTAACAATATATGCTACAGGCGCTATAAAGTTATTGGCTGTGGCACCACTTATCTGAGCAGTTCCTCCCCGAGTAACGCTTTTTCCGGTTGTGGTAAAAGTTGCAACTAATGCTGTTACATTTGTTCCAAAAGGCATAGTTATAGTTATAGTTTGCCCGCTTATAACCCCTGGTGTTCCATTAATAGAAAACATGGTTATCGCTTTAGCAGAGCTTAACTGCGGCGTACTATTATTACTGCTGCTACCGCCACCGCCACATCCATTTAAAAGAAATAAACAGAAAACCCCAAATAAAGAAAGTGCTATTTTTAGCTGTCTCACGCTTAACCTCACCCAAGTTTAGTTTATTGCACTTGAATTGGTACAGTATTTGCCGAAACAGACCCAAGCGTAAAACCAATATTGGTAGTCCCAGTATTTACAACTGTAGCTATACCTCCACCAAAAAGAGGAGAAGTTCCTGAACCGGTGGTACCATTAGAAATAGTTACCGCAGAAGTATTGGAAGATGTCCAACCATTTAATTGAGTTAGATCATAAGTTCCGGCCCCTGTGCCTCCGGTATAGGTACCAGTTGCGGTAAATACTTTAGTTGCAAAAGTATTATTTGGCATATAAAACGTTGGGGCTGCCGTAGGAGTAGGCGTAATTGATACGGAAGCTAAGGTAGCACCACCTATGGTCAGTGTATTAGCAGCCAAATCAGGGCTGGTAGTTGTTCCTACAGTGTGCCTAATAAAAGTTGTTGCTCCAGGAGTAGTACTCACAACAGTCACTAATCCTGCATTACCAGAAACTGAACCTGCACCTGTATTAGGATTAGGGCTATTACCAACAGTTGCAGTTCCTGGAGTACTACTGACCCAACCTGTGGTTGTAGTACAGTTAGTAACATCATATAAGCCGGGAAGAACTGCACCAATCACAGGGACTGTTGCAATGGATTTATATTGTTGCTGCAATTGTGCTGTTCCAGGCAGCACACCAGTTACTGGCATAGTTGTAGCTGGTGATACTGCAATTGATGTAGGCGTGGTTGCTGCAGAAGATGCTAAACTATAACTCGCTGAAGTAACGCCGCCTAGTGTCGCAGTTACAGCGGTGGAAGATCCGCCTGCAATTAATACATATACTACTCCTTTGTTACCCACAGCTGCGGGAGTTCCGTCCGTTGCAGTAAGTGTTGGCGAATTACCTACCCTTACCGCAGTTCCTGAGCCTGTCGTTGCCCACGTTGCCATATTAGTAACATCCTGGTTTGTACCATCAGAATAGCTAGCTACTGCTTTAAGCGGATAAGCTAAACCAATATACCCTGGCAAGGTACCGCCACTTGGTACAGAGACCAGCCCTGATGCAACATTTGGTGAAATTGCAATAGATACCACTCTGTTCGAACTTATAGTCAAGGTCGCTGAACCTGTAGTAGGGATAGTACCAGTACCAAATGATGCACTGATTATTGTTGGGCCGGAAGTACTCGAAGCCGTTGCTACCACAGTAGCTAACCCACCACTATAAAGACCCGCTGTGCTCACAGTTGCCAAATTGGTTACACTTGATGACCAGTTTGCTACATTAGTTATATTAGCTGTCGAGCCATCTACATAAGTAGCAATTGCAGTAAATTGTTGCTGTAGTCCACTGGCTCCATATAACCAAGCACTGGTCGGGGTAACATTGATTGAAGTTATACGTATGGAAGGAATTACATTAAATGTATTGTTATTCGGCGAGGCCGTACCCATGGGAGATATAATTCCATTTAATATAGCTCTCACTGATACTGGAGTACCAACTGCAACTCCAGTTGCTATACCAGTACTTGAAATGCTCAGAATTGACGGAGCTGTAGTAAACCAGGTTGCATTATTGACAATAAAAGAAAATTGCGCTGTGCCATCGCTCGGATTATAAGAACCAGTTGCCGTCAATTTATTAGTTGCACCAACTAGTAGAGGAATTATCCCATTTGGTGATGCCGAATTTACAGCTAGGCTAGTTAGAGTTGCTGTTTTTACAGTCAGTACTGTACGTGCACTTACCGATAAATAAGAACCTATGATAGCAGTTGCTCCGTCAGCAATACCTGTAATTATTCCACTGCTATTAATTATAGTCGCAATTGATTGATCGGTTGAACTCCAGTTTACCTGGCTGGCAGATATAACCTGAGTACTACCGTCAGAAAATGTAACCGTTGCAATTGCTTGCTGAGTTGCTCCAGTCGGCATAGTAGCACCACCAGCAAATGTTACTGCCAGGCTTGTCGGCGTCACAGATGATACAGTAAGTGTTGTCGATCCAATAATCCCACCAGAAAAAGTAGCACTAATGGTAGTAGATCCAGTAGAAACACCCGTGGCTAACCCTGCTGCAGTTATTGTTGCTACACTTGGCGAAGAAGATGACCAAACAATATTTGCAGCAGCAAGCGCAGTAGTACTACCATCAGAATTGGTGGAAGTGGCGGTAAATTGTTGAGTTGCACCGGTTGCAATACTACGATCAGACGGAGTGACAGTAATAGATTGTACGGTAGCAGCAGCAATTGTTATTTGGGCATAACCTTTTACCCCATTTAAAGAAGCTGTAATAAAAGCAGAGTCTGTGGCTGTACCTACAGCTAAACCCTGAGAATTTATTGTTACATTTTCTGCTGATTCCGTACCCCAGGTTACCTGGTTGGTAATATCCTGAGTCGAGCCATTAGCATAGGTTCCAGTTGCTGTATATTGAACGAATACCCCCATTGGCACAGTTTGTGTACCAGGAGTAACTGTAATTGCGGTTAGTGTATTCCCTGATGAACCGGAACTTGATGAACCGCCGCTACCGCTACATGCAGCCAACGAAAGCGCTAAAAGCGCTGTTATAATGTATGTTTTTACTTGCCAAAACTTTAGACTTATAAATTTCACTTGCGTAGTCATATAAACAATTTATCCTATAAATTTAATATAAAAGAATAAATATCAATATAGGCAAAATTTATGCACTATGATATTTACAAAAAAAGAAAATCTCTTTGTAAATATCATTGTAAAAAAATAGTAAAGCAATCCCATAATTTTAATATGAGATTGCTATTTTTTGCTACGGCTTATTCATAATTTGATTTATGAATAACCAACTTTATTTTTTTAAAACTATTTGCATAGTAGCATCTGACTTCCATACGGCGCCAGCGCTAGTTCCGGCAATTAAATGGTCACTGCTGTCAACTGCAAGAGTATTAACAGCTGTTGTATCTAACCATCCAAGGTATGACCAACTGCTACCATCATATCTCCAGACAAACCCGGCATCAGTTCCGGCAACAATATTGCCACTGCTGTCAAGCACAATAGCATGAATAGCCGTCGTATCCAGCCATCCGAGATATGACCAACTGCTACCATCGTATTTCCACACAAAGCCAGCATCAGTTCCAGCGATAATGTTGCCACTACTGTCAAGCACAATAGCACGAACAGCCGTCATATCTAATGATCCAAGATATGTCCAACTACTACCGTCATATTTCCAAACAAAACCGCCATCAGTACCAGCAATGATATCGTTGCTACTATCGACTACAATTGTCCGAACAGCGCTACCATCATACGTCGTAAGCCCAAGACTTGACCAGCTTGTGCCATTATATTTCCAGACATCGCCACCATTAGTACCAGCAATTATATTGCTACTGCTGTCAACCGTAACCACCCGGACAGCGCTACCATCATACGTCGTAAGTCCAAGACTTGACCAGCTTGTGCCATTATATTTCCAGACATCACCACCATTAGTACCAGCAATTATATTGCTACTGCTGTCAACCTTAACAGCCTGGACAGCGCTGCCATCATACGTTGTAAGCCCAAGACTTGACCAGCTTGTGCCATTATATTTCCAGACATCACCACCATTAGTACCAGCAATTATATTGCTATTGCTATCAACCGTAACAGCCCGGACAGCGCTGCCATCATACGTCGTAAGTCCAAGATCTGACCAGCTAGTATTACTATGTGTAGTACCGACTGACTGACTCTTTGGTATAGAGTCTCTATTTTTAAGTAAGTTAAGCTGTGACTTATGCGTCTTAACGCTAACATTAGCTATGGCAGCAGTGCAAACGCAACAAAATAAAATTATTGCTTTAATTAAAAATTTCATTTAAATTTTCCTTATTAAAAGTAGTTAAACATAAGAGCTGAGAGCAAACGAACAGTGCTGTACCAAGTAAAAAATCAACATTTCCTGCGGTAAAACAGTAGGTAAAGTTGATCCACTTGGGCAAAGCCCATCCCTTCAAACTACTAAATATTCATTACTAATAAAGGGTAATTTAAAAAATCATTAGGTATTATACATTAAATAATTATGGTTTAGATAATTATTTCACACACTCTGCCCATTGTCAACTCAATATGCCAATTCCTATAACTGCAAAGTCATTAATCAAACCAATTATGTTATAATGGCCTCCTATTGTTTTTCAGGCAAAACAAATGCGTTTCTTAGCTATTTTTTTTATAACAATGTTGGTTGGCCATATAGCTTTAGCTACACCTATTAATATCATTGCAGCAGAAAATTTTTATGGGCAGCTTGCCAAAGAAATCGGCGGTAATAATGTTAATGTTAATAGCATCATATCCAACCCTAATGCCGACCCGCATTTATTTGCAATAACGGCCAGTACTACTAAACAGATCCAAGATGCCCAAATTATTATTTATAACGGTGCAAATTATGATGCCTGGATGGAGCAAATTCTAAAATCACAGAAAAATTTAGTTGTGATTAATGTAGCAAAGCTAATGCAATTAGATAGACCAGGTGTGAACCCGCACCTCTGGTACAAACCGGATACTATGCCTGCTTTGGCCTTTTATCTAGCCAAGCTGTTGATAAAAATAGACCCTTCACATGAGTCCAAGTATAAAGAAAATTTAGCAAAATTTTTGAAGGATAATCAACGGGTACAAGCTGTAATTGCAGAGCTTAAAGCGAAGTATACCAGTCTGAGTGTTACCGCAACAGAGCCGGTATTTAACTATATGACCGATGCAATCGGGTTACACATGCAGGGTTTAGATGTACAATGGAAAATCATGAATGATACCGAGCCAAGCCCTAAAATGCTATCTGATTTTCTTGATTTATTAAATAAACATAAAGTCCGGTTATTATTTTACAATAATCAGGTTACCGAAGGTATTACCCAAAACATTTTGACACAAGCCCAAAAAAATAATATTCAGGTAGTTGGTATAAATGAAACTATGCCACCAGATTTAGAAATTAATACATGGTTGCTTAATCAGTTAAACCATACTAAGCTTGCTTTGCAAACGGGAAATAAATGATTGAGTGCAGAAATTTAGTACTGGGGCATAATGGCAAACCTATTTCAGAGCGATTTAATCTTAGCCTACCAAATAATAAATGGTTTGGCATCATCGGCGAAAACGGTTGCGGCAAATCAACTTTTATGAAGACTATCTTGGGTAACATAAAGCCAATTTCCGGTAATCTGACAGTTTTAGGCAATGCTCCAGGCGGGTCAAATGACAGCATAGCTTACATACCGCAAGAACGTGAAATCAATGCCAGCGAACATACTTCCGGACTAACTTTAATCGAGCTTAGCTATAATGGCTGGCATTTTGGTATACCATTTTTAAATAGCACCATAAAAAAGAAAGCTCTGGATATTCTCAAATTAGTTGGTGCAACAAAATATATGCATCAGCCATTTAATACCCTTTCAGGCGGACAAAAAAAACGGATCTATTTGGCACAAGCCCTGATTAACCGCCCCAAATTGCTACTACTTGACGAACCGTTGGCTGATTTGGATCCGGAAGCTAAGCAACATTTTATCGAAGCTATGGGTAAAATACACCAAGAGCATGAGCTCACCTTACTTATTATTTCTCATGATATGCATGAAATTGCTATGAACCTAAATGGCTATATCCATTTTAAACAAAAACAGGTACATTTTTGTCAGGAATTACCTTGTATTCGTGAGGGTGTATATGTGGGCCTATGACTTTATGCAAAATGCCATATTATCCGGCATAATCGTTGCAACAATATGTGGTATTGTTAGTGTATTTGTTGTCTTGAGGCGTAGCGCATTTGCCGCGCATGCATTAAGTCATATGAGCTTAACCGGCGCAGCTATGGGGATGTTACTAGGTTTTCCGGCTATTTGGGGACAATTAATAGTTAATCTTATTGCTGCATTATTTATGGGCCTTCTTAGTGATAAGGTTAAAAAAAATGACCTGGCAATTGGTGTAGTACTTACCTTTGTTTTAGGTTTGGGTGCATATTTTCTATTCTTATTCCAAAATAACTACTCTGGTGGTGTATTGACTATTTTGTTTGGTAATATCTTAACTGTTTCAAAAGAGCAGCTTTTTGTATTAGTTATGTTATCCCTTGGCATTTTAGTCATATTAGGTATCTTTGCCAGACCTCTACTGTTTGCATCTCTGGATCCCACTTTAGCCGAAGCTAAAAATTTACCAATCCGGTTTTTATCTATATTATTCTTTTGCATACTAGCCATTACTGTTTCTATGGCCTGCCAGATTGTCGGGGCTTTACTTATTTTTGTTTTACTAATTATTCCCGGAGCAATTGCCGGGCTTTGGTGTGATGGCTTCTATAAATCTGTTTTAGTTAGTATAATCATTGCCAATATCAGCGTTTTTATATCTTTATGCATCGCATACCAATTTAATTTGCCCACCAGCTTTTGTATAACTACTCTAATGAGCTTTATATATACTATTAGTTACATTAAAAACCTGATATTTAAGTGTTAGTTTCTAACTCATAAATACAACTCCGCAAATTCCGTATTCAAGTAGCAGCTAAAAATGGTAATATATCATATAATTTATAACTTAATTTAATCGGGTAATTATGAATAATAAAAAAAATATTTTTAAAACAATAAAAATATGCTTAAGTGCCATTAGCATATTTATTATTTCCAAACCCGCCAGTTCTTTAGATAGTTATAGTATGAATATAAACATATGTACAAAATGGGTAGAAAGAAACATTGCCCGCGATCCAGCTTGTTGGACAGATGATTACCCATATGACTGCTCTCATCCGCAGATGTTTGATGGCTTATGGGCCCGTTATGGCCATGTAGAAGGAATATATAGTGGAAATACGATTATTATTCCAAGTCCAACCTCTAGTAGTTATAATTGTAATGTAGCTCATATATCATTACCTCAAAGACAATCTTTTTATATCGACTTATTTGCCAACCCATGGTCAGAATTGTACCTGGATGAATTTACTTTAGGCCCCAATCTCGATCCGGCTGAAGGGGTTGTACCCATCAAAGATCGACTTATTACAATTAGTCCATCAGATATGAAATCTTGTACAATAGAAATTGAATATTTGATTAACAAATATCTCGATGAGGCGGCTTATGGTGAAGATATTTTATCTTATAATAAAAATATTTTAGCTAGTAGACACGTAAATACAAATTGTATAGAAAACCCTAATGCTGCCCTTGAAACTTTGACATGCCCAAAGCCTGAAACACTAGTATATGAAGCATCACATACTAGTAGCAGCGGTGAATATATCCCTACAACTATTAAAGGAATAGGTGAAGGAACCGTAAATAATTATGTATTTAAAGATAAAAGTGAGACATTTTTATTTAATCCATTTTTTGATAAATCTGATGTTGTATATTTTTCCGGAGCTAAAATTAATTTTGAAAAAGATAACTCTAATGAACGCGTGATACACTGCTATTATAAGTTTTTAAATCATCCTCAGTATAGTAAAATAGATCTCAAACAAAAATTTTTTCATACTATAGATAATATTACAAAACAAGATGTGGTACCTATTGACCCTCTGATATGGGCAAAAAGTACCGAGGCATTTTATGGAGATTACCTGCCAACTTATACCAGCCCCTCATCCGCAGAAACCGGAAGTCCATTAAAAGTAGAAAATTACAAAGTATTGCTTTCAAAATACAAACCAAATTAATGGCTAACTAAGTTTACTGAAATCACATTCAATTTGGTTTTTTAGCAAATCTTCAAACGTATCAGGCTTGCGGATTAATAATGGTTCACCTTTGTAAACCATTACCTCGGCAGGCTTGAGCCTTGCATTAAAATTACTGCTCATCTCAAAGCCATAAGCTCCTGCATTATGAAATGCCAGATAGTCTCCTTCATGTACTTCGTTAATTTTTCTATCCCAGGCAAATGTATCAGTCTCACATAAATTACCTACTACCGTGTAAATTCTTTCAACCCCATCTGGTGCTGAAATATTGGTAATTTTATGATATGCCTCATAAAACATTGGCCTAATTAAATGATTAAAACCACTATTAACCCCAACAAAAGTTGTTGCGGTAGTTTGTTTAACTACATTAGCTTTTACTACCAAAACCCCCGCATCGCTTACTAAAAATTTACCCGGCTCAAACCATATTTCCAGATCTTGCCTCACTTCAGCTTCATATTTGGCAAAAGTATCTTTTACCTTGTTAGCCAATTCGTTCAGATCAACCTCATAATCGTCTTCTTTATAGGCAACTTTAAAACCACTACCTAAATCGATAAATTTAATATCTGGGAAATGCCTGGCTACTTCAAATAAAATCTCAAGACTACGAATAAATATATCCGGGTCTTTTATCTCACTACCGGTATGCATATGTAATCCATTTATCTTAAGTCCGGTTGTACTCACCACTCGTTCAATATAGCGTAATTGATGAATGCTAATCCCAAATTTGCTATCAACATGTCCTGTCGATATTTTTGTATTACCACCAGCCATAATGTGCGGATTTATCCGAATACAAACCGGATAACTAGCACCATATTTATTACCAAATTGCTCCAATATAGAAATATTATCAATATTTAATTGTAGCCCTAAGTCTTTAGCTTCTTCAATTTCACTAAAATCTACACAATTAGGTGTAAAAATTATCCTACTTTGTGTAAAGCCCGCATGTAAGCCAAGTTTAACCTCATTAATGCTTACACAGTCTAAACCTGCCCCCAGTTTATTTATTAACTTTAAAATATTAATGTTTGATAAAGCCTTACATGCATAGAAAAATTTTACTTTTTCACTATTAAATGCTTTTACTAATTTGGCATACTGTTTATCAATTGTATCTGCGTCATAAATATATACCGGGCTACCAAAATCATTGGCAATTTGCACTAACTGTTTATTGGTTAAACTCATAAATATTTCTCTATATAAAATTTAGCTACGGGATTGCAGACTCCATAACGCCGCATATTTCCCACCCTGATTTAATAACTCCGAATGACTGCCAACTTCAACTATTTTTCCATGTTCAAGCACATAAATACGATGCGCGCTAACTATAGTTGACAGCCTATGCGCTATAATAATGGTTGTCCTGCCGGATGCAACTTGTAACATAGATTTTTGAATTAAATCCTCGGTATGATTATCTAATGCCGAAGTTGCTTCGTCCAATACCAGAATAAGCGGATCTCTAATTATAGCGCGCGCCAATGCTATGCGCTGCCTTTGCCCACCGGACAGTTTTTGTCCCCGCTCTCCTATTATTGTATTATAACCATCCGGTAGGCGTACAATAAACTCATCAGCTTCAACCAATTTAGCTGCGGCCTTAATCTGTGCTTCTGTTGCACCAAAAGTTCCATAGCGTATGTTTTCTGCAATTGTACCATCAATTAAAAAAGTCTCTTGGCTAACAACACCAATTTGTTCTCGTAATGAATGCATTGTAAGTTCATCTATATTCTGACCATCAACGAGTATGTTTCCATTATTGGACTGATACAACCTAAGAAGCAGCTTGACAATTGTAGATTTACCTGACCCTGTACTACCAACAAAAGCGACAGTTTCTCCTGGGTTAATATTAAAAGATAAATCGGTGAATAAAGGATCACGATCTTGGTAAGCAAAGTTTACTTGCTTAAATTCAACTTCTCCACTACGCGGTACAAATATTTTGTTACCATCTTTTATATTAATTTGTGAATTAAGTAATCCCATCACCCGGTTAATTGAAGCCATAGAACGCTGATACATATCGGTTACCTGGGCCAGATAAGTTAATGGCCACAATAAGCGCTGTGATAAAAAGATTAAGATACTATATGATGCTACCTGTATTTGCCCATTCAGAGTCAAAATCCCGCCATAGATTAATGCAGATAGAAAACCCAGCATAACCGCCATCCGAATTACCGGCGTTACCGCTGCAGACATGACAATTGCATGTTTGTTTGCTTGTGAATAATCAGCACTATATCCTTCAATCTTATTTAATTCATAGGCCTCTGTATTAAATATTTTAATTGTGCCTATACCGGATAAATTATTATTTAATTTGCTATTTAGATCTCCCGCAGAGTTACGCACCCTCAGGTAACGAGGAGCCAATTTTGTCCTAAAGAAAAATACCCCAATAATAATCAAAGGCATCGAAATTAAGCTAAGTAGCGCAACCTGCGTAGACAATAAAAAGAAGATTATACTGATTATCAATGTTGAGCCAACTATCTGTATAATTTGATTAACTCCATCATTCACAAACCGCTCTAATTGATTAATATCATCGTTAACAATTGCCATCATATTTCCGATGGCTTTATTTTCAAAATACTCTAATTCCAAATTTTGAATATGGTTATACGCATCCAAACGCATATCATGCTGTAAATTTTGCGCCAGATAGCACCACTTTATAGAATACAGGTATTGGAATAATGACTCTAAAACCCAGGTAACACCAGTAAATAACCCAAGTAAGATAATCTGTAGTTTAACATCATGAACCCCTAAATGTGAAATCAATGAATCTTGACGCTTGACAATGACATCAACTGCAACCCCTATTAGTACCTCGGGTAAAATATCAAATACTTTATTTAATAAAGAATAAAGCGAAGCCAATGTAATATCAAAACGATATTTCTTGCTATAACGGATTAGTTTCCATAATGGATGCATAAAATTTCTTTACTTCTGGATATTTACTATATTCAAAACGGCATGGCACGTATTATACTATATTATTTTTATCCCTTGGTAATAAATGCTCTAAAAGCTATTTGCCATATCAAGTATTGCTATTTATTTTTAATCCGGGTATAATAACAAACTTGCGTAATTATCCCGAAAAATAACATATAAAATTTTATGATTATATATGTAATTTTTTTATGGAGCATTAATTACCATGGTAACTCGTAACCTTTCAATTTTATTATCTTTAATCACTACTATAGTGATTTCCCCAAATGCAAATGCCAGTGATCAGTGTCCCTGGCCCGTTAGTCAAACGTTTATAAGAATTTCCACACCACAAGCTTTGCAAGATATAAGTTTATGCGCGCCTTATACCGGAAGAACCTTTTTTGTAGACACCGAAATTGATCTAACTGGTATTCAATTTAAAAGCATTGACATGTTTGACGGAACCTTTGACGGTGGCGGAAACCGAATTATGAACCTCACTTCTACCAATGGCGGACTGTTTAATGTAATCAAAGGCTCTGCCATAGTTAAAGCTTTTTATTTAGAAAATGCTAATGTAACCGGGGGAACTGATCCTTCTAAAGGGTATGGTGCCGTAGCGAATGTTATGCAAGATCAAGCTAGCATTTCACATGTAGGGGTAAGTGGCACAGTAAAAGGACAAACATCTTCATATCTTGGCGGCATAGTTGGTATTATGGAAAACGGCGATCTCTATGATACAGCGTCTTTTGTTACCCTAGTACCTGGTATAAATGCACAGTTTAATGGAGTTTTAGTCGGTTTAGAGAAAACTGGCAGCAAAATTGACCATTCAACATCTAGCGGCTCTATTATCCTAACAGGCAATGCCAGGAGTAATGGCGGTATAGTAGGAGCCCAAGATAAAGGAGCCATAATTACCTCAAGTTCATCTTCTACTGTTATTGATAATCGGGGCGCAGATACCGCAATTGGTAATGGAGTGTTAGCCGGGCTTGTCGGCGGAACTCTTAGCAATGTCTTTGCTAATGGTCAGGTAAAAAACCCTATTAGTAATGCAAGAACAATTAGTGGCGGCTTAGCTGGTAAAATATTATCTACCGGTAAACTAATTAATGGTTATAGTGTTAGCACATTTAGCGGCGGCGATCCGAATGCAGATGGTGGGTTAGTTGGGTTGCCACCAAATAGTGGTAGTAATGCCAATCTTTGCGTCAATAGTTATTGGAATAGCGATACTGGCATATCAGGTTCCGCACTATGTTCTGACGGAGGAAGGTCTCAAGAACTAATGCAAGAAGGCGCTCCTACTGACTATACTTATGTAGATTGGGAAAAACAGGTACCAGCCGCATGGATATTCAAAAAAGGCTCATACCCTACCCTAGTGGCACCATAAGATTTTCATGGGCTTCAATAAAAGCCCATAAAAAAAACCCCTTAAGGAAATATCCTAAGGGGTTTATATAAAAAGCCTGGCAATGCCCTACTTTCGCACGAGTAAACTCGTACTATCATCGGCGATGAAGCGTTTCACTGTCCTGTTCGAGATGGGAAGGAGTGG
>JAJFBE010000010.1 GCA_020697255.1 Burkholderiales bacterium | reverse complement strand
ATTTATTGGTTGACCTATTATTTTATACATACAAACTTCTCCATTAAAAAACATTATTTTAATAGATCAGTTTTCCGGTATGTGTTCTAACTTTTACATAAACTTGCATGACATAAAGCTAACATGATTTAAGTCAAAGTGCTAGCTCAGCGCTTATAGCTGTATCTATGTCACCAATACAATGCTTTAGATAGCCAAGCCATACATAATATGAGTTAGTATAAATAGTCATCGTTAGATCATTACCCATATAAATTGTATTTTTTGTGTCGGGGTGAATCCGGTGGATATGTTTTTTACCCTCAAATGAGTTAATCCATTCTAATGGGTCAAGGACTGGTTTCCCTGTTATATAATATCCATTGGGTTCTACCTGATAAGGCCAACGTTTTAAGCTGCTTAGATTATATTTTGGTTGACATTGATTGCTAAATTTAAGTTTTACACCATTAACTATAATGACATCATTATTAGATTGAATATTAGACATGATTATTTCCTAGTTGTATTAAGGTTACGAATTTACTACATTGCTTATGATTGCAAGGTAGCTTGGGGAGTTCGTAACACCGCAACTAGACGGCTGCACATATTTACCTTACGGCTATTTTATTAAGTGCCTCCCCAAGCATTGGTGTATGCTGAGGGTAGTAGAAATAGCCAAATTTCACAGCATAGGCTATACCGCTAGTTGAGATGGAGTTACGAATTCCAGTTAGAATCTTACACCAAATTAACATGAGGCGGGCTGATTTTTTAGGTAAATGACCAGCCAAATATGCTACAATAGTTGTATTTATTATTAACGGAGCGTTTAAAAAATGTTAGGTGAACAATTAATCAGCTTTGACTATGCAATGAAATATATTTTGCGTGATAAATCTGATTACAGCATAATTGAGGGGTTTTTATCTGCGCTGCTTGCTACTGCAGGTTATAAACCAGTCAAGGTAAAGGCTTTGTTGGAAACTGAATCAAATAAAGATGAAAAGCGTGGGAAGAGAATCCTTGCTGACATGGTCGTAGAAGATACAGATGGTGTGCAATATATCATTGAAATAGAACGCAATGAAAAATATAATTTTATGCATAAAGCTTGTTTTTCCAGCAGCCGTGTTATTGTGGATAGTATTGGCCAAGGGCAAGATTATTTAAAAATAGTCAAAGTAATCCATATTAGTTTGTTATATTTTGATATTGGGGGCAGCAGCTTATATCATGGTAAAACTATTGTCCGAGATGTAAATAGTAGTGAAAGACTAAACTTACACTTAAAACGGGAAAATGGTTCTACTTATGATGTAACCGACATTTTACCCGAATATTTTTTAATATCAATTCCGGCCTTTCATGATGAAATACACCGAAGTATAGATGAATGGCTATATATGATGAAGCATGAGGCCATAAAGGATGACTTTAAAGAGAAATATATAAAACTGGCGGCAGAGAGGTTAAATTTTCTGAAGATGACTTTGGAAGAACAGGCTAATTATATGCGCTATAAACTGGAGATGATTGATGTTCGGGAGGAGTTTCATACCCAGTTTATAAAAGGCAAGGCTGAAGGTAAAGCTGAAGGCAAGTTAGAAATGGCAAAAGCTATGCTTTTAAAAGGTATCCCGGCGGATGTAGTTGCCAGTATATCTGGTTTATCACAAGAGACTTTAACAAAATTAGCCAGCAAAAATTAATTATAAGTGAATAAAAGTATGAAAATTTCTAAAAGTAGCGTTGACAGGGCTGGTGAAAAGTTACGTCAGGATAAAACTGATGGAATAGCTCTTGATATTTTAGCTGTGTGGCGAAATAAACACGTTTATGCATTAGACACAGCGTTTAAATTATTAAAAAGATATACAGATAAAGTAGGCAATAATGCAATATATGGCCAACGCCTAAAGAGAGTTAGCTCTATTTTGCATAAATTGGAACGATTACCCAAGGCGCAGCTATCTAGGTTACAAGATATTGGCGGATGTAGAGTAATTTTAAGTAATTATGAGAAACTTAGATCTTTATATATAATGCTTAAAAAAAGCAAATCAGTATCACAAAAACATAAAGATTATATAACATACCCCAAGAAAGATGGTTATAGGGGCATTCATTTAATCTATACCTATGGTAGCAAAAATATTGAATATAGTGGTTTAAAAATTGAGTTTCAGTTGAGAACAAAATTACAGCATGCATGGGCTACTGCCGTAGAAATTATTGATTCTTTTGAAGGCGAGCAGTTAAAGCTAGGAAAGGGTAGTAAAAAGTGGCTGCGCTTTTTTTATTTGGTTGCTGATGAATTTGCCAGTTTTGAACAATTGCCATTACATGATAATACTATTGAGAATAGATTAAATGAAATTAAGCAATTGTGCAAAGATTTAAAAGTAATAGATAAATTACAAGGCTACCCCAAAGTAATTGAAAAAGTGTCTGGCAATAAAAATGAGGCTAATTTTTTTATTTTATTATTAGATACCAGGCAGGTACAAATATACATTAGGTCTTTTAAAAATTCAGATGATGCACAAGACTTTTATATTAAACAAGAAAAAAACTATATAAATGATCCGTCAATAAATGTTTTAATGGTAAAAATGGATTCTATTAAGAAAATTAAGAAATCTTACCCTAACTATTTTGCTGATTCAAAAATCTTTTTAGAACAGCTAAACATTATTTTAGCAAAATAATCATATAAATAAATTTTTACTTATTGCTGTATGCTACATCATTATATTTGTTAGAATAGGGCATTGCAGCTTTAGTTGGACAAAATTATGCCAGTTGATTACACTTCACATCTAAAAATATTTGAAGATATAAAATTTATTGCCGATGATCATAGCTATCTAATTAATGATATAAAGGCAAGATCGGTCACCAAAATCCTTAAACAATTAGTAAAACCTTTTGATAGCGACCACTGGGCATCAATAAAATCTAAAGGTATGGGTATTACTCCCGATGAACTAAAATCCAAATGGGAGTTTAATGCTAAACTGGCACAAATTAAGGGCACTGTTATGCATGGAATATTGGAAAGCAGGCTAACCGGAGTTGAGTTTGTATATCCCGATGAATTAATTTTAAATCATTTTGGCTATGACCCGGTTCAGGACTTAGTGCAAAATATGATGCCTCTAATCGATAAGTTTACCCAGGATATCGATGGGAAAATGCTGCCGATTGCCTCTGAATTGGTAGTAGGAGATGGAGAGTATCAAGTTGGTGGAACAATTGACCAGATATTTTATAATCATAAAAGTGGTAAGCTTGAAATTTGGGATTGGAAAACCAATAGGCAAATCAAAACAAGTAGTAATTATTATCATTTGCCCCCGATAAATCATATTGCCGACACAGAGCTTGATCATTATTCATTACAGTTATCATTTTACAAATTAATTCTGGAAAAAAATACCAATCTGGAATTTGGTGATAGTTATATTGTCTGGTTTAATGAAAATAACAGTGATTACCAAATTTTTAAAACCAAAGATTATCAGGATGAGATTCGAGTTATTCTAGATCATGTTTAATAAGATTAGCATTATCCGGGTAGTTTTAGATGAAAGTTTTAATATTAAACCATATTTGGATTGGTTTAGTTTGGCTGATCAAAAAAAGATAATTTCATATTATCGCTATAAAGACAGATTAATTTCCTTTACTTCACATTTACTGCAAAGATTCTATTTACCATATATTACTAATTGTGCCAGAGGTAAACTTGTAATTAATTATACTACTCATTTTAAGCCGTATATCTCATCACCAAAAGATATAGCAAGTAACTTTAATTTTAATATTACGCATTGTTATAATCAGGTAGTATTAGGTATATATAGGGGTAATGACTATGCTATTGGAGTAGATATTGAGCATATCGATAGTAAGATAAATATAGATGAAATGGCACCAATGGTTTTTTCAAAGTCTGAACGTAAATTTATTGATAATTCACCGGCAAACTTTTTTAAATTATGGACAAAGAAGGAAGCATTAATAAAAGCTTTGGGGACAGGTTTTGCTACTGATTTTTACCAAGATACGGCGCTTAATTTGGATGACTTTGAAATAACAAATAATTATCAGATAATAACTTGTCAAATAGCCAATTATTTTTTAAGCATTTGTTTATATAAGCAGGGCTGATATAAGAGGCAGATCATCGGAAATTATAAAATAGTAAATATCAATATTTTTAATAACTCCTTATATGCTATAATCCCACGTTTCATTTTATGTATTATACCTAAGTGTTTTAAAAACACAGGTGTATATTAATAAAATATTAACATATTGTCATTCCCAACCATCCCGGCATAAGATTCGGGTAGCGGGAATTTATAGTTATGATTAAAACTTTTTAAAATAAGGGTTATAATGAGAAAATTATTAGGTTCGTTGTTATTATTGGCGTCATTGAGCGTATATGCTGATAATAATCAAAATTCAAATTCTATGAGTACTATGGATAATTCTAAAATGATGTATTTTGATTTTGGCCTTGGCGTTGGTAGTGCAAGTGGATGGCAGCAAGGTTCCCTGGCAATTAGCCCGATGACAATGGGTTTTTATATGAATAAAAATTTAGGTATTGAAATAGGTATGGATACTCAGCCAGATGGGGGAAATAATGCCGGGCAAGCGATGGTCATGTCATATCATTTGGCTGCCAAAGGTGTTTTACCGTTATCTAGTGTATTTTCACTTTATGGTAAATTGGGGCTTGGCGTAAATGCTTATGAAGGTGAGCAAGTTGCAACAAATGGCCTAGGTGGGATGCAAATGGTTAACCAGGCAAGTATTGGTGCCTATGGCGCAGCTGGTATGCAGTTTAACTTTAGTAAAAACTTTGCATTATATCTTGAAGGATCTGGTGTAGCAATACCTGAAATTGGTAATAACGGAAATCCTAACAATGGTAGTTTTGGTTCTACTTACCAAGGAGTTTTTGGCTTAGAAGTAAGAATTTAATATAAATATCATATAGGGGCATCATGCCCCTTTAAACTTTATTGAATAAATTTCTGTATTATTTCCCACATATAGTCTAACTGATCTTCCAGGCCATGGTCGCTATCTACTTCATGGTAGGATATATAATGCTTTCCTTGAGCATATTTAGTGCTAACTTCATTAGGCACCACTGTATCTTGCTTACCGTGAAAAATTAGGGTTGGTACATGTTTAGTAAAGTTTTCATCTTCATGTTTTTTTAAGTCTTCAATAAATGAATAATTGAGAGGAACTTCCTTGTTATAACCGTAATGATAGACCATTTTGCTGCCAGCTTGCTTCCAGGGCTCTATTTCTTTAGTTCTATTTGTCCAGCGTTTTACCATTTGAAATGCTGGTGCAAATAAAATTAGTCGATCAATATTATTTAATTCTTCTGCAAGTAATAAAGCTAATAGCCCCCCCATAGAAGAGCCAAATAATGTCACTTGTTGTTTTGGATCGATTAATTTTTTAATAGAATTAATTTGCCTGGTCATAGTTAAATTAGCAAAATCACCTTCATTTAAATCTGGAATGATTAATTCGATTTTGCTATTTGCCAATTTTGCTTTAAAAAAGTTGGCTTTTTTTGCAGTATTGCCTGAAGCAAAACCATGTAGATAAATATATTGCATCATAATTCTTTCGTAATTATCTTTTTTATACTAATGGTATAAAATCATTTTTATCTTCTATCCACTCAAGCATATGTCCAGAGTGTACATCATATATCCATGCACTCAAAACTAATTCTTTTGTTTCAAGTAGCTTGCTTATTATAGGATAAGTTTTTAAATTTTTAACCTGATGCAACAAGTTTATTTTTATACCCATATCCATATTTATTGGTTTATGTTCTTTAAATCCACTTCTGATTAACTCCAGCCAATTATTTAAACCTGTATATGGTAGATCAGTCATTGGTATTGAAGCTTTGACTGCACCACATTCAGTATGTGCACATAATACAATATTTCTTACTCCCAGTGCATTTACGGCAAATTCAATTGCTGCTACTTCACTATATGTGTTGTCAGTATTATATGGTGGCACTACGTTTCCAACATTTCTTACAATAAATAACTCACCAAGGCTTGCGCCAAAAAATACATTAGGATCAAGTCTGCTGTCAGAGCATGTTATAAGTAGTGTATGAGGTTTTTGCCCTTTGGCTAAAGTAGAAATTAAGAGTTTATTATCTTCGGCATACTCACTCATAAATTTTGCCATTCCATGTTTTAACGCATCATTGGCAGAATGAATGATTCCATAAGACTCAAGTGTATCTTTAATTTCGCCTTCTGTTAAGGTGGTTGTGTACGCTGGAGAATTTGAAGGATTATTTAATTCAATAGCTTTTCTTTGTTTATCATTTAATCCATGAAAAATAACCCGAATATTTAGGCTATTTAATTTTTGGGCTATTTTAACTAATTGCGTTGATCCAGTGGTGTCAATATTATGCAACTTATCAAATTCAAAAATTACAAATTTTAACTCTTCGTGAGTAGTAACAAATTCCTGGATAGCTAGTAACTTATCGCAAGACCAAAATGTGATATTTCCATTTAAACTAACCCGCAGAATATCTTTATTATTCCATAGTTTTACAAAGGTTTTGGTTTTTAGCATGCGAAACCCAATAATAATAAATGCGGCAAACAACCCGATTTCTATTCCTGTAATAAGCCCTGTTGTGACTATAGCCAGGAAGGTAATCAAGTAAACTACAAATTCCGGTTTATTTACTTTCCATAATTCAATTACCCGACTAAAATTCATCATAGTTATTGCTGCAGCAACTAATATACCAACTAGAACTGCTATAGGGATTATTTCAATGAGATACGGGCAGGCATAAATAATGACTGCTATAATCAATGAATGGAATAAGGCGGCACGCCGTGTTCTGCCACCTGCAAGTATATTAACAGATGACCTGGCAATTAAACCTGTGACAGGAATTCCACCAAAAATTGCAACTCCTATATTGGCAATACCTTGGCCGACTAACTCCTGGTTTGAATTATGTAGGTCGCCCTCACTAATTAAGTCAACAGCATTTGAAGATAATAAGGTTTCAAGAGAGGCAAGTAAAAAGACTTCCACAGCAGTAATAAACAAATGTGACCAGTTATAAATCTGGCTAAAATCAAGATTTTGCGGACGAATTAAATTATGTGGAATAGTTCCAACATAGGTTATATTTTTCAGATTAAAAAAATACACAACCATGGTAGGGGCTGCAACAGCTATTAGAAAAACTAAAGCTTTAGGGAGTGCTTTGGGACTAAATTTGAGAATAACCACAGTGGATATTAGTACAATAAATGAAACCAGATTTGTATTATTAAAATATAAATTTAAGTGATGTGCAGCGGCGAGTATTGGGTTTGCATGTGGCGCTATTACATCATTAAAGGCTAGTGGCAATTGACCAAAAAAGATCAAGAACCCGATACCGGCAGTAAAAGCTAAAATTAAAGATAGTGGTACTAATTTTATAAATCTTCCAAATCCAAAGATACCAGATACAATTTGTAATATTCCACAAATAATTCCAATAATAAAGATACTACTAAACCCGTATAATTCTATACTGCTGGCAATTAAAACTGACATGGCAACTGCTGGTCCTGTGACGCCTAAGCGGGTACCACCAAATATTGCCCCTAAAATCCCACCTATTATAGCGGAGATTAATCCAACTCCCGGACTTGCATTAGATGCTATAGCAACAGCTAATGAAAGGGGGATTGCAAAAATAACCAATGAAATTGCAGCAAAAATATCATTACCAAGATATTTTAGCTTAAACAAAGGTTTTAATTCATTATTCAGATATTTATTAAATATTTTCATATAACCTCTTTGCAACAAGTTTTTATTTAGCCCTCTATTTTACGATATTTTATGCGCTGCAACATAAATTTTATATTAATACAAAATTAACTAGGCTATAATCTGAACTACAATTTTTTGGAACTGGTTCTTAAATTTAATAATTTTATAGGATTATCGTTTTATGTCGCAAACAAATTCTCATGCTATAGTAATAAAGGTTAGTTTTATTGCTGCCCTAGCTGGTCTTTTATTTGGTCTTGATGTTGCATATGTAAATGGGACTCTGGGTTATATAACCAAAGAGTTCAACTTAGATGTAGCAGCCCAGGGCTCGGTTGCTGGTTACCTATTAGCAGGTGCTGCAGTCGGAGCCTTATTTAGCGGTTGGTTATCACGAGTTTTTGGTCGTAAAAGGGTACTGGTGCTTTCTGCAACGTTATTTACTTTTTCAGTGATTTTTACTATTTTATCTCATACGTTTAGTATTTTTCTGGTAGCCCGGTTTGTAACTGGTCTGGCAATAGGTATTGCATCTTTTGTAGCTCCACTATATTTATCAGAGATAGCACCTTATAAAATACGTGGTGCATTGATTGCTATGTATCAGTTGATGATTACAATTGGTATTTTTGCCATGTTTTTATCTAATGCAGCGTTATCTTTTACCGGTTCATGGAGAATAATGTTGGCAGTCCTACTTATTCCATCATTAATTATGTTGATTGGAACATTAACCTTACCCGAAAGTCCTCGCTTTATGGCTTTAGTTGGGAAAATGGATAAAGCCCGCGAAATTTTGAATAAAATTAGAAGTAGTTCAGATGATATAGAGCTTGAACTACGCGAAATTAAAGAGACAAGTAATGTTAAAAGCCGTGGCTTTTCTTTGCTTAGTAAGGGTTATTTCTGGAAAGTAATTCTTCTTGGGATATTGCTTCAATGCTTACAGCAAATGTCAGGTATAAATGCAATGATGTATTATTCTGGACAGATATTTGAAGCTGCCGGCTTTACCAATCCGGCCGTTGGAACGGTTATTGTCGGTTTGGTTAATGTACTTACCACTTTAATTGCAATTAAGTTTGTTGATAAATTAGGGCGTAAACCTATACTTTATTTAGGTTTATTTATTTTAGTTGTTTCGTGTGCAATAATTGGCTATATTTTTAATATACAAACCGGTGGCGTTACTTTAAATAGTATACAGCAATATACTTTATTAGTATTTTGTTTATTATTTATTTTTGGTTTTGCTGTGTCATTGGGGCCAATTATATGGATTATATGTCCTGAAATTTTCCCATTAGGTGGGCGTGATCTGGGCGTGACTGTTACTACTATGGCCAACTGGATATTTAATGCCATTATTGGCAGCTATACTTTAGTATGGTTTAAATCCTTCGGCGTCGGTGAGACTTTTTGGATGTTTGGCTTGGCTTCTTTACTGGGCTTTATTTTGGTAAAATTCTTTACTCCTGAGACTAAAGACGTACCATTAGAAGAGTTGGAGTTGAATTTAGAAGATGGCATAGCCTTAAAAAATTTAGGTAAACGCCGCGTTTAATCATTAAAAATCTCGGGTCACTAAGCCCGGGATTTTTTATATATAAACATTCAATAAATAGTACAAATTTTTGTTATGGTATAGACTTTTGGATTCAATAGTGATATAATTCCAAAATTGGCTGTTAATCAAGAGGGTTATTAGCATGAATAAACAACTTGGGACGATTTCAAATAAAGCTATAGCTGCTTTAGTTATTATTGGTATTGTTATATTATATGCAATTAGCGGTTATAATGGGCTGGTAAGCCAAAACCAGGCAGTAAATTCAGCCTGGGCACAAGTGCAAAACCAATACCAGCGACGTATGGATCTTATTCCAAACCTGGTAAATACGGTAAAAGGGGAAGCTAGTTTTGAGAAATCTACCTTAAATGATGTAATTAATGCCAGGGCTCGTGCCTCACAAATTACTATGAGTCCAGAATTATTAAATGATCCCGGGCAATTCCAAAAATTCCAGCAAGCACAGGGGGCTCTTGGCTCCAGTTTATCCAGATTAATGGTTGTAGTTGAAAAATATCCTGAGTTAAAAACCAATGCCCAGTTTGCCCAGCTAATGGATGAGGTTGCAGGAACTGAAAATCGTATTGCAGTTGCCAGACGTGATTTTAATAATACTGTACAACAATATGACACTTCTATTGCTACTTTCCCTAAAAATATTTTTGCCAATTTATTTGGTTTTAAACATAAAGAATATTTCCAGGCAGATGAAGGAGCAGCAAAGGCTCCGGCGATCAATTTTAATTGATGCTATTTAAATGGTGTATAGTGCAATGACGAAACGCTTATTTTGTGCACTATTGTTTGTGGTTGTTAATGTCTTTGCAATTAATATTCCCAATCGGCCTGATAGCAGGGTTATAGATCAGACAAATACTTTATCATCGCAGCAACAACAGGTTTTGAGATCTGCGTTGAATGAGATTTATAATACTGAATCTCATACTGAAATTCAAGTACTAATGGTACCATCTTTAGATAATGAACCCATTGAAGATGTTTCATTACGCATTGCAAGAAAATGGCAAATTGGTCAAAAAAATACCAATAACGGTGTTATAATATTAATTGCTCTTAAAGAACGCAAGTACAGAATTGAAGTTGGATATGGTCTTGAAGGGGTTTTACCGGATGGCTATATTGGTAATCTCGAAAGAGATATTATGATGCCGTATTTTGCCCGTAATGATTTTTTTAATGGCTTAAAGTTGGTAATTAGCAATCTGGGACAAGAAATTGCCCGGGATTATAAGCATTTACCAGGCAGGCCAGCTGGACAAATACCGACTAAAAATGCTATAATTTATGTGCTTCTGGGCATAGGGATATTTGTAATTATAGTTATACTTGCTCTTGCTAGTGGAAGTCCCGGGCGTATAGCTGATATCTTATGGTTAATTCTTAATATAATAACGTTAGCCTCGCTTTTTAGAGGTGGCGGTGGTGGTAATAATAGGGATGATGATACTGGCGGCGGTGGCGACTTTGGTGGTGGCGGCAGTCAGGGTAAATGGTAGATTAATTTTTGAAAGGAAATTGTCATGAGTACTTTTTTATCAGCACGTATAGATGAATCAACTAATTTGCAGTTAATTGCAATTGCAAACCAGGAAAACCAAACAAGGACTGATATTGTTAAAGCAGCTTTGGATTTATATCTTGAGCACAGGCAGTCCAAATTGGTGAAACAAATGTCAATTTTGCATAGTCTTGAAAATACTGAGAATGGTATTGAAGCTAGCAATGTTATATAAAAAAGGTGATGTCGTTAGTATTTCACCAGGCTTCGGGGACAGTGAGTTAGAGCTTGCCGTTATTATTCAGGCTGACTGGTTTAATGTTGGGAAACCGCCTACATACATGGTATGCTGCTTTTCATCAAAAGTTTACCCAGAGCTGGATTTCCGGCCAATTATTAAGCCAGATGGGAAGAATAATTTATCTGTAACTTCACAAATTATGATAGATAGGGTGCAAACAATAAAATCTGACCAGATATCTAAACGGATAGGTGAAATCGGCAAATCAAATATTAAAGAAATTAATGGTTGTTTAAAAGCTATTCTAGAACTGTAGGTAATATTTTACTATAAAATTTTCCACTCTGTTAAAAGATATTAAACCCTTGCTTTGCAAGGGTTTTTTATTGTTCATGATTTTAAAACTCAAAAAAATTGCATATCTTTTTATTTTTTGTGTTACAGTATACATACAAAGATGTTTAATTTATAAGTCTTCAATAATGTATAGTTGTTGGGCTTAAGAATGAAGGATTTATCATGAAACAGTTAAAAGCAATGCTAAGTATAGTAGTATTAAGTTGGGTATTTCTGTTAAATGGATGTGGTGGCAGTGGCGGTGGTTCCGGCGGCCCGAGTTCTGGGCCTACGCCATCTGGTGTATTACCGGTAATGACTGCGTTTTCGATCAATGGTTCTGCCGGGGTAATTACAGGAAATAAAATAGCGCTTACATTGCCATATGGAACAAATGTAACATCTTTGGTGGCGACTTTTACTGCACCAGGATCAGTAGTTACTGTTGGTAATTTATTACAAATCAGTGGTGTTAATCCAAATAACTTTACTAACCCCTTGGTTTATAAGGTTACTAAAGGAGGAAGCGGCGAGACTGCAAGCTATACTGTAACTGTGACAGTTGCACCAATTACAGCTAAGGCTGTCACTGCATTTTCATTGAATGTTCCAAATTCTTCGATAAGCGTAAGACCAGGAATCATTTCAATTACCAATATAAATGTTACAGTTCCATCTGGAACAGATGTGACTTCATTAATCGCGATATTTACTACCTCAGGTACTGGTGTAACGGTTAATGGAGTTGTACAGGAAAACGGTGTTACACCAAATGATTTTAGTAACCCTGTAACTTATACTGTAACTGCCGGAGACGGGACTACACAGGATTATATAGTTACAGTGACAGTGGCAGCAGCCTCAAATAATAATATTATTGCATTTTCTCTAAATGGAACCCCCGGTGTAATTACCGAAGGTGGTCTTACTTCGTCAATTGCAGTTCAGCTTCCTTACAATACAGATGTAAGAGGACTGGTTGCAAGTTATATCACAACAGGGGTAAGTGTAGTTATTAATGCGGTACCACAGGTAAGCGGAACTACGCAGAATGATTTTACAAATCCGGTAGTTTATATTGTAACAGCAGCAGATGGGACAACAAAAACTTACACGGTCGCAGTTACTACCGCATCATCTGCATCAAATCTTATAACCGCTTATTCATTTGGTAATATTACCGGGGTGATAAGTAATCAGGACATTGCCGTTACAGTGCCTTTTGGGACTGACGTAACAGCATTGATTTCTACATTTACTACAAACGGTGTAAATGTAACTATTGGCGGAATGACACAAACCAGTACATTGACGCCCAATAATTTTACCAATCCTGTTTCTTATGTAGTAACCGCAGCAGATGGCAGTACGGCAACTTATATAGTAACTGTAACTGTAGCGCCAAGTACGGCAAAAGCAATAACTGCTTTTGCATTCGGGCTGACTCCCGGTGTTATTACAAATAATAATATTGTAGTTACAATGCCATTTGGTACCGATGTTACAGATTTAATCGCATCCTTTACAACTTCAGGTGCAAGTGTAACAGTTAGCGGAACCACTCAGGTAAGCGGAACTACGCAGAATGATTTTACTAACCCGGTAGTTTATACGGTTATTGCAGCAGATGGCAGTACTGCAGAATATATTGTAACAGTGATAGTAGCAGCTAATTCGGCCAAAGCTATAACTGCATTTTCTGTAGCTGGGGCAAGCGGAGTAATTACTGGGACAAATATAGCAGTAACAGTACCATTTGGTACAGATATTACACTACAGACAGCAACATTTACCATTACAGGGGCAAGTGTAAATATAAGTGGGGTAAATCAGGTAAGTGGCCTTACAACAAATAATTTTTCAAGTCCGTTAACCTACACTGTAGTTGCTGCTGATGGAACAACTCAAAACTACGTGGTAACGGTAACTATTGCCCCAAGTACAGCAAAAGCAATAACCTCATTTATATTGGCTAATGAATCAGGCGTAATTACTGGAACAAATATAGCAGTTACAGTACCATATGGAACAAGCCTGACAGCTGCAATTGCAACATTTACCACAACTGGTACAAGCGTTTTTGTGGGTTCTACACAGCAAACCAGCGGCGTAACCCCGAATAATTTTTCAAGCCCGGTCTCTTATGTAGTAAATGCGGCTGACGGAAGTACAGCAACATATACAGTAACCGTAACAGTCGCATCACCACATGTTTATGTAGCCAATTTTGCCGGCAGTTCTATATCGATGTATAGTATTGATGAAACTAACGGACAGCTCGTACCTTTAAGTACCCCAACAATTGCAACTGGTACAGCACCTTATTATATTACTATGGATCCATCGAAGAGGCATATCTACACAGCTAATTTTACCGGTGCTTCGATATCTATCTTTGATATAAATAGTATTACCGGAGAATTAACTTTTAATTCGACTATTTCAAATGGTGGACAAAGAGCTACCGGTATTGTATTTAATCAGGCCGGAACGTTTGCTTATGTAAGCAATTACGGGAATAATGCTCCACCATATAATAGTTCAATTTCTATGTATAGTGTAAATACCAGTACCGGAGCCTTAACTGCCTTATCACCGGCAACAGTTAACAGTTCTGCTAATACTGCTAATATAGGTAATCCTACCTGTATTACAATAAACCCGGCAGGTAGCTTTATCTATGTAGCTAATTCAAGCGGTAACGGTTTTACAGGAACTATAAACTGGTTTAGTATGGATTCTCAGGGACAGCTTACCCAGCAAGGTGCTCTTTCAGGGGTTAATGTTCCTAAATGGCTTACTTTTAATGCTTTAGGAAATATTGCCTACACTGTTGATAATGCTATTTCCCAAATTTTGGTTTTAAATGTAAGCGGTGGCAGTTTGGGTTTCTCGGGTTCTTTAAATTCGACAGGTTCGCAGCCTGAACGTATCACACTATCCCCATCAGGACAGTTTTTATACACTACTAATAATACAGGTGGAGCGGCTGCAACGGTTAGCCAGTTTAGTATAAACTCCGGTACCGGGTTTTTGACTGGCTTGACTCCTGCAACAGTATCTGCTGCAAATTCACCACAGCAATTAGCCTTTGACCCAACAGGGAATTATGCTTATGTTACCAGTAGCACTGGTAATGTAGTGCGTATGTATAGTGTAAGTTCAGGTTTATTGTCTCAATTAAGTACCTCAACAATTGCAACCGGAGCTAGTCCGATTTCTTTGGTGGTTAAATAATAAAATTAGTTAAATGCAAATAAATAGCAGCCTGTAGGCAGCTATTTATTTGTATGGATACAGTGCTAAGATTTCAGGGGGTTAGTAAGTGTGGTACAATACTTGCCTTTGTTATTTAGAAAGTAATTATGGACACATCAGGAATTATTACAAATGTCCCATATGATGCGTTGATTGTTGGTCAAAGTGCAAGTATGGAGAAAAAAATTACTAATGAGGATATAACCCTTTTTGCTTGTTTAACCGGGGATATTAATCCGGTACATTTTGATATGGAATATGCAAAAACTACCCGCTTTAAAACCAGGATCGCCCACGGAATGCTAGGTGGTAGCCTGGTCTCCGCCGTACTTGGAATGCAGTTGCCAGGTACAGGTACTATTTATCTTAGCCAATCATTAAATTTTTGTTATCCGGTATATCTTGATGATATTATCACAGTAACTGTTACTGTAAAGGAAAAAAAAGAAAAAAATAAAGTAGTCCTTGATTGTATATGCACTAATCAAAATGGTAGAGTAGTTATCCAGGGAGAGGCAGAGGTTATTGCTCCGGCAGATAAGATTACCTGTAAGGTGACCAACTTGCCTAAAATCAAGTTATTGGATCCAGTATAAACTGATGAGGTTTTGTATCTTCGCGCATGCGGGGATCCAAAATTGAATAACATTGGATTTAGTTAAGTTTTTTATTACGGATTTGATATGAAATTAATTACATTGAATATTTGGGGTGGTCATGTACACGATCCGCTATTACATTTTGTAGCTAATTATGCGGATATAGATATTTTTTGTTTACAGGAAGTATACCATAACGCCCCTAACAGGGTATCAACTGATGATAAACTTGTAAGCCTTAAAATTTTTGGTGAGTTACACCGGTTATTGCCGGACCATACTGCATTTTTTAGGCCGGTTGTACAAAATATATACGGCATAGGAATGTTTATAAAGAAAGATATCGAAGTACTTGAAGAGGGTGATATTGAAATTTATAATAATCCAACGTATAATGGACGTGGTCCAAGACATCACAGAAATTTACAATGGGTAAAATGTAAGGTAAACAATAAAGTTTATTCAATAGTAAACGTCCACGGCCTCTGGAATGGAATGGGTAAGAGTGATACGCCTGAGCGTATTGCCCAATCCGAAAAAATCAAAGTTTTTATGGATAAACTTGATACTCCAAAGATATTGTGCGGTGATTTTAATTTAAGACCAGATACACAAAGTCTTAAAATTATTGAAGATGGCATGATAAATCAGGTTACCCTGAATAATATAACCTCAACCAGAAGTGTAAAATACTATCCCAAGACGGAACGTTTTGCTGATTATATTTTAACTTCTAAAGATATTATAGTAAATGATTTTAAGGTATTGCCGGATGAGGTCTCTGATCATTTACCATTATTGCTTGATTTTGAATAACAGTGCATTTTTTTATAATAATGCTATATGCTTTAATTAAATAGCAACTAATACTATGATCAAAAAACGTCAAACTCCTGAAGAAATGCTCAAGAAGATTTACGCTGGCATTCAAAAAAGTAAGCGTGGGCGGCTCAAGATTTTTTTGGGAGCTTCAGCCGGGGTTGGCAAAACATATGCTATGATAAAAGAGGCAGTGAAGTTAAAAGATGAAAATGTGGATGTAGTAATTGGCTATATCGAAACACATGATCGCCCTGAAACCCAAAAAATTCTACCTGATAATATCGAATATCTACCATTAAAAGCACTAAAATATAATAATGCATCATTAGCAGAATTTGATATTGATGCAGCATTAGCACGTAACCCACGAGCAATTATTGTTGATGAACTGGCACATTCAAACGCGCCAGGCTCTCGAAATGCAAAACGCTATCAGGATATATATGAGCTAATTAATGCAGGAATTGATGTATATACTGCACTTAATATCCAGCATATTGAGTCTCTTAATGATATAGTAATGCAAATTACCAATATTAAAGTTAATGAAACTGTTCCGGATCAGGTAATAAGAGATGCTGATGAAATAGTTATTATTGATTTACCACCTGAGGAATTAATTGAGCGATTAAAAAATGGTGATATTTATCCTAAAGAACAGATTCAGGCAGCATTAGATAATTTTTTTCGTAAAGGTAATTTGACTGCATTACGTGAGATTGCGTTACGTAAAACAGCCCAAAAAATTGATCAGCAGGTTTTAGAGTATCGTAATGCCAAGGATATAATGCAAGTATGGCCAAATAGCGACAAGTTATTATTAGTTTTAGAACCAGGATATTCCTCGGAAAAGATGGTCAGATATGCTAAAAATACATTTGATAAGGGTTTTAACTCTTGGTATATTGGCTATTTGGATGACGGTACTTTTGATAAACGTAGCCACCGTGAAAGGCAAAATATTGCTGAGCTACTTGATCTGGCAAAAGAATTAGGCGCTACCCCGGTTGAAATTGTAGGTACCGATCAGGCGCTTGCAATTAGTCAATGTGTTATAGAAAATAATATAAATACATTAATGTTGGCTCAGTATAGGATGCCGCTTTATTATCGACTATTTGGTAAAAGTCTGGCTGAAAGGGTTAGCGAGATTATTCCGGAAATTAATATAAACCTGATAAATCAGGAAGAAAATTTAGAATATATAGGGTATCCTGAACATACCGTTAAATCAAATTTAAAGCTCAATTACCGTAAGACTCTACTTAGGGCTATTTATTTCCTAGCTGTATTTGGTTTACTGGGTGTTTTACTGCAACCTTTAAGTTATGTTACCAACAATCAAAATGTACTACTGATATATTTATTTACTATTTTGTATATTAATCGTGGTCGTGGATATGCTTCTTCGCTTTTGGCTGCTTTTTTAGGTACCCTATCTTTTGATTTTTTCTTTGTTCCCCCAAAATTCTCATTTGCTGTGACTGATAGCACTTATATAGTTACATTTTTTATAATGACTGGGTTTACAATATTTTTTAATTTTAAAATGGGAAATTTTCGCTACCAGCTTTCACGACTTAGTAAACAGATAAGGCATAATGAACTTTTTTTACAGTTTAGCCAAAAATTAGCTGAAAGCATGATTGAATCCCAAGTATTGGAAGCGGTAGATACTTATTTTGCACAAATGTTTAAGTTTGAATATGTATTATTAATACCAAATATACAGGAGAGCTTAAGTATAAAATTGGGATATGCATCCTCTAATTTTGATGATAAAATTGCAAAATGGGTTTTTTTAAATAACCGGCATGCCGGTGCTAATACTAATACTTTTGCAAAAAATGAGCTGGCCTACTATCCGCTATCAACAAGTTTAAGAGCCCGTGGGGTACTAGCGATTACACCTACTGATAAACTCGACTTCTTTATGCCGCATAATCAGACAAATTTACAGAGCTGTATTAAATTGTTAGCAACTACTATTGAACGTATCCATTTCACCCAAGTTGCAATTGAAACTGCAGTTTCTTTGTCTAAACACGAAGTAAATAAATAATTTTTGCAACGCACCATTTGTTATGCTAAAATAAGGACTTCTTTATTTTGAGGAAATCATTTAGCGTGCATATATGCAAAATATAATTTTCGAAGTTTTTTCATATTCGGTGACCAATTTTTTTTATAAAAATTATTTGGCAGCTTTTGTTACGTTTTCCCTTTCCTTTATTCACGATTCATAGTTTTTTCTACTTTATTTACAGTATTTTATTTATTAGCTGCGGTATGCATATTGTTATTAAAAATATGCATGCAATTAGATATTATTATATAAGGTTTTTAAAATTTGCTATGAGTAGTCATAAAGTCAAATTATCATTAGATAAGCGCATTGTATTTAACGCGTTATCTGCCAGTATTAAAAAGCTAAATCCAATATACCAGGTAAAAAATCCGGTTATGTTTGTAGTTTATCTTGGGAGTATTCTAACATCTGGTTTAGGCATACTCTCACTTGCCGGCTATTCTATGGGTGGGTCCACTGGATTTATAATTAGTGTAGCATTATGGCTATGGTTTACGCTATTATTTGCTAATTTTGCTGAAAGTATTGCCGAAGGTCGTTCTAAAGCTCAAGCTGATAGTTTACGTAATGCTAAAAAAGATGTAACGGCAAAAAAATTAAGAGCCAATAATGCAAGCAATATTGCTAAGAGTCGTGATTTTGAACTGGTAAATGCTACTGTTCTCAGAAAAAACGATATGATTTTTATTGAAGCTGGTGATATTATTCCTTGTGATGCTGAGATCATTGAAGGTTGTGCATCAGTTGATGAAAGTGCAATTACCGGTGAATCAGCGCCAGTAATTCGTGAGCATGGCGGTGATTCTAGTTCTATCACAGGTGGTACTAAGCTATTATCTGATTGGTTAGTTGCCAAAGTTGCGGTAAATCCAGGCGAGAGCTTTTTAGATCGCATGATCTCGATGGTAGAAGGTGCGAAGCGTCAAAAAACCCCTAATGAGATTGCATTATCTATACTATTGACTGCATTAACTATCGTATTTTTACTTGTAGTAGTTACATTATTACCGATGTCAGTTTACAGTGTGAAGGCAAATCATAGTGGTATTCCTATTACTATTACAGCTTTAGTTGCATTGTTAGTTTGCCTGATCCCAACAACCATCGGTGGTTTATTATCAGCTATCGGGGTTGCAGGGATAGGACGTATGATGGAAGCTAAT
The DNA here is from genome assembly GCA_020697255.1 of Burkholderiales bacterium. Lineage (GTDB taxonomy): Bacteria > Pseudomonadota > Gammaproteobacteria > Burkholderiales > UBA11063 > Aquella. The sequence goes on along the minus strand of JAJFBE010000010.1, from coordinate 56,549 downwards.
GTAATTGCAACATCTGGTTCTGCAGTTGAGGCTGCAGGTGATGTGGATGTATTATTACTGGATAAAACCGGGACTATTACCTATGGTAACCGCCAGGCAAGTAATTTTTACCCGGTAAATGGTGTCGATAAAAAAGATTTGGTCAAATGTTGCTACCAATCTTCCTTGGCTGATGAAACTCCTGAAGGTAAAAGTATAGTTCTTTTAGCTCATAAATATGATTTGACCAAAGAAGATATGGGTGATAAAAGCCAGATGGAGTTTGTAGAATTCTCAGCACAAAACAGGATGTCGGGAGTAAACTTTGAGAATACTGAGATTAGGAAGGGTGCAGCTGACTCTATAAAGAAATATGTATTAGCTCATAATGGCAAATGTCCGGTTGAAGCGATGGATATTGTTGAAAGTATTTCATCGCGTGGCTCAACACCCCTGTTGGTAGCTAAAAACTATCAGGTACTTGGTGTTATTGAATTAAAAGATGTGGTAAAAGAATCAATTAAAGAAAAATTTGATGAATTACGAAGAATGGGAATTAAAACGGTAATGATTACCGGAGATAATAAATTAACTGCTGCAGCAATAGCTGCTGAAGCTGGAGTTGATGATTACCTTGCCGAAACTACTCCAGAAGCCAAGCTATTTAAGATCCGGGAATACCAACAAATGGGCCACCTGGTAGCTATGACAGGTGATGGAACCAATGATGCACCTGCATTAGCCCAGGCAGATGTGGCTGTTGCCATGAATAGTGGTACGCAAGCAGCGAAAGAAGCGGCTAATATGGTTGATTTGGATTCTTCCCCTACAAAGCTAATTCAGATTGTTGAAATTGGGAAACAAATGTTAATGACCAGGGGATCATTGACTACATTTAGTATTTCCAATGATATTGCTAAATATTTTGCAATTATTCCGGCAGTATTTGCATCTACCTACCCAGCATTGAATATACTCAATATCATGCATTTAAAAACACCTGAATCGGCAATTTTATCCGCGGTAATTTTTAATGCCCTAATTATTGTTGCCCTTATACCTCTAGCATTAAAGGGGGTTAAATTTAAACCACTGTCGGCTAATCAATTGCTCTTACGTAACTTTTTAATCTATGGCATTGGGGGGGTAATCCTGCCATTTATCGGGATTAAATTAATCGACATGATCTTAGCTTTGTTATAACAAGAGAATTAATATGAAACAAATTCGTCCGGCCATACTGGCCTTTATGCTTTTAACCATAATTGTGGGGATCATTTATCCGCTAATTATTACAGGGGTTGGAAAAACATTTTTTCCATATCAGGCAAATGGCAGCCTGGTTTATAAAAATAACCGGTTAATCGGGTCCGAGTTGGTAGGGCAGCAATTTACCGAGAATAAATACCTGTGGTCCCGTCCGTCAGCCACGACGCCAAATGCATATAATCCAATGGCATCCGGCGGTTCCAATTTAGGTCCGCTAAATCCCCAATTAGTGCAGCTGGTAAAAGACCGTGTTACAGTTTTTACCAGCTCCAATGAGGCTAGCCCGGCAAATGTGCCGGTAGATTTGGTAACTGCATCCGGTAGCGGACTTGACCCGGATATAAGCGTAGCTGGTGCATATTATCAAATAAAACGTATTGCAACGGCAAGAAATATACGTGTAGGTATAGTAAAAGACATAATAGATAAATATACCAAATATCCAATATTTGGTATTTGGGGTACTGCCCGGGTTAATGTCCTGATGGTTAATCTTGCATTGGATAGTTTGGGAGAGTCAAAATGAGTTTATTTTTATTATATATAATTTCCGGCGGTATTGCGTTAGGATTATTTATTTACTTACTTTTTGCATTATTTAACCCAGAAAAATTTTAGGAAATACAGGAAATGAAATTAGGATATTTAGATTTAACTTTGTTCTTGGTTATTTTAACTTTGGGTGCCGTAATTTTAGGTAAATATATTGCAGCAGTATTTTCCGGGAGGCTTAAATTTCTGGCAATAATTGAAGGGCCTATTTATCGTATTTTGGGTCGGGCAGCTTCTGATGAAATGAGCTGGAAAGAGTATACAGTAGCTTTGATGATATTTAATATTTTTGGAATAATTATTCTATTTACCATACAACTTATTCAGGGGGTATTACCACTAAACCCTGCGCATATGGCTGGTCTATCCTGGGATTTAGCGCTTAACACCGCCATTAGTTTTGTTAGTAATACTAACTGGCAAGCTTACTCAGGCGAATCAACTATGAGCTATTATACGCAAATGATTGGTTTGACCCCGCAAAACTTTTTCTCTGCGGCAACAGGATTATCAGTTTTAGTTGCCTTAATCCGGGGATTTAAAAATGTAGAAAACGATAAACTGGGTAATTTTTGGCGTGATCTTACAAAATCAGTCTTATATATATTACTGCCAGTTTCAGTTATTTTTGCTATTATTTTTGTGAATCAGGGTATACCGCAAAATTTTTCGGCATATCAAAATGTCAATTTAGTTGAAGTACAAAAAATTGCCAAATCTCCTGATATAAAAACCCAGGTCTTGCCAATGGGACCTATTGCCTCCCAGGAATCAATTAAAATGGTTGGTACCAATGGCGGTGGCTATTTTAATGCTAATTCGGCCCATCCATATGAAAATCCAACCCCTATTACAAATCTTCTGGAAATTTTAGCCATGCTGATAATTCCGGCAGCCTTATGCTTTAGCTTTGGAAGAATGATCGGGGATAGGAGGCAAGGATATGCTTTATATATAGCAATGACAATTATATTTATAGTCATGACACTTTTAATTATGAATGCTGAATTAAAAGGCAATCCATTATTTAATACATTGCATGTTGATCAGGCGCAAAGTTTATTTCAAAGTGGCGGTAATATGGAGGGTAAAGAAGCCAGATTTGGGGTTCTTGGTTCAGGATTGTTTGCTTCTGCCACAACTGCAGCTTCATGTGGGGCAGTAAATGCCGCACACGATTCTTTAATGCCATTAGGAGGATTTGTACCATTATTTTTAATGCAGCTATCTGAGGTCGTTTATGGTGGTGTGGGAGCCGGCTTATATAGTATTATTGTATTTGCCATATTATCGGTGTTTATTGCCGGATTAATGATCGGGCGTACACCGGAATATCTGGGCAAAAAGATTGAAAGTTTTGAAATGAAAATGGTAGCTATTATCATTTTGGTAGTTCCGTTTATTATCCTATGCTCTACAGCTCTATCAGTTATTATAAAACCGGGCTTGGATGGGGTGAGTAATCCGGGTGCACATGGTTTGTCTGAAGTCTTGTATGCTTTCACCTCAGCAGCAAATAATAATGGCAGTGCTTTTGCCGGGCTTAATGCTAATACCGTATACTATAATCTTCTGTTGGGTTTAAATATGCTTGTGGGACGCTTTGGGGTAATTATTCCCCTTTTAGCTATAGCTGGAAGTTTGGCTAACAAAAAAAGCATACCGGTAACTGAGGGCACTATGTCAACCAGCGGCGGATTATTTATATGTATTCTAATCGGTGTAATTATTATAATCGGTGCCCTGACTTATATTCCGGCATTAGCCTTAGGCCCGGTAGTTGAGCACCTACTACTGTATACACAATAATTTTATGAATTAACAGGAATCCCGCCATTAACATGAATTACTTGTCCTGTCACATAGCTTGAGTCTATTTCGCTGGCTAGGTATACATATGCCGGAGCCAGCTCAAAAGGCTGCCCCGGGCGCTTCAGCGGGGTATCTTTGCCAAATTCTTCCAGTTTATCCGGAGAAAAGCTAGCCGGGATTAACGGGGTCCATATTGGACCTGGCGCTACTGCGTTAACCCTAATGCCTTTAGAGGCCAAGGAAGCGGCCAAAGCCCGGGTAAAAGCCAGGTTCGCTCCTTTAGTGGCTGAGTAATCCAGTAACTTTGGATTACCTTTATAAGCTACTACAGAAACGGTATTTATTATTGCACCGCCGCTTTGCATGTGTTTTAATGCTTCTTTTGTTAAATAAAACATAGAAAACACATTTACCTGAAAAATATCCTCTAAATTTTTATCATTTACATCGCTTAAATCATCTGTTTGGTATTGTTCCCCGGCATGATTAACCAAGATATCTAATTTTCCGTATTTTTCAATTGTTTGGCCTACCAGGTAGGCACTCATTTTACTCACGCTTAAATCTCCTTTTACGAGCAAGCATTGCCCGTTATATTTTTCAATCTGGGCCTTGGTATCTAATGCATCTTCATCTTCATTTAAATATGAAATGACTAATTTTGCTCCTTCTTTGGCAAAGGCAATTGCAACTGCTTTGCCAATTCCGCTATCGCCACCTGTAATAATAGCTACTTTATTTTTTAATTTACCGCTACCAATATAATCAGGGTTATCATGTATTGGAATGGGGTCCATTTTTTGTTCTTCTCCCGGCAGGTTTTGTTGTTGGTTTGGATTAATTTTAATATTTAAATTCATTTTTTACTCCTTTAAAATTAGTTATATATAAATTTAACTTATCTCGCAATAGAATAACAAAGTAATGAAGCTTAATAAATAAAAAATTTTAGCTAATAATTTAGGTCGTCAAGGATTAAAGGGGTGTACACGTAACCTAAAAATTTAGCGTTAACTTTTGGTACTCAATATTTTAACGTCTATAGGATAATACTTGCGGGAGTCAAGCAAAAAGGAGAAGAATATGTCAAACATAAAAATGAAAAACCCAGGTAATGACAAAAAGTTAAAAAACTTAGTCAGTACGCCTAAACGTTTAGTAAAAGAATTGTTTGTTAGGACAGATGCCAATGGTGAAAACTTAAATCCTTCAGGACAGCAAAATTATCCGGGACCGCGCAAACAAAAATCTTAGCAAAAACATGGTCGGTAAAAATTTAACATTTTATAGGAGGACAATTATGAGAACAAACTATGTACAAGATGTGATTAATGGCAGTGATTTTTTTGCACACCAAAATGATATAGAAGATATTTGCCGCCTGGTTCAGAAAGATGGCAGCGATCTTATTAGTCGGCGTATCTCTATGTCTAGAGATGATTGGTTTGATGATGATGTGCATGATCATGCAGATCTAAATAACAAGATGCAGGTGAAGAATGCATATTGGCCGGTTACCGGCCTTTGGTAACCATAGTTTAAATGTGCGCTTAGTTTATTTTATGAAGGAGATTAGCATGAATTTAGAATATAGTGAATCTAAAAATATACGAGTAGTCAAAAGGTTTATAGGAAATACTTTTATCCTGGGCTGTAATGATAATAAAAGTGGTAATGGTGATTATACGAATGATCAATACGAGCAGCCAGAGCCTTATCCCCGGGATCCGCTTCCAGGCGAAGATGTTTATATTAAGGAAAGTCCCAGTTCGCAGGTCGGCGATAAGCCGTGTATTAAACCTATACAAGTTGCGTTTAGGTTTAATTAAAATGGTACCAGGTTATTTTGCAGGTGGGGAGTAATATGAAACTAACAAGGAGTAAAGTAGCTTTCGTGTTAAAGATAATAGCGGTTTTTGCGCTTTTAACGGGGATTATTTTTTCTAGTTTTACTAAAAGAGGCTCTTCCCCGATACTCAAGAAAGAAACCGATAAAATTTATACATGGAAGGAGGCTAGTTTGCGTGTGAAAGGGCCAATTACACCTGATAAATGCGCACTTACCACAAATAAGTGTAAGTGTATTTTATCAGAGAAAAGTCCGGAATGTTTGTTTAATTTTACTTTTGAGGGGTTAAACAATAATGCAAAGATAGTGGTTAAGGATTTACACCCTTCAAATGCCCTGAATTATGATCTTAGCAAAGAGTGTAGTTTAAATGCTGAGAATAAAATTATGGGGTGTTCTATTACATTTAAATGGGCTAAATCATATCCCTTATCTAAAGAGCTACCAATTTTGCTTACGGGGACTAATGGTACTCAGCGGTTGCTTATAGTGGAGATTGGAGCTGCACGTGAGGCTAAAGTTGATCCTAAAACTAAATTTTAAAAAGGAGGCTTGAAATGGAAAAATCGCGGGAAATTATGCCTATAATTCTAAATCTTATAGAAAAATTTGGGCTATTGTATATAGAGTACCTGAGTTCAAAAACTTTGACTAATAAATTACGCCTGGCTGCCAGTAACCTGGTTAAGGCAGTAAGTTTATTTTTATTAGTAAGTATTTTTACTCTTACTACCTGGTTAGGTTTAATGGCGTTATTATTTGAGTACTTACAGCTATACCAGTTTGGCACAATTGTGATTCTTGGTATGATAATAGGATTAAATATTGTTCTATTATTTATTACTATTACATTGCTCTTAAAATTAAAAAATAAAATTTTATCTTAAAAGGAATCTAAATGAAATTTTTGTCAATCTTATTAATTGCAATTACAATATTATTAACCGGTTGTGGCGGAGGAGGGGGGAGCGGTATAATAAACCCCCAGCCTAAAAAATACCCGATAGAATCTACTTCTACTTCACCCAATCCAGGCACATTAGAGAACTATAAAGCAGCCAAAACTTACCCAACAAGTGATTTAAAAAATTTTGTGCAGGAAAAAATTTGTTTACCTGGAACTACCTCGGATGTATGCCAGTCTAATATAAGTAATTTAGCCACTGATTTTAATTTCAATTTAGACCAAATAAGTAATGGAAACCCAGTTACAGCATATACCGTACAATATAATACCCCAGGGGTTAAGGGAGAAAATAGATCGGTAAGTGGTGGCGTTTTGATTCCTCAGGTACCTGAAAATCAGATTAAGGGCATAGTGTTATACTTCCATGGAACACGAATTGTCAAGTACGATGTGCCTTCCTGTTTTATAAATAGTGAAGTTAGCATGGACTACTGTATGGGCAATAGCTCTGATGATGGTGAACTCTTAGGCGGGGTTTTAGCTGCACAGGGCTATATCGTTGTGATGCCCGATTATATAGGGCAGGGGTATGATAACGTAGTTTTGCATCCATATGTTTTTTATTCAAAGGTTAATGCTACTAGCGGGCTTAATATGGTTACGGCTACACGTACATTATTAAGCCAGTTGCATATGCAAAGCGTGATAAGGAATTTTTACATTACCGGCTTTTCTGAAGGTGGTGCATACGCTCTTCAGGCTTCAGGTATTGTCCAAGATCCCACAAATAATTTTCTGCAAACTAATTTGTTGAATTTAAAAGATACGGTGGGACAATCAGGAGCATATGATCTTACAAATGCACAGTTACCAATGGAGACTGATAACCTTGTTTTGGGAGATAAATATAACGTTGGTGATATTTTTGCAGCTACTTCAGCAAAACCTGTTTTAACCGGGTTTTTATTAAGCTCATACGGGTTTTATGATATGGACCAGGTATATACTACTCTAATGCAGAAGGAGTTTTTAGATTGTCGGTCATGCTTGATAAGCGGTAAAAGTTATACTATACCGGATCTATTTACTATTTATGAAGATCCAAATTTTAATAACCTAAATATTACTTTGTATATTACGTCTGCAGCAGCAGTTACCGGTTATGGGGTTAATGGTGATAATTCGGCCAAGGCTTTAATTCAAAGCGGTCTTTTAGAAAATTCGCAATTTTTAGCTTCATTAGCATCGAATTCAATAACAAACTGGTCAGGTGGCATCACGCCAATTGGTCTGACCTATTTGAATAAAGACTCTGTAGTAACTAACCTAAATTCGACTAACATGTATAGCCAGCTGCTTAATCCAAATAAAACCGCCATAGTAATTGATACCTCAAAGTATCGTTATGTTGATACAGTAAGCCATGATGTAAAATTATTTGACCATGGGCAATCTGGGGTTATCCAATTAATTGCAGCCTTACAGCAATTTAACCGCTATCAGTAGATAGATTGTGGTTCATAAAAAGTAGCCTAATTGGCTGCTTTTTTTGTTAATACGTAGGAAAAGATATTGCATAGAAAATGAATTAAACCTTAAGTGCAAAACGATACATAATTTTTAGGATGTTTTTATAAACTGAGAGTGTTAATATAATGTTTGGAAATCGAAATAGGGTTAAGTGTTAACTCTATTGAGTATAAGATATGTAACTTATTTTATAGGGAAATATTATGAAAAAAATTCTTGCTAACTTATTTATAATTTTAGGCTTTGCTGTAACATCAACACAAAGTATTTATGCTGATGAAGCGCAAACAGGTGTTAATCATGAAACTACTGAGCAATCCATTAGTTCAGGTACCGTCACGCTTAATGTGAAATCTGCCCTACTTGCTTCAAAAGGGCTTGACTCTTATAAAATTAAAGTGATAAGCACAACTTCAAAAAAAGATCCAAGACTTGCCGTAGTAACTTTGAAAGGTACACAAAAATCCAAAAAGCTGGTTAGACAGGCAGGTAATGTCGCCAGAGGTGTTGAAGGAGTCGGTGAAGTTAGAAACTTACTAAAAGTAAGTAAAGATTAACCAAAAAAAGTACTATTTTCATGTTGGGAAATAGTGAGACAAAATAAATTTTTTGATTAATTATCAATACGTTAAGAAGTTTTGCGAATATGCGCAAAACTTTTTAACCAAATTATAGCTCATACTGCTAAAATAGACAATTAAATTTAGCGGATTTTTACACAATTTTGCTAGCTATCCTTAGCTATTGCACGCTACAAGATCCGCTGCCGCTACATCCATCATCATCATTGCCGTCCTTAGCTGTCCAAGCAGTACAATTATACTGTGTATCAGGCATAAAAAAATGATACGTTGTTCCTGACAAAAATTTATGCCAATCCTTTTCATTCTCAGGATTTGTTATAAATAAATGGTCGCCTGGAGTTTGGTTTTTAAACTTAATACTATGGGGGAATTTATAGTTTACCATACCGCTAATTTTCCAGACATTTTTACTAACTCGCACCATATGCCATTTTTCAGTTTACTTAAGCATTGACGAAAGTAGAGCATTTGGGTATATCTCCCGTATGGTCTGATTTAGCCATTGTTCTGGAATTGGTGTAGTACCTCGGATATCTACTATATCGCTATTTTTATCCCTAACAACCTTTAAACCTTTATTACCCCGGATAAATTTAGAGTCTATGTCATTGTTATCACGGTTATCGGTAACTGCAATTACATAAGGAAAACCTATATTATCCTTATTGGTTTTAATATTCTCCATTATTTTTTTTATTGCTGTTGACGTCGTCTTAGCATATATGCACGTCATTTGATATGTATCACCCTCAGCATTATTTATGTAAAATAAGCCAGCTGCTGCAATAAACATGCAGGTATTCAATAGTTTCTTCATTTTAATCCTCATAAAATTTATTAAACTTATAATAGCTTAATTGTCAATTAAATTAAATTATAAAATAAGGAGCGCAAATTGGGTATGATAAAAGTCTAGGAAATGATAGTTGCCAGCCACCTTGTCAATCCTAAATTGATGAAAGTGTGGCTTATAGCATCTTACATAATATGACTAGAAAAAGATGTAGGTCACGAAACTGCTGATCAGGCTATTAATTCAGGCATACTCTAAGTTTTAATTCTGATACACGGCAGGCAGTCAGGGTAGTGCAAATTAACCAATTCAATCACTTTTTCGTGTAACTCACATTTTAGCTCAAATGCATCACCTGGATTAGCTGCACTTGCCATAATTCTTATTTTTACAGTCTGGGGTTGTGGCTCAATTAAATGTACCGCACTGGTTTTACCATCCCAATACTTTGATTTACTAAGAACTTGTGCTAAGTATTCCCGTATTTTTTCAATAGGAACTTTGTAATCCAGATATAAAAATGTATAAGATAGTACGTTAGTAGTATTACGAGTATAATTTATAAATGGTTTACTTAAAAAATAGTCAATAGGTACTACCAGGGCTCTTAAATCCCAAAGCCTTATTACAAGATAGGTAAGTAATATTTCTTCTATAGTGCCAAACTCACCTTCAACAAGCACTGCATCATTAATTTTTATAGGCTGGGCAGTAGCAATTTGCATACCTGCGGCTAGATTACTAAAGCTTTTTTGGGCAGCAAAACCTAAAATTGCGGTTATCAAACCGGCAGAGGCTAATAAACCGGTTCCTAATGCCCTGATTTTGTCAAAAGTCATAAATGTGAGTCCTAGGCCAAGTACTATAATAAATATTGTTGCTATTCTTTTAAAAAATTTAGCTTTAGTTGTAAATCTTCTGGCATCAAAGTTTTCCATATTTAATTTACCAACTTTTTTGGTAGTTAAACTTTCAATAATATTGAATATCTGCATTACTAACCAGACAATAATCCATATAATAGTAATATTTAATATCCTATTAAAATATAACTGGATATCATTGTTAAAGCGAAATACATTAGTTATAAGAGGAAGCATAGCTAAGGCCAGGCATATTTTTAAAGTATTATGAATAGGATGCAATAATTGTAGTAAAAATTTGTTATTTCTATCTATATTAAAACGTAAATAATCGTATAAAAATTTTTCTTCCTGAAACAACATACCAATAAATAATAAAATTTGTATAATTTCTATCGATTTATAGATATATACAGCATTTAACTTAAAGAATCCAATTATTTGGATAGAATAATATGTTGCAATTACTTCTAGGACATAGGTTAAAAGTATGAGAGTGGCCATAAAATATGGTTGGTGTTTAAATATATTAACCAGATGACTTTGCCCAGAAGATTTTAAACCTAAAAATGCTAATAACCTTATAACTATAAATAGCATCGAAATTGATAAAATTATTATATCTATCACGTTTAAAGTTTGCAATTTGACCTCCAAATAAAAATTTTTTTATGCTTAGTAATCCATTGTAATTTATTTTAAGCTGAGTAACATCCGTAGAAATCACACCAAAATTTTTAGGTTAAGAATATAATTTGTAAATCTTAATATAGCTTACGTTAGTTGCTAAATTTAGTCATTCATACGTAAATTTTAGGTATAGTTTTACACTATAAAATTTGCCTATTGTAGAGCTTGCCTATTTGGTTTAGCTTGTCCTAAAATATTCCTGTGAGCTGAAAGAAAATTTAAGTTTTAATCAAGCCTCAAATTGTTAAGATGAGTATTATTTTTTTAAGGAGGGTTACTATGACTATAAATAATAGACAGTCAAGTGATAGACAGTCAAATGAAAATACTTGTAATACGCCAGCTTCTTCTGCAAAATATTGCAGTGATAAAGCAAAGAGGGATATAGAAGCAATGAATTCAGAAAAACAGCGTCAGATAGCAAATCAGGGAGGAACATCTAATAAATCAGGAAGTTCCTTTAATATTAGTTCTGAGAGAGGAGGTGGTAGAAGCAATGCAGAAAATAAACCGGGGCAAAATAGCTAAAGTTCTTCAAATTGAAATCGTTAAGGTTTAATCAGTAATAATCGAGATAGTGTGGTATTTATTACGCTATCTCTTACGTCTATTGGAGTTACTAATATGGCAATAATGATAAATTTATCTGAATATCATAGAAGGCATATTCCAGATGAGAACCCGGTAGATCCGGAAGACTCGCCTGATGGCAGTGATAATTTTGAAAACAATCCGCCGCCGCATCAAATTGAGGATAGGCCCGGTATACGATATAATGGCGTTCTAAAAAAGGATAGGGTGATCATTTTATGAAGCAGAATATTTTAGCATTATCTTATAAAGTAATTAAAGATTTTTATACAAAGGAAGGCTTGGAGAGAGCGCACAGTCTTGCTAATATTATACTACTTTCTTTTGTTCCTTTCCTAGTCACAATCGCAAGTCTTACAACTTTTTTATTACCACAAGATACTTATTTTAAGTTGGAAGAGTTTATATTAAAGAGTAATCTCCCATTTATGGGCGATAAAATTTCTAAATATATGCAATTATTTCACCAACATGCCGGGAGCCTTTCACTACTTAGCTTTTTATCTTTTTTTGTTACTTCTGTGTTAATGATTAGTAATTTAAATCATCATTTAACAATGATATATGGAGAAGACAAAAAGCACGACGTAAGTATAATCGTTAGTATTATTAATTATGGAACAGTAGCATTAGGCGTTCTATTACTAAGTGCTGGTATTATGCTATCTTATTACCTGGCTTTAAAAATTAACCTGGATAATTCAGTAATATTTTATTTTATAACTTTAATTTTATCAATTTTAGCATTTACATTAGTATATAAATTTATTCCCTCTGGAGAGGTAAAATTTAACCAAGCTCTGGTTGCGGGTACTATAGCAGCAATATTATTTGAACTGGCAAAAAGATTTTTTGTTGTTTATATCCAATACTTTGCTACAGAAAATGTTATTTACGGAACTTTAGCTGTGATTCCATTATTTTTATTATGGATCTATATAAGTTGCTTAATTTTACTTGGCTGTGCAAGTTTAATAGCATTAATGAGAAATAATCTAAACTTAGATAATCACCCAATTTTTAAGGAGAATCTATTATGACTAAATATAGTAAAACTGCACAAAAAGAAGTAAAAAAGGAAATGCATGAATATAAAGAGGGAAAAGCTCATAGCGGGAAGGGCGGTGCAAAGGTAAAAAGTAAAAAGCAGGCAATTGCAATAGGCTTGTCTAAAGCCAAGCAAAAAGGTGCAAAAAGTTCCCGATAAGAAATAATTGAATGCCAACTAAGTGGCATTCTTTGTTAGAGTTAAGGTTGTATTAGTTCCAGCTGCGCCCCATATTCATATGAGCATAAACTATAGCCAGTATACTAAATAAGCATGCTATGCTAAAACTGAGTAAAGTAAAACTATATAATGAATAGTGATAATAGCTGCAAAAATTATTAGCAGCAGAAATTCCTATTGCAAAAATAGTAGTTTGTATAAATATCAATAGTGAAGTCAGCATACTTTGTGACAAACCTGCGGCCGTCATAACCAAACGCATAATAAGGGAATTAGAGATTCCAAGCCCGAAACTGTATAAAAGCATACCCATAACTACAATATTAAGGTTTTTACTAAATATCAGCCCAATAGCTAATCCGCCAAAAGCAAAGAGATTTCCAACTTTAATTAATCTGGAAATTTTAACTCTGCCTGCAACCAACTGCATAATAATAGTACTTAAGGATAGACCACCTACGGCTATTAGTTGATAAATTGCATAATTTATCATTGGTAGTTTTAAGTTACCCATAATAATATTTGGGGCTAACCCAATCCATAACATAACCGGCAGGGCATATAGGCTTGCACATATTGCTCCAATTATGAACTGGGGTGTTAGCAATATTTTATAATATGCTTTAGTTATGGCAGCTAAGTTTAATGCTTGTTTTTTGTCTCGGTTTTAGGGGTAAATAAATAAAGTCCAATAAGAGAGATAATAGCAATGAAGCCAGTTACTATAAATATATGACGCCAGCTAGAGTTCTGAATAATAATTACACCCAGAAGTGGTCCCAGTAGCGGTGCTAAAAGGCTGACATTACCCATTAAAGAGCATATTTTTACGGCTTGCCTATCATTAAATTTTTCATGGACCAGGGCATAACCCATGGCTACAAACGCCAGACCGCTGCCTTGAAGCAATCTCCCCAGCATAAACTCATATATGTTCTGAGACATAACCAAGCATATGGTAAAAATTAAAAATAAGCAGTTTCCCATCAGGATGACACGACGTTTCCCAAAATATTCGGCAAGAGGTCCTAAAAACAACTGTAATAAGCTATTACCTAAAATAAATACTGTAAGCGATAAACTCACAAATTCAACCGGGGCATGAAACTCACTGACTACATGAAGCATACCGGGCATAATCATGTCATTGGATATGTATGTACTAAATTCATACATAACAAAAAATATTACAAATAAATATAGATTTCTCATAAATAATTCCTATATAAAAATATTTTAAATATTGAATAAGGTAATAATAATGCATAATTGCAATACTAGCCTGTAATATTGCGATTAGATAAAGATTAACTTAGGATAACTGATTACGTAAAAGCATACAAATGTTTTGCAAGTTAATCAATTAATAAGAAGTTCAGTTAGCTAACTAATGAACTAGGGGAAATAAAAGATAGTCGGTAAAAATAATATTCATAATAACATTATTATATCATACTTTAAATTTATTCTAAACTTTTGGGTGGTAAATAAATTTAATCGATGCTAATATGCTATAGCATAATGACAAAAAATAATAAATTTTGATTTTACGGAGGTACAAATGATAAATAATACAAATTTAATTTTATCGGTAATTGTAGGGATAATATTAGCAGCTATAGCAATAGTTTGGTTATCGAAGAAATTTTTTAGTGTCAATGCTAAACAAATGCAAACAAATAAAAAAACAGGTTTGGGACAAAGAAATGAGCCATTAGTGCCAAGGTCTGTAGATTCTGATGGCAGTTCTACAGATACACTAACTGATAGCAATAACTCTTTGAGTGAAGAGCCTTTTGATGGGGTAAATATCAATCCTGAACAAAAACATAGAAATGTGAATTAATTATGTTACGGCCTATATGGAGTGGTTATATCAGTTTTGGTTTGGTAAATATACCGGTTAGTTTATATTCAGCGCAAAAACGCTTTGATTTACGCTTTCATCTTCTTGATGTGCGCGATAAATCTCGTGTTCGTTATAAGAGAGTTAACGAGGAGACAGGCGCTGAAGTGCCCTGGAATAAGATTGTACATGGTTATGAGTTTACTGATGGTAACTATATTGTTGTTAATGATGAAGAGTTTAATAAAGTATCAACTACTGCTAAGACAATAGCGATGGAAAGCTTTGTTAATAAAGAAGAGATCGAGTACGAATTTTTTGAGACTCCCTATTACCTGGTGCCAGCCAAAGAGGGCATGAAGAGCTATGTCTTACTACGAGAAGTGTTAGATGATGAGGGAAAACTTGGCATTGCCAAAGTTGCTATACATGGACGTGAGCACGTAGCTGCAATAATGCCTTACAAAAATTCCCTTGTCCTAAATTTATTACGTTTTTATCAGGAACTAAGACCGTTAACTGAATTTGAATTTCCTGAAGGAACGATTTCAGATTTTAAAATAACCAATAAAGAGCTTGTTTTAGCCAAACAGCTAATAGGGGCTTTGACCGAAAAATGGCAACCTGAAAACTACCATGATGATTACCGCGAAAAACTTATGAAATGGGTAGAAGATAAAACCAAAACTACGGTAGTTGAAGAAGATCCTGTAGAGAAGAAGCGCCGCACCAAGTCAGTTGACTTAATTGAACTAATGAAAAAAAGTATGCGGTCAATGGTAAAAAAGCCGGCAGCAACTGATAAAGCATCCGTGAAGAAGAAAACACATGAGTCTCGATCTGTATCAACAAAAGCGTAATTTTACAAAAACTCCTGAACCTAAGGGCAGGGCAAAAAATCAGGTTAAAAAATTTATTTATATAATTCAGAAGCATCATGCAAGTCATCTACATTACGATTTTCGCCTGGCTTTTGATGATGTATTAAAAAGCTGGGCAATTCCCAAAGGTCCGAGTTTTAATCCAGAGGAAAAGCGTCTAGCTGTCCAGGTGGAAGATCATCCTTTGGAATACGCTACATTTGAAGGTATAATACCAAAAGGCCAATATGGGGGCGGCACAGTGATGCTGTGGGATAAGGGAACCTGGGAGCCAACTTCAGATGTTGCAGAAGGACTGGTCAAAGGCAAATTAACTTTTAACTTAAATGGTAATAAATTAAAGGGTTCTTGGACCCTGGTGCGCATTAATGATATTAAAAAGGGTAAAGCCAATTGGCTATTAATAAAACAACCTGATGATTATGCTAATTTAGTTAGTGATGATGAATTATTAATATCAAACAGTGTTAAAACCGGAAGGGATATGCATGAGATAACAGCAGGCAAAAAACCACAATCTAAAAAAACTGATGCAATATCGGTAAAGATGCCAAAAAAGTTTAAACCTGAACTAGCAACCCTGGTTGATGCACCGCCTGATAACCCTGATTATATTTATGAAGTTAAATTTGATGGCTACCGGATCATTGCCTTAATAGACAGTAAAAAGGTAAAATTAATAACCAGAAGTGATAATGATTGGACGAATAAGCTAAAACATTTATCTCAAAATCTGTCTAAATTAAGGTTAGATTCGGCAGTTTTAGATGGTGAAATAGTAGTTTTGGATAAAAATGGAGTATCCAAATTTCAGCTGTTGCAAAATGCCATGACTGAGAATAAATCAGCTGATATAGTTTATTATTTATTTGATTTACCGTATTTAAATGGTAAAGACCTTAGCCAAATACCTCTTATTGAAAGAAAAAAGCTGTTAAAGCAGCTTTTAGAAGGAGTGCCTTTTGATAATATAAGGTTTAGCAAGCATCTCCAAGGGAAGGCAGTTGCCTTATTAAAGCAAGCCTGTGCTTTACATCTTGAAGGCCTGATAGCAAAGCGTAAAAATAGCTGTTATAAAAGCACCCGTGCCGGAGATTGGTTAAAATTAAAATGCAAGAACCGGCAAGAATTCATCATAGGAGGATATACCAGCCCCGGTGGTAGCCGCCGGTTTTTTGGTTCACTGTTAGTTGGGTATTATAATGAAAATGGCCATCTTATATTTTCAGGACGAGTTGGTACAGGTTTTGACCAAAAAAATCTGAAAGAGATATATGATAAAATGCAAATTTTAAGGCAGGATAACACACCATTTTATGACTTAGCAAGATCCTATGAAACAAAAAATGCCCACTGGCTAAAGCCGCAGCTTATTGCTGAGGTAGAGTTTGCTGAATGGACGGATGATCTTCGCTTACGCCACCCCTCATTTAAAGGTTTAAGAGAAGACAAAGCAGCAAAAGAGGTAAAAATGGAAACGATGGAAACTCAAAAAAAGAACGACCACATTAATAAAACCGTAATTTCAGGTATTTCCTTAAGTCATGCGGATAAAATATTTTTTCCGGCAATAAAAGGTAGTAAATATGATCTAGCTAATTATTATGAAAAGCATAGTGAACTAATATTACCTCATCTAATAAACAGGCCGGTTTCAATTTTACGTTGCCCGGATGGAGCTAGCCATGAATGCTTTTTTCAAAAACATATAGAAAAGTTACCGCTGACAATAGACAAAGTAACTATCCAAGAAAAAACCAACAAAAAAGCAGATTATTTAGTTATCCATGATTTAGCCGGTATAATTACCTTGGTACAGTATGGTACATTGGAACTACATACATGGGGTAGTCAGGCAAATTTACTTGAATATCCGGATAGAATAATTTTTGATTTGGATCCGGGAGCCGGAACTGAGCTAAAGCAACTTATAAAATGCGCTAAAATATTAAAATCCGGGTTAGACGAATTGAAACTACAGAGTTTTATAAAGACCTCTGGCAAAAAGGGTTTGCATATATGCATACCAATAGATCCCATACATAGCTGGGATGAGGTAAAAAATTTTTCGCACACGATTGCTAAAGAAATGGTTAAATTGGCCCCGGAATTATTTATTGCCCGCATTCCAAAAAATGAGCGGATAAATAAAATACTAATTGATTATCTACGTAATGAGCGAGGGGCTACCTGTGTTAGTGCATTTTCAAGCAGAGCCACAGATATTGGGAGTATCTCAACCCCTATACATTGGGAAGAGTTGGGTACACTAAAATCAGTGAATGAATATAATATAGAAAATTTAGATAAAAGGCTTAAGAAAATAAAGTCAGATCCCTGGGCTGATTATTTTAAAATTAAGCAGTCATTAAAGCATATCTCTATTTAATATTTTCGCAAAAACTCTTCTTTAACGATATATTTAAGTGAGGATTGCTAAATAATTACCCGGAAAAATTTAGGTTATAGATTTGGGTTGTTAGTAAGCTCTACATTTGCTAATATACGCCTTAGGTGAGCAAAATTACTAGATAAAAAGTTTAGTAATAGATTAGCTCGTAAATAACATATTCTAAATTCTAAAGGAGTATATATATGAAAAAAACATTATGTGCACTAATTTTAGCTACAGGTTCAACATTAATAGCAACTGGGGTTGCTAATGCTGATACTACGACAGTAAAGAATAAAACTGAGACTACTGGCCAATATTTAAAGGCAACTAGCGTTACTGGTAAAGTAAAAGCGGCATTATTGACTAAGAGTAATATTGACTCAAATAATATTAGTGTTTCGAGCAGAAAATCAAGTGCTGGTCCAGGAAGTATTGTGATTTTATCGGGTACGCAAAAATCTCAAGAATTAGTTGATTTGGCAATTGCTACAGCAAAAGACGTTGATGGTGTGGATGAAGTTATTAGTAAAGATCTAAAAGTAGATCCAAATAAATAAGTATTTTTACTTATTTTGATGTTAACGTAACAAATTTTTAGTTTAAATATTATAAGGAAATATTATGAATAAATCAATATTCAAAGGTCAATGGAATGAAGTTAAAGGGAAAATCAAACAAAAATGGGCAGATTTTACCGATGATGATTTGCTTAAAATAGAGGGAGATAATGATGAAATTTATGGAATTTTAGAAAAGCGTTATGGCTATGCCAAGGAAGATGCTAAAAAGTTTATTGATGAACTCTGATAAACTACGCAAGTAAATCAGTAAAACTCCATCAGGCAATTGCCGGTGGAGTTTTTTTATAACTGCACATCCTACAAATTGTCATAATTAAAAAACGCCTTTATGTCAACATTTTGGGAGATTATAAATTATTTAAATCCCCAGGGATTATGAGATGGTATAATAATAGCCAGATTAAATTTTTAGGAGGTTAATATAGGTAATTTTGTATTAGAAGGTGAGATTTAAAAAAATGAGTAATAATCTACAGTTTTAGTATTTTTGAAACTATAAATTCCTATTCAAACTTTATCTTACAATTCCCAGATTGATGTAGATTATTTTATTTACTCTATATCAAACTATACAAATTTCTTATTTTCATAAGTAAAATGCCAAATTTACAAATATTTAATATAACCAGTAAACGTATTTATTTGCCTATACCCAGCTCTAAAATTGCTGCCGGGTTTCCGAGTCCTGCAGCTGCATATGAAGAAGATGATTTAGATATTAACGATATAGTCATTACTAGTCCTGCTACGACATTTTATGTTCGGGTAAAGGGAACTTCGATGGTAGATGCGAATATTCATGAAGGTGATATCTTAGTAGTCGACAGATCCTTAGAGGCAAAGCATGGGAAGATTGTAATTGCCATTGTCAATGGCGAATTTACCGTCAAAACACTTTATAAAAAAGATGGTTTGGTTAAATTAGTACCGGCAAACCCGGATTTTCCTGAGATTACGTTTAAGAATGATCAGGAGCTTAATATCTGGGGTATTGTTACCTATACAATACATAGAAATTAGGCAATGCTCCTACAATTGCATAAATTATCCAATTAAGTGGTAGTTAGATTTTTCCAATTTCATTAATAACTTTTGTTTCAAGTAATGATATGTTTATTCACAAATGCCATTTATTGGCGCTAACCGAGTAAATTTCTTTTCAGTAAAGGTATAATGTCCAACAAATAAGTCTGCTAGATGCAGTTTAGTTTCATTATAAAAAATTGTTTGATTACCTTTAGCGTCAGTTGTAATCTTATTAACTAACCTGACTATAACTTTTGTTTGTTGTGGTGTAGAGTTATTAAATACAAACATGCTTGCAACAGTACCTATTGCATCAGAATGCAATATAGCAGTATCAACTTTAGTATTCTGACCCAAATAACTATTGAAGAGACTCGTTGCAAGGCACCATTTATTGTCTTTAGGATTTCGTACTGATGATTTTGTGTCAAGAAACCAGGATAATACGTTACTCTCACTTCTATCACTAGTTGATAGTAATTCTTTAATTCTTGTATTACGTGCTTCCGCTCCTTGGGTTGCATAAGGATTCACAGAAAGTCTGTTTAAATTTATAAATCTAGCGTCTTGATAGATATTGGTATGTGTGTAGCTATCGCCAGTTTTACTTAAAACCCGGTAGCTAAATTTTCTGGTTGTATCGGTATCATTGGTACTAAAAGCAACTTCAACAATTAAAATTTTATGTGCGTCTGCTACCTCGTAGTAGTTAGGTGATGCGTGGCTAAAAATAGCGTTAAGATATGTCAGAACTTGATCAACGGTTTTGAAATTTTGTAAAATTCCCCATAATGTCATACATTCAGCAGTTCCACCAATCGGCTGTATATATCGTCTTTGGTTGGGATTTTTTACTAATATAGGATCTTCTTCCATTGCTGTAAGACCAACTTCGTTAATTCCCATTTTTACATTATTATTAGCCATTTGAGCAAAGACTTTAAAATTATTATTATAGGGATTGTTATACCATATAGCAAACTGCTTATTTGGGACTAGAACTTCCACACTTTGCTTATCATAATAATAATCGCTATTTTTAGCAATTACGGTACCAATATTCGTAAGAAAACCGAATGATGTACATGCAAGCACCTTTGCTACGGATGTTGTTATTAAAACTATAAATAGTAATGATTTTTTATTCATATTGTTCCTAAAATTGCTTTTTATAAATTTAATAGTAAAGATATTCTTTTTATAATCTCGGCGGTGTTGCTAAATTAATTCCAAAATGTTTTAATGTTTGGCCCAAATATTGCTTTGAATCCATCCGATATAACATATACTCTAATAACTTTGTTGCATGTAAATATTTAGGATTATTAAATACTTTTTCATAATGGAAAATTCTATTTCTAAAGCTACGTATTGTATTTAATTCATTATGTAATTTGATGAGGTAACCTTTATGAATATTTTTTGTAGAAATACCAAAAACACTGTGTACCTGTTCTTTGTGCAATTGTGTACTAAGTAAATATTTTGGATTAAATAAACCAATCCAAAAACCCAGTGTCAGATTAGCAACTATATCGTCATGGTTTCCAGACGTGTTATATTTATCTACTTCATTTATTCGAGATATTATAGACGGGTCGTGCATTAAAATAGAAGGTGGGTTAATTAGCCAACTTGTACCATATTTTTTAGAATAAAAACAATTGATTTTATTTCTTAAAGTTATCTCAAAATAGTGCAATAATGGGTAGCAAAACTGTGAAAATTTAACATTTTCTTTGTATTCTACATCATTGCTATAATTAGACATTCGTTTTTTACTTATAAAAATATCTTGCATATGAGTCCTTATCTTGCTATAATACTGTTGGATACAAAGAATATAAGTCGTTTTACTATAGGGTTGACCCTGCACTATAGACAGTTTACTGACGCAATTCTTGGTGTACGGCAGGGTTCTTCTATAAGCTTATCCTTTGGGCATTCTTTAAAGGATTTCTTTTTTAGCATGTTTCTATACATTAAAGACGAAATTAATGATGTATCTAATAATATCCAGTATTATATAATCTATCCTATAACCGTTAGCAGATAATATAATGCAATATAGTTTTCATATAAAAAATTTTATCGTTTAATCGATTCCATAGATAGATATAACTATAGAATAAGTATAATTATGGAGGGTCGTATAGCAATTCTTCAAATTGCGGAGACTTTCACTAAGTTACGTGAACTTAATCGTGCTATTGCTACAATTCATGACCTGCCAGAAAATTCTGCTAAGCAGAAAACATTATTGGCTAAAACAGGTGAATTAATGGCTGAAGTAATCATGCCTGATGAGGCTGAATTAACCTTGCATGAAAGTGAAATTTCCTTAGAAATTGGATTTCCATTTATGCGGATTAAAAAAACTATTAAGAAAAAGAAAGATTAACTGTAAATTAAGCCTTTAAAATAAATTTTCCAGTGCTATATGTTAAACCATACGAGACATTTGTTTTAGATAAATAGGGGACGTTTTAATGGGCTACAATAAAAAATAATCAATGAACTTTCTGACTTTAGGCTGGACATATCTAAACTTTGAATAGTAATAATAGATGTTTTCATCAACTGCTTGATATTCTTCTAAAACTCCTATAAGTTGATTATTATCTAATAAGGGCTGTGCAATATATAAAGGTATTTGGATTAGGCCAAGGCCAGATTTTGCACATTCAACCATTGCAGCAACTGTATTCACAATGAGGTAGGGCTTAATATTTGATTTATACTCAGGTTTTAATTTAATGAGTCGCGAACTTGGCCGACTTACATGTCCAATATATTTATGTTGAAGCAAATCTTGTAATTCTTCTGGCACACCATATTCTTTAAAATATTCTGGCGACCCACATAATACATAACGTGTTTTTCCCATACTTTTTTGGATAACTATTTCATTAGGTGAGGGTAAAGAAAACCCTATTGCCAAATCAATATTTTCTTTTTCTAAATCTGGAACACGTTCGTTTATATTAATTAACATTTTTAATTTTGGATATATTTTTAAAAACTGCTGTAGTTTTGGGAAAAGAATTTTATTGGCAAAATATTCGAATATTGTAATATTTAATGTTCCATCAGGTTCATCATGAAACCCGGTACAAATAGCCCT
Organism: Burkholderiales bacterium; assembly: GCA_020697255.1. Taxonomy (GTDB): domain Bacteria; phylum Pseudomonadota; class Gammaproteobacteria; order Burkholderiales; family UBA11063; genus Aquella. The sequence goes on along the minus strand of JAJFBE010000010.1, from coordinate 34,049 downwards.
AGTTTCGTCCAACTCCTTTTGCAGGCGTCGGCATTGATCCAACAGTAATTGTCCTTGCGCAGTTAAATGTAATCTCTGGCCACTTCGGGTAAATAAATCAATTTTGTAATCTTGTTCTAATTTTTTAATATGCTTGCTTAAAGAAGCTTTTGTCATTTTAAGCTTAGTAGCAGCCCTGGTTAAGCTATTTAACTCGGCAACACAAGCAAAATATTCAAATCTATCTAGGCCCGACATATATGTTTCCTTTATTGCAACAACAGTTATGAAATATTATAACATGTTAATTATTTATTTACATATATAATTATGGTAGTGTTTTTTGAAAGCGAGTATTTATGTATAATTACAAACCATTAATTGCCCTATGTTTTGGTTATTTTATGGTAATAATTGATGTGACCGTTGTTAATGTAGCAATAGCTGCATTATCTCTTGATATGCATATTGGTTTGAGTAATTTGGAGTGGGTTGTAGATGCGTACACTCTAACTTTTTCAGCACTTTTACTTTCAACAGGGTACTTTAGTGACAGGTATGGCGCACATAAAATATTTCAATTGGGACTTGTGATTTTTACATTGGCTTCATTTTTATGTGGGATAGCTCCAACATTTTTATTTTTATTAATTGCAAGATTATTGCAAGGCTTTGGAGCTGCATTGCTTGTGCCGACATCTCTTTCATTAATAAATTTTTCTTATAGTAATAAAGTTGAGTTAACTAAAGCTGTTGGAATATGGGCTGCAGTAGCTGGAATTGCTGCAGCATTTGGCCCTATCCTTGGTGCATTTATTACAACAATCTTTAGCTGGCGCGGAATATTTTTTATCAATATTCCCTTTGGGATAGTTTGTTTTATTTTGACAAATAAATGGGTTGCCAGACCATCACCGCATTCAGATAGAGCAAAATTTGACACTCTTGGACAAGTTTTTAGCATACTAAGCATTGCTGCTTTATCATATGCGCTTATTGAAGTTAGTAATAAACATCTATTGCTATTAGCATATTGTTTATTTATTTGTAGTTTTGTAGGATTTATTTTTACAGAATACTTTACTAAGTCACCAATGTTACCATTAAAATTATTTCATTCTAAAGGGTTCAATATTTCTATTTTGGTTGGATTCTTGCTAAATATGGGGTTTTATGGGCAGCTATTTCTACTCCCAATGTATTTTCAGCATATAAAATCATATCCAATACTTTTAAGTGGTTTGGCTATTTCACCATTAATGTTTTTTGTGCCATTAGGTTCATTCTTAAGTGGCAAAGTAATGAATTATTTAAGCATCAGATACACGATATTTATTGGATTTGCAATAAGTACACTGGGGTTATTGGGGATTTTTATTGTAATAAAGTATAATTTAAATTATATTTTCTTTATTACTCCACTATTGTTTATTGGATTTGGAACCTCTTTTATTATGCCGGCAGCAACTGTTGCGAGCATTAAATCTGTAGCTCCAACTGAAACAGGGATAGCATCTGGTACTTTAAATACAATGCGTCAGCTAGGCAGTTTGGTTGGAGTTGCTTTATTTGGAACAATTACAGCTATATCAACTTCATTTGATCAAGGTGTCCAATATGCAGTTATTGGCGCAATTATTACTTTCATCATTGGTATCATACTAAGTTTTTTATAAATAATTATATTATAAAAGTCTGTAGGATAAAAAATTAAAAATGTTTGATTATGGGGAATTAGAATTTGATATATGTGATATATGGTTGCATCCTTATAATATATTACTATATGGTAAAATACTTTTGCTAATAAGCAAGCTAACGTAATCCTGATATTGGTAAAAAGGTTATTGCAAATACTGCAAAAATAAAGGACAAAGAAGTGATGGAAACAATTGGTGAAGCTATAGCAGATATAGTAACTGGTAAGTGAGCTTTTATTTTCCTGTAATGTAGGTTTATTATAGTAAAAGGGGATAAATTTGGTTTATATTGGAACTGCAGGATGGAATATTCCCAAGTTATTGAGTGAAGATTTTTTGGGAGATGGTACTCATTTAGAGAGATATGCCAGAGTCTTTAATTGCGTAGAGATTAATTCCTCGTTTTATAGAGACCACAAGCCTGAGACTTACGAAAAATGGGCAAAGTTGACACCTGACAACTTTCGATTTTCGGTAAAGCTCTCAAGATATTTTACGCAAGAGGCACGCCTTAAAGATACAAGTAGCCGGTTAAATGACACCTTGGCTAGTATAACTAGTTTAAAACACAAATGGGCAACGCTTCTTATACAACTGCCTCCAAGTTTAATCTTCGACTATAAGGTGGCAACTAATTTTTTTGATAGACTTCGTAGCGTATGTTCAATATCAATTGTTTTAGAGCCTCGACATATATCTTGGGCAAGTGATCAAGCTGCCAGCTTATTAGTAGATTACCAAATAGGTAGGGTTCTTGCTAATCCTGAACCAGTTTGTATTGCACCAGAACAATATAAGCATTTAACTGAAAAACTGTATTATCGACTTCATGGTTTCCCTGAACTGTACAAAAGTAGTTATTCTGCGAAATTTATTGAAAACTTGAGAGATGATATATCTAAAAATTCTAAGCGAAATGTTTGGTGTATTTTCAATAACACAACTCTTGGGTTTGCAACTGAAAATGCTCTAGAGCTTTTAGGCAAAGTGTAAAGCTTATTTTAAATACTTTAGGTTTTTTAGATATTTTATAATTAATAGAGTATTTTTTTCTATATCATTATTAGTAGTGTCTATAACGTATTTATTTAAATGGTTGGCTTGTTGCCTAAGATGAGCAGCCCACTCTTCCATTTCCTCACTAGCCAGATAAGCCTGATTTCTTTCTTCATTAAGTCTTTTATTTCTTATATTTTTACTCGCATGAATTAGAATAATTTCGTATTGTTGAAACAATAATTCTTCAAAAACAGCTACTATAATCTGAAGATCAACTTGTCCCTCAATAATTGCTAATGACTGGTTTTTATTGTCATTAATAGCTTTATTTATCCAAAAATGGGTCATCTTCTTCTGCCAGTTACGTCCTGAACCATATTTTATAATCATTTCTGTTTGAGAGGGTACTTCTATACTATCAAAATGGAAATAAGAAATATCTGGCTGATTTAAAATATGTTTTATCGACTTTAGAAGCATTGTTTTACCAACTCCAGATGCGCCGGTAATAAATAATATATTTGGTTTTTTCTCCATATTATACCTGCTAGATTTTATTTTAGTTTTTATATGAGACTCTAATAGATAATTATACGCTACTTTATTTATTATTAAGCCCAGAAAAATTTTGGAATATTTATTTGCTAAGGCACGTTAAAATAGCTTTGTTTTTTTAAGGAAAAAATAATGATTTTAAAATTTATATTTTATGTTCCTAAAACCCATCTTGAAGAAGTCAAAGAAGCTGTATTTTTAGCTGGCGCCGGTAAATATGGAGCTTATAAAAACTGTAGTTGGGAAACTGTTGGGACAGGGCAATTTGAACCTCTTGATGGGAGCTCTCCTTTTATTGGTAAGAAACATCAACTAAGTAGGGTAGAGGAATATCGTGTAGAAACTATATGTTTAGAAAAAGATATAGACAACGTTATAGCTGCTTTAAAACAAGCCCATCCATATGAGTGGCCAGTGTATGATGCATGGGCACTAACTCATTATTCTTCAATATAAAGTAAGTTTTATTACTCCGGTTTAGGTTAAAATATGGGTTATACTAGAGCTATATTAAAATTAGATATATTATTAATTCGTGGGGATTAAATAAATGAGTAAACTATTACGAAGAATTGTAACAAGTATTGATAAAGATGGTAAGGCATTTTTTGAATCTGATGACACACCACCAGTAACTTTTACTATGGAAGGTGAATGGCCGGGATTTAATAATGTTGAGTTATGGAAAACAAAAAGTGGAGCACCGAGCATACATGACGAACATCATAAAGATGAGACATATGATTTCAACATTACTCCGGGGACAGTACGATTTTGTACTATGCGCCTACCTCCGTTAAAAAAACTCCTTGCTCATCAAAGCTCTTTAGGCCGTGAGGTGGATATAAAAAATTTTGGTATGCATAGAACAGATACTATTGATTACTTGGTTTTACTAGAAGGTGAAGCAACCTTAATTTTAGATAATGGAGAAGAAAAAACGCTAAAGCCGGGCGATACCGTAGTCCAGAAGGGTAATGTGCATGCTTGGCACAATCGTGGCGAGATAGATTGTGTAATGGTATGTGTTATGATTGGTGCTCTTAGTACATAAAATATTTCTGGGAAAGATCGGTATGCTTACAGACACAACATTATGCAAAAATAACAGTTTATCAACTATTAATATTGCAGTTTCTCCAGAAGAAACTAGTGCAATTAATAGTATAATTGATATTTTTATGAGTAAAAAAGGCGGTCTGGAAAAGTTATTGCCGGTTATGGCAGACACCTATCCAAAAAATCCTGATATACAAATATTAGCGGCAATAATGTATTTTTTCTCAGTATCTACTCAGACTATCCAATCTAATTTTCCTAAATACTTAAGCAGAATTAAATTTGAAGATCTTGATTTGGCCCGGCAAATGCATTACAAAGCATTACTTCTTTTGCAAAATAATGACTTAGAAGCAGCATTTTTTCTTTATTGTGATTTGGTATATCTTAATCCGCAAGACAAATTAGCTATTTCAATGTTAGAACCAGTAGGCTTTGTAGCGGGGAAAATAAATGAATTATTAAAACCCTACGAGTTCCTTAGTAAATATCATAAAAATGACCTTGATTTTCTAGCTATGTTAGCATTTTTATATGCACATATAAATAGAGAAGACCAAGGGCTGTCTCTTATTAAAGGAGCATTAGAAAAAGACCCGCAAAATGCTCGCTTACAACATGTTTACGCTCATTTAATCATGCCTGATAAAGTAAAAGAAGGGATTTGCCAGCTAGAAGAGTATAGTATCTGTTGGCCTTTATATAATCGCTTTTTTGAAGTACACAATTGGATGCATCTATGTAGCTTATACTTACAGCAGCCAAGTTGTGATATAAACTTAATTCTTCATAATTATCACAAGTATATTTGGGGAGGCTCCAAAAATTCCTGTTCTGAACAAAATAATGCTTTTTTGACCTTATGGAATATTGAGCTTGCAATTAAAGAAAGAAGGGTTGATTGTGCAAGTAATATTGATGAATTATGGCAAGATCTGGCAAATCATGCTGAACCTTTTACCAGAGATTATTTTACTCCGTATTTAACTGTAACAGCAATTTTAACTCTTGCACGAGTTAACCCATACAAAGCAAATTTAGCATTAGTTGATTTCGAGCTATTTTCCAATGGTTTTGACAAATCTTCATCAAAGTATTATGCATGGAATACGATTGCTCTTCAAATATTGAAAGGGTGCCTTGCCTACTTAAATAAGGATTATGAACTAGCTGTAAGACTTTTAGCACCAGTACATGATATGACAATGCCAATGGGGCATAGCGAGGAACAACGTAGTATTTTTAGTGCTACATTTTTTTTGAGTCAAAATCTGCTAAATCGCTATATATATAAACCGGGCAGGTAAAAAACTGCCTGAGGAACAAAAGAATATACTAAACCAAGCAAGAAGGGTTACAAAAAATAGGATTAAATGTTTGCTTTAGTTGATTGTAATAATTTTTATGCTTAATGCGAAAGAGCATTTCGTCCTCAACTAAAGGAAAAACCATTGATAGTACTGAGTAATCAAGATGGTGCTGTAATTAGTAGATCAAATGATTATGTGGAATTAAAATTTGATAAATGCAATATAGGATTTGAAGCTTATACTATTGCTTTATGGTAAAATGAATAGTTATAACATTTCAATTGCTGAGATAAGTGAAAATTTTAAATGAGGAGTTTATCATTCGAATTGCTGTATCTGGTACCCATTTTATGGGTAAAAGCACGTTAATTGCAGATTTTATCAAAAACCACCCTGATTATAAATTTGAGATTGAGCCATATTATAAATTACAAGATGAGGGCGTGATGGAATTATCATTAGAACCTAGTCTTGATAGCTTTAAAGAACAAATTGATTATAGTATACGTCAATTAAATGAGTATGCGAATGAGCCTAATATTATTTTTGATAGATGCCCGGTAGATTTTATCGCTTATGCTATGTATATAGCCGACCAAGAATCTATAGATATTAATGATAGTGAAATTTCTGAAAGATTTTTTGACGTTAAAGCAGCATTGAAAAATATAGATTTAATAGTATTTTTACCTATTACAGAAGAGCATTTAATAAAATATTCTGAGGAAAATCCCGCTTATCGCAAAGCAGTGGACGAATGTTTTAAAAAAATATATCGTGATGATATATGTGATATATTTCCTGGACATAATAACCCAAGAATTATTGAACTTTGGGGTGATAGAATGATGAGAATAAAAAAATTAGAAAATTGTATTAGTGAAATGGAGTAAAAGTATATGTATTCACAAGTTTGGCCTCATAGTGAAATAAAAGAAATTTTCCCTAATATTTTCTTTGTTACAGGTACAAATATAACGCATCATAATAATGCGAAACTACAGCATAGCAGAAATATGGTCATCATTCGAGATAATGGCAAACTTTCACTTATAAATACAGTACGGCTTGATGATAAAGGGCTAGCTTGCTTGGATGCACTAGGGGACGTTAGCAATGTAATTAGAATTGGTGCTTTCCATGGTAGAGATGATGCTTTCTATCTTGATCGCTATAATGCAAAATTATGGGCATTAGAGGGAATGATTCAAGACAATAATAGGAATATAGATATATATCTTACTTCAAACGGACAAATGCCTATTCCTAATTGTTCCGTATTTATTTTTGAAACATCAAGATTTCCAGAAGCAATACTACACCTTTCACAACAAAACGGGATACTGATCACATGCGACAGCATAAAAAACTGGTTAGCTCCAGACCAATTTTTTAGTACTGAAACTGCAAAACTATATCAAGAACAAGGGTTTTTTGGTGCCGCAAGTATCTCAAATGTCTGGAAACAAGCATGTAATGTTCATTCTTCAGATTTTAGGCGGCTTAAGACATTAGAATTTCGTCATCTTCTAAGTGCACACGGAGCACCGTTATTGAATAATGCTGATGAACTTGTAGCCGAAACTATTAGTAAAGAATATGATATTTAAAGGTAAAACTTGATAGCGCTAGTTGATTGTAATAATTTTTATGCTTCTTGCGAAACAATATTTCGTCCAGAACTAAAGGAAAAACCCATAATAGTACTAAGTAACCAAGATGGTGCTGTAATTAGTAGATCAAATGCATCAAAAGTATTAGGGGTTAAAATGGGAGTTCCTTATTATCAAATAAAAGAAATTTGTGATAAATATGGCGTACAGATATTTAGCAGCAATTATGCTTTATATAACAGTATGTCTAAACGGGTAATGTCAATATTAGGTAATTTTGCGGTGAGCCAGGAAATATATAGTATCGATGAGTCTTTTCTTGATTTAAATGGTATAGATAATTTAACGGCTTATTCTGAAAAGATGAGAACAACTGTAATGCAATGGACAAGTATACCAATTTCAGTTGGCTTAGGATCCACTAAAGTTTTAGCTAAATTTGCTAATTACCTGGCAAAAAAGCATAAATTTTTGGATAATGTATGCAATCTAGAAGAACTAGGGGAAACTCGGGTAAATAAAGCTATGCAAATAACCGATGTTGCAGAGGTATGGGGAGTAGGCTGGAGGGTATCCAGGAAGCTTAAACAGATGAATATAAATACCGTTTATGATCTAAAAATTGCTAATCCTTCACATATAAGGAAGATTTTTAATATTAATATGGAACGGGTGGTTCAAGAATTAAACGGCATAAAATGTATTGATTTAGAAGAACTCAAAAAAGCAAATAGGCATATAATTTCATCCAGAAACTTTGATCACGAAGTTACTAGTCGTGATGATTTAAAGTCTGCCTTTATCTACCATATAGAAAATGTATGCGGCAAGATGCGTAAGCAAAACTTATTTGCCAGGCAAATTATATTTTGCGCCCGTACTAATAGATTTAAGGATAACTACTTCTCCACTTCTATAGAGATTGCAATTCCCTCAGCATTAGATAGCTTTCGGTATATCAGTTCATATATAGATAGGGCATTAGATGCTATCTATAAACCTGATATTAAGTATAAAAAATGTGGCGTTATAGTAAATGGCTTAATAACAGGAGAATATGTAACAAAAGATCTATTTGACAATACTAATATTAAGCATGACAAAGTATTGCCTGCTGTGGAGAAAGTTAGAATGCGTTTTGGTAAATCAGCTATAAAATTAGCATCTGCTAATTTATCTGATGCTTGGAAAATGGAGCAAAGATTCCTTTCAAAAAGATATACTACTGACTTAAATGAACTATTAGAAGTTGTGTAAACATTATAATAAGATTTACAATTCGTATATAAGAATTGTGTATTAATTAGTTAGTTTTTATTTCTTTTGTTAGAATATATTCGAGAATATTTCAAAATGAGAGAGCATCATTTAAAAACTCTATTACTTTTTTGGTTAAGTCTTAAATATTTATAATTGTCCACAAACTGCGAACATGCTCCCTCATTTAGCTGGCTTTGGTTAGCTTTAAACGTAATAACTAATTCTAATTTGATACTGGACCAAAATACGTAAATTGAATAGGATCACACCATTTTGTAGGTTTTCCTATTAATACATTTGTTAAACCATTGTTATCACCATGAACATAAACATGAGTAACTCCAGATGTATCTGAATCGTCAATGGCGCATTTACCCCTTGCATAATATTTTTTACCTTTATAATTTACATAAAATATCCAATAATTACTATCATGTATAAAGTATGGCCCTAAACCTAAAACTCTGGATGGATCGTAAGGAGTTTCTTGGTTTTGATTTAATGATATATTATTCCAGCTAGCAAAATAACCATCAGAAGAAACATCAAATGAACCTGTTATTGTATCAGGAGCTTGATTTATTACTGTCCAGCCAAAATCCTTAGTAGCATGACGATGCATATAGCTAAAAGAATGATCTGGTCCCATATCTACAAGTGGAACATAGCAAGTTACAGACCCCTCCGACGGGCGAGTTATACCCATATTAAATAATTGAGTGTTATCACCGTTAAAAAAGACAAAGGTTTTACCGGATAAGTCCTCTTTCTGAACAGGACACCCATGAAAATATTCATAATCACCTAACAATACATATCTTCTGGTATTATACACAAGATCTGCTATCCAATAATTATCATTTGCCTCGCGAGCAAAAAATGCGCTTAATCCAATTCTTTTGGATGAATCAGAAGGAGTGGTTTCGCCAGATGCTAAATAAAGACTATTCCAGCTAGCTAAAGTATTATTTGATGTAACAAAAACTGATCCTTCAATTTTAAGTGGAGCGTTATCTTCAATGCTCCAGTTAAAATCTAGTTCCGCACCGCTTGTATAATAAAAACTTCCTGGTAAAGATGCACAAAATTTTTCTCCTACATCTCTTCTTAAGTCTTCAAGTGAAACGCCATTTACGCAAAATGACCCAAAATTTTTAGAATTCCAGGTTACCCCTTTACCACCACTAGCATCTTGGCAAGTTTGCATACTATAGGGAATCCAAGTTTGAGTAGAAGCTTTACGAAAAGCCGCCAAATCACATGTAGCCGTATAAGACTGATCTGGTGTATAACTATCAGTAAGAATTCCTGCATAAGTCACAGAAGTATAACCAATAATAGATAATAAAATAAGATTAGTTTTTTTCATTATTTCTCCAATACAAATTATTAATGTATGTTACATTAAATTATGATTATTATAAAGTTCAATTGGCACGAACATAGTATACCTTAAATAAAATAAATTTCTAACCTAAAAATTATGCAACGCCGGAACGTAACTAGCCTTTTTGACAAAAATCCTATTATTAAACCACTTACTTTTATTATGTGGTAAGCAATATGATATGAAAAATCTCTATTATTGGTAAAGCACTAATGACCAATAAAATGTTAGCCATAAAATCTTGAGTTACAGAATTAGTAAAGTTAAGTATAATGGGTTTGGTGAAAATTATTTTTGGTAATTTAAATTTAAGTTGGGTTAAAATACTATTAATATTTAAAATATAAAGGTAAAAGATGGTAATAGCTATTAGAAAGGTTAAGGTAGAGGACGCTGATATTATTTCAGACCTAATTTCTGAACTTGGATATCCTATTCCCATTCAAAACATGAAAATAAGATTAGAAACGTATATAAATTTAAATAATCATCATGCTTATGTAGCTATAGTCAACAATAAAGTAGTTGGGGTAATTTCATTTAGTATTATAGAATGGTTACATATAAATGGAAAGTCTACTAGAGTTACAGCTTTAGTCATTGATAAACAGCAGCAAAGAAAAGGAATTGGGACAGCTTTACTTAACTATACGGAAAATATATCAATAACTTTAGGATGCGATAATATAGAATTGACAAGTAGTCTACGTAGAGTAGAAAGTGGTGCCCATGATTTTTATAAATCTAGAGGATATATAAATATGCTACAGGATAAAGCTTATTTTAGAAAAACATTAAATAAAAATTAATACATTGGAGAGTATATGTACGCAACAAAAAGATTGATTCTACGCAACTGGAGAGAAGCGGATACGCCAGGTTTTATTAAAATGAATCAAGATCCCCAAGTCATGGAATTTTTTCCTACCGTTTTATCTTCTGAAGAAAGCATCAGTCTTATAGAAAAAATTAAATCAAAATTTAAGGTTCAAGGATTTGGCTTTTATGCTTGCGAATTAAAGGAATCTCAAGAATTAATTGGCTTTGTTGGGCTTAATATTCCTGACTTTAAAGCGAGTTTTACACCATGTGTAGAAGTTGGCTGGCGCATTGCCTATAAATTTTGGGGTCAAGGATTAGCTGTAGAAGCTGCCCAAAAATGCTTGGATATAGGATTTAATGAATACAATTTAAATGAAATTGCTAGCTTTACTGCATTAGTAAATAAAAGATCAGAACGGGTAATGCAAAAACTTGGAATGACAAGAGACTCAGCTCATGATTTTATTCATCTAAAGTTAGATCCTCATCATCCCTTAGCAAAACATATACTATATAGATTAAGAAGAGAAGATTTTATAAAACATTTAAAAGACAAAGTACAGCCATAAGTATTAGTCAGATAATGAAAATAAGGCCAAGGGAGGTAAAAATGTGGAATTCTGAGCAATATAATAAATTTTTCCAATGAACGCACGCGCCCTGCAATTGAGTTAGATTGTACAAATAAAGTTATAGCTATACAAATGCCAAATAATTTCCATTGTCCTTCACATGTATTATTACGTGAAACTATTTATGAAAACCCGTGTTATAACAAGAAGTTAGCACATACAGTCCGTGAAAATCCAGTATTTTCAAAAGAAAGATATTATGAGCTATTTTATGGTAAAGTCTCATATATTGATATTTGGGAAACTATATATTTACAACCTTTAACCGGAGTAAATGCTATTTTGGAATGGGTAAAAGGCACGGCATTAGTGCCGATTAAAGCGTCAATTAGTATAGATGAATTTAACGAATTTATAATGATATATAATGCAAAATTAAAAAAAGCATAGCATACCCGCAAATTAATAATAGTGTCATATTATTTCCATTTCCGCGTATTTTCATGATTGTTGTAAAATAAATCTAGGATATAAACAATATAAGGAAGAAAAATGAAATTAATAATAACTTTCCTGTGCATTTACTTTTCAAAAGCGGCCCTGGCCGAAAATTTTAATATCCCTATATTATCGATAAATTTTGGGAAACCTACTTATATTCAAAGTATGTATTATCAAAAAATGTATGATAAGAAACCTTTTCGTGAAGCGGTAATATTTTATTATGATAATGGTGTTTACAAGATTATTTCCCCAGGCGAAGAACACTATGGTGTTTATGTGATAACAGGAGCATTTACTGACCTTAGATTTACAGTACGCTATATTTCGCTTCCTTCGGCAGACTGGGGTAATAAAACTGCATTTCATGAACTAAACTATAATAATAAAACCCATCATTTTGGGCAGAATGCATTACTGCAGACTCAAGTTAAAGTTCCTTATGAATATGGAGTGTTTAGTTTAAGGACTAATAATGAGAGTAATCCATTATCCATTAAGTGGAATCAAGGTCAATACTTTGTTAAATGAGATTTATTTAAAGAAGGAGGGTAAAGCTATGGAAAAAGATATTGCACTCAACTTATTAGAAACCTATATAGCTGGCTGGAAGCAAAACGATATAAATGCTATTATTGAACCATTACATAATGAAGTAATAGTTATAGAATCTCACGGTCCTAAATATATAGGGGTTAGCTCAGTTGAATTATGGTTTTATATGTGGAAAAAAGCAGATAGTTATATAAAAAAGTGGGATATTTTATCATCTAATTATTGTCAGGATTCACAAACGTTATTTTGTGAATGGGACTTTGAGTGCATGTCTTTAAATAAAGTTTATGCATTTTTGGGAATCAGTGTTGTACAATTTAAAGAACGTAAAATCTCCTCTTTACATGAATATAAAATGTCTAAAGCGCCCTATCTATGGGATGGGCTACACCTTAATTCCGATTAGCAGGCTCTCCCACAGTAGGGGTTACCATGTTATGGGTTTAAATGTAACAAAAGACCTATTTGACAATACTAATATTAGGCATGATAAAGTACTTGCAGTCTTAGAAAAAGTTAGAACACGCTTTGACAAATCAGCAATAAAATTAGTTTCCATTAATTTATCTAATGCCTGGAAAATGTAGCAAAGGTTCCTTTAAAAAATTACCAACTTAAATAAATTATTAGAAGTTGCGTAAGTACTTTTGTTTTTCGGCTAAGTAACATCTTGTTTAGGCTTTACACAGGGTTTATCACCAATAGGCGGCTGTGGCTTATCCTTAATATTATTATCCTCAGGTGGATTTTCAGGATCTAATTTGGGTTGATAACTTTTATTGTCTTTGCCATTTGTACTACCATTTTTTTTGTAGCCCAAAACAAAATCACCCCGAATAATTCTTTTAATTATTCGCATGTTTTTTGATTTACTATATTCCTCTAAATCCATACTGCTCTCCTTCGTAAAAAAATTAAATTAATATTTTTTAAAATGATAATTGTGCGCCAAATTGAATAATGTTTTGCCCAAGACCTGTTACTGACCAATCTTCAGCTCTTAAAGCCCAGTTATTGTTTAGATTCCACTGTGCTCCCGCTCCATATAACACTCCAATATTATTAGCTAAGTTGTTTCCACTGGTTCCCCCTACATTTTGAAAACCACCTACACCAGCCCTTCCGTATAAAGAAAATACGCAGCCTAAAGGAATATTGCCCTTAACTGCTGCATCTTCTACCCCAATTTGGCCAGTTTGGTTAGTTGGGCTTCCTCCAAGCCATAAATGATTATACCCACCTTCAATTGCAAAATATTGATTAAAGTTATACCCAACATTTGCTCCTAAAGAATAATTATTAGTGGCAGAACCGCTTTGCTGATTGCTGGGACCAGTGGCGTTATTTGTAAAAGAGTACCCGGTTGAAACTCCTGTATTTAAATTCAAATATACCGGATTTATATCTTCTGGCAAAGTTTGGGCATGGCTAATTGTGCTTTGTACTAAAGCTAGCGTATAAGTACAGATTAATAATTTTTTCATTGATTTCTCCTTTTTATAAAATAAAAATAATTAATGGACATATCGATTCCTAAATTCCACTATGCTTTAGCTATGTTAGCCTATTATATTCGAGATATGCACCACAAAAATTTGGTCTAATTTTTTAGCTGTTAAATTTTAGGCTTAGTTTTATGCGTTAGAATTTGACTGGTTTTTTGCAGGCTCGGTGATTATAATTACTCTGTGGCCTGAAATATTTAAGTAAAGTAATTTTAATATTTAACATAGGAGGATATAATATGAATGGTAGAGAAAGTGGAAATAGTGCTGCTAATATAAATAGCATGAGCGGTGTCTTTGATACTGGATTATATACTAGATATAAAGTGATTTGGGGAGCTGTTGTTGCCGGAGCCATAGTTAGCCTGCTCAGTGCGACATTGCTTAATATTTTAGGACTAGGGCTTGGATTGTTTGTCTTCAATCTGAAAGGGGATAGCGTATTATTAACTTTTGGTATTGGAGCAGTTTCATGGTTGTTTCTAAGCGGAATTCTGTCTTCCTGGGTATGTGGTTGGTTTGCTGGAGTATTTAGTAATACATACTGTAGGTTTGAAAGAGGTTGTCATGGTATCTTAGCCTGGAGCATTGCATTAATAATGACAATAATATTAGCAACCGCCGGAGCTGGAACCGTAGTTGGCGGGGCAGTTGGTTTATTGGAGCATAGTCCTGCCCAGGTAAAATCAAAAATGTCGGCACAGATCCCCGCAAACCTGCCTCAATATATTAACAACGTTGAGTCAGGGAATTCTAGTTCGGAAAATAGTATTTCATCTGATACAAAAGATGCTATTAATACAGCTGGGGTTAGTTCTCTAATTATATTTGCGGTACTTCTTTTAAGTGGGTTAGCAAGTATTTTTGGAGCGGCATTTTGTAGTGTAACAAATCTTAAACATAATCATAAACAAAGTTAAGTTTTTAATAAATTAATAAAGGTAGGATGTGTAGATATCCTACCTTCTCAAAAGCATATAGGAGGGTATAACATGACTACATTAGTAGGAACACAACAGGATTTAGAAGATGCAATCAAAGAATTAATAGAATTAGAATATGATGCTATTGGCGCTTACGAATTAGCTATCAAAAAATTAGATAACCTGGCATATATAGATATACTGAAAGGGTTTTTATCTGATCATAAGGGCCATGTTGTAAAAATAAAAGAATTTTATAAGGGGACACTAAGTCTACCTATGACAGGTGATTTAGTTAAGGGAAGTTTGGCCAAATTTAAAGTAACTATAGGAAACATGATAGGTCAGGATTTAAACATACTAAAGGCTATGCTAACTAATGAAGAAGATACTAATACTGCGTATGAGCGAATGACTAAGCATAAAGGTGTGTCAAATAATCCGGCGTTAGAACTTATTTTAAAGTCAGCTCTTGAAGACGAAATTAGGCATAAAGCCTGGTTAGAATCTGAAACTGCCTGAGTTGGAAAGGTTGGTTAATTTAATTTTTAATGTAAGTAGTTTTAAGGGAGATAATTATGAGAAATGATAGTGAAAAAGATACTATTATTAGTATGCCTGGTCTAGCGGACAATTTAAATATCCGAAAATTTTTAATAATGCGAGAGGATTTTCACAAAATAGTTAAATTTCAAAAGAAACAGCCTGGGGAAAATAACCCTGAAGATGATGATTCTTATGATGAAGATGATTTTGATGAATATGACTCTCCGGGGTTATATGGGCTCAATACAAGGTTGAATCAGTTAAAAATCATACATTAAATTGAAATCTGGATTTTTTAGTTTTGAAACAATGTTATTTATAAAAAAAATGAGGAGATAATTATGGATAAAGCATTTGGAAGTTTAATCAAAGATCATAAAAAAGTAAAATCTATTATTGAGGAACTTCTTTCTACCCAAGCTAATGCAAGTGTTAAGCGTCGTGATTTATTATTGCAATTGAAGGAAGAGCTGAAATTGCATGAAGAAATTGAAGAAAATGTGGTTTACCCGATATTTGAAGAAAAGAAACAAATAAAAGATTTAACCTTGGAGGCTTATGAGGAGCACCATATTGTTGATGTTTTATTGGAAGAAGTGGAAAATACAGAGACAAATGATGAAACTTGGAAAGCCAAATTGACTGTGCTTAAAGAAAACCTATGGCATCATATTGAAGAAGAAGAGAAACGCCTTTTTCCTGAAGCGGCTAAAATTTTAAAACAAAGGGAACTGGACAGTATACAAAGAGATGTTACACAAATAAAAGAATCTGAGGGCTCCAAAACTCTTTGAGAAAATGGCAAAGCTATGTAAGGTAAAAGCTATTTTTATGGGCATTATAATATTATCCTGTAATAAGGATAAGGGCCGAAATTTAAAAATGTCAATAATTATATGAAGAATAACCAACTGATATAAAAATTCTTTCTTTAATTTATTATATTTTAATAGGATTATCATGGCTGATAAATCTCAGGTAGCACAAGAAAACGGGGGCATTAAAGACTTAACATTCTTTGCTCTTTTTTGCCTTCTTTTTAGTTCAATGATGGGCAGCGGTGTATTTGATATCCCAAGAAATATCGCACATTCTGCCGGGACTGCAGCTATTTTGATAGGATGGCTAATTACAGCAGCAGGGATGTTATCTCTGGGAGCAGCGTTTGTGTATATTACACGCAAACGGCCTGATATCCAAAGTGGTATATATGGATATGCAAGATATGGATTTGGTCAATATGTAGGGTTTAATGTTGCTCTAGGCTATGGTCTTAATGCACTACTTGGCAATGCTAGTTACATAATATATATTTTTGCTACTTTAGCTAATTTTAGCTTTTTAAAATGGCTAAAAGGAAGTTTATTTTCTTTACTAGGTGAGTCTCTTGTCATCTGGATAGTGTTTTTCTTGGTTCTTGCCGGTATAAGAAAAGCTTCTTTTACTAATGTTCTGGTGAGCTGTATAAAAATATTGGCATTAGTTATAGTGTTAGGCTTATTTATTATAGACTTTAAATGGGGCCAGTTTAAGGCTAATTTGTTTGCTACTACAAACTTTGGAAGCATATTAACTCAGGTGAAAAGTACAATGTTAGTTACGGTTTGGGATTTTTTAGGAATTGAAGCTGCATGTATTTATGCTATGCGGGCTAAAAATTTCCAAGATGTTGCTAAAGCGACTATGTTTGGTGTGAGTATTGTTTTAATTATAGATTTTCTAATATCAATTCTACCATTTGGTATTATGCCAAGTAGCCAGATTAGTAGTTTACAGATACCTTCTGCCGGGAAAGTGCTATTGGCTATTCAGCATGTAGACAGTGCTATTTTTATCCGTATTGCAGTTATTATCAGTGTATTTGGTGCTCTATTAGCGTGGATGATGTTAGCCTCTAATATGTTTTATCTTGCAGCAGTAGATAAATCATTACCAAAGATAATGTCCAAGATGAGTAAAAAAGATGTACCGATAAATGCATTAATCGCCAGTTCAATAATTCTACAAATATTTATTATTATTGCTTACTTTGATAATCTAAGGTATATGGCTATGATTCAATTAGCCACTAGTTTAATTATAATACCATATATGCTTACTGCTACTTTTGCTCTCAAATTGGTAATATCTGAGAGGAAAGTTGATATACTTTCTCTGGTAAAAGGAAGTATTGCTGTTATTTATAGTATCTGGCTAGTTTATGCAGGAGGTGTTAAATACCTTTTATTTTCTACCTTAATATATGCTGCTGGTATCATATTTTATATTATTGCTCGTAAGGAACAAAGCAAGCCAATTTTTGTAAACAAATCTGAAGTAGCTTTGTTTATAATATTAGTATTAGGCTCAGTATTTTCATTATATCTATACTTAAGATAAAGGTTTTGATTAATTTTTTTAATAAAAAATTACCAGCAGTAATCCAATTTTTTATTCATCAATATTACATCATTTATTGGCAATTATAGTCTCCTCAATTATAATTAAAAATTTAAATAAAATATTTAATTATTTTCTAAGGAGATATTTTGGAATCAATAGCTGCTATAACATAGATAAATTGAAATTCGCTAATGTTCTTTGAAATTGCCCACTCTATAAAGGAATTTTCATAAAATAATGAATCTATATTAGTTATGAATCATAGCATGTACCTTTTGTTATAGGTTTAGTTGCATCTCTAAATATTCTCAGGCAATAAAAATTTTCAGACCTTACTTCCCCACAGGTATTATATACACGGTAATCTAAAAATGGTGATGGTTCTGTATTAGCAATATAATCTTCAATAATATAAGAATTAGCAGACCCAAGCTTTTCTATATCAGTAATTTGCTGCTTGCCATTCCAGCTAAAAACTTGGGGGGGAGAAGAAACTGCTTGTGTGCTGTGAAATTCAATCCTTGATCTTAGTTCTGTTATGGATGACAAAGATTTAAAATTGGTATCGGCAAGAAAATTTTTGGCAGTTGGGGCTTCACAATCATTAGCTAGCACTTGAAGTGGGATATTGAATACTGGAATTAATCCAGCTAATAAAATTATTTTTTTCATATTAAAATCTCCTTTATAGATTAAGTTAATTAACAGCAAATATATTAGTTAAAAAAGAAAACTTATTGTCTTTGTATTTATCTTCTTAAAATCTTAAAAATTTATTAATACTAGCACTAGAACTTATTATAACTGTATGCCTTATTTTATAGACCTGTAATATTTCGGTATATTTTTAAGACTGATCTTAGATATATTAACTTCCACCATGAACAGGCCATATTTCTAATTGCAGAAATTCATCAAAAATTAACTATATCTTCTTGATTTATTATGTCATGATCATTACCAGCTTATTATATGCCCACCATCAACTGGAATCGTAACGCCTGTTAGCCAGCTAGAGTTATCGGAAGCAAGAAATAAAATATTTGATAGAAGATTTGCTCTAAAAGCACACATTAATGCACAGCTGCTGAAAGAAAGGCTGCAGTACCTGCAGTATTCTGCCGACATTGGCATATCTAAAGGTGTATTACGCACAATTGCTCCATATTTACTTATCATAATGAAATATCTAAATTTTTATGAGCTACCCAAGGGCAAATTAGATGAGGTTAAAGCAGCAGCTGATGCTTGGGCAATAGATGAAAAAATATACAAACAAAAAAATAGGCGAAAAAATTACCGTATTTTTTAGCGGGTAAATTTTAGGATACCTTATATCCTGTAATCAAATATAATTTATTGTATTTTGAAAGCTAAAATAGTTATTAGCTTAATTAACTCTTAATCATTGAAAGGATATTATTATGCAAACAAAATTAAAACCTCTAAACCAGCAAGTAATTGTAATAACCGGAGCTTCTAGCGGAATAGGGTTAGCAACTGCCTACACAGCTGCTAAAAGCAAGGCAAAACTAGCTTTAATTGCACGTAATAAAAAAGTTTTGCAACAAGTGGTTAAAGAAATAACTACTTTAGGAGGTGAGGCTATTGCTATTGCTGCAGACGTTGGAAATCGTACACAGTTAGAAGATGCTGCTAAAGAAGTAATTAAACATTATGGCAGGATTGATACCTGGGTAAACGTAGCTGGGGTTAGTATTTGGGGAAAGCTTGAGGAAGTGAGAGAGTTAGACCAGCGGCGGTTGTTTGAAACAAACTTTTGGGGAACTTATCACGGATCATTAATAGCTGTGAGATATATTAAGAAAAATGGTGGTGCTATAATTAACATGGGTAGTCTTACATCTGATGTTTCATTACCTCTTCAGGGGGGATACTCGGCAAGTAAACATGCAGTTAAAGGATTTACCGATAGTTTAAGATTAGAATTAATAAAAGATAAAGTTCCGATTTCAGTAACCTTAATTAAGCCAGGTAGTATTGCTACACCTCTTATTAACCATGTCAAAAACTATACTAAATTTGAACCTCAATTGGCTTCCCCGGTTTATAATGCAAAAGAAGTGGTAAATACTATTTTGAAAGCAGCAATATGTCCTATTAGGGAAGTTATTGTAGGAGAATCAGTAGCTGCTATTACATGGCTAAATCGTTTGGCTCCAAATATTGCAGATCAAATATTTGCCAAATTTCTAACTAAAGCGCAGTTAAAAAATAAGTTAGCTATTAAACGTCCGGACAACTTATATCAGACTACCTCAAAGGGGAGAACCGTAACTAAAAATTTGGGTAAGCCTATATATCCGTGCCCTTATAATCGTTTTATTGCATTACCAACTCGAATAAAATTAGGACTTATTGGTGGAGCAGGGGTTTTGACTTTCTATGCTATAAAAAATTTAAAAAAATATAAGCAAACTTTAAAAAGTGATGGAATAAAATTTTAATTGATAACTCATTAAATAAACTACAACCAAAACAATTGGAAGATGGGATAGAGACAATTTATACAGACAGGTTGGTCTAGTGCTAGTAGAAAAACATATCCATTAGCTAATACAAAGAATTAGTTTACCGCGGTTGTCTAAAAAAAAGATCGCTCCTTAGGTGTTTTCTACTTTAGTAAATAAATTTAACCTTTGGCATTTACTCAGTTACCCAAATATTTCCTTCTTTCCATGTACCTTGTTGAATTTCAAATGGTACGGTATAGTAACTATAACGACCTAGGCTACGTCACTGTTGGCAAATGATATCATTCCGAAATTTAACCCAACCATATATATAAAAAATAAGTTAGCTTTTTTCATAACAAATATCCTTTCAATTTTAATTAATATATCTTAATATCATTTTATCATATTAAAGTAAAGTAATGCATGAAAATAGAAGAACGCTTATTGGCGGAGTTTTCATGATATAATGCAGTTACTATGCGTATTTTTATCGATGCTGATGCCTGTCCAAAGCCAGTTAAAGAGATTTTATATAGAGCTGCAATTCGCACTCAGACTGAGCTTATTCTGATTGCAAATCAATATTTAAAAATTCCTGTTTCACCATTAATTCGAATAATCCAGGTTCCGTTAGGGTTTGACGAGGCTGATAAAAGAATTGTGGAAGAGTTATGTTCAGGGGATTTAGTTGTTACCGCAGATATTCCATTGGCTTCGTCTGTGATAGAGAAGGGTGGTATTGCCCTAAATCCAAGAGGTCGCTTGTATACACCAGATTCGATAAAACAACAGCTGGCTATACGCAACCTTATGGAGCAATTAAGAGATAGGGGGCAAATTTCAGGCGGACCGGCAAGTTTGAGCCGGCTTGACTGCCAGGACCTTGCTAATCAGTTAGATAAGCTTTTAGCTAAAAAATCTGAATAGAAGATCCATGGGATAAGATATTTTATTATTCTGAAGTAGCTTGCCATGCTAGTACCGGATATGTACCTGGCTTACTAAATTTCCATATATTTTCAAAATCCCAGTCTACATAAGTGCTTTGTGTTTGCATCTCTTGGGTATTTTTTTTGCCGGTTTTATTACATACTGCAGAACGCTCAAGCTTTGTAGACTCATAATCCCAATAACTATTTGTACAGGTATAAGAGCCTTCCTGGGCTATGCCGACCAATCCACCGTTATTACCACCAATATTATCAAGTATGCTAACGCTATAACTATTACTTAAACTTGAATGAGTTCCCATAAAACCAATTAATCCCCCATTATCAAATTGAGCTCCGGTAATTACGCCGTTAGCGTAGCTATTTTCAATAGTTGCGTTGCTGTGGCCAACTAAAACTCCACTGGAAAGGCCGCCATCAGGAAAATTCAGCGTAGCTTTAGAGTAACTAGAGGTAATTAACCCGCCAGCCTGGAAACCTACCAGGCCGCCATTTTCAGCAGCTTTTCTTCCTTTCATAGTGATTGTAGCAGTAGAAGAGCAATGTGTAATTATAGGTTTAGCATTGCTATCTGATGGTATTTGTTGTATACCTACCAATCCACCATAGTTAGCATTATGGTCTCCTTCAACAGTTATAATAGCTGCTGAAGAACTATTTTTAATAGTACCTCCGCGTTGGGCGCCTATTAACCCACCATTTCTCGTCTCACTACTTTTTATAGTTAAAGCAACCGAAGACTTGCAGTTATCAATTGTCCCATCATTTTGTATACCTACAAGACTGCCGTTATCAATAATATTTGCGCCTTCTCCCTCCATTACACCGGTTACAGATACATTAGAGATCAAGGTCTGGTCATTTTGAGACCCAACCAGAGCACCAGATCCGATTTGAACTGGTTCCAGAGATATTTTTATATTTTCTAAAGTAAGATTTTTTATAATTGCTGTTTTATCAATGGTCTTAAATAGCTCATGGTTAAGATTGATTATTTTTTTGTTATTACCGTTAAAAATGCCTTCAAAAACAGGCATTGGCTTAAATTGAGTACCATTTAAATCAATATCTTTAGCTAATACAAAAGTTCTATCAATAGTATCTTTACACTCAGTCATAGCTTGAAGATCATCTGCAGTAAAAATATTTACTGATTGTCCAGGATCTGGACAGTTAAATGCGGTTGCATGGGTTATAACACCAAATAAAAGTGTTAAAAAACCAAGGCTTTTTTTCTTCATATTAATCTCCTTAAAAACTTATTAATACCAATAGGTATTATAATAGTATACGTTATTTTACAGACCTAAAATATTTGGTATAATTTTTTGACTGTTCCTGATGTATAGTTGCGATTAATAATGTCTTGATTACTTAATTTTACGTTGTGCTAAAATACAAGTATGTAAAGTTTTGAGAAGGAGTAAACTATGTCTTTTCCAATTGATAAATTTCCCGATATAAATATCTGTAACTATTCATCAATAAGAGGGGAGCTGAAATCAGGGGATATTTTGCTAGCTTCCGGATCTGCAGTATTTTCCAAACTTATTCAGCAAGTCACCAGAAGTATTTGGAGTCATGTGGCATTTATACTTAGAGCTAAGCAATTGACTAAAGAAAATATTCATGGGCCTTTTACTGATAGCTTGGATGCTTACTTTAAAGATAAGGCACATTCAACTATTCTTGGTTTGTTGCAAAACCACTTATAGTCTACATTCTTTGGGTATAAACATGACCACCTTGAGTAGCAACATATACTTGTGTACCATAAACTGCAATAGAATTAATCGACCAACCATCAGGCACAGTACCGCCAGGCTGCCACACGCTTGTTTCTGTTGCGCGATACACATTACCCAAAGCCGTTGCTACATAAACTACTCCACTATTTGCAACAGCAATTGAATTTATCGCGCTACCATCTGGAACTTGTACTCTACCTAGAGCTTTACTCCACACTCCAGACGATACAGAAGATTTATACACATTACCATTTGAAGTTGCAACATAAATGCTTTTTTTATCATTGGATAAAGCAATAGAATTTGCCACCCCATTATCAGGTGTACCGCTACCGCCTATCTGTTTCCAGGCATTAGTTCCAGCACTATCTGCACTATAAACATCTCCAAAATAAGTTGCATTACCGTTAGAATCTATAGTATAACCACCTGATGCTGCATATACAGTGCCATTAGCTGCTACTACTGAATTCATTACGCCCTTATCTGGCGCTGATCCACGACCAATTAACTGCTGTGGGGTACCAATATTAATAATATATACGTTACCAATATAATGAATTTGATTATCTGCTGAGAGAGTATATCCAGCAGATGTTGCTGCGTAAACTGTATCAGTATTATCTATGGCTAAAGAATTAATAATCTCATTAGAAGGTGGAGCAATAGGAAATGCAAGTTGCCAAGTGCCAGCACTTTTATTTGGATCACTATACATTACTACGCTTTGAGAATATGACAGATTAACAGCAGCATATATAATATTAGTTGACGACACTGCTAATGCTCCAACTTGCATAGAAGAAGATTCACCACCAACTACTGGTGTATAACTATTCCCCACTAGCTGCCAGTCCCCACTAGTACCTGTATTTCCTATCACTAAGCCATTATTAACGTCAGCACTACCACCTGCATATACTGTTCCATTACTAGATAAAACTACGCTGTTAAAGGCAACATTAGGTATTGATAAGGAATTGCCTACAATTTGCCAATTACCTGTAGTTTGCTCCACCCTGATCAGACTTTTAGATGATCCACCACCTGTGCTGCTACTACCACCATCACTACAGCTGGCTATTGTAATACCACAAATTAATACTAATAACACATTAAAAAATTTAATCATATTTATCTATTCCATAAAATCATTATTGGATTTATTCATTTGTACTAATATCTAGTTACTATCAACCAAAGCTTTGACAAATAATGGTGCATACGGTGAACCCAATCCAGTAATATCATTCCAATGTGGGCCACCAGTTAATACACTAGTAGTCGTTGAAGCTGGAGCCACTATATTGGTAATAGGTGCCATTTTTTGATGTACATTATATGCCATACTATATAACTGTTCCGTCACAAGACCGATGCGTTTACCTTTTTCAGCACTTTTTTGATTAGCTAAAGCAACCACTGCGGAAAATAGTGGACATGCTATACTAGTACCTGTATCATTTTCCCAAGGTCCAGTTTGAGGGTAATATGTATTATATATTATTACATTAGACCCACCGACCATACTAATATCTGGTACTGCTCTACGAGTACCAATAAAGCCTGTGTAGCCTCCAGCAGTCATTAATCCAATTGCATTACTTTGCCAGGTTTGTGCTGTATAATATTTACTTAATCCACCACTAGAGCCAGTTTCAATATTAACCGGATCTGCCCAACCAGTTTCAATTTTATATCCATTATAGCTGGTCATTATTAAATTTGTACCACCAACTGAAGTAACCCATGGTGACGATCCTGGATATAAAACGCTTGGGTATGGACCTGGAGTTTTTCTATAATCTGCCCCATCACCAGAAGCAAAATTAATACTAATCCCTTGAGCTGCTCCCTGCTTGAAAATAGATTCTAATGGACTTTCAGGAAACTCAGTAGATCCACCAACTCCATATGAGGCAGAAACTACTTGTGCAAGGTTTTTAGTAATGATGGTATTAAATGTAATACCCATATTAGTAACGCTATAATCATCTGCTTCATATAAATAAATTTTAGCTCCTGGAGCTAAACTATGGGCCGTCTGTATATCCATACGAACTTCACTAGCATCTTCGTGAAACGGTATTTCTGGTAGGGGAAAACTGTCTCCATTTTGGTTAAATTTGGCAAAACAACCATTAATGCTAGTACATAGAGGAAGGTGGAATTGTATATTATAAGAATTAAAATCCGACTCAATTAGTTTGTCATCATTTACAGTATAAATGGCTATCACTTGACCGTTACCATCAATGCCATTTCTTAGTAATTGATCTACTCCATAAGCACTTTGTAATTGCTGTGGGGTATATCCGCTGTCTTGCATTTCTCCAGATTTAACTACAGATGATTTCTTCCGTGCATGTGTCAACTGTACTTGCCAAAAATTATCTAATCCACTAATCGCGGTAATCATACCTGCCACATTGGTATTTAATGTAACAGCGCTATCATTACTGTAATACTGCTTTCCATTTAAGTTGTATTGATTGATATGTACATTAAATGCTTCTTCAGCTTGGGTAACAGTAGCCTCGATTTGCACAAATGCGCCATTACTTGGCACGTTGACAATTTTAAGGCCTTGCCCTATAAGGTAGTCAGTAACTGCGGCTATATTAGCTTGATCTGGAGCATAACTTGCCACAAATTGTTCTGGTGTAATAAATTGATGGTATTGTGGATTACCAGGTGTATACAGATTGGTTAATAATTGCTGTAATCTTGCTGGGTCACGTCCTTTTAGCCATACCAAAATATTTAATTTTTGGTTAGGGTCTGTATGACTTAATAATGTCGCCTTGGCTAATTCATTAGGTATACTTTTATCTAGTTCTGTAAGATCAGGGCCAGCTGATGATGCCACAATGTTAAATAATACAAAAGTTAACAAGATTAAGATTCGTTTGATCATTATTAAAGTATCCTTTTATACTTAATTGCCAGATTTCAACTTGAAAACTTATAATGGTTGCATTTGTTAAAGCAGGTTTAACGTGCTATTGTAGCAAATTATCTAACGTTATACACATTTTTGAATTTTAAATTTCTGACAGAGTTTATAAATTGATATACCCAAACAAGTTAGAATCTTTCAATTCGCTTGCGTATATAAATTTATCTTTAGAACGTGAATTGACCACCAACCATTAACATATTCGGATTTGAACCAGGGACAACATAATCTTCAACATGCAAAGACCAATTTTTTGATAAATTAAACTGAGCTCCGGCACCGACTAATACACCAAAGTTTGAAATAGGGTTTCCACAATCAGTACAGCCCCATGGTGAATAGACATTATAACCAACACCAAGTTTGCCATAAAGTGAGAATATAGATGACAGTGGTAATACACCTTTTGCCGCGGCATCAAACATATAATAAGCGCCGTAAGCAGATAAGGGCGTGTTGCCTGGGCTATATGTAAATCCACCCTCAGCGCCAATATATGGATTAAACATATAACCTGCATTAGCATTTAATCCTAAGGTACTCCATGTTGTATTCATACCAATATTTGCATCAATATATGTCTCAGCTGAAGCAACAAATGCAGCTCCACTTAGTAAAGCCACTAGCAAAATTTTCATAAATTTCCTTCTTTTAAAAAAATATCAACATTGTTTAAATAAATGCCCATGATTGTAATTGATATAACTCATATTTTCAATTACTCTTTTGGTAGGGGAAATTTGTTCTGAATATAATTAATAAACTTCTACAAGAGCTGGGAACAGATATCAAAATTAATGCTACAATCACGCATATATTAATCTAAAATGTTAGGAGTATGGATCATGAATAAGAAAAAATATATTTTATTATCGATTATACTTTGGCTTGGTTCATTTTTTTTTCTTAGCTGTTCAGGAAGTACAACCCCCAAATCTGTAATAACCATTAATGGGCTATCTGAATCTAATGTTATAGCAGTAATGGGTAATAATGTCTCTAATTTTAAGGCAAGCCCAACTCAATATCTAAAAATTACACTTGAAGATGTGCCAGATAATAACACATATTATTTACACTATCGGTCAAAAA
Organism: Burkholderiales bacterium; assembly: GCA_020697255.1. Lineage (GTDB taxonomy): Bacteria > Pseudomonadota > Gammaproteobacteria > Burkholderiales > UBA11063 > Aquella. The sequence continues at coordinate 7,155 of JAJFBE010000010.1, read as the reverse complement.
AGCTAGGCACCATTTTAAACTACACTTTATGCACAACAGGTTCAGGTGTGACATCATGTATTGGTAATATTGGCATAAAAGAATTTCCGGTATATGAATCCGGGATACCAGGCGATACTTTCAATTTATCAAACAACCAAACTGACGTATATTCTGAAATACATTCAAACTTTCAACCCGCAGTATTGTTAATTAACAAAATAAATGTTGGAGTGAGCATTGATTCAGATAAAAATGCCTGGTATACCTATCAGTGTGGTTTAATGTCTAAATCGGAATTACCACCTGCGCAAAAATGTTTAAACAATTCGTATGCTGCAAATAACCTGGGCGTTGCTTATGGATGCCCGATAAATAACGATAGTATCATAACAAAATCAGTAGTGGGAATTTACTTTCCTAATAAATTTGGCGATGGTAAATACGGCATAACCTGTACTGGCATTCCCATCGGCGAAAATTGGGTTATAACTGCTGGACATTGTATGGGTAGCGGACATGGTTTTTTCGCACCTGGATATCAGATTTACATTAAGGAAGGCCAGGCTCCTCTACCTATTGAAATAGAAAGCTCCGAAATTGCTAGCATGGCAATTAATGTAGAATCAGAATATATATTGAAAGTTGCAGGGGATAATTCACAGTGTAAAAACTGTCAATATTATGCTGATTTTTCACTTTTAAAAGTAAGAAATTATAGTTTTGCAAATCCAATTCCATTAGTTGACAGTAGCTTAATTTTGAGCCAATACACCCAAGTTTGGATAGCTGGTTATGGAATGCATAATTCTGATACATTTGGGGTTATTCGCGATGGTCAATTAAATTACCGTGATTCCTATTATGATCATATTGATAATGCCAATCCTGGTGTACTATACTCTATAGGAAGCATACCCGATAAAAATGATTATTCATGGAAATTTGATGGAAATGGTGACTCTGGTGGACCATTATTCCTAATGGGCGCAGATGGAAGGCTATATTTACTTTCAACCTTAACTGGGGGTACATATTTTGATGCAGCAAGCATCCAGTGTAAAAGTGCTGGTGTAATGGTAGAAAATGCTTCAATGATTTACTGGGGTGATACGATTAAAAGTATTATAAATGGTACTGCGGATCCTGCAACTTATCTTGTTAACTAAATAGCTATTACTTTATCCAATGATAAAAAAAGTATTTATGTTGCAACCTCAAACGGCAATGTATATAAATCTTCCTTACCTGGTGGAGCATGGGGTAAACCTCTGGGAGGACTCCGGGTTCCAGATGGTAGTGCAATAAATTCAATTTCTGTTGCAAACAGCGGAACAATTGATACTGTATATATAGCAACAGCTTTGGGTAATGTATATCGAGCAACAGAAACCAGTGGGTGGCAGCCAGGTGGCACTGTGCCTGATGGTTGGTCTATTAATTACAAATGCTCAATTTTGAAAGGTAATTTATGCAAAAAATTGATTTAACTATACTAGAGAAAAAATAGAATGAAGTCGTTCTTAATTTTATACGATGGAAAACATCCACAAATATTTAATGATGCATTACTAAAAGAGCATATTAATTTTCTGAAAGATCTTAAATATTTATCAATTTGCGGTCGTTTGATGAGACAAATAAAAACATCCAAAATTATAATCGGTTTGGGTATAATCTAGTCATCTTAAAAATCAAAATATTATCTACTCAATAAACATTTAAAAAAATAATAAAAGTATAAAGGCATAAAAATGAGCAAATTAAAAATATTTCAAGATAAACATGTCAGGTCACATTGGGATGCTGACAAGGAACTATGGTATTTTTCTATTATAGATATAATTGCAGCCCTAACCGACAGCGATAGACCGCGTAAGTACTGGAATGATTTAAAACTCAAGCTAGCCAACGAAGGTAGTGAAGTGTCCGAAAAAATCGGACAGTTGAAAATGACCGCACCTGATGGTAAAATGCGCCTAACTGACGTTGCTGATACTGAAACAATGTTTCGATTAATACAATCAATTCCATCACCAAAAGCTGAACCATTTAAACTATGGCTTGCCCAAGCGGGTTATGAGAGAATTGAAGAAAATGAAGACCCTGAAAAAACTATTGATAGAGCAATGGCAGCTTATTTAGCTAAAGGCTACTCGAAAGAATGGATTAACCAACGCCTTAAAAGTATTGATGTTCGCAAAGAATTAACTGACGAATGGGAACAACGCGGAATAAAACAAGGGCAAGAGTTTGCTATCCTTACCGATGAAATAACAAAAGCCTGGAGCGGAATGAATACTAAAGATTATAAACAGAAAGCAGATAGACCCGGACTTAATCAATGTTTAGCTGAACTTAAGCCGGGCGATACGCTCTTAGTATGGCGCCTTGACCGCTTAGGTCGTTCAATGCCTCATCTGGTATCGCTGATTGAGGAATTAAAAGCAAAAAATATCGGCTTTAAATCTATTTGTGATGGCGCAATTGACACCACTACAGCATCCGGTGAATTGATATTTAATATATTTTCATCTTTAGCACAATTTGAACGTAGGCTTATTCAAGAGCGCACCAGGGCTGGGCTTGAAGCGGCAAGAGCCAGAGGGCGGAAAGGCGGACGTAAAAAAGTAGAAGCTACAAATCCTAAAGTACAAATGGCTAAAAAAACGCATAAAGATCATTCAATGAGCATTGACGATATTTGCAAAACATTGAAAATATCACGTGCCAGCTTTTATCGGTATATTGGGCTTTAAATTTATGTATAAAATTATTAAGCATGGATATAGATTATAAGGAAAAGTATCTGCTTTATAATCCAATACCTTTTGGTATAATTTTTATACTTGAAATTTAGGCATAGACTATTTTTTACACCTAAACTTTTGCCTTTTCTGTCTACTATCTGAGTTTATAATAATTCATAGTTAGTATAATAATTTTTTTTTTTAATAGGAAATATAAATGAATAAAATTGCATGTTTGTTTTTTACTACAATATGTGCTGGGTTTGTTGTTAATGTCAGCGGCAATACGCTAGGGTATAATGTTCCTGTACAGGGGAGCGGCCTTATATGCCAGGTTTGTAGCGATTATGATGGTAGGTGCTATAATTATTACGATCCGTCGGGCAGAAAGATTTCAATGGGTATTAACAAGGGATTTTGTACGCGTGTTAAAGATGTTTTTTCAAATAGTTATGCATTATATGAAGTTATTGATCAAAGCCAAAGTGCAGAGCTAAGCTTTGACTGTTCTCAAGCAGTACTTGTAAATGCAAAACAAGTTTTTGTAGGGGGAAGTGGTACATGCCCGAGAATAGATCCACTTCCAAATGCAGGGATAACCTACACTGTACGCAATGATACAAGTGAACCACTTACTTTCCTACGTGTTTTTACTACAGAAAATAATGGAAATCAAGAGTGTCCAGGTTGTACATACTGGCATAGTTGGCATATAGATAATTATGTAAATGGAAACGGATTAAAGCCAGGTGAATATACTAGTAATGGATATACAGGTTGGTATGATACCAATCGGTCTAGTTATTCAGGTACTAGATGGTATATTATTTTTAGTCATGGGAAGGACTGTTTTAGCACTATTCTTTATGAAGATCCTCCTCATGATACAAGCAATGTGCTTGCTTATACGAAAGATGATTTAGATTTGCAGAAATATTATAAAACAGTTGTAAGTATTAATAATGAGAGCACTAATGTGTATTACCCATCCAGAAATAGTTTTCCGATAAACCAGCGGAAACTAGTAACTAAAGTAGGGGATGAGATTTGTAAAAATTGGATCCCGCCTGTTACTCCATAATTATTTTTATTTTTGTGGCTTTTTTGTTTCCGTCCATAATTTCAAATTAGCTCTCCAATGATTCACTATTATCGGTATAATAGTGAATTAGCTTTTGTTCAAAATACTTGGTCATTCATTGAGCATCAAAACTATATCTAATTGTAGTATTCTCAATGCTTTTGATGTTTCATCTAATTCGGCAGGCAGTGCCTGCCCAAATTCAATAAGCGAAATTCGCCTCCTAATTTTGGGGCTAAAATTACAATAGTTTCTGTCAGCAATGCTGACAGTTTTATATTCTGTATATAGGTTGAGCTAAATCTAATTACGCAGCAGCTTGCTGCGTAATTAAACTTTGGGTACGCACTGCGTACCCAATTAGCACTTTGCAATACTTCTCTACTGTATACGAGGAAAAATGCCTTTAATGTTTATTTTCAGGAATAATATTGTTATTCAGGTTGCCTGTAGGATTTTCGCTTACTCTTATAGATCTGAATCGACTGGCTTCTACTGGTTCTTGTCTAATAAGGGATTTTGGATCATATGGATCTGTTACAAATCCATTTTTTAAACATAGAAACGCGAAATTAAGAAGCTCTTTTAATGCTTTACTAGTCGTTAAATTTTTTTTGGATTTATAATCAAAAAATTTTCTCCAAAGCTTTCCGTCATCAATCTTTGATATTTTCAGTTGCCAGGTTTCTTCATATGCTTTTTTGCTAGATACTAGTGGCATAATTTCAGTATTGATAGACTCAATGATTTTGTCTTCTAATCCTTTTAGTCTATCATCGTATAACTTTATTTCATAATTATTTTTATTAAGTGGCTGAACATCCTTACAGATAATAGACATTAGAGTGGTAAAGTGGACTTCCAGATCTTTCTCATGTTGCCAATCTTGTTGCTGTAGGTTCTCACCTTTATGAACGATACCGTGATCAATAATATTAATTTCATCCGGGTTAAACCAATCATCTATGCAACCAAGTATTTGTATTTGATAAGCTTTGATGCTATCGCCAATAGATTTAATAGGAACCCAAATTTCAGTCTGGTAAAGCATATCGTCGCCTGTGTCTGCAACTTTAAATGATTCAGTCGTACGATAGAATATTGGTTTGGATCCGTCTATTTTAAATAAAGATTTCATGGCATTATATTCTCTATAGTGAGTAAAAAATTTCTAGTACGCCATGTTACCATGTTTTTAATAATAATCGCAGAATTTTAATAAAATTACCCGGAATTTAATGAAAAACGACATTTTTTAATAGTTATCATGGCTTAGTAGAAATTTTACCTCCAAAAATAGAAGGTTAAATTTTCAACCTATTTTGATAGAGGCATCAAATTAAAAAACAAAACCCTGAGTATAAATTCAGGGTTTTATCTTTATTTAGTGAGGATGAGTCATCCATAAATCACTATAATGATTATTGTTATAACCATACCCTCCAAAAAGCCATAAATTACTACCTGATGGATCAGCCCATACAAAAGGATAACTTCTAGTTCCAGGATTATAATCAGTGGAAAAGTCATTAAGTGGTCCGTATATAACAGGAGTCTCATCAGTTGCCTTAGAACCGCTTATCCAAGTCCATTGATTAGTTACCATACTATACTTCCAAGTATCATTTAAATATCCGGGTTCGCGTAGATCTGAATAACCCTCTCCTCCAAAAAGCCATAAATTATTTGAGGCATCAGTCCAGGAGGCACTGATATACCTTGCGCCAGGTACAGTAGTTGATGTTGCTTCACCTTTATTTCCATAAACACCTCTTTGATCACTTACCTGAGAACCGCTTATCCAAGTCCATTGATTAGTTACTGTGTTATATTTCCAAAGATCATTTAAAAGCCCCAGATTGTCCACTGAATCATATCCGCCTCCACCAAATAGCCAAAGATTACCTGAAGTATCAGTCCAGGATACACTGCTAAACCTTGCTCCTGGCATATTAGTTGATGCTTCTTCACCTTTATTCCCATAAACACCTCTTTGATTCATTACATTTGAGCCACTCATCCAAGTCCATTGATTAGTTGATGGATTATATTTCCAAAGATCATTTAATTCCCCAGCATGGTCCTTATCTATAATACTTTCGCCTCCAAAGAGCCATAAATTATCTGCCCCATCAACCCATGATACACTGTCATACCTTGCACCCGGTACATTAGTTGATGCTTCTTCACCTTTATCTCCATAAACACCGCTTTGATTTATTACATTTGAGCCACTCATCCATGTCCATTGATTAGTTGATAGATTATATTTCCAAAGATCATTTAAAGCTCCCAAAGAACCATTTGAATCATAACCAAATCCTCCAAATAACCACAAGTTACCTGAAGTATCAGCCCAGGATACGCTCATACCCCTTGCACCTGGCATATTTGTTGATGCTTCTTTGCCCTGTGTACCATAAACACCGCTTTCATTTATTACATTTGAACCACTCATCAAAGCCCATTGATTAGTTGATGGATTATATCTCCATAAAGCATTCAAATATCCTATGGTATCTCCCGATGATTCACCATAACCAGCACCACCAAAAAGCCATAAACTGCCTGATGCATCCATCCAATTTACACCAGCCCATCTGGTACTCGGAGCAGAATCGATGCCATTATATATACCACCTTGGTTTAACGACTGGGACCCACCTATCCACCCCCAAGCAAAATCACTCGTAATAGTTGGTGTTAATAATTTAACCGATTGTGCTGAATTACCTCCCACACTGCTAGAATAGCCATTTAATATAACCGAACATAAAATTCCAAACAGTATTACTACTAGCTTTAAGTGTTTCATCATAACTCTCTTATAAATTAATTTATGTAAAATATTAATGATGCAGCAATTTGAAAAAGTCAGAAAACTTTATTTAATAAGATAAAGCTTGTGATTGTATATGGAAAAACAATTAGATTTAAAAAGAAAAATTCTTTATGAAACAAAATACTATCTCAAAAGGGTAAGTAAAAAGCTTCTTATGTATATATTTACATAAAACTCATTCATATTTAGCCTTTTTTATCTTTATAATCTAAGCTGTTTGACTATTTCAATAACTTTTCAAGTTACCAGACTTACCAATAAAATTAATCATTTAGCTGCATTAAAACAACTTAAAGATTATTCACTGGCAATTGCATCAAAAATGTTAATCCACATTGTAACACAGTTGTGCCTCTTACGTCAACCACCACAGTTACCAGTGTATGGGCCAGATACATACCGGAAAACTGATACTACGCGATTTAGTTAATAAATTTACCCTCATTGACCAGCTGTATATGCCGTTCAAATGGGGTTATTTTGTTCCCAAACCTGGCATGCAC
>JAJFBE010000004.1 GCA_020697255.1 Burkholderiales bacterium | reverse complement strand
AAAAATATTCAACACTTAATCCAAAAACAAAGATTACAAGTAATAATTTAGCATATGTTATTTATACCAGTGGTACTACGGGCAAGCCAAAAGGAGTTACGATTGAACATATTAGTTTAACTGTTAGAATAATTGCAATGATAGAAAAAAGCCAGGTAGGTGCAAATAGTAAGCATTTATTTAAAACCAATTATGTATTTGATGCATCATTTGCCGATATTTTTACTATTTTATTATCCGGGGGATCTTTATATGTTGCCAATGATATTTTTGATGTTACCGAAATCTGTAATTTGATTATAAAGCAAAATATTGATAGCTGCCATTTTGTGCCATCACAATTTCAAGCTATGTATGGCGATTTAAAACAAGCGAATGTATTTGAAAAATTAAAAACCATAAATTTTAGTGGCGAAGGTTTTAATAAAACATTAATAAATGAAAAACTAAGATGTGTTAATTATTATGGTCCAACAGAGGGTGGCGAGGTTACATTTGATGTTATAGATGATATTTATAATATTCCCAATAAAAATTTAATAACCATTGGCTATCCGTTATATGATGCAAAGTGTTATATTCTGGACAACAATTTGAACCTATCGCCTGTGGGTAGCGTAGGGGAATTATATATAGGTGGGGCAATTCTTGCCCGCGGTTATTTAAATCAACCAGAACTGACTAAAGAAAGGTTTTTACCTAATCCATTTAGCTCAAATAGAAATGACAGAATTTATAAAACCGGTGATTTGGTACGAATGTTGCCGGATGGAAATATGCAATATATAGGAAGAACAGATTTTCAAGTAAAAATAAATGGAGTCAGGATTGAGCTAGGGGAGATAGAGCGGCAATTAACTGAATATACAGGAATAAAGCAGGCAGCTGTATTGGTAACAAAGCATGTTAATACCGGTAATGAATATATGGTGGCATATTATGTATCTGATACCAAATTTGATGAAGCCAGTATTTTGCGTTATTTGCAGCAAAAATTACCTAACTATATGATACCGCTAGTGATTGTTTATTTAGAAAAATTCCCTTTAAATGTCAATGGCAAATTAGATCAAAGTGCTCTGCCAAAGTTTGAAATTAGCGATACTACAGTTCCATATATTGCTCCGCGTAATGAGTTGGATAAATTATTAGTAGAGGTTTTCGCAACTGTTTTAAACGTAGATGCAGATAAGTTATCAATAAAGGCTGACTTTTTTAGGCTCGGCGGCACTTCGATATTAGCGATTAAAGTAATAAATAAAATTAACCGGAAATTAACAAATGGTAAAAAGTTATCTATTGCTGATATTTTTAAATATATGAGCATAGAATATTTATCTGATTATATTAATGATGGATATTATGCCACTAATTCGATGGTAAAGCTAATGAATAAATCAACTTATTCTGAGCTTTTATTTATGATTCATCCAGGCATGGCTGGGTGCGAGGCTTATTTTAAACTGGCGGAATATTTGTCTGATTATTATAAATGTTACGGAATAGATAATCATAATATAAGTAATGATAATCAAATCAATGATTTAGATGAGTTAGCCGGTTTGTATTTATCATATATAGAAGAAATAAGGTTGCAAAATAACATCGAGAAGGATGCTGGGTATAATTTGTTAGGCTGGTCTTTAGGTGGATCAATATCATTATCCATTGCTACGATATTGGAAGAAAGAGGCGTGAGCAATGTAAATGTGTTTTGTCTAGATAGTTTTGTTAATGACAGGAAAACAGAGCCTGTAATTAAAAAAACTTTACCAGCATCAGTATTTAAAGAAGCAGCATTTAAACGAATTTATCATGAACATTATAGAGAAGAATTTAAAGATAGATTAAATGATGATGAATATATAAAAAATGTTTTTAGAGCCATAGATACAGAATCTCAGATGTATAGCAAACGGTTAGATACATATAAGTTATTTAGTACCAATATTACATTGTTTAAGGCAACCAAACCTGATGAATATATTTTTGCACATAAAGATAAACTTGCTGGATATAACTATTACTTAGGTCTTGCTACTAATAATCTTGAGACCTTAATTATGCACAAGAAACAATTGAGTGTTATTAATTTGAACTGTGCTCATGAAAAGGTGATGAAATTCTCTGATCAAATTAGTGATGGAATAATAAAAGTAATGATTAATATTTTGGAGCCCGGAAATGAGTAAAAATGTTGGTCGATTTATTATTTCTTTAGACTTTGAGATGTTTTGGGGGATGCGTGATAAAAAAAGTATTAGTACATATGGCGAACACATAAAAAATGAAAATATAGTAATCCCGCAAATTTTGCAATTATTTAAGCAATATAATATTCATGCAACATGGGCAGTAGTCGGTTTTTTGTTATGTGATACAAAGTTAGAACTTGAAAACATGCTCCCATCAGAACTACCAACCTATGAGGATGCTAAGTTAAATCCTTATCCGCAGATTAAGACGATTGGAGAAAGTCTACTTACGGATCCATATCATTTTAGTGGAGAACTAATTTCGACAATTGTAAATACAGAAAATCAGGAATTAGCTACACATACTTTTTCGCATTATTATTGTTTAGAGCCTGGTCAAATATTGTCACAGTTTGACAGCGACATTAAGCAAGCTGTTTATATTGCAAAAAAAAAATACGATAAAGAGACATTGTCTATAGTATTTCCACGGAATCAGTATGGCGAAAATCACTTAACTATTTGCTATAAGCATGGAATAAAAACTTACCGGGGTAACCCAGAGCATTGGGCATATAACCCTCAGAATGCGGTAAATAATACCATTTGGAAAAAACTTTATAGATTTTGTGACACTTATTTAAATCTTAGTGGGCATAATACCTATGTTGCGCCAGTTGTAGGTAATGCAATTCTAAATATTAGAGCTAGCCAATTTCTGAGACCTTTTTCACGCAAATTATTCTATCTCGAATGGATGAAATTGCATCGAATAACTAATTCGATGCAATATGCTGCAAGAACCGGACAAATTTATCATTTATGGTGGCATCCGCATAATTTTGGGAAAAATATTGATAAAAACCTTGAGTTATTAGAAAAAATATTAAAACAATATAAACTGTTAAATGAAAAATACGGTATGTTAAGCTGTAATATGGCAGAATTAATATGATCAATAAAAAAATAGTAATGTTAGTAGATAATAGCCAAATATCAGCAATTATTTATAACGCATTAAAGTATAATTTTATTATTGAGCGTGTAATATGTGAAAACAGCTTACCCAGATTTGATTTACTTAAGTCACGATATAACAAACTAGGGTTTTGGAAAGTATTTGGACAAATGTTATTTCAACTATTTGTTCAAAGAGTGTTAAAAATTAGTTCCAAAGCTAGAATTTCAACAATTATAAAGCATAATAACCTTGATATTACGGTTATAGATCAAAGCATTATTGAAAGAGTTAGTTCTATAAATTCTGAAGCAGTAAAAAGGATTTTGCAAGATATTGCACCTAGTGTTGTTGTGGTTAATGGTACCAGAATTATTAATGAAGATATACTTTATTGCGTAAATAATACAATATTTGTAAATATACACATGGGTATTACTCCGAAATATAGAGGTGTTCATGGTGCATACTGGGCACTTGTAAATAAGGATAAACAAAATTGCGGTGTAACGGTACATCTTGTAGATAAAGGTATAGATACTGGTAGTATAATCTTTCAAGATATAATTACTTGTGAAAGAAGTGATAACTTTGTAACCTATCCTTTTTTACAGGTGGCAGCGGCTATACCTTTATTGTGTAATGCGATTAGTAATATATTTGATGGAACTCTTACCAAAAGGCATGGGCAAGGTATCTCTTCCAACCTTTGGTATCATCCGACTATTTTACAGTATATGTACTATAGGTTTAAATATGGTATTAAATAATGAGAGGGCAGTTTATGATTAAGCTTGTAACGCAAAAGACGTGGTTAGTAACAGGCTGTGCCGGATTTATTGGTTCTAATTTATTAGAATTTTTACTAGCAAATAATCAAAACGTAGTTGGGTTCGACAATTTTTCTACTGGGTACCAGCGTAATTTGGATGAAGTAAAATATATTGTTGGTCCAGAAAGATGGAAAATGTTTAAATTTTTTCAGGGTGACATTCGTGATAGGGACATATGTCATGTAGTAAGTAAAGGGGTGGATATTGTATTGCATCAGGCAGCCTTAGGTAGTGTTCCTCGTTCAATTGTAGATCCATTAGCAAGCCATGATACGAATGTAACTGGGACAGTAAACTTATTAAGAGCATGTGCTGAAAATAAAGTAAAACGGTTTATATACGCCTCAAGTAGTTCCGTATATGGTGATCAACCTGATCTGCCAAAAATCGAATCTAAGATTGGCAACCAACTATCGCCTTATGCAGTTACGAAATATTGCTGTGAGATTTATGCGAATGTTTTTGCTAAAAATTATGGTCTTGAAGTAATCGGATTGCGCTATTTTAATGTATTTGGCAGACGTCAGGATCCTGATGGAGCCTATGCAGCAGTTATTCCATTATGGTTTAAGATAATTTTAAATAATGAATCTCCAATTATTTATGGTGATGGTGAAACCAGCCGGGATTTTTGTTATATTGATAATGTAGTACAAATGAATATTTTATGCGGATTGACACAAAATAAAGAAGCATTAAATAAGGTATATAACGTTGCGTGCGGTGAACAAGCTACCTTAAATCAGTTATTTAATTATATAAAAGATATGATAAATCCAGATATTAAGCAAAAACCTACTTACCGTGACTTTAGAGATGGCGATGTGCGCCATTCTTTGGCAGATATTAGTTTAGCAAGAGCATTACTTGGATACGATCCTCATTATAAGCTCATTGATGGACTAAATATCGCAAAAAAATGGTATAGCGGATTTTTTACAACATGACTAAAAAACTTTTATTTATAGATAATACAGCTCATCATCTTTATACGCAAAGGCATTTGTATAGTACATTTGCAAATTTGGGGTATAGTGTAGTACTTTGCTGTCCTAATGATAGCAAGTATTTTTATAGGTTAGAACATGAAGGTTATAAGTGCGTACCAATTACGATTGACGGCAAAAGCTTTAATCTGTTAAAAAATATTATCTTGATCTGGCAAGTCTACAGAATATTCAAGACACATATGCCGGATTTGGTTTGTTCTTTTACGATTAAACCAAACCTATTTTCTGCACTGGCTTGCAAGCTATTAAAAATTCAAGTGTTACCTAATATTACAGGTTTAGGTCATGTATTCGTAAAAAAAGGTATAGTACAGCATATTATTACTAGATTATATAAATATGCTTTTGCAAATTTGAGCTATATCATTTTTCAGAATAAAGATGACTGGCAGGAGTTTATAAAATTAAAAATTTTATCTACAAACACCCAGGTTATACTAGTACCAGGTTCTGGGGTTGATTTAGCAGAATTTTATTATATACCTTTAAGTAATAGGAAAGAAATTACTTTTTTATATGCTGGTAGATTATTATGGGACAAGGGAATTGGTGAGTTAATTGATGCATTTCGCTCAATTTCAAAACAATATCCAATGGTAAAGCTTCATTTTATTGGTGATTATTTTTTTGCTAATCCGTCAGCAATTAGTGAAGAGCAAATGAAGCTTTGGCAAGACGAGTTAGGTATTATATATCATGGTATGGTGGATAATGTGCCTGACTACATTGCAGCTAGTGACTGTGTAATACTACCTTCATACCGGGAGGGTATGCCAAGAAGTCTACTGGAAGCAAGCAGCATGGGACGGCCTATTATTACGGTTAACAGTGCGGGCTGCAAGGATGTTGTTGAAGATGGGGTTACTGGTTTTATGGCAAAGGTTCGTGATGTAGACAGTTTAGTTTTAGCTATGCAGAAATTAATCAACCTTCCATTTGCAGATAGAGTACAACTGGGGCTTAATGGTCGACATAAAATGGAACGTGAATTTGATCAAAAAATAGTTATCGGTAAATATCTGACTATGGTCAATCAATTATTGTAAAATCATGTGCTGGAAAACCAACTGGTTCTTAAATTTAAGCGCCCGCAAATGATTTAAAAAGAATAATTAATATTGATTATTTTTTTTAGATTTATTTATTAATGTTGCATATGGTACATGTTCACTTATATTAGTGAGCTGTATTCTATCTTGAGTGGGTGATGTCTGTTGTGTTAAATGTTTTTTCTGCTTTTATTGTATCCGTCATAGTAACAATTCTTTCCTTAATGATTGATCGACGCTATAAACTTCTCCCGGACTATAAAAATCCATATGCTGTACAAAAAATGCATAAGAGTCCTACCCCAAGGGTTGGAGGATTCTCTGTATTTGCCGGATTTTTTCTTGTTGTTCTATATAATCTCTATTGTTGTGGTGATGATAAATATGCCGAGACTTTTTTGCTTAGTGCCTTTATAGTGTTTCTTCTTGGTATAGTCGAAGATTTGACTGAGAGTATGCCTCCCTTACTGCGTCTTTTTGTGATCATTGGTAGTGCCATATTGGCAATTTATGAAACCAAAGCCCTGTTAGTTATTACCAATACCGGATTTGACGGGCTTAACCATCTGGTTATTCGCTATCCGTTTATTGGAGTAAGCTTATCTTTATTTTGTGTAGTAGGACTAACTAATGCATTTAATATTATTGATGGCTTTAATGGGTTGGCAGCGACAACGGCAATGGTAAATCTTATGGGCATAATATCAGCTACTTTTTTTCTAAACGATTGTGCTATGTTAGAGATTTGTGAACTGTTATTTGCTGCAATTTTAGGTTTCTGGATTTTTAATTATCCTTCTGGCAAAATATTTTTAGGCGATGGTGGTGCTTATACTATTGGTTTTATTATAGCAATAATAAGTATATATATACCCCACGCCCACAAAGGACTAATTTCGCCGTACGCTTTTTTATTGATGGCAATATACCCGGTTACAGAAATGGGTTTTAGTATGTATAGAAGGAAGATTTTCCGGCGCTCTAAATGTATGCGGCCTGATGCTATGCACCTACATCATTTGATTTATTTTCGTTGTACGCCGCATAGTGTTGAAAATCGCAATGCCCGGGTATTGCCATTAATGTTATTTTTTATTATACCCCAGACAATTCTGGCCCTTATATTTTATAGAAGTACAATAATTTGCTTATTATTAATTTTACTATATGTAATTGTATATGTGTTTTCGTATTTTAGTTTAGTTAGATTTAAAACCTTTGGTTTCCTAAAAATTCTGTTAAAATAATCAGTTGTTCATAAATATTGAATAAAATAGATGTTTAAGTGAGTTGAATATGCACAATCGTGTGGTGTCTGTGATTGGACTAGGTTATGTAGGGTTACCTGTTGCAGTGGCGTTTGGTACTCAGGGGCAATGTATTGGATTTGACATTAACTCTGATAGGATTAAAGAATTAAAAAGAGGTTTTGATCGTACTGGTGAGGTTTCTACGTCAGGCTTATCGGCAACTAACCTTCTTTATACAGATAAAATTGAAGAATTACGATTAGCTAATTTTCATATAGTTGCAGTGCCAACTCCGGTTGATGCAGCAAATCGTCCCGAATTAACTCCGCTTAAAAAAGTTTCTACCACTGTGGGTCATGCGCTTAAAAAGGGTGATATTGTGGTTTATGAATCAACAGTTTATCCAGGTGTAACAGAGGAGTATTGTGTACCTATCCTGGAAGAAGTTTCCGGCCTAAAATGCGGTACAGATTTTAAAGTTGGTTATTCTCCGGAACGAATTAACCCAGGGGATAAGGATAGAACTTTCACTAAGATTAAAAAAATCGTATCAGGCATGGATGAAGAAACGCTTGAAATCGTGGCAGCAGTTTATGGTAGTGTAGTGAAGGCAGGGGTGTATAAAACCAGTAGTATAAAGGTGGCAGAGGCAGCCAAGGTTATTGAAAATACGCAGCGCGATTTAAATATTGCCCTAATGAATGAGTTGGCTATAATTTTTGAACGTATGCAACTAGATACGCTTGAGGTGCTAGAAGCCGCCGGAACCAAATGGAACTTTCTACCTTTCAGGCCTGGACTAGTTGGTGGTCATTGCATTGGAGTAGATCCTTACTATCTGACGTATAAAGCAGAACTATTGGGTTATATGCCGCAGGTTATCCAGGCTGGACGTAGAATAAATGATAATATGGGACGTTTTGTTGCACGTAAAGGAGTTAAATTACTTATCCAGAATAATCATTCAATGTTAGATGCAAAAGCCAGCATATTAGGCCTGACATTTAAAGAAGATTGTCCAGATCTCCGTAATTCTAAAGTTATTGATGTGATAAACGAGTTTAAAGACTATAAAGTCCAGGTGTCAGTGCATGATGCTCTTGCCAATTCAGAAGCAGCATTACATGAATATGGTATTATATTAAACGAATTTGAGAATTTACCTCAGGCTGATATATTAGTTTTGGCGGTGGGGCATAAAATGTATAAAGAAATGGACCTAAACTATTTATTATCCAAAGTAAAACCTGGAGGGGTTATTCTGGATGTTAAATCTATATTACCAAAAGATAAAATTATAGCGGCTGGCTATATATTGTGGCGTTTATAGATAAGGTTATTGCACATATAGACTAATTTGTCATTGCGAGCACATTTAAAGATGGTTACTCGTAATTACAAATTTTTTTATGGGGTCTACTATGAGTTATAGAGATATGCGTATTATTTTATCCATTTTTAGTATACTTGTTGGTTTATCTATTTCTTCCTGTGGTGGGGGTGGCGGTGGTGGTTCATCATCGCCTCCGGCATCAGTAGCACAGCCAGTTCTTACTGCACAATTTACACCTTCGGGATATGTTTTACCTACTAGTACAGCTTTAGGATCAAGCAATGTATATATTTCCAGCAATAGCGATGGCATACTTACCGGTTTGGCATTGCCGCAGGGTACTCTTGCCTCACCGTTGCAAATCAGTGCGCCCTCTGGCATTACAGTCAGCAGTTTAGTAAGTACATTTGTACAGCAGTTTTCATCCTCACCCCTAGCATTGGTGATATCTAATATAACCGGGGGAATTATAGTAAATGTCTCGGCTTCACCTTTATCCTCAAGCGATAGTAAAGCATATCTAAATGGTACTGTTACATGGAATGCTTATACCTTTAACAACTTGACACCTACGTCAATTCCTGTAGCAGTTTCAGCAGCTAATGGTGGTGCATATGTTGGCGTTAATGTAAATAATAATGGGGGTGGACTTCTTGCATTTCAGTCAAGCCCTAACACTTCTACTGCTGCGGTTGCTCTTGCAAATCAGTCGCAATGTACCACAGCTACGTCGTCAACTAGTGCTACATCAATAGCCAATACTACAATTACCGGTGGAACTTCTGCTGGTAACTATATAGGTATCGGTACCAATAATGGTGAATTGTTAATTTATGGTATTACAGGTACTAATACAGGGCTGTGTAAAAATCTGACAAATAGTTCCAGGGCTTTAACAGCTTACTCCCTAGGTTCGCCAATAGTTGCTATTTCGTTTACAAGCTTAAATTCAAATAACTATGGATATTTCTTGACTGGGAATGGGCAGATTTGGCGAATTGTGGCAGATATAAATAATAACCCACTTTCATTTACCCAATTGAATGGAGCAGGGTTTTCAGGTACAGTGCCACCTTCTGGGGCCGGCAATTTGACAGCATTATTTTCTGATAGCAGTAATAATGTTTTTGTCGGAAGTAGCTCGGGTATGGTTTACTTATTAGCGGCTGGCTCTGGTGTAAATACTACCTGGTCAGGTACTAACATGGATAGATCGGCAATATCTTCTATTTCAGCAACAAGTAATGGTAGTATAATTGCGGCTACAAGTAGTAACATATATAATGTAACAATACGATAGCAGTGAGATTGAATATTATAAAGTAAGTAAACTATGTATACACGGTACTATTTGCAAATTTGATGCAATACCAGTCGAATATGATATAATATTCTCTTAATCCGACAAAATGTACAAAAGCTTGTTCAGGTCTTGAATAAGCTCTAAGGAAAATAAACTAAATTATTTATTATCCAGATTAAACACATCTGGAGGCTAACTAATTTTGTTTTTTCACGACATTTTTGGGATTTATCATGAGTTCAAAGAGAATATCCGGGTTATTCCAGGCTTTGTTAGTTTTAGTAAGTTTATCTCTGGCATCTTGTGTTGGTGGTGGAGGAGAATCTTCTTCCTCCTCACCGCCAGCATCAGCACCGAGCCCGGTTATTACTGAGCAAACTGCACCTCCAGGATACACGCTGCCCGAAAGGGGGGCTGCAGCAAATAGTAATGTGTTTATTTCAGTTGATGAGCATGGTATGGTAACAAATCTGGCATTACCCGAAAGTGCGGGTCAATCGCTAAAAATTAAAGTTGCAAATGGTATTTATGAGTCTGATTTAGAGGGTGTTATTGTACATCATTTTGCATCCGTTCCGCGAGTTCTAATTATATCAAACATGCCGGTTAACACCGAAGCAAACACTACAGGAGACCCTGCCGGCGGAACGATGGTAAATGTACTTTCTTCTTTAACAACTAATGGTAGTGCTGCTGTAACAAATTCTACTTGGATTCCCTACGTATTTAATGGAGTAATCCCTACTTCCAAACCTCAGGCAATCGCAGGAAGCAATGGCGGTGTATTTATGGGAACCAGTACTAGTACAGGGGGTGGGCTTTTAGCTATTAAAGCACTACCTGGTAATACTACAGACCCCATTTATGTTGCTACTCCGTCTGCATGTAACGCATCAGCTCAGTCTACTAGCGCAACAACGCTATATCCTTTCACGATTACCGGAGGAAACCTTCCCGGTAACTATTTGGCCATTGGTACTAACAACGGGGAATTACTGATTTATGGACTCAGTGGTATAGCCAGAGGCGGATGTAAAAGCCTAACGCTAAATTCTCAAGCCCTAACTTCTTACGCTACCGGCTCACCTATAATTGCAATCTCATATACAGGAATAAACTCGAATAGTTATTTCTATTTTCTTACCCAAAGGGGTGAGATATGGAGAATTGCTGCCGATAAAAACCAAGTTCCGCTATCTTTTAGCAGATTAAATGGCAATGCATTTACCGGAGATGTGCCACCTCGTATAGCCGGGGGGTTAACGACATTATATGCTGATAGCAATAACAACCTTTTTGTTGGCGGTTTGGATAGCAATCTTTATCTTTTGGCTACAGTAGGCAGTAAAGTAAATACAAAATGGACTAGCGCATCAGTTACGGAACCAGGGATTAATTATACTACTGCAGCAACTGATGGCAGTACAATTGCAGTTACAAATAGACATTTGTATAGCGTGGGCATGCAATAAATGCAGTTGGTGATTAAATATTTATTGTATACTTTTTTACTAATGGTTCTCAATACTTTTGCTTATGCAATTACTGATACAACTAATACAAATAAATCTAATTCAAAAAAAACTAATTCAGATACGGCTAGTTCAGATAACACTAGTGAAGATAATAGCAATCCGGAAAATCTACTTTTTCAAAACTTAGATAACCAGATTAGTATAGGATATGGCTATACTACTATGAATGCTTATAATCCAAATTTTAGTAGCACCAATTATACAACCAATGCCAGTTCAATAAATGTTCACTTAGAGCAGTTGTTTGATAGTAATGTTTGGCTGGCAGTTGATGGCGGCTTTCTATTTAGTGCAAATCAAAGCGGTAATAGTGATTTTAGTTTTGGCGGTAGTACCAGAAGTTTTGGCATACCCGGGAGCCTGACCGGTAAGGCTGGTTATTCATTTAATTGGAGCGAACTTGGACTGCAGGTGATTCCTTATCTAACGAGTGGCGCCATATTAAACTATAATGGTTCTTCTTTTACCTATGACGGGTTTGCTGATAGCTATTATATTTTGTATGGTGGCGGTGCCCGTATTGAATATGCCATCACCCCGGATTTAAGCGTGTTTTTTGATCAGATGGTCGGGTACTTAGATAGTCAGGGTACGCCGGTAGTAAACCAAAGTGCAATGAATTATATTTCTACTCTAGGTATAAGATATAATGTTACTGATGTATTCCAGATTGGCCTGAGAGGTACCCTTAATCAACTAGATACAGTGAATAATATTGGTGCTGATACTGCCAGCTTAATTTATCGCAATACAAATCAAACTTCCTATGGCGGAATAATTTCTTTTGCATATCTCTATAACAGCAAATATGGAAACTCGTTTGATAACTATGAAAACTTTTTTGATATGCAGTTAGCTCACTTTGACAATAGCTATAATATAAATTATGGTTTCTTACACTCAACTAATTCGTATTCCGGTGGCGGCTTACCAACAATAAATAGTAGTCTAAATACTTTAAGTATAGATTTTACTCATCTATTTTCATCTAATATTTGGTTACAGTTAAACGGTGGGTTAATTACCGCTATAAACCAGGCTAACGTACCGCCAGGATTAACTTTTACTATTACACCCACTTATGCCGGATTTCCGGGCAGCGTAGGGTTTAACTTGGGGTATGCTGTTACTTTCCCGGATGTGCATATGCAGGTAATCCCGTATTTCAATGGTGCAATGGATGTTAATATTAATTCATATAATATAAAGACAAGTAGCAGCTTATCATATATTTTACAGCATGATTTATATTTACAATACGGTGCAGGTGCCAGATTTGAGTATGCGCCGACTAAAAAATGGTTTATTTATGCTGATCAGCTATTTGCTGAACTAAATGATAGGTCTACGACCAATGTCGATAGTTGGCGCTCAACTACCAGCCTGGGAACTAAATACAATATAGCGAAGAACGTGATGCTGGGAATAAGTGGCTTTTATGATATAATCACGCCCACTGGAACAACGTATAACCCAAGTGCTGGGATTAATTATGCGTTACAGCAAAATACGCTTGGTGGATTAGTAAGCGTAGGTGTAAATTATTAGTTATTGTATTCAATATTTCAGAAAGAATTAAATTGTTACATACAAAAGCATATAAAGATTTAAGTCTTCATTATAAATCTATCAAGAATAAAACATTACTGGATTTATTTGCCTTAGATAATAGCAGGTTTAGCAACCTACATTTAAGTCTGGAAAAATTAGTGTTTGATTTTTCAAAAAATAATATCACTGAGGAAACACTTACTAAGCTAATTGACTTAGCCAAGGAGCAGGGCTTGGCAGAACAGATAGTAGCGATGTTTCGCGGGAATAAAATAAATAATACTGAAAGCCGCGCAGTACTTCATACCGCACTACGTGCTAATGGAAAACCCATTATAGTAGACGATTGTAACGTATCCGTTGAAATACAACAGGTTTTGGATCAAATTAGGCAATTTAGCGATAAACTACACAATGGTAATCATTTGGGGTATTCAAACCAACCTATTACAGATATAGTAAATATTGGTATTGGCGGTTCCGATCTTGGGCCTGTATTAGTTTCTGATGCTTTAAAACCATATTGCAAAAGCAAGCTGAATATACATTTTATTTCTAGTGTTGATGGTTATCAGGTTTTTGATATTTTATCTCACCTAAATCCGGAAACTACATTATTTATTATCGCTTCTAAAACATTTACAACCCAAGAAACCATGACTAATGCACATACAGTTCGTAACTGGTTTTTGGAGAAAACAAATAATAATTTAGCCGCAATTAAACAACATTTTGTTGCAGTCTCTACTAATGTCAAAGCTGTTAGTGAATTTGGTATTGCTGTTGACAATATGTTCAGGTTTTGGGATTTTGTTGGTGGTCGCTACAGTATTTGGTCAGCAATTGGGCTACCGGTTGCGTTATATATAGGTTTTGAAAATTTTTCTAAGCTTTTATCCGGCGCCAGGGCGATGGATGAGCATTTCGCAAATACCCATGACTTTAGGCAGAATTTACCGGTTATTTTAGCTTTAATTGGAATTTGGTATGTTAATTTTTATGACTATTCTACTCAAGTAATTTCCCCTTATAATACAAGACTAAGTAGGTTTCCGGCATATATTCAGCAGCTTGAAATGGAAAGCAATGGGAAAAGTGTAGATAAAAATGGCGAACCGTTAGAATATAAGACAGCTCCGGTGATTTGGGGAGATAGCGGTATAAATGCGCAGCATGCGTATTATCAATTGTTGCACCAGGGTACTGGTATTTATCCTATGGATATTATTTTGGGGTTATCGGATAAGTTTAGCAATCAGGAGCATCAGGATATTTTAGTATCGAATGCATTTGCCCAGGCTGAGGCATTTATGTGCGGTAAGACTTATGCCCAGGCTAGATCCGAACTATTATTCGCCGGTAGTAGTGAAGCTACAGCCTATAATCTGGCAAAACATAAAGTATTTCATGGTAATCGGCCGAGTAATATGTTATTATTGCCTGAGATATCTCCGTACTATCTGGGTATGCTAATTGCTTTGTATGAACATAAAACTTTTGTGCAGGGTGTCATATGGGGTATTAATTCCTTTGACCAGTGGGGTGTAGAGCTAGGTAAGCAGTTAGCTAAAACTATTTTAACGGATATTAATAGTAATCAAATATCTACTCATGATGATTCAACAAATAATTTAATTAATTTATATAAGAGATGTAGATAATATGGAGCTAAGTGTAAAGCAACGGCAATTCCTGAAAGGTTTAGCACATAGTTTAAACCCGGTAGTAATGATCGGAGACAAAGGTGTCACTGATGCAGTTATAAAAGAAGTTATTACTAATTTAAATGCCCATGAATTAATTAAAATTCGGGTACTTGGCGATGATCGTAAGCTACGCATTAGGATGATTGATGAATTATGCAGCAAAACCGGTGCGGCCTTAGTGCAGCATATTGGTAAATTATTGGTTTTGTATTGCCCAAATAAAGAGGGTAAAATAGTATTACCTAAGGATTGATAGACATGACGAGGTATAATGTGGCGATTCTTGGCTGTGGTGCAATTTTTAGTAGGCACTTAGCAGCTATACAGAATAATTTAGAACATTTTAAGTTAGTAGGGCTATATGACCCGATTAATGAATTACAAACCAAATATACTAAAGAATTGAATGTTAAGGCATATAATTCTGAAGATGAGGTATACTTTGATCCGGAGGTTAATTGTGTCGTAATTCTTACTCCAAGTAATCTACATTATAAGCAAGCTATGACAGCTATGTCTAATAAAAAGCATGTTATTGTAGAGAAACCGGCCACTTTTTTTGCGCATGAGCTGAAGGATTTAAACTCTTTTGCAAAGAAGCAGAAGGTTGCGATATTTTCAATTTTGCAGGTGCGGTTGAATCCAGCGGTTATGATTGTCAAAAAAGCTCTTGAATCCGGTTTACTAGGTGAGGTGCGCTCAGTATCATTGGTACAGCGTTGGCAAAGACCTTTGGGGTATTTTTCTGGTTGGCGTGGTACTCAGGAAACAGGAGGCGGGATACTTCGTGAATTTGGCATTCATTATTTGGATATCTTGCAATTTTTAGTGGGCATGCCACACGTTAGCCATGCCAGCTTTTTTAATACTAAATTTAGGCAAACAAATGTTAGTGACACGGTATATGGTTTACTAGATTTTGAGACATTTGGTGGTTCTTTTGAGGTAAGTATTGCTTCAGAACCTAAAAACTTGGAATGTTCATTATCCGTAATGACAGACAAAGGCTTTGTTAAATTAGGTGGTAAGTCATTAGATGAGATAACCACTATAGAGCTTGGGAGCGAAGCTGACCTAAAACGGTTTAATTCAATTAAAGATGAAGTTAATAATCAGCAAAGAGTAAATGTAGATGTGCAGGGAGCCTCTCCTTATCATCCGGAATTATACCGTCAGATAGTAATTAATCCACAGCGCTTTAGACTTGAAGAAGCCTATAATGTAATTAACTTAGTAGAACAAGCCTATACCTTCCAAGAAAGACAAAATTAAAGGTATCATTGTACAACTATTGTTTTAGTAGTTAAATATCTGTAAAAATAATAAAAAAGGATGAGAGAAGCTCATCCTTTCTTACAGAAATTTAGAGTGTTTTTTACAAATAACAATCCACATTCTGCATGGCATCACACTTGAAGTTCTTTCTATATGTATCAAATAAAGATTGATTACATTGACCATTGCTGTCTTGAGTTGTAATTACATACTGAATGCTGTGATTATTAGAAACTGGCAAATTAATCGATAGATTAGTTAAGTGCTGATCTGCCAAACCACATCCTCCGTCACTTTCAGGTTTTTGTATTTTATCTAGGACATCTTGTACCGGATAAACTCCAATATTGTATGCTTCCATATTTGTAACGCCTACCTAGGGTTTGGAGAGATGCATAAAACCTATCATTTTATAGAATCTGTTAAAATAAGTTCTATCACCACCATCATATTGTTTTACAAATAAATTTGCTTCATTAAGGTTAAAATTGTCAAATGCCGAACAAGAGAGCTGTTTACCACCATGCACTTTATCTTCTGGTCCACAATTATCATAATCAAAAGATGAAACTGATAGTCTTTCAATAGCAAACAATCTTAGTAGTGGTTTTGCCTGGATGGGACCAGCAGTAATATAAGCATACATATTATCTGAATTTATAAATTTTTGTGCATCAAACTGACCAATATCAGCCGTTGCAGGTGCATAAGTATTTTGTGCATTAGGCTCATTATTATGGTCTGCCCAGGTAAAGTTTATGCATGCAAAAGATGAAGCAATAATTTATTTAAATTTGAATTAAGCGCAATAGCAATCTTAAAGTACTCCATATCAAAATATTAACTTTTTGTAAAGTTAATCATTTATGTTATGACAAGTATTTTTAATTGATACCATATGAAATAATGATATAAAGATTGCTCCTTATGATCAATAATCATGTTATGTGCTTATTTACAAATGCTGCACTATAAATTTTATGCAGTTTCTGTAAATAAATACATCTATACCAGTTATACTTATCCCAGGTTGATAATTATTACATAAATTAAAAAAAATAGTCAATACTCATTGTAAAAATTGTGTGGTAATATTATGCTCATGTAAAGGAGCGGTTATGGATATTCGTTGGAAGCAACGGTTTAGTAATTTTATAAAAGCATATCAGGAACTTGGGGAAGCTGCTTGTCTAGCTAATTCAAGGGCGTTAACTAAACTTGAACAGCAGGGTGTTATACAAGGGTTTGAATATACTCATGAATTGTCCTGGAATGTATTAAAAGATTATCTTGAAGAATACGGGCATACTGGTTTAATCGGTTCAAAAGATACTACCAGGGAAGCTTTTAAACGCGGTTTATTAGAAAATGGTGAAATATGGATGGAGATGATTAAGTCTCGTAATTTAACATCACATGCCTACAATCAAGGTTTAGCTGAAGCAATATTGACAGATATTTTAAAAAAATATTATCCACAGTTCGAGGAATTTGCTAAAAATTTTACTAAGTTTTATAATGAAGAATAAAAGTTTATATGAATTTTGGTTTATCTGAAAGTGATGTTAGCAAAATATGTAGTGTATTTAGCAAGTACAATCAAATTGAAAAAGTACTTATATATGGTTCAAGAGCCAAAGGTAATTACAAAAGAGGTTCTGATATAGATTTAACTATTCTGGGAGATGGGCTTAGCTACAGTTTTCAAATGAATGTTTTAGATGAGTTAGATGAACTGTTACTGCCTTATATGATCGACTTATCTATTTTTGCGGATATTGATAATATAGGGCTGCAAGAACATATAAAACGGGTAGGGTTAGTATTTTATGAACGAAGTGGTGTTACTAATGAGAACCAGGGTGGTACTAAACAATTATGAAAATTAGGATAAAATCCACCTATTTGTTGTATACATTAGTTTTATGTTTTATATTAGTCTTGATTTATAGTAAAACATTTCATGTTTTAAAACCAAAATTTAAACTAGAAAATAATTTAAAACAGCAAAATAGCCTGGGCTATCCGGTTTTTGAATCATATATTATTCCTCAGCCATATTTTTTAAAATCTTCGCATAGCTCTGCTTTTACTGTCCTTAATAACGGGGATCTTTTGGCATTTTGGTTTGCAGGTAGCCATGAAGGTAAGCCGGATGTAAAAATTTGGTCATCAAGATTTACCCAAAATCATTGGACGGAAGCTAAAGTGGTTGTGTCCCCACAAATGTTATCCGATGGGCTGGCGCAACACGTTCATAAAGTAGGAAACCCTGTTGTTTACAGCGCTGCAAATGGAGTTTTACATCTATTTGTGGTTTCAGTTGGGGCAATTGGAGGTTGGTCGGCAAGTAATATAGATCATCTCCAGTCTACCGATGAGGGCATTAACTGGAAAAATGTAAAAAAACTGAGCCTAAGCCCGCTATTAAATATTAGCACCCTAGTGCGCACTAAAGTTATCCCCTTAGAGGACGGAGGTTTTTATTTACCGGTCTATCATGAAATGATATATACATATCCGGAGTTGCTCCGTTTTGATGATAAGGGCAACTTTATCGGGAAGGTAAGAATGACATCTAAGCAGGGCTTATTACAGCCAGCTCTGGTTACTCTTACGCCTGATATTGCATATTCATTTACGCGTAATAAGGGTTATGCTGATACAATTTTATATATGCAGTTGAGTCACAATGCTGGTGTTTCCTGGAGCGAACCAAGGGCTACCAATCTGCATAACCGTGATTCTTCTGTTGCTGCCGCTTTAGTAGGCAAAGAACGAGTATTAATGGTACGTAACCCATCAGACCGGGGGTTGCTGGTATTATCTGCCTCAGATGATGGCCTACACTTTAAAGATATCGCAGTTTTAGAAAATAAACTAGGGAAGGAATATTCTTACCCATCAATTCAGGTACATGATGGCTTAATCGACATTTTATATACTGATGAGCGAGAAAAAATAAAGCACATACGCTTTAATGAAGCCTGGCTTGACAAGGTGACTAAATTATGATGGCATATCTTATTGCAAATGCAGCAAATTTAGCATTTTTACTACTGATTTTTACTGTGCCTTTAAATTTAATTGTCAAAAACAAAATTGCTCAGCTTGTATTAATGATACTTTTTTCTATATTTGTGCTATTTATTCCGATTTATCATACTATGACTGTAGTTAATGTAGTTCGTGGAGTTATTGGTGATCTGAGCATAAGTGGTTTGCTATTTTTGCTATTCTGGGCATTTATTTATTTTACTAAATTACCCATAGATTTATTTAACCGCAAGTTCTGTCTGGTAATTGTACTAATAGGTTTGGTATTGTATTTATCTGTTTTGGATATATTTCCACTGGATATTTATGGTTTTGGGTATTTACCACGTGGCTTTCTAGTGGTTATATTCTTACTTTGCATATTGTTTTTGCGGGTAAATTACGCTTTTGCTTTGATTTGGCTTGTTGCTTTGATTGCATTTTTAGTTAAATTACAAAATTCAGCCAATTTATGGGATTATTTGATTGACCCGGTCTTATGGTTAATGTGTGGGTATAAATTAGTATTTTATAAAAAATCTTGTCGTAAATTTTAATCGTGAAAATAAATTTCATATGTGCTATAATACTTAGCTCAAGTAATGATATAAGGACAAAATAAAATGAAACGTACATTTCAACCTTCAGTGATCAAGCGTAAGCGTACTCATGGTTTTCGTGCTCGTATGAAAACTAAAGCCGGCCGTGCGATTATTAATTCGCGTCGTGCCCAAGGTAGAGCTAGGCTGGCTGTTTAAGGAATTTGATCAGTTTGCAAAATTACAAATTTGCACGGACACATAGGCTATTAAAAGCGGATGAATTTTCATCCGTTTTTCTTTTTCGTAAAGTCCGTCATGGCACATATCTAAAAATATATTTTAAGCCAAATGAGCTCAACAATTCACGCCTAGGTCAGGTCGTAAGTAAAAAGGTTCATAAACGAGCGAATAAACGCAATTATATGAAGCGGGTTATCCGTGAGTTATTCAGGCTAAACCAGGCAAACTGGAAGAGCTATGACATTGTAATTAGGCCTCAAAAATATTTTGTGCAAGAAGACTTTTCATTAATACAGGATGAATTTGCCCGCTTGACTAAAATATTTCTAAAATGATGATAACTAAACTATTCATTCTCCCCATTCGTTTTTATCAATTATGCATAAGCCCGCTGTTACCTAAGAGTTGTCGTTATGACCCAACCTGTTCAGAGTATGCTATTGGTGCAATAAATAAATATGGTATAATCCGTGGTTTATTTATGGCATTAAAGCGTATTTTACGCTGCCACCCAATTAAATATTTGGGTGGTGGCAGTGGTTACGACCCCATAAAATAGCTTGCTGGTTTTTATTATAGGATTTTTATATGGATTCACGTCGGTTAATACTATTTATTGCACTATCTTTAGGTTTAATGTTAGTGTGGGAGAAATTTATCGCCCCGCAACAACCGCAGGTTACTAATTTTCAAACAGCTACAAATAACACTGTGAATGGTAGCAACAATCAGGTGGCAGATAACAATGCCACTCTCAATTCAGGTAATAGTATTTTAGTCACTACCGATTTGTTCCAGGCGAAGATAAACAGTATTGGTGGTGATTTACGTGATGTAGATTTGTTAAACCATGGTCGTCAGGACAACCCCAAAGAGCCATACCCATTATTACTTAATGATAGTAAACGGGTATTTATTGCGCAAACTGGTTTGGTTGGGGAAAGTGCGTTACCCACACATACGGCAGTATTTACCAGCGATAAGCCAAATTACGTATTAGAACCAAATCAAAAGACTTTAACGGTTAATTTGAATTATACGCAAAATGGGATAAATGTAACTAAGAGTTATACCTTTACTCGTGGCAGTTATGTGATAAATATTGCGTACAAAATTGATAATAATACGCCAAATTCGTTATCAGGAATATCAGCTTACTGGAGATTACTCAGGGATGAAGAAGCACCGGAGGGTGAGACTAAGTTCGTACACACATTTACCGGACCTGCTTACTATACGAGCGATGCTAAATTTAATACAATTAAATTTAGTAATTTAGCCAAGAATGATGTTAGTTACCCGGAAGCAACTAATAATGGTTGGGTGGGATTTATTCAACACTATTTTACTGCATTGTGGCTATTAAACCCATACAACCAAGCTCAGGTGTGCGCTAATGGGGTAAATTGCCGGTTAAACTTTAAACCGGTTGGTAACCTGGCCTCATCTGGTGTGTTAACAGATCTGCCGGTAATTAAGGCTAATTCAAGTTATACGGTTGGTGTGCCGCTATTTGTAGGCCCTGAAGATTATAAAATTTTAACCAAAACAGCACCGAATATGGAGCTGACCAAAGACTACGGATGGGTATATATTTTCTCAACTCCGTTATTTTGGTTGCTTGTAAAAATATTTGATTTGGTCCATAACTGGGGTATAGCAATCATATTGCTAACTTTAGTAGTTAAAACTGTGTTGTATCCATTGACCCGGGCTAGTTATATTTCTATGGCTAAAATGAAAGCTCTGGGGCCAAAAATGGAAGCTTTAAAAGCACAACATAAAGATGATAAGGTAAAGTTACAGCAAGCAATCATGGGCTTATATCGGAGTGAGAAGGTTAACCCGATCGGCGGATGTTTGCCAATGCTTATGCAAATCCCGGTATTTATTGGCTTATACTGGGCGTTATTATCTTCAGTTGAACTGCGTCAGGCACCATTTTTATGGGTGCATGATTTAAGCCTGCCGGATCCATATTATATTCTTCCGGTTATTTTGGCTATTACCATGTTTTTACAGACATTTTTAAATCCGCCGCCAAGTGACCCGGTTCAGGCTAAAATGATGAAAATTATGCCGGTAGCCTTTAGCGTAATGTTCTTTTTCTTCCCGGCCGGGTTGGTATTATACTGGCTGGTCAATAATGTATTATCAATGGCGCAACAATGGTATGTAAATAACCATGTTACCTTACGCCGCAAAGACCGTATCCCACAAAAGAAAAAGTAGGATATTCAGTAATTACTAGCACCGCAGCTCATGCTGCGGTGCACGAAGTATTTTTACCTTCATACTCGTACAATCACACAGTTTTTAATTAATCTTAAGAGGCAAATTTTATATGCATGACAATTTTTATGTTCGTAAAGCAGCCGTACTGGGTGCCGGAGTCATGGGCGCTCAGATAGCTGCACACTTTGGCAATGCCGGGATTCCGGTAGTGTTATTTGACTTAAAAGCAAATACCGGTGGTGCCAATGACCTAATTAAAAAAGCAGTTGATGGTTTAAAAAAAATAAATCCAAAACCATTGGCTTGGGGGAAAAGTTTAGATTACATTTCTATTGGTAATTATGATGATAACCTTGATTTGCTTGATGACTGCGATTTGATAATCGAGGCAATTGCTGAACGTATAGACTGGAAAGAAGCCCTATATTCCAAAATTGCAGACCATGTAAATGATAATGCAATTATTGCCTCAAATACCTCTGGGTTAAGTATAGAGACTTTATCAAAGAGCCTACCGGAAAAATTAAGAAGCCGGTTTTGCGGTATACATTTCTTTAATCCTCCACGCTATATGCCGTTAGTTGAACTAATCCCGCATCAAAAAACTGATGCAAAAGTATTGCCGCTATTAGAGACCTTCCTGGTGACCAATATGGGCAAAAGTGTTATACATGCTAAAGATACGCCTAATTTTATTGCTAATCGTTTAGGTGTATTTTCAATGCTTGTAACGTGTATTCATTCTGAAAAATATAACATTCCCCTAGAAGTTGTTGATCAGTTAACGGGTAAGAATTTGGGTCGTCCGAAAAGTGCAACTTTCAGGACAGCTGATGTTGTAGGTTTGGATATATTTGCTCATGCTTCTAAAACCATGCTAGATAACTGCAAAGATGGCTGGGAAGCATGTTATAAATTGCCAGTGTGGATGGAAAAATTAATGGTAACAGGCGCCCTGGGTCAAAAAACCAAAGCGGGTGTATATAAAAAAGACAAGGACGGTATAAAAGTAACTGATTTGGAAACAGGTGCTTATCGTCTTGCTGATAAGAAAGCTGATCCTAAGGTATTAGAGATACTCCGGATTAAAAACTGGTCCGAAAAATTTGAAGCTTTAAAAGCATCAGATTTACCTGAGGCTAAATTTTTATTAGCCTGTTTTCGTGATATATTCCATTACTGTGCTGTATTATTGGGCGAAATTGCTGACACACCAAGAGATATGGATTTCGCACTACGTTGGGGCTTTGGTTGGAGTGAAGGTGTATTTGAAATTTGGCAAAGCGCCGGCTGGAAAAAAGTTGCTACCTGGCTTGCAGCTGAAATTGAAGCTGGCCACACTTTAGGTAGTAAAACATTACCGCAGTGGGTATCTAAATTAGACTCCGGCGTATATATTGATAATAAGCATTTTAATATCAAGAAAGATGCCCTGGTTGAAAGAGAGGCATTGCCGGTATATAAACGTCAGTTATTCCCGGATTTAGTTATTAATGAAAAACCGGGTATCAATGAAATAGTTTTATACGAAAATCCTGGGGTTAAATTATGGCATACTGGTGATGATGTGGGTATCCTGTCCTTTAAGACGAAAATGTGTACTATTAATAATGATGTATTAGGTGGAATTAATGAAGCACTAAAAGTTGCCCAAGAAAAATGTGTGGCAATGGTGATCTGGCAGTATAAAGATGTATTTTCTGCCGGTGCTAACTTGGAAGAGTTTGGTTTTTCCTTTATGATGAATGGTGAAGAAGGTGTAAAACAGGTGATTGATAGCGGTCATCAGACAATTACGCATAATATTCGTTATAGCACTATTCCGGTTATTGCCGCAGTAAAAGGATTTACCTTTGGTGGTGGCTGTGAGATTATGTTACATTGTCACGGCGTAGTTGCGGCACTTGAATCATATATCGGGTTAGTTGAAGCCGGTGTTGGTTTATTACCTGGCTGGGGTGGAACTACCGAAATGGCTTATCGGGCATCTTTAGCAATAGACCCATGGAAAGATTTTGAGAAACGTTATAAAAATTTAGCCATGGCGCAAGTAGCTGGCTCGGCGCGCGAAGCTCAAGAAATGGGTTTTTTGCGTGAATCTGATGTGATTGTCATGAATAGTAAAGAAATACTGTTAATTGCCAAAGAGAAAGCCAAATTTATGGCCATATCTGGGTTCAGGCCTCCGGTAACACCAAAATTTAAAGTATTTGGTAAACAGGGTATTGCAACGGTAAATGGGTTACTAGCAAATATGTATGCCGGTGGACAGATATCAGATCATGATTTACTGATTGCTAAAAATATTGCAGCTGTAATGTGTGGTGGTGAAGTAGAAAAGGATACTGTAGTTAGTGCGAATTGGGTATTAAAAACAGAGAAAGAAAAATTCATTGAATTGGCTACTACCGAAAAAACAGCAGCAAGAATTGAATACATGCTTACAAATGGTAAGCCACTTAGAAACTAAATAAGGGAAAGTTAAATGAATAAACCAGTATATGTAGTGGCAGCTAAGAGAGCTGCAGTAGGCAAAGCAAAAAAAGGTGGTTTTGCCAAACAACGTCCGGATGAATTATTAGCAAAAGTGATTGCCAACGTAGTGGCCGAATCAAAAGTAAATCCTGCTGATATTACTGACGTAATAATTGGTTGTGCTTTTCCCGAAGCAGAGCAAGGGCAAAATGTTGCCCGGATTGCTTCTTTACTTGCCGGATTACCAGACAGTGTACCTGGCATTACAGTAAACCGTTATTGTAGTTCAGGCTTAAACTCAATCGCAATGGCAGCTAATGTGATTGCCTTAGGAAAGGCAGATGTAATGTTAGCCGGCGGAGTTGAAAGTATGAGCTTGATTCCTATGGGAGGCAATGACTGGAGTGTTAGCCCGGAAGCATTTAAGAAAGATGAAAATGTGGCAATTGCTTATGGCATGGGTATTACTGCTGAAAATGTAGCTAATGAGTGGAAAGTAAGCCGGGAAGATCAGGATGCTTTTGCTCTGGACAGCCATAAAAAAGCTGTTGCAGCAATTAAGGCTGGTTACTTTAAAGATGAAATATTGCCAGTTGAAGTAGTACATAATTTACCAGATGAAAAATCCGGCAAGATTGTGAACAAGAAAAGCGTAGTAGATAATGATGAGGGACCGCGTGCAGATACAACTCCTGAGGCTTTAGCCAAATTAAAGCCGGCATTTGCAGCTAAGGGTAGTGTTACTGCCGGGAATAGTTCGCAAATGTCTGATGGTGCTGCGTGCCTGGTTTTAGTTAGTGAAGAATATTTAAAAAAGCATAATTTAACTCCACTGGCAAAATTTCTTGGTTTTGCAGTCGCCGGTGTGCCTGCAAGAATAATGGGTATTGGCCCGGTAAAAGCAATACCAATGGTATTAAACCAAACTGGTCTTACACTTGATCAAATTGATTGGATAGAGTTAAATGAGGCATTTGCTGCACAAAGTCTTGCCGTAATTCATGATTTAAAACTGGATAAGGCCAAAGTAAACCCTTGTGGCGGAGCAATTGCGATGGGTCATCCGTTAGGGGCAACTGGAGCAATTTTGTCAACTAAATTAATACACGGCCTACGCCGTACCGGTAAGAAATACGGTATGGTAACGATGTGTATTGGAACAGGAATGGGTGCTGCCGGAATATTTGAGAAGGTATAAGCAAATTATGGAGAAAATTTGGCTAAAACACTATCCTCAGGGAGTTCCCGGTGAAATTCATTTAACCGGTGAAACTTTGGTATCAATGGCAGATACAGCTTTTGTAAAATATACTGATTCTATGGCATTTAAATGTCATGGGGTAAGTAAAACATTTGGAGAAATCTCTGTATATGTAGAAAGATTAGCCGCAGCCCTTGCTGATATTGGTGTAAAAAAGGGAGATCGGATAGCAATAATAATGCCAAATCTTATCCAGTATCCGGTAAGCGTTTTTGCTATTTTGAAGTTAGGTGCAATAGTTGTCAATGTAAATCCATTATATACATCATCTGAAATTGAATATGTGGTGCAAAACTCTGGGGCGAAGGTTGCACTTGTTCTGGATTTGATGGCAGCTAAATTAAATGATATTTATGCAAAAGGAATTTTAAAAGAGGTTATTGTAACGCGTGTTGGCGATATATACCCATGGTTTAAGCGAAATTTTTTTAATTTTATGATTAAGTACGTAAAACGGGTAAATGTTAGTTATGCATATCAGGCGCATGATTTTTATAAGTTAATTTGTGCAGATAAAAAACTAAGTAAAAATACCGAAGTTTTAGACACCGATACAGCGTTTATTCAGTATACCGGTGCAACAACTGGTAAGCCAAAAGGGGCGATACTAACCCACAGAAACATTGTTGCCAATGTGGTCCAGGTTCATGCCTGGCTTGAGCCACAAGTTGGTAGTTTTGAAAAGAAACTTCTAATTGGTGCGTTGCCGCTTTACCATATATTTTCCTTAACTGCTAATTTGCTTGCATTCTTTTCTAATGGTTGTGGTAATGTTCTAGTAACAAATCCACGGGATACAAAGGATTTGATTAAAACATTAAGGAATAATAATTTTTATATTTTTAATGCCTTGGATACCTTATACAATAATTTACTTAATTCCCCTGAATTTGCTAAATCCAAATTTCCCGCATTCAAGTATAGTGTGGCAGGTGGAATGCCAGCACATTCTTCTACAGCCAGAAGGTGGTTTGAGGTAACAGGGGTATACCCAAGCAATTGTTATGGGATGACAGAAGCATCTCCGGCGGTAACAATGAGTGTGTTTGATAATACATTTGATGGGTCGGTTGGTTTTCCTATTCCCTCGACTGAGCTGCAAATACGTAATATGGATAATATCCATGAGGTGATGCCACAACGTGAAATCGGCCTGGTTTTTATCCGTGGACCACAGTTAATGAGCGGGTATTGGAATAATCCTGAAGCAAGTAAGGATGCTTTTGACGAAAACGGATGGTTTAATACTAAAGATTTGGGTTATTTAAGTGAACAGGGTAAATTATTTTTAACCGGCCGGCAAAGTGATATGATTATTGTTTCCGGGTTTAATGTTTACCCAGCTGAAATTGAAGAAGTTTTGGATGAGCTTCCGCAGATTAAAGAGGCGGCAGTAATAGGGGTAGAAGACCAAAAAGATGGTGAAGCTGTAATTGCATATATAGTGTTAAAGCCGGGCTGGCAGATAGATGAATTAGAAATTAAAAAGCGCTGTCGGGAGAAATTAACCAATTATAAATTGCCGCGCAATTTTATTTTTGTAGATGAACTACCTAAAACGTTGGTAGGTAAAATAGATAAAGTGAGCTTAGTTCAGCAATATGCCAAAAATCAGGCAAGTAAGTAAAATTTTTAGAGGGAAAATCTAATGACAGGATTATTTATTCTAGGTTACTTGTTATTAACGATGGTGACTATTTTTTTTAGCCCAAGGATACTGACTTGGGCTGTTGCTATGATTGTGTATTTTGCTTTAATATATTTTATGGCAGATATATATGTTGGTCATTTTGCCTTTTATTTATTTTTAACAATATCTATCGTGATAGCAATATTTTTTGGTATCCGCCCGCTACGCATGATATTAACCAGGGTTATATTTACTAAAGCCCGGGGAGTATTACCAAGTATTTCAGAAACAGAGCAATTAGCACTTAATGCCGGTGATCCGTGGTATGAGCAAGAGATATTTCGTGGTGAGCCAAATTTTGAATTATTGCATAATGTAAAAAAGTTTGAACTAACTAAACAAGAGCAAAGCTTTTTGGATAATGAAGTTAATCAGCTATGTGCCTTGTTGGATGATTGGGATATTGTGCAAAAAAGTCGTGATTTATCTCTTAAGGCATGGGAGTTTATTCGGGAAAAGAAATTTTTTGGACTGGTAATTGCAAAGCAATATGGGGGCCTCGGTTTTTCTGCTGCAGCACATTCACAAATTGTTATGAAAATTTCAACTAGAAGTCCGTCTGCAGCAGTATGCGTGATGGTTCCAAATTCGTTAGGGCCCGGTGAATTATTATTCCATTATGGTACTAATGAGCAAAAAGAGTATTACTTACCGCGCCTTGCTGATGGTCGTGAGATTCCATGTTTCGCGCTGACTGGGCCAACTGCCGGTAGCGATGCTACTTCAATCCCGGATGAGGGGATTGTATGCCAGGGTGAATATAATGGACAAAGTGTTTTGGGTATAAGATTACGCAATGTTAATAAACGTTATATTACTCTTGCTCCTGTTGCAACATTGGTAGGTCTGGCATTTCAGTTAAAAGATCCTGATGGCTTATTAAAGGGTATTGGTCGTACTGGTATTACTTGTGCATTGTTACCGCATGATCATCCAGGGTTGGAAATTGGCAATAGATTATATCCGTTAAAACAAGCCTTTATGAATGGTACAGTACGTATTAAAGAGGCATTTATTCCGATAGACTGGATTATTGGTGGTCAGAAAATGGCGGGTGAAGGTTGGAGAATGTTGGTTGAATGTCTATCAATTGGGCGCTCAATTTCATTGCCGGCTTGCGGTACTGCCAATGCATTATTTTCAACAGTTATAACCTCAGCATATGCATTAGTTCGTGAGCAGTTTAAAGTTTCAATCGGTAGTTTTGAAGGGGTAGAAGAAGCATTAGCACAGATGGGTGGTTTGGCATATATGATGAATGCAACCAGACAGTTTACTGTTACCGCGGTTGATGTCGGGGTTCGTCCGTCAGTGGCTTCAGCAATTGCTAAATATCATTTATCCGAAAATGGGCGGGTAGTTCTAAACCATGCTATGGATATCCACGCTGGTCGTGCTATTATAGAGGGACCAAATAATTATTTAGCCAGTGCATATATGGCAGCTCCAGTTGCAATTACTGTTGAGGGTGCTAATATTATGACACGTAATCTGATGATTTTTGGTCAAGGTGCAATGCGTTGTCATCCGTATATTCGTGCGGAATATGAATCATTGAGTAGTGGGAATGTAAAAGCTTTTGATCGGGCAATGTTTGGTCATATTGGGTATTTGGCAAGCAATAAAGTTCGGGCAGTTTTTCATGCCTTTACCGGAGGTTTATTTGCAACAGGTTATAAAGGTTCTAAATTTAATCGCTATTATAAACAAATTACCAGGTTATCGGCTGCTTTTGCATATGCAAATGATGTAGCATTAGTTGTCTTGGGGGGAGAATTAAAGCGTAAGGAGCGTTTGTCTGCACGTCTTGGTGATGTGATGAGCTACTTATATATGGCCTGTGCCAGTTTGAAATATTATAAAGATAACAAAGAACAGGAATCGCATGAGAATTTTGTTACCTGGGTTATGCAGCATTGTTTATTTGAAGCGCAGAATGCATTGATAGAAACATTGGATAACTTTACACTGCCAGCTGTTGGGAAAATAATTAAATTTATTTTATTCCCTTATGGTAAGCCATATAAAAAACCTACGGATAAATTAGAGTTTAAAATGGCGGATGGTTTATTGAATGATTCTCCACTTCGCGAGGAATTTAAGGCAATGTGCTATATACCAGAAGATTACTCCGATGTGGCTGGGCGTATGGAGGTTACTTTTAGAGCAGTTTTAGCAACAGCACCAATAAAAAGCAAAATCCGTCAGGCAGTAAAAGAAAAACGCCTGACTAAGGGTAATATCTTCAAGATAGCTCCTGAGGCCTTAGCTAATGGTATAATTACATCAGATGAATTAGCGCAGTTACAACAATCAGCTAAGTATGTAAATGAAGTAATCCAGGTAGATGAGTTTGGCCCGTTTGAGTTAGGTCCTAAAAACGCTCACCCTACTTGGAAATAGTTATTTCAAATGATAAAATAACCATTGCTAATTTTCGGACAGCAGATATGTTCCTGAATAAAAATATATTATTATTTCTACTTACGCTTGCTCTGGTTGGTTGTGGGCTATTTGGTCCTACATATAAAAAACCAGATACTAATGCACCAGCTTCCTGGAATAGTCGTGATTATTTATCTAAAAGCTCAAATACTAATTTACCTGAGCTTGCCTGGTGGACTAAATTTAATGATCCTCAATTATCTTATCTAATCGAAAGTGCCCTACAAAATAATAATAATATCCAGATTGCGGTAGGCAATGTTAAAGCTGCTGCCGGTCAATTAAAACAAGTTGAGTATTCCTGGATTCCCAATATTTCTGCAATAGCAGGTTATACCAATGCTACTGCAAATCTGATGAATCCTGGATATGGGGTTGGACTTTTGCCAAGTTATTCCCTAAATGTATTTCAATTAATAAATTCAACCAAATATGCTAAAGCCAATTTAGCTGCAGTTAAGGCAGCCAAAGATGCAATGCGCCTGATGGTTATTACTCAAACTTCTGGTGGATATTTTGCATATTTAGGCCAGGATTATTTGTTAACTTTACAAAAGCAGTTGGTTTCAGATTTAGCAGATTTATTACGCTTAAGTAAAATAGAATATACCAAAGGACTTATTTCATTATATACCTTACAGTCTTATGAACAGCAATATGAGAAAGCGGTTGCAGAAATTCCTATTATACAAAATAATGTTGTTAAAGCACAAAATGCACTACGTTTATTGATGAACCAAAATCCAGGTGAGATAAAGCGTGGTATAGCTTTTATGAATATAAAGTCGGATAGTATTATTCCAGTTAATTTACCATCCAAAGTGCTTTTAAATCGCCCTGATGTACAGCAAAGCGAGCAGCAGCTAATTGCTGCCAATGCAAATGTAGGTGTTGCTACTTCTACCTTTTTTCCAACGGTGTCATTAACTGATGCTGCAGGGTTTGCATCCCCGCAGTTAAATCAGTTATTTACAAATGGCAATGAATTTTGGAATAGCCAAATTGCAGTAAGTATGCCGATTTTGAGTTTTAGTACTTATGGTCAGATTGAGCAGGCAAAAGGCGGATATTACGCAGCATATTATAATTATATCCAAACAGTTCGCTCTGCTTTTGCAGCAGTAGATAATGATTTATCAGCACATGATAAATTTATTAGAAGCTTAAAAACACAGTTTAAGAACTATGATAGTAGCAAGATTGCCTATGATCTGGCTAAAATTAGTTATGAAAAAGGGTTATATAGCTATCCGACATTATTAAGTAATAAGGTTACTATGGACAACGCATCCATTTTGGTTACCCAATCAAAAATTGCTCAATTAAATACCATTGTACAATTATACCAGGATTTAGCCGGTGGTTACATGGTAGGTGAGAGCGCAGCTAAGTAATGTTTTTCTTGCGAATTTATAACTTACCCACAGATTTTGTTAATAAGCTGGGGATATTACCCAGCTATCTTATATTCAACATTACTGTTCATATATTTTTGCCTATATTAGTGCTGTGTTAGCTTTACTGAATCCCTATCTCGGGTCTCGTATATACTGGCTTTGTGGATTGGTTGCCCTTCCTAGCGGTATCTTTTATAAAAAATAGTAGGTTTTTCCTATATGCTGCTTCCTCAAAATTCTGCCATGGCTCAGGACCTGTCGTGATGTAAGACGGGTTCTTAGGATCCGCCAATTTTTCCTCACAAGTAAGTGGTACAATAACCTGATTTTTGTTGCCATTACTACCATCTCTTTCTATATATAAACTCCATGCTACCTTTCTAGGACGCTCATCCGACAAATAAGTCAGGTTAATATGCTCTGAGAATTCTGCAGGTGGATAAAATATCCACTTATCCGTCAAAACTCTGTTCCCATTATGTTTTAGTGACGCTCGTGTAGTGTAATGCAAGTTAAAAATGTTGTAAATAGCGTTATAAGGATCAAAGATATAATAGTCTTGGTTACGATCTAGGTCCCCGGATTTTTCCTTTGCCCTATAACCTCTTCCCAAGCCCAGTCCCCCAAAAGAATCTATTATACGTCCCCTACGATATGTATACCAAGAAAATGTCATATCGTTCGGCATTTTCATACCATAGTCATTTTCAACAATATCTTTTAATTTGTTTGTATTTAATGTGTTTTCAGGACTATCCTTCTCTTCGCTATCCTTAGGAACATTAGCGATAGAACACTGTGTATATTTTATATAACGTGTACCAACGCCATCTATATCTTTATTATCTACATATGTGGATCCTTCCGGAGGCTTCACATAACAAGCCATACGAATCGTGTTAAGCAAGTTTTGCTTATCACCAGTTCCTGCATATATATTAAGAATCCAATCTTTAGCACTTGCCCCCTCTTCCATAGATTGGCGAAATTTCCATATGTCCTCTTTTTCTGTAGGGGCATCACCTTTTGGATAGTATTTCTTTATTGAAGAGTATTTAAATTCATGAATTGGTGTAGCGTTTATTTGGAAAATACGTAGTCCATTTTGATCAAGCGCCAACGGAAATTTTTCTGCGCTAAGCATGTCGTTTGCCTCATGATATATTTGCCAAGAAAATTCAAAGCTTTTTAATTCTAATCCCTCATACCTTTTCTTAACAGTATCAATCAACTTACAGCTACACTCAGGCAACCATCTTTTTCTTTTCTTCGGCTCCAAATAACTGTATAAACGCCTACTAAAGACGAGAGCTTAGATTCCCAGCAATTGGCTGGGAATGAAAAGCTGCATACTATTTTTACAGTTCTATTTCTCGGGAGAGTTATTTTGTGCTTCCCATAACAATTTAGGGTATGCCCCATTAGTAATTTTCCAAATATTGGTATCCCAACCCTGATAAGTAGACGCTGTTTGCATTTGTGCTGTAGTTCTTCCTCCAGTAGGGCAGGCAGCAGACTTATTAGTAAGGGTTACGTTAACATCCCAATAACTATCTTTACACTCTAGCGAGCCTACACCCTCTAATCCTCCTTTTGAGCCTGCTAGTGATAGCTTCATTGTACTATAGCTATTGTTTAATTTTCCTGACTGTTCATCATCTGTACCAATTAAACCTCCGCTGGCACTAGCAATGCCTGTAACATTTCCAGTAGCGTAGCTATCAGTAATTTCACTATCTATTGAAGCTCTTCCTGTTGCTCCCAATAACCCACCAAAAATAACATTTTTCTGTCCTGAAAATACATCTCCGGAAAATGAACTCTGCATAATTTTTGTATTTCTAACTT
Source organism: Burkholderiales bacterium (assembly GCA_020697255.1). Taxonomy (GTDB): domain Bacteria; phylum Pseudomonadota; class Gammaproteobacteria; order Burkholderiales; family UBA11063; genus Aquella. Next base: position 199,494 of record JAJFBE010000004.1, on the reverse strand, counting down.
GAGCACCAACTAATCCTCCCACAGCAATACCACTTCCATCTATATCTATCTTGCCGCTAACAGCAACTTTTGAAATTATGGCGTTATCATCTGCAGTATTAGCTACAACTCCAGACATTTGATTTGAGCCATCAACAAACATATAAACATTTTTCAATTTAAGATTTTTTACGATGGCATTTTGATATAACATATCAAACATGCCACCACCATCACGAGAGGTGAAATTACTGATAGTATGGTACTGCCCATCAAAGGTCCCACTAAAAAATCTCAATCGCGTTAAAGTTCGACCACTTAGGTCAATATCGTTGACTAACTTAAAGGTAGCACCAGTTGTATTTTTGCAATTTTCCATCATAAATGCTAAATCAGATGCCGTACTAATATCTGCAGTTTCTCCCGGGCCGGGGCATTGAAAAGTTGCACCATCACCTATAATAGCCATAGCATAGTTTGACAACATAGCTATACTTAATAAAGACAAAATTTTATGTAGTTTCATTTTTATTCTCCTATAACATATTAAACATATAAGTGCTTAATCCATTTTGCAGGATTGACCAACTTAATTTTAGCATAAAAACAAATATTAACAGATAGCCCTTGCGGGGTATAATTCAGGGGAGATTTTTCGGTAGTTTAAAGTTGACAAATGACAAAAGATAAGAGTACATTTTTATTCGTGTGAATGAGATAGTGATTTTTATTTTATATTATGCCCTATAATACAAAATAAAGCCTTGTAGCACTGCCATATTGGTGGGTAGGCTATTGACGTGATATGTTTCTTTATGCTAGAATGCTATCCCGCAGGAGAGCATTCTAGCTGCAGTTTTAAAAATTAAGGAATTGAGATGAAAAGAACAAAATATTATTTTTTACTAAACCTGTTTTTTATGCTATTTTTAAGTATGAATACAGCTATGGCAGATGAAACCGGTAAGTGTAGCTTCACCGTATCACCAGATAGTGGGGTTCTTATTAATAAATTAGTCGTTGGGACACCTTGTAATGACACAACCTGCTCATTTAACTGGGCATATTATGTAGATAGGAAAATTAGTCAGACAAATATAACTGGTAGCGATTTTCTTGGCTCCCCCGCAATTAAGGTTGTGGACGGTTCAGTAAAACAGTTTAGTTTTGCGTTCAAAGATAGTGAGAATAAACGTGTTGATTTTACATTTGCTTTGGCTTCCACTGGGTATCTTAAAAGTAATTGGCGTTTGACGTTAAAAAGTGATGATAAATTATATATCGATAAAGAAGAAGTTAAATGTGATATGAGCTATAATATTGAAAGACCAGCGCCGTTTGAACCCATCAAGCACATATCTAAGGTTGAGCTTAAGCTGAAAAATAAGGATGCCCCTATGATTTTGAAGACTAAAAGCATTGAATGGGGCATAACAAAGGATGGTAAGTTTATGGTTATCTTGAATGATCGCCCCATAGTGAAGCCATTTAGTAAGCTTGAACTTGAGCTTAATGGTGACTACTCCATTACAGTAGATGACCCGGATCCTTTTGGTAGACCTGTCGAGGGGGTGAGAAATAAAATAAAACTTACTGCTATGTTTACCAAGGTTAATGGGAGTATAAAGGACGGGTTAGCTGTAGAATATTATAAAGAAGAAAATAAAGAAGAATCTGGATGGGTTAAAGAAAAAACTGATACTGTTATATCAGATATAAATTTTTCTTTAAGCCAACTCCCGCCAAAAGAGCCAAATGAGAAGAAAGGTTAATACAGATAAGTTCCAAAACAGTAAAATATTAATCTCTTATTGATATTTATTTAAAATTCTGGGCATTAGTTAAGGTGGATGATAACTACTACAACTAGGCTAATGCCAGTAAGGTAAATAAAATCTGTCCTATAACTACTAGTCACTCCATTAACTTCAATTATATGGCTGGTGGTTACATGGTAAGTGAGAGCACTTCTAAATAAATTACATTAAACTACAAGTACCTTGTTTAGGGGGATAAAGCAAATCATCCCAGCTACAACGAGTGAATTTATGCTGTAACAATTTAACATATTCCAGGCTGCCTTTATATACATGGCGATTACAATGCATTTCTTCAGATATGTATTGATTAAATTGACCATTTTTCACCATTACCTTAAGAAGAATGGTATAGATATCTTCCCCGTCAAGACTTTTCTCAACGTCTAAATAATATGCATAATTTTGATTAGAATTACTGCGTTCAAATTTTTTAATAAATATATTTCCGTTTTCATTACTTCGCTGAGCATAAATATGGTTTTCCTTGAGTGTAATATCAGAATCCGCTTGCTTAATATCTATGAACGTTGTAATAATTTTGTGATCTACTAAAATTGGAGTAATTATAGGGGCTATTGCTCCTTTATTATCAGTTAATTTGTAAATAAATGACCAGTTAAAGTGGTTTGGTACATCAGGCGTGGGTAAATTTGGAAAAAACTCTTTAAGCTCTTTCGCTTGTTCTGAATTTTCATTTTTCATTGTAAGAGTTGGAGTATATTCACAGTTAACATTTTCTAAAATATAATTTGCTATTGCCATAGCTATTGTGGCATATGTGCTTAAAATAAAACCCATAGCCAAAATAGGCAAAGAAAAAAATTTATGTTTTTTCATGATATGAATCCTTTAAAGTATATTACATCTATTTGTTTTATTAGGCTAATCTTTCTTAGAGTATACCATGTTGCTATAAAAATTTAATATGAGTGTGATTTTTTTAATTTATTAACAGATTTTGTTAATAAGTTGGGGATATGTTATTGATAATATGCTTATATTTTAGATAGGTAAGAATTTCTCAATTCCTACCTAAATGGAAAAATTATTGACCTGTTACTATCAGTTCACGCACAAAACATTGTACAAGGCTTACAAAAATCGGGTTTGGTTCTTGTACTTTAGGTGTTACCAAATCAAGATTTAGATGGGCCAAGACAAAAAATTGCTCATTTATTGATAGACTGGAAAACATTTTTGCCAAAGAGTCGCACCTCTTACTCAAAATCCCGTCAATTATATCATTCTGGATTTTTATATCAGTAATATCTTCGCTAACTGAGTGTATCAGTCTATCAAGATGCTCTAATTTAAATTGTCCGCGAACGTCATAGACCAAATCAGAAAATTTATTTATGATTGAAGTCTTGTCTAAAGGACGAGATTGGTGTAAGATATAGTCTGCGTGAAACATAGCTTTATTTCCTTTGTGTGTAAAAGGTTATTTAGTGAATGAACTTCTGGGGTTTGCGAGACCCCGGTTGTTCCCTGTTTCACGCTCACTTTAGGTGAAACTGCAGCTATTATATCTCAACTAAAACTAAAGCGTGAAGATTTTTTCAGATATGTTTTATACGTTCATATCTAAAGATTGCATGGGCCAGACCCCGGAATTTCGGTATGGCATTTCTTGTGTACTTTCCATTACAATTCTCATCTGTACCTAATTAAATATAATGCTATTAATTTATTCTAATATTTTGATGAGAGTTTAAAAATGAAAATTGCCCGTATATATTTTATATTTTTTTTGTTGATTGTATTTACTAAAACAGTAACAGCATTGGAGCCAGCACGTTATAGTATTGTAGCTGGTAAATGTACAACTGAAAAACAAAAAATCAAAATTACCTGGTGCTATAACCACCTTGAAACCACTGATGGAGGGCTCGCTATAGATCCAATATATGCATCAGCTGCTAGTGAAGGCACCCATACTATATTTACTGGTAATAAGGACTTCTCAGTTTATTCAAATGGAAATTTAAGTAAAATGAACATTTATGATTCTGATTGTATAAGAGATGTGGTTGGGGCAAATTGTTATATTTCTCCTGAGACAGATAGTAGATGGGACATACATATTGTAAATGGGGGTTCCGGCTCAGATGATGAAGAGATGGATGGTTCATGTAGCATTATCTATAAAAGTGCAGATAGTTTAAGTAGATGTGATGAGGTAGTTAAAGATGGTTATGTAAAGGCTTATTCAAACGAGCAGCCTAAGACTAGTATAAGAATACCAATTAACTAAAATTTATTCATAATTCCAGACATTAGTTTTGGAAGGTATATTACAGCTACGACTAGGCTAATGCCAAGTAAGGTAAATAAGATTCGTTCTACAACTACCATTACCCCATTAAATTCAATTAGATTAAATAAAATAGTAACCATAATAGTCAGAAAAAATACATATGCCCCATAATGCTTTGCCATTGAAACCACAATCAGGAACATAATTGGCAGCATTAAAACTGCTAAAATCAATTTATCCTGGATTAACAAAATTAACCCAATAGCTAAAATACTACCAATCAAGGTCCCAAAAAAGCGATGGTGAAGACGTTTTACTGCGACATGATGATCAGCGCGTAAAACTAATAATGCAGTCATTGGTGCACAGTACTGCTGCGGTAGCTTTAAGTACCCAGCAATTGCATTTGCAGAGCAAACAGCAATTGCTAGTTTTAGCGCAAATTTTAAGTTTTTAGTATTTATCGTGAATATTTGATTAGTACCGGGGGAAGTATAAGGTTCAATATTATATCGATTACCAAAGACTAAATTCTGCAAATAGCCACTTAATACCAGGATTAAGCCACCAATACAAAAATATACTCCGTACATAATTGCATGGGGTATTGCTGCAGGTAAACCTGAGCCAACAATAAACATATTGGAAGTAAATAAAACTGTAGCAGAAGTTATTGCTTTGCTACCTGTAGCTAATCCCACCGGGAGCATAAAAATTAGTAGGCCTAAAGATAAAAGCAATGGGTGATGGGCTGTAGCACTACCTAAAGCTACTGTGATTCCCGCGCCAATACTTATAGCTAAACCATGTTTAACTTGCACTAAAGTTGATAATTTTAGACCTTCTATTTGTACCAGAGTACCAATAAATACACCAAGTATAGCAAGAATAAAATTAAGGTTGTTATGTGCATATATAGCGAAAATAATGCTAAAAACGGTGCTCAAAATACCAGCTCGTAATCCTAGAGCAACTGCTTCTGCTTCAAAATTTAAGTAACGCCGGTGCAATATAAACCCCTGAATTTTAGTATATCCAAAGTATTAGATTTCTAATCTATACCCATGGTTTAACCAATCGCGTACGCCACCATCCATGGATATAACATTGGTGTAACCCATTTTTTGCAAACTATAAGCTGATAGTACTGAGCGAAAGCCTCCTCCGCAGTAGAGTATAATAGGTGCAGATTTGTTTGGCACGGTTTTTTCAATATCGCGCTCAATAATGCCGCGGCTCATATGAATTGCTGTAGGTAGGTGCCCCTGGGACCATTCGTGGTCTTCTCTTACATCAATTAGAATAAAATCTTCTTTAGCATCCAATTTAGTTTTAACTGTAGGTACATCAGTTTCCTTAACTAATGGTCTATATTCTTCAACAAGTTGTAAAAAATTTGTCTGATGTTGCATTATATTCTATTCCTCTCTTGTCATCCTCGGGCTTGGCCCAGACATATAATTATATATCCAATTTATCCAATAAGCTTTTAATTGCCAATGCTCGGTGACTGATTTGATTTCTGATTTTATCATCTAGTTCTGCCATAGTCATTTTATATTCTGGTAGATAAAAATGCGGATTGTAACCAAATCCGCCGCTACCTTGTGCGGTATCAACTATCTCACCGTATAAATAACCATCTGCAATAATGGGTTGCGGATCCTCAAAACTACGTACCATGACCAGGATGCAATAATAATGAGCAGATTTATCAGTATGCGATTGCATTTCCTCAACTAATTTTATATTATTTTTTACATCATTTCGCGGTTCACCGGCAAAGCGGGCAGAAAATACCCCCGGTTGTCCGTCTAGGGCGTTGACACATAAACCAGAATCATCGGCAAGGGCAGGAAGGCCCGTGATTTTACTGCAGTGTCTTGCTTTATGCAATGCATTTTCTATAAAGGTAAAATATGGCTCATCCACTTCAGGTACGTTTAGCTTTGCTTGCGGAATAATTTCAATTCCAATAGCCTTAAAGATACTACTAAATTCTTTAATTTTACCTGGATTATTTGAAGCCAATACCAATTGTTTCATTACTGCTTATCTAATTACCTAACACGCATTCCGGGTTGTGCACCAGCATTTGGTTCTAAAATATAAATACCGCTATTTTTATCTTCAAAGCTGGCGGCAAGTATCATACCTTCACTTAGCCCAAATTTCATTTTACGTGGGGCTAGATTAGCTACCATAATTGTATGTTTACCAATTAAATCTTCAGGCTTATAGGCTGATTTAATTCCGGCAAATACGTTACGTTGTTCATTGCCGATATCTAGTGTTATTTGTAATAACTTATCTGCACCAACAACCAGCTTGGCATCAACTATTTTGGCCACACGTAAATCTACTTTGCTAAAATCATCAATACTTATAGTATCCGCAATAACTTCGTATTGCTCTTTAGCCTCTACCATATGATTGTTCTGGGCAGCTATATTATTTGTAGCATCGATATTTGCTTTGTTTATTTCTAACATATTTTCTATCATTTTAGGTTCTATCCTTGAAATTAAATGTGAATAAGGTTTTATTGCATGATTACATAGTAGATAATCCAGATCAGACCACATAAGTGGTTTTACATTCAAAAATTCTTCAATTGAAGCCACTAGGTCGGGAACAACAGGTTTTAAATAAATACTGATTAAGCGAAATGCATTAATCAATGTAGTGCACACCTGATGTAAATCATCAAGTTTATCTGGATCTTTAGCCAGTATCCATGGTTTAGTATTATCAACGTATAAATTTATTTCATCAACTATTGACATAATAGTGCGTAAAGATTTATTATATTCGCGGTCAGTATAATATTTGGCAACAGTATCTTTTATTGATAAGATGTTATCCAACAAATTACGGTCTTTAATTGTTATTGCCAGTTTATTATCAAAATATTTACTTAAAAAACTACTGCTTCTGGCTGCAATATTAACAAACTTACCAACTAACTCAGAGTTAACACGAGCCATAAAATCATCTAACGATAAATCAATATCTTCAATTTTATTACTCAGCTTACTGGCAATATAATAGCGGTAAAATGTAGGGGATAAACCTGATTCCAGATAGCTTCTGGCAGTTATAAATGTTCCGCGTGATTTTGACATTTTTTGACCATTAACAGTTAAAAACCCATGAGCAAAAATACTTTCAGGGGTTTTATTATCAGAATAATTTAAAACCGCCGGCCAAAAAAGAGCATGAAAATAAAGTATATCTTTACCGATAAAATGATAAAGTTTAGCGTTTTTATCTTGCCACAAATCCTCATAGTTAATATTATGGGATTTACAGTAATTTAGTAAGCTGGATAAATAGCCAACTGGTGCATCAAGCCATACATAGAAAAATTTATCTTGAGTATCAGGTATTTGAAAACCAAAATATGGCTTATCACGTGAAATATCCCAATCCTGAAGACCAGATTCTAGCCATTCCTGCATTTTATTTAGAGTTTCGGCCTGGAGACGATTATCTGCATTTAGCCATTGGCTTAGAAACTCACTACATTCACTCAATTTAAAAAAATAATGTTCTGATTCTTTGACTACCGGTTTACTTCCGGAGATTGTAGAATATGGATCAATCAAATCCATCGGGCTATAAGTAGTGCCACATATTTCACAGTTATCACCGTATTGATCAACAGATTTACATTTTGGACAGGTTCCTTTGATAAACCTATCTGGTAGGAACATTCCCTTTTCTTCATCGTATAACTGGTTGATAATTTTGCTGTAGATTTTATTATTATCTTTTAGTTTATTGTATATCTGGTAAACTAATAATTTACTTTCTTCTGAATGTGTGTTATAGTAATTGTCAAAGCTAATGCTAAAGGCACTTAAATCATCTAAATGTTCTTTATGAACATTCTTGATTAATTGTTCGGGAGATATACCAAAGTGCTGGGCTTTTAACATAATTGGTGTACCGTGCGTATCTGAGGCGCAGATGAAATAACATTCATGGGATTGCATTTTATGGAATCGTACCCATATATCTGCCTGTATCTGTTCTAATATATGTCCAATATGAAGGCTCCCATTGGCATAGGGTAGGGCGCATGTAACAATTAATTTTTGCATAGTATAAATAAATCTGGAAAAATTTTATGAGAAACGATATTATAGCACATAAAGTGAAGGCAGGACTATCCAGGATAGCAAATATAAAGAATATAATCGCAGTCACCAGTGGCAAAGGCGGAGTAGGTAAATCAACAACAGCAATAAATTTAGCTATAGCTATGTCTAAAACCGGAGCTGCTGTTGGCTTACTTGATGCAGATATTTACGGTCCGTCGGTACCGATGCTGGTAGGGGAAAGGGGCTTTAAACCTGATGTAGCAGATACATGTTTTGTACCGCTTGAGAAATATGGAATTAAAATTTTATCCTTTGGTTTTTTAATTGGTGAAAAGCAGCCGGCAATTTGGCGTGGTGCAATAGTAAATAAAGCTCTAGACCAGCTAATGTTTGATACCAAATGGGGTGAACTGGATTATCTGGTAATTGACATGCCGCCAGGAACTGGTGATATTCACCTGACTATGTGCCAGAAAATGCCTATCACTGGTGTTGTGAGTGTTACTACTCCACAGGATATTGCACTTTTAGATGTTACCAAAAGTGTAGAGATGTATAAAAAGTTGGGCATTACCTGCCTTGGCGTTATTGAAAACATGAGCACGCATATTTGTAGTATTTGTGGGCATGTTGAAGCAATATTTGGTGATAATGGCGGCGATAAATTGTCTGCTACTTATAATTTGCCTATACTTGCCAAACTACCGTTAAATATTAATATCCGTCAATCCTCGGATAATGGGATACCAATTGCATTTGATGAGGCAAATCCTACTGCCAAACTTTATGCAGGTTTAGCCTCTGCTGTTGAAACTGAGCTAGCAAAATTGCCAAAAGATTATTCCGCCAAAATCGGTAAAGTATCGGCAGTCTGATTATCATTTTTCCAAGTATGTCATCCCCAGTGTGATAATTGTCATCCCCGACCTGATCGGGGATCTATACACTGTTATTCCCCCCGTGCACGCACACTTATGACATACAGTAAGCCCAACTCATCATCTCTCTACGGAAATTCCGTAAACTAAATCAAATAAAAATTAGTAAAATACTATCCTGATTGCTATTTAAAGTAGTCTTGTTATCTTAAAAGAGTAGTTATTCATAAAGAGTAACTATTCTTTTAAGATTAATTTATTTTAATAAAATTAATCTTAAAGGTATTTTACATGAACAAAATTAAAAAAGTTAGCTATTTATGTGGTTTATTGGGTTTGTCTTTATATTCAAATGTGGCTTATGCAAAAGGATACAATGGTGATATAAATTTTCGTTGCTCGTTTAAAATATATGCAAAACAACTAGATGGGTTTAGAGCATTTGTTCAACATTTTGAGTTAAACAAAACTAAAACAGCTGATAATGGGATAGTCAAATCTGGAGATGAGTATAATTTTGTCTTCTGGGGAGCATATAAAAGTAACCAAGAAGTACTTATTTATGATTTTATTGATGCAATAAATAAAAAGATAAATAAAGAGATACGTGAAAAAACAAATGATTATAAAATTGAAGTCGAAGATGTGGAGGCTGATATAGACGAGGATATAGTCCGTCATTTTTCGTTTAAAGATAGTAGGATACCAATTTTTTCTTCCAAACTAAAATCTTCCTCTACCAATATGCTTATTAAGATTGATGTAAATGATAGTGAAAAATCTAAAGGAAATAATCATGAATTAGGCACGACTTTGACATACGAAGGCGGAGATGTGACAGGTAGGCTGGAAGGAACATGCAATTTTGTGGGTCATCCATATTCAAGATCAGATTCGGACAAAGAGAATCAGGATACGGCTGTAGTAGTTCATACCAAATAAAAATAATCAATAATTTTAGAGTAACACCTAATATCCCTTGCTTATCAAGTAAGGGATATGTTTTTGATTAATTATTAATGCCTAAATATAACTAATGCTGATTCAGAACATAAAAGGTAGGCTCCACAAATAATATAAAACCACTACTTACTAGGGCAGGTAGTGGTAAATCTTTGCTTACTTGATTATTTCTTTATTCTTACGGATAGCTTTATAATAAACCATCAGTAATATAAAAAGTACCGGAGCTCCATACGAGTCAAGAAGCCCGCTTAAACTAAATGATTCAATAAGGCTATAACCTTGCCCCAGTATGATTACAGCAATTAGTATCATTGAAAATATTGGACCAAAGGGAAACCAGATAGCTCTATAGCTTAACTTGCTTATATCAGTAATATAATGTTTTCTAAATTTATAATGGCTAAGTGCAATTCCAAACCAGGCAATAAAACCACAAGTAGAAGACACGTTCACCAGCCTGGTAAATAATACTCCATTGCCAATAAATGAGAAGACAAATACTGTAGAGCCAACCAATGCGGTTGCCAATAGAGCATAAATCGGTAATCCATATGAAGTGGTTTTTGAAAATATCTTTGCAGCTTCTCCTCTATGTCCCATATACCATAGTGTGCGGGTTGCCGAGTACATGCTGGCATTTGCTGCAGATAAAATCGCAACCAGGATCACAAAATTTAAAATATTAGCTGCAATTGTTCCTGGTATATAGTGAGAGAATATAAGCGTGAATGGACTGGCATTTACACTATCCTGTGAAGCCATACGTTTGTCATTAAATGGAATTAGCAAGCTAATAACCATGGTTGCCAAAATATAAAACAAGATTAAGCGCCAGAAAACATTTCTAACTGCCCTGGGTATGCTTTTACTTGGATCTTTAGCTTCACCCGAAGCAACACCGATTAATTCAGAACCTTGAAAAGAAAAACCGGCTAATAGAAAAACTGAAAAGAATCCCTTCCAGCTATCATGAAAAGGTGCATCTGCAATAGTAAAATTATTTAGGCCAAATTTAGGCTGTCCTAAAACCAGCATGGTGCCTAAAACAATTACTATAACTATGACTAAAACTTTTAGCATAGACATAAAGTATTCTACTTCGCCAAACACTCTAACGGCAAACAAATTTAAAATCAATATGGCAAAGAAAAATATGCTGGAAAAAACCAAATCAGATCCGTGCGGAAACCAAAATTTCATCACAATAACAGCTGCAGAAATTTCGGCGGCAATAGTAATAGACCAGTTAAACCAGTAGTTTATGCTCATGGCATAACCAAAAGGTTTATTAACATAATCACCTGAATATTCGCAGAAGGTACCGGTAGATGGGCGGTAAGTGGATAATTCACCAAGGCTGGTGATCAGGAAAAATACCATAATTGCTATAAGAAGGTATGCAAGCAATGCACCTCCTGGGCCTGCCACACTAATCACATATCCGCTAGCCAGGAATATTCCTGTACCAATGGATCCTCCTAATGCTATCATATTTAAATGTCTTGCTTCTAATGTTTTTGCCAGCATCAGACCCTGCCCCCCCCAAATGTAAAAAAGTATTATATTAATCTATAAATAGGGGCTCATTATACCATTAACCAGTTTTTAATGTTATAATTATACCTTTGATTTTATGGAAGAGTATTTGATGAAGATAGTTAAAAATCATTTTACTGTGCACAAATTTGGCGGTTCAAGTGTAGCCGATGCAGAGAGACTTAAGGCAGTAAAACAGATATTAAGTGGCGAAAAAGAGATTATTGTAGTTTCAGCAACTAAAGGCACTACATCTACCTTACAAAATTGTTTAGATCTTGCAAGAGGTGGATATGAATACTCACATGACTTACAGGTGCTTGAAGAAAGGCATATTAAACTAATCAATACACTAATTAAGCGCAATGCACAAACCCTGATAAAGAATATGAGTAAAGATTTTGAGTTTATCCGGGATATTCTAAATACGGTTAAGACTGTGCGTTCATATGCTACAGAAATTCAAAATTTTGTTTTAGGCTTTGGAGAGATATGGTCAGCAAAGATATTAAATGCTTATCTAAACCTGAATGGAAATTCTGAATATCTGGATGCATCTTCTATTTTATATTCATACATTGAACATGGTGTTGTATGTATAGATTGGGAAAAAAGCTATAAAGAATTGGTAGAATTTGTAAAAGATAAAGAGTTTGATCAATTAGTTGTGACAGGTTTTATTGCTAAAACAATGGATGGACGAAGAACTATTTTGGGACGTAACGGTAGCGATTATTCAGGAGCTATTTTTGCTAAACTGTTTAAGGCAAAATGTTTGTATATTTGGACCGATGTTGATGGTATTTATACTGCACATCCACAAAAGGTTAAATCCGCTTTTGTGATTGAGCAGTTATCTTATAAAGAAGCGCATGAGTTAGCTTATTTCGGTGCCAGCGTGCTTTATCCAATGACGGTTTTACCAGTTGAATCTGAGAATATTCCACTATATATAAAAAATAGCTTTAACCCTAGTGCAAAAGGCACATACATTTCAAATAAAACTATAAAAACGCCATATATGATAAAAGGTATAACCTATGTATCTGACATTGCTTTAATTAATGTTGAAGGTGCCGGTTTGGCTGGAGTTGCCGGTGCTGCTGCGCGAATTTTTAAGATATTAAAAGATATAAATGTTACGGTAATTCTTATTTCACAAGCCAACTCTGAACATTCAATTTGTTTTGCAGTTAACAATAAAATGGCGGATTTGGCTGTTAGTACATTACAAGAGAGATTACACCTGGAAATTTCCGGGAAACGTATAGTAAAAATTACTTCAGATCCAAACTGTTCAATAGTTGCTGCTGTAGGTGAAGAAATGATTGGTACAGTTGGTGCTGCAGGCAAGGTATGTGATAGTTTAACTAAAGCTAATGTAAATATCAGGGCTCTGGCACAAGGTTCATCAGAGAGAAATATATCTATAGTAATTAGTAATAATGATGTGAATAAGGCATTGCAGGCACTACATGCTGGATTTTATTTATCCGATAAAACCTTATCTATAGGATTGATTGGCCCAGGTGGTGTGGGTAAAACATTACTTAAACAAATTGCAAGTGAGTTAGAGGGTTTGAAGGCCAAATATCAGCTAAATTTATCGATTAAAGGTATAATGAGTAGCCAAAAAATGTTGCTTTCAAACAGTCGTATAGATTTGGATAAGTGGGAGTCTGGTTTAAAAAAGAGCACGGCTGCATCGGATATATCTAAATTTGTAGAGCATATAGTATCTGATGATGTTCCCAATGCTGTTATTATAGATTGTACGGCAAGTGTTGATGTTTCAAAGAGGTATCTTGATTTTGCCAAAAAGGGAATTAGCATTATTACACCAAACAAATATGCAAATGGTGAGAGTAAGCTTAGCTACTATAAAGAATTGAAAGCGGCAGTTAGAGATAATAAATGTCAGTATTTATATGAAGCAACTGTTTGTGCCGGATTACCAGTAATCACAACAATTGGTGATTTGATTAAAACAGGAGATGAGATAACTGCGATTGAAGGTATTGTGTCAGGCACGCTTAGTTATATTTTTAATGAATTAGCTGCTGGTAGAAAGTTTTCTGAAGCGATAAAAGAGGCTAAACAGCTGGGCTATACTGAACCTGATCCGCGAGAAGATTTATCCGGCAGGGATATAGGACGCAAACTAATCTGCCTGGCTCGTGAAATTGGTCATGATGTTTCAATTAACGAAATTGAAATTATCAATTTAGTCCCTGCCAATTTGCGTAAATGTAGCCTTGATGAATTTATGTCCCGGGTTTCTGAATGTGATGATGCTATGCAAAAAATGGTGGAAAAAGCCAATAAAAATAATGAGAAACTCCGTTATGTAGCTAGCATTAAAGAAAATAAAACATTAAGTGTTTCAATTGTGCCGTGTAAGCAAGATCATCCTTTTAATCGCTTACGTGGAACAGATAATATGTTGATTATTCATTCAAAGCGTTATTGCGGGAATCAACCGATTATTATTCAGGGACCGGGAGCTGGCGCTGAAGTTACAGCTGCTGGAATTTTTGCTGATCTACTACGTTTAGCAGCATCTATATGATAAAAAATATAACACAAGCAATTGCATTTGCGCCGGCAACCAGTGCCAATATGATAGTTGGGTTTGATATACTGGGTTTTGCCCTTAATGATGTTGGTGATGAAGTTACTCTTATTAAACGTAGCGATGGCCAGATTGTAATTGACTCTATAGAATCAGAACAAGAACTACCGTTAATTAGCAGTAAAAATACAGCATCAATTGTTATTCAAAAAGTGTGTGCAGATTTTAGAATTGATTGTGGTTTTTCGCTTAGAATAAAAAAGGGTATAGCTATTGGTTCGGGCATGGGTGGGTCTGCTGCATCCGCCGTTGCTGCATTAGTTGCATTTAATCATTTTTTAGAAGTGCCATTATCTAATGAGCAGCTAGTACATTATGCATTATTTGGGGAAGAATTAGCTTCGGGTGGAAAGCATGCTGATAATGTTGCCCCATGTATCTACGGGGGGGTGACATTAACTAGAAGTATTGATCCGATAGATATAATTAAGCTACCAACACCAGAGTTGCAATGTATAGTTATACATCCGCATTTAGTCGTTGAAACAAAAGCGGCACGAGGTATTCTAAAACCTGATGTTGCTATGAAAAATTATGTAATGCAAAGCGCGAATTTAGCGGGTTTTATGGCAGCTTTATATACAAAAGATATAGGCTTATTAAAACGTTCATTAAATGACGTGGTTATTGAACCACAGCGTGCGCACTTAGTACCTGGGTTTTATCCGGTAAAAGAGATAGCCCTTAATGCTGGTGCATTAGCGTGCTCTTTTTCTGGTTCGGGGCCATCCATGTTTGCTCTTAGTGAGACTGTAAGGGAGGCTCATGAAATAGCCGCTAAGATGATAGAAGGTTTTGAACAATTTGGGATAAAAACCGATTGGTGGATTTCACCAATTAGTAACAATGGCGCCCACGTTAAATAGGATAGATTAAATGTTTTACTACAGTACACGTAATAAAGAGAAAAAGGTAACCCTCGCAGAAGCAATAAGCATAGGTCTGGCTGATGACGGTGGTTTATTCCTACCTGCATATTTTCCTAAAATAGATTTATCGGGCATAGATCAGAATATGAGTTATGCAAATTTTGCTGCGGCTATTTTAAAAGATTATTTTGCCGGTGATATACTTGAATCGAGTTTAGGCAGAATCTGCCACAATGCATTTAATTTTCCTCTACCATTGACTGTAGTAGATGATAAAACTCAAATTCTGGAGCTATATCATGGCCCTACATTATCATTTAAGGATTTTGGTGCACAATTTTTATCAGAAACAATGAACGAACTAGCTAAATTAGATAAAAATAAAAAAATTACTGTTATGGTTGCAACCTCTGGTGACACCGGATCTGCAGTAGCCAATGCCTTTTATGGCAAATCTAATATAAACATTGTTGTGTTATTTCCCAAAGGCCAGATCTCTAAACGTCAGGAACAGCAAATAGCAACCTATAGTGATAATGTTGTTGCTATTGCAGTTAATGGTAATTTTGATAACTGCCAAAGTATTGTAAAAGAAGCTTTTACAGATAAATGGTGGGAAAATATAGCACATATTAGTAGTGCAAATAGTATAAATCTGGGACGTTTATTGCCACAAATGACTTATTATGCCTATACGAGCTACCATTCTTATTTAAAAACTGGTAAAAGTGTCAATTTTATTATTCCAACAGGTAATCTGGGTAATGCAACGGCTGCGTATTTTGCTAAAAGCATGGGTTTCCCGATAGATAAAATAGTTTTATCAACGAATGCCAATAAAATTATTCCTGATTTTGTTAAAAATGGGATATTTACTCCAAAGGCAAGTGTTGCAACATTGGCTAATGCTATGGATGTAGGCAACCCAAGTAATTTTGAACGGTTACATACATTATATCCAAACTTTGCTGATTTTGTATCAAATGTTAGTGCTTATAGCGTTAATGATGAGCAAATTCGGCAAACAATAACATCTGCCTATGCAAAGAGCAAGGTTATAATTTGCCCGCATACAGCAACTGCAGTATATGTTAGGGAAAATTGTTTAGATGCCAATGATGCAGATAAATCATGGATTGTGGTTTCTACGGCACACCCAAGTAAATTTGAGACAGTAATCGAGCCATTGCTGGGCATAACGATACCTGTGCCTGATAGGCTAAATGAAATTTTACACAGAGAAAGCCTTGCAATAGATAGTAGCGCAAGCTTAAATGCAGTAACAGAAATCGTCAAACAACATTTTTTTAGAGCTTAATATTTATATGAAAACAAATCCTAAGCTAAATAAGTATTTATTTATGCTTTTTGTTTTATCTTGCCTTAGTACGGCCCAAGCCCATGAACAACTTGTGCAAACCGGAAGATGCGTTTATCTTAATGAGCCTAACATAGGTAGTATAGATGACGAAACTAATCCTGGTGCGCAAAGTCATCGTTTTAACTCTGAAAGAATAGTTTTATTGTGGAACGTTTATAAAGACGGCGACATGAGCCAAGTAGAGTGGAAGAGCGGATATCCTGCATATGATGTGGAAGCCAGGATCTATAAATCAATTAATCCAGAAAATTATTTTTTAGATAAATTGCAATTAAAAGCTCTAAGTGTTGATGGTAGTATAAGGCTTTATAATAATTGGTGCGAAATAGAGGGGCCATTTACACTTCTTTTTGAGAATACCAGGCCCAATATTCTTTAAAGGGTTAACTATGCAACTGGATTTTAGGAATAGAAATATAATTGTCCTGGGAAGCAGTGATGGCATTGGGTTGCAAGTTGCGCTGCAACTTGCACAGAACAATGCAAACGCATGTATTGTCGGTCGGGACATAGCAAAATTAGAAGCAGCGTATGCTAAAATTAATGAAATAAGTCGGAAAAACCACCAGAATATTTATGTTAATTGCGATTTAACCAATCCAAATAGCGTTAATGAAATTTGGAGCCAGGTTACAGCTAAGTGGAATGGAAAAGTAGATTCTATAGTCTTAAATGCCGGTGGTCCACCATTTGTAAAAAATTCAGTTGATGTCCCCATACTTGACTGGCACACATATTTTCAGTCACTTTTTTTATCCCAAATAACATTAGTAAGTAAATGTATTGATTCCATGAAGGCTAATGGGTTTGGGCGTATAGTCTCAATTTCATCCTCAACTATAATTGAGCCAGCCCCCGGACTGGTAATTTCGAGTGCCATCAGATCAGCTCTGGCCGCCTGGCTAAAAACTCTTGCCAATGAAGTAGCCATACATGGAATTACGGTTACTACCGTACCAATTGGCAAAGTGGCAACTAAACGGTTAGAAAAGTTAGATTCGGTAAGAGCTGAAACTAACTCCTCTTCTATACAAGAGGTAATTAACGCTAATTCAGCCAATATCCCAGTTGGGCGCTATGGTACCGTGGAAGAAGCGGCAAATGTTATTACATTTTTATTAAGCGAATATTCCTCATATATAAACGGCAGTTTGGTGCATATTGACGGTGGCAGTATGAAAAAATGTTTATAGACATTCGGTAGGATTTATAAGTAGATGCGAAGTCAAAAATTGGCTTATTGGTTTATTAATTAAAAGTGGCAATGTCTTAAAATTTTAAGCTAATGTTGGCTAATATTTAATAATTTAAATAAGTATAGGAGTAAAAATGAAAATAAGTAAAATGAATTTGTATGGTATTAGCCTGCTTGCATCATTAACTTTATGCATGGGGACAGCGGATGCTGTTAAGGTTGAATGTAATATAAATAAGGAAGTCAAGGAGCCTATAAATATTGTTTGGAGCTTAGAGCATGACAATCTTAACTTTACCTTTAAGCGGGGGGGAATTGTTACAATTCATCTGGAAAATATAAAACTGGAAAAGGGAAAAGATATTATGAGAAATAAAAGATCACATGAGGTTCTTAGTGGTCGCTCATATAGCTTTATTAGGGGTGACGGCCCTGGAAGTGTGAAAGCTGATCCGGATACTACAGAGAAAAACTTTGATAAGCTAATGAGTGGTGGAGAAGTTTTGAGAATTATTACATATAGAAATAAGAGTGATATGTGGGAGTTAGCAGCAGTTTTCTACGTAAACCCTAACGATGAAAAAGATTCTTGGGATATACAAAATTATTATTATTCTTCTCCAGAAGCAAAATTGAATGAATTTATAGAAGAATTTTCGTTTGCAGGCTCCAGTTACTACGTAAATGGTCCGCAACATAGGCTTGAAAAAGTGTCTTGTAAATATATTTAAAAATAAGTTTTTTGACTAGGGTAGCCAGATTAAACTGGTTATCCGCCAGGTGTGCAATCTCTTTTCATAAATTTTTGAATAATGAGACAATTTATATATTGTTAGTTATTTATAATAATTACAGCAAGACATAGCCTAAATATCATATAATGCATTCTGTATTGTATAAAGAGGATGTTATATGTTAATGGTTATAGCTAGAATAATTGCATTAGCTCTGTTTACCCTTTTTTGTTGTTTATTAGTTATTTTATTTTACCCAATATTGCCGCATCGTATTTGGATACGCTTCATAAAATTCTGGGCAAATGGTACGTTATTAATAGTTGGAATAAGAATTACGGTTGAAGGAGTTCCTACTGAATATGTAGATAAAAACTCCATGGTTGTAGCCAATCATATTTCATGGCTTGATATTCCCATCCTTTATACTAAGCATTCAGTTGGATTTATAAGCCGCAAAGAAGTAAAAAATTGGCCAATTATTGGTTTATTAATTAAAAGCGGCAATGCAATTTTTATTGACCGTCAGCGTAAGCGGGATTTAGTTCAGATTGTCCGGGTAGTACGTGAGAGGTTACAATCAGGGGGAATGGTTGGATTATTCCCCGAAGGCAAGACCGGTTTAGGGTTCGAAGTTATGCCGTTTAAGTCAGCTTTATTTGAATCGGTAATGCAAGCAAATGCAACTGTGCTACCTTTGGTGATCCAATATTATACAAAAGATGGTAGGCCAACTAGCGCTACTTCTTATGCAGATGAAATTAATTTCTGGCAATGTTTAATCAGTTCACTAAAACTAAATGGTATGTTAGTTAAAATAACAGCGCTGCCACGGGTTAATGCATACCAATTTGCCAATCGCAAAGAATTATCTCGTTATTTACACAAAAAAATCTCCACTCAATTTCAAACATCCCCAGATTTTGAATACCAGCAATTATCGTTAAGTCCAGCCAGTTAATAAAACTACTCCAGTAATTTCCTACATTGAAATTCCGTATGAGAGTTTTTTGAAATTCATGTACAATAGTTGCTATCAGTATATACCTGATAGTTTTAGAATAAATATTTGTAATTTAAAATGTTATTGCTCTTGTGGAAGCAAACTTTATATTTCTTTTAGGATTAATATGAAAGCAAAAATGAGTTTAGTGGTATCATTAACTTTTAGCGTAGGTATAGCTAATGCTATTATGAATCTTGGTTGTCAGGTAGACAAGGGGGTGAAAAATCCACCGTTTGAATTTCAGGTGCGAATAAATAAGAGCAACGAACTTAGTTTTGCTTTTAAGGATAACGTTCATCCTGTGAAAAAATATGAAAATATAAAACTAAGTGGAGCAGTTGAGAAAACTTATTTTGAGTATGTACTGGAGTCAGATGGTTCTAAATCTGAGGTGACAGTTAGCTTTCGTGATAATGGTCAATTTAATGATTTTTTATATAAAAATAGTGATGATAATAGGTGGGCTGTTAATTCGCATGCCGGATTTAATGGTGGCAGCAAATATTCGACGGACCAGGAAAAATCATTTGGTATGGAGTGCCACTTTCGCGAAGTGAAGTGACTAATGTACGTACATTAAAAATCTCTGATAAATGCAGGTATATATTATTTGTGGCATTTTAGCCTCCTAGGCTTGCCTCTGTTTAACAGATGAGCTGGTTATTCTCCCGGTATATCTGGGCGAGCATAAATCTAAAATGGACATTTCCCACTCAAATACCAAAACTTGGTATATAAATTTCCTCAAATTTCTCTACAATTGCTTCCTAAGGCAAGTCTGGTAATTTTATTAGATAATTATAAAATCTGAGTCTGGCTCTATAAAATATTGACTAATCACGTTAGTTAATATCACGTAACTAAAAATTTAATAATAATGGAGATATATGGAATGAAATATAAGCTTAAAAAAATAAGTTTAGTAACAACAAGTTTATTGGTTATTACTGCATGTACCGGAAATAACACTGGTGGAGGAGGTACGGTGCCTACGCTATCAGCTCCAGCAAGATCTGATTCTCTTGCTGGGAGTGGCACTAAAGCTGACCTCAAAAATATAGGGTACACGCCGCTGCCTAGATTGGGTTACGGTTTTGACGATCGCACTGGAGTTGCAAAAGGAGCAAGTTGTCTGGTTAATGCAACTGATCCAAGTGCCATTGTACTGTCAAACCCTCAAGGTTCAATAGATTTTAGTGATACTATTTCTTCACAAGAAATGGGTGATCTGCTAAATACAAGTATTAGTGGAAACGCAGATTTTGGAATATTTTCTGCATCAGTAGCGGCAAACTATACAAGAGATAGCACTGATACACGCCGATCAATTAATTTCAATTATTTACAAACTATGTCAGCAGATGCGTTTTTTCAAGTACAAGGAATTGGTAACGATATACTTAGTCCAGCAGCAAAAAGCATCTTAGCCCAAGGGAACGATGCCTTTACTAATGCTTGTGGTAATTCGATTGTACAAAGTGCTAAAGAAGGTGCGGTGCTAATGGTTACAGTATCTATCCAATTTGCAAATGCTTCGTCAAAAGAACGATTTGAAGGTGAAGCTTCCGGCTCAATTTCCGGAATAGGATCAATCAAAGGCGCTTTTGAGCATTCTGAACAGAGTTCTACGCAAAATGCAACGTTTGCAGTAAAAGCTTACCAGGTTGGTGGAGATCCGACTAAATTGGCTAAAATATTTGGTAATCCTGATCCACAAGGCCAATATAATATTGTAAAGTGTAATGCTACTAATCTGGATAGTTGCCAAGATATTATTAATGATGTAATTGGTTATGCACAACATGATTTTGAAACTAGCGTAAACTTTAAAGATCAAAGTACTTTATATACTTATGAGGTTGATTCAAACCAATACGCTGCACTAGGTGTACAAACATCTCTCACACCGCTGACACCAGATGAGCAGGCTGCGAAAAACTATCTAACTACTACTATTACGCAAGATAGACAGATGTTAAGCTATTTAAATGCTTATCAGCAACAAAGTTTTTATAATACCGATGTAGATGACATTACCAAGCGTAATGTTACCCAGGCCATTAAAGACTACACTACCATGATTAGTAATTATGATAATTTTAATATAATTAACTCTTGTTATGGTGATACCAATAAAATAAATACTGAATGTATATCGGCAGCGAATCAGGTAAAGAGTATGCGTAGTATGTACCAAACATCAATTTATGTAGGAAATACTTTAGCACTAACTATAGAGATGTATGGTCCTATAGGTGAGATGATTTTTGTTGCAACTAATACTGGAGATAGTAGGGTTGGCAACGTTGCTAATAACGTAATGGGCGGATTTATTGCATATGACCCAACAACTAAGTCATATACATCAGAATGCTCTATTGATACCTCAAGTGATAATGAGTATTTTAAAGTTGTAGCACCACAGTTAGTTGGCAAATCTCTTTATTGTTATGATATATTGGTGCCAATTGCTCCTGGAATACAGCATTTCTTTGTTAAGGATTTTGGCGATAGACGCTTCCAGGGTATTGCCGGGCATATGGTGAATGGCGTAGAAACCTTGTATCCACCAAGTCCTAGTGGCGGTAATTTAGGGTATGTTTATTCAGACGCTACCGACTTTAAATATAACCCAATCTAAAGACTATTATGGTTGTGATAGCCAGATTAAACTGGCTATCCTCCCGATATATCTGGGTAAGCCTAAGTCTAAAATGGACCTTCCCAAAGCAAGTACCAAAACTTGGTATATAAATTTTCTCAAGCCTCTATAAAATAGATCCCTTAGACAAGGCTAGTTTAACTTATTAATTGCATTAGTGATTTTTCAGCCTTGTTTCATAAAGATCCTATCTAAATCCATTATATTGATGATACAATCTGGATTTGGTTATGTATAAAAATATAAACCAATTAGGTTAGTTACATTGTAACTATAAATAAAATGTACGACTATTTAGGAGATAGTATTGAAATGAAATATAAGCTTAAAAAAATAAGTTTAGTAACAACAAGTTTATTGCTTTTTACTGCATGTACCGGAAATAACACTGGTGGAGGCGCGTCACCTGCATTATCCGGATCTGCAAAAAGTGATTCTCTGTCCAAGAATTCAAAGCACGATTTCAAAGATAACGATTACGAAGTTCCGGTTAGACTTGGTTATGGTTTTGATGACCGTACCGGTATGAGTGAAGGGCTTAGCTGTCTAGTTAATGCAGATGATCCGAGTGCAATTGTATTATCTAATCCACAAGGATCAATAGATTTTACTGATGCTGTATCAGCTCAGGAGATAGGTAGTTTGCTAAATACCAGCATTAGTGGAAGTGCAGATTTTGGTTTATTTTCTGTATCATTGGCAGCCAAGTATACGAGGGATAGTATGGATACACGTCAGTCAATTAATTTTAATTATGTGCAGAGCATGGCAGCTGATGCAACTTTCACAGTAAAAGGTGTAGGAAATAATATATTGAGCTCAAGCGCCCAAAGTTTGTTAGCAGAAGGGAATGATGCCTTTACAAATGTATGCGGCAATTCAATTGTACAAAGTGCCAAAGAAGGGGCGGTATTAATAGTTAATGTATCCATTCAATTTGCTAATGCTGCTTCGAAAGAACAGTTTGAGGGCGAAGCTTCTGGTTCAATTGCTGGAATCGGATCAATAAAAGGTGCTTTTGAGCATTCAGAACAAAGCTCCACCAAAAATGCAACTTTTGCGATAAAAGCTTATCAACTTGGCGGAGATCCAACTAAATTAGCCAAAATATTTGGCAGTCCTGGTCCACAAGGGTATAATGTTGTAACTTGCAGTGCCACTAATCTTGATAGCTGCCAAGCTATAATTAATGATGTAATAGCTTATGCTCAGAATGATTTTCAAACTAGCGTAAATTTTAAAGATCCAAGTACATTATTTACTTACGATTTTAGTACCAGAGAGTACTCAAGGTTTGGCGTAGAGGCATCCTTAACCCCACTCACGCCAGCTGAGCAGGCAGCAAAGAATTATCTGACTACTACTATTACACAAGATAGACAGATGTTGAATTATCTTAACACATACCAACAACAAAGCTTTTATCTTTCTTCTTCTTACGTAGATGATCCTACAAAACGCAATATAGTCCAGGCAACTAAGGACTATACCACAATGATTTATAATTATAACAATTTTAATATTATTAATGCGTGTTATGGTGATACAAATAAGATTAATACCGAGTGTATTTCTTCTGCCAATCAAGTAAAAAGCATGCGTAGTATGTATCAGTCCTCAATTAATTTTGCTAGTAACATGGCCTTAATTATGGAAATGAATAGTCCAATAGGAACGTTTATTTTTATACCAAATAATGGGGGAGTTAATAGAGTTGGGGATGTTGCGGATAATGTAATGGGAGGGTTTGTTGCATATTCTCCAATAACAAAAACATATTCAGCTGCATGTGTAGTTGATACAACAGCCGATAATCAATATTTTAAAACATATTTTCCACAATTTGGTGGTAAATCCTTATACTGTTTTGACTACCCAATTTTAATGACTCCTGGCGTTAATAATTTCTTTGTGAATGGTTTTGGTGATAGGCGCATTTTTGGGGTGGGCGGGCACATAGTAAATGGTGTCGAAACTTTATATTCGGTTAGCCCAACAGGATATAATACGCAGTATTTCTATTCTGACAGTACTGATTTTAAATATAGTCCAATCTAAAGGCCATTATAGCTAGGATAGCCAGATTAAACTGGCTATCCTTCCGGTTATTCCATCCCTCCGGTAAGAGAAAAACCGTTCTTTATCACAGTAAGTACACATCCCAGATAAATAAATGTTATTTGCCAATAAACCACATTTTAACAATTGTGATCTGGTAATACCAGTCAAATCACAGTTAAATTTGCCAGTACCATTTTTATTGAAATAAAGCCCATAGTTTTTATCTTTTTGGGTGAACATTTCAAGCACATCAGGCCCGACTTCAAAATGGTCTTTACAAATAGCGGGCCCAATATAAGCTATTATGTTAGCAACATCTTTACAAATCTGACCTATAGTGCTTGCTATAATCCCATTTTCCACACCGCGCCAGCCGGCATGAATTGCGGCGACAAAACTTGCCTTTTTATCTGTTAAAAGTATCGGAATACAATCAGCTGACATAACAACGCACACTTTATTTTTACTGTAAGTATAGCTTGCATCATGCGGCAATAACAGATTCTCGGCCAAAGTTTTATTATTTACTAAATCTGGTTCAGAAATCTGCAATACATTATCACTATGCGTTTGATTAAGCCACAATGGTTCACTTGGGAGGTATTTCCTTAAGATTTGTCTATTCTGCCGGACACTTTCGAGATTATCCCCCACATGATTTCCCAAATTAAAGGTATCATATGGGGCAGCACTAACGCCACCAAGGCGGGTGGTAACCAGACTTTTAACCCCGAATGGCGCATCCCAATCCGGAATTATAAAATTATTCATTGACATACATTACTTCCCAATTACCATCATCATAAGCCTCGTCATCAAAATTCTCAACTTCCCCTCGTAACTCCTGCAACAATACCTTCATATCCTCCGGTATTTTAGAGGTAAAACTCATTACTTCATTGGTTGCCGGATGAATAAAACTAAGTTTTAATGCATGTAATGCCTGGCGATTCAGGCTAATAATTGCATCGACAATGCTCTGTGGGTAATTAATTTTACGACTACCATAGGTTTGATCACCTACTAATGGATGATGGATAGATTGCATATGAACGCGAATTTGGTGAGTACGCCCGGTTTCCAGCTTACATTCAATGTAACTAAACTCGCTAAAATACTCCAATGTACGAAAATGGGTAATTGCCTCTTTTCCGCCGACATTTAAAACTGCCATTTTGATACGGTTATTTAGATCACGTCCGATATTTTTATTAATCACGCCTTTTTGTGGAGTATGCCCGGTAACTATGGCGCGGTATATACGTGATACAGTCCTATTTTGTAATTGTTCAACTAATTTCACCTGGGCTAATGCTGTACGCGCTACTACCATAAGCCCGGAGGTATCTTTATCCAGACGATGAACAATTCCGGCTCTGGGAATATTTTGTAATTCAGCAAAGTGGTATAATAGACCATTCAGAAGGGTGCCGCTCCAGTTCCCGTTACCCGGATGGACGATTAGTCCGGCAGGTTTATTAATTACAATAATATTCTCATCGCTATAAACAATATCCAAATCAATATTTTCTGGGGTGAATGCCAGTTTATCCTCACTTATTATAGGGGTTATAAATACCTTTTCGGAGCCAACAACTTTGTCTTTGGGTTTGGGGATTTTATCTTCGACTAAAATTGCACCGGCCTTTATCCAATTAGTGATTACGCTTCTAGACAATTCTGGTATAATTACGCTTAAAGCTGCGTCTATTCTAAGGCCTGCCAGATTATTAGGAATGGTGACGAAATATGGTTCAGTGCTATCAATACTATTTAGAGATTCAATTTTCATAATGTTTTTATACGTTCGGCTGTTAATATTAGCGATTTTAACACTTTTTACAATATCATGTTCAGATAGTGATGATCCGGTTAGAGAAGAAACTAAGGGTTGGACGGTACAAAAGCTATATGCTGAGGCCAGTACTGAGTTAGCGAATCACAACTATACCAGGTCAACAAAACTATACAGGGTATTAGAGTCTACTTACCCATACGGGGTGTATGCCCAGCAAGGGCTTTTAGACCTGGCATATGCCTATTACCAGGATGATAAGCCGGAACTGGCTTTGCCGACGGTAGATCAATTTATAACTACATATCCGACCAACGTAAATATGGATTATGCGCTATATTTGAAAGGGTATATAAATTACAAAAATGATAATGGTTTAATGTCACGGTTTTCCGGGCAAGATTTGAGTGAGCGTGATCCCAGGAGTGTTTTAGAGGCATATAAAGCATTTACCACTTTAGTATCAAACTATCCAAATTCCAAATATACTCCCGATGCCAAAGATAAAATTAACCGTTTGATTAATGCATTATCCAGGGGAGAAATTTATCGTTCTCGTTACTATATGAGTATAAAGGCATACTTAGCAGCAATTAGCAGGGCACAAAATGTAATTACCAACTATCCTAATACATCATATGTAGAAGAGGCATTAGCAATACAGGTTGTAGCTTATGATAAATTAGGACAAAAAACGTTGAGTACTAATACCCAAAAAGTATTAGCGCTAAATTTTCCAAAGAGTAAGTATTTGACCAGGCCATGGAAGTATAGTAATATGGCATGGTATGCCTTCTGGCAATCAGAAAGATAGAAGTTTGTCATTCCTGGCTTCCACACGCGTGTGTGATCGGGAATCCATAAAAAATAATTGGAGAGAAAAAATAATGCAGCGAAAATTTTTAGATAAGTTGATTTTTTTAAGTTTAATTGCTTTATTTACTGTACCGTTTTTGGTTCCTTATAGTTATTTTCCGGTAACTAAGTTTTATTCTGAGCTATTAGCGCTATGTCTAGCTAGTTTATCCGCAATACTTATGATATTTAGGAAGGAGCAGATTTCAATTTCAAATGTAGGAATAGCTTGTGCTTTATTTATTGTGTTTCTGTTACTCCAGATTCCAATAGTAAATGTATATTTTTCGGGTATAAATATTGACGTTGCTATAGAAGTTTTAATCGGCTTAGCATTATCTATCGGTGTGACATCCTATGTCGGGGGCAAAGAAGAAGGGCAGCAGCAATTATTTAAAATGATTGCTTGGGCAATAGTTATCGGTGCTTTGGTTCAGGCAATTTATGGTTTCTTGCAGTATACAACACTGGCAGAAAACTTTAAAGATATTATTTTATATGTAACTAATCGTGAGGATAATGTATTTGGTAATGTTGGGCAAAAGAATGATTACGTAGATTTTATAACCATGGGGGTCTTTGCCCTGGCATACTTATATTTTATAAAAGAAATAAACAAGGTTGTATTTTTTGTTGTCGAATTATTTTTTATTGTAATTTTAAGTGCTACGACGTCAAGGATTCCTTTTGTATTCTTTATTTTTGCCTTACTTATGGCAGTAGTTTTTGTGTTTGCTAATCGCAAGAATACTGAAAATCGCCAAACTAATCGCCAGATTTTCTATATGCTATTTGGCCTAATTATTTCATTGGTTATTGTTGAGGCTATTTTACCTAAAATCACTCAAGTTTTTTTACCGGCAAAAGAAGCAACTTCGGGTTTATACCGGTTTTCAGCAGATAATATTAATCAATCAACCTATCGTAGGTTTTATGAATGGTATAAAGACATTGTCATTTTTATGAGTCACCCACTTTTTGGGGTTGGCTGGTTTCAGTACCCTAAAGCGGCAATTGATATTATGTTTACTGACCCGCGGTTTAGTTATATTCCCGCCAATCAGGCCTTGTATACGCATAGCCATAATACGCCGTTAAATATCCTGGCTGAAACAGGGATCATCGGTTTTGCGATAACTATTGCTTATGGCGTTATATACACACTATATAGAATATTCAGAAATTTTAATAATTATCATACATTATTTATTTCATTTATTATCCTGACCATGTTTGCTCAAGGTTTGTTCCAATACCCCCTATGGTATGCATACTTTTTAATGTATATTATTTTGTTACTATCCGTAGACAAGCCGGTTTTTACTATCAATAATAATAAAATTTTAAAGAGTGTGGGTTGGCTGTTATTTATCTGTTTTATCTGGTTTGCAATAATAAATGTGCCGATATATAACCAGTTGGTCGCATATACAATGATTCCAAAAGATTCGGATGATTATGCAAATAACGTAAACCAATTAAAATATATAATTGATGCGAGCCAAATTTGGTCTGTACCATCTCTAATGGTGATGGATGCATATAATGTGCCAGGCAGCCCGCAAACTAATGCAGTGTTGACCCCGGCTGAGCAATTAAAATATGCGGATATGATGGGTAATTTACTGCCATATCCCGGAGTATTATTTAAACAAATTGTTACGCATAAAATTGCAGGAGACGAAACCGGGGCGACATATTATGCTAATATACTTGCCTATGGTTATCCGTTTTTTAAAGACCAGTACGCAAAAGAGTTAGAGGCAGATCCTCGTTTTGCCGCGCAGAGCGCGTTAATTTATAACTTTAAATATGAAGATAGATCAATTTTTTCAAGAACACTAAATAAAAAGGTTGGACAATAAATGATAGAGATGAATAATTATGTTCCGGTAGTTGTGGAACAAAGTGCAAAAGGTGAACGTTCCTTTGATATATATTCGCGTCTTTTACGTGATCGAATAGTATTCTTAGTTGGTGAGGTAAATGACCAAACTGCCAATATAGTTGTGGCGCAAATGCTATTTTTAGAAGCCGAGAATCCGGATAAGGATATATACTTTTATATAAATTCACCGGGTGGTTCAGTTTCAGCCGGTATGTCTATATATGACACGATGAACTTTATAAAATGTGATGTTAATACCTTGTGTATAGGGCAAGCATGTTCAATGGGGGCTTTTTTATTATCAGCTGGTAGCAAAGGAAAACGTTTTGCCTTACCAAATTCACGAATTATGATTCACCAACCATTAGGCGGAATGAATGGTGCAGCACAAGCCTCTGATATTGAAATTTTAGCCAAAAACATTTTATTTACTAAACGTAAATCAAATCAATTGTTAGCTAAGCATACTGGTAGGACAGAGGAAGAGATTGAACGTGATACTGACCGGGACAATTTTATGAGCGCAGAAGAAGCCAAAGAGTATGGTTTAATTGATTCTGTATGGACTACCCGGTCCGAACGTAACTAGGGAGGTAGGAACTTATGTTAGGAAAAAATTGTTCAATTTGTGGTAAGTCAGAAAAAGAAGTACTACATCTGATTGAGGGTGATCATGGGCGCATTTGCAATGAATGTATTGAAAAGTGCGCAACAATTTTAAAATCCAGTCCGGAAGAAACAGATGTTGAGCATGCCACGCAGTCAATTCCAACACCGCATGAAATTCGTGACGAACTTGATAAGTATGTGATTGGTCAGGAATTAGCTAAGAAAATTTTGTCTGTTTCGGTGTATAACCATTATAAGCGAATTTATGATACAGCTGAAGATGATTGTGAATTGAGTAAAAGCAATATTTTATTGATTGGTCCGACTGGCTCGGGTAAAACTTTATTGGCACAAACATTAGCCAGGTTTTTACATGTACCATTTGCAATTGCCGATGCCACAACCTTGACTGAAGCCGGCTATGTAGGAGATGATGTAGAAAATGTATTAGTGAGATTATTACAAAATTGTAATTTTGATGCAAAAAAAGCCCAAAGAGGTATTATATACATTGATGAGATTGACAAAATTGCGCGTAAATCTGAAAATCCATCAATAACCCGTGATGTATCAGGTGAAGGCGTACAGCAGGCATTGCTCAAATTAGTAGAAGGTACTGTAGCTAATGTTCCACCACAAGGCGGTCGCAAGCATCCGGGGCGTGAGATGATCCATTTGGATACAAGTAACATATTATTTATTTGCGGTGGTGCATTTGATGGTTTGGAAAAAATTATACAAATGCGTACGCAAAAATCCGGTATTGGTTTTGCTGCAAGTGTAGTTTCCAAGGATGATGCGGCAAGTAAGAATGTTTATCTGAAAGAGGCAGAGCCAAACGATTTAGTAAAATTTGGGCTAATTCCCGAGTTTATTGGCCGTTTACCAATTCACGCGGTTTTGGAAGAGTTGGATTTAGATAGTATGGTAAAAATTTTGACTGAGCCTAAAAATGCATTGGTTCGGCAGTATCAAAAGTTATTTAAAATGCAGGATGTTGAATTAAAATTTGATGATGATGCAATTGTAGCCATTGCCAAAAAAGCTATATCCAGGAAAACTGGTGCCAGAGGTCTTAGATCAATAATCGAAAATGTGCTTCTGGATACTATGTTTGATCTACCGACATTTCATGATGTAGTAACAGTGAGGGTTACAGAAGATTCGGTTAATGGCGAAGGTGTGCCGTTATTTATTAAGCATGTCATTCCCGCGTAGGCGGGAATTCATATATTCCTAGGAGAGTTGAATGTCAATAAATCTGGATGTCAAAACCTTAAAAACCGGGTTTTGGCATATGCCCAAGACCTTTTATGCCGTTTTGTTTATTGAATTTTGGGAGCGGTTTGCTTTTTATGGAATTCAGGCAACAGCCATCATTTATTTTATCAAACAATTTGGTATGTTGGAATCAAAAGCGAATGTTTTGGTAGGGTCTTTTTTTGCCCTTGCTTATGCTTTCATGGTGGCAGGTGGGGTTATTGGTGATAAGTGGCTGGGCTTACGGCGTTCTTATTTGTTGGGTATTTTATTTTTGGTATCCGGTTATGGTATGCTATGTATTGCCCCGAAGATTTATGGGGTATATCTGGCACTTGGTCTGATAGTAGTAGGAAATATGTTATTCAAAACCAATGCTACAAACTATGTAAGCAGGTGTTTTGAAGAGCAGGATCCACGCCTTGATGCTGCGTACACATACTTTTATATGTCTATAAACTTAGGGAGTTTAAGTAGTATAATAATAGTGCCGGTTATATCTCAGGCATTTGGTTATTCGATTGGTTTGTCTTTGATGGCAATTGGTATGGTTATTGCCTTAATTTCTTACTTTATTTTTCTGCCCAGACTGAAACATTCAGATAACCAGGTTGGTAATAGTGATAAAAAAATGTGGCTCCGAATGACCATAATTGTAGCCTTAGGTATTGTTTTTGCTTTTGTCTTTAGTTGGCTATTTAGAGATTTAATCCTTTGCCGGGTTATTATGTACTCAGCCTCAGTGCTAATTTTAGTTGCATATTTATATCTCGCAGGTAGGCTTAATCATCATGAAGCGCGTGGTATGTATGTAGCACTTATGCTTATGCTGCAGTCGGTTATTTTTTGGATTTTATATATTCAATCGGCAACGTCCATGACCTTATTTGCCCTGCATAATGTTAGATTATCATTATTTGGCTATAATATCCCGGCTGGCTCGACCCAAAGTTTAGATCCGTTTTTTGTTATTCTCATATCACCTATACTAGCTAATATATATATGTGGCGGAGTAAAAAGAAGGGTAAGGATTTTTCAATACCGGGCAAGTTTGCGCTTGGCTTGATTTTTGTGAGCTTATGTTTTATGGTTTTGGGGGTTGCCAGTCAATTTTTTTCAGATAACAACTCCCAGGTGTCAATTTTCTGGCTTGTACTGGCTTTTGGGTTGTTTGCATTAGGGGAAT
The DNA here is from genome assembly GCA_020697255.1 of Burkholderiales bacterium. Lineage (GTDB taxonomy): Bacteria > Pseudomonadota > Gammaproteobacteria > Burkholderiales > UBA11063 > Aquella. Next base: position 167,818 of record JAJFBE010000004.1, on the reverse strand, counting down.
TGTTTGTTTCAGCAATAGGTTTATCCATGATTGCACAACTATTGCCAAAACGTTATGGTGGATTTGGACAAGGCGTGTGGTTTCTAGTAACGGCCCTTGGCATTCAAATTGGTGGACAGTTGTCTGCATTTGCGGCGGTGGATACGGTTGGAAAAATAGCACAAAGCGATACGTTACAGGCTTATATGGCATTATTTTATCGGTTGGGGGTAGTTACTATCATTGTTGGGGTTATGTCGATTTTTTTGATAAAGCCAACTTGCAGGGTTATTGAACAAGTAAAACAACATTATTCGTAAAATTAATTTCCTAAGCAAGGATAAATAGTGCTATAATAACGGGAATATAAAAATATAATTAAGTGAGCCTCTTAGGGCTCACTTTTTTAATACTTGTTTTATAGTATATGATGTTATATGTGAATTATGAAGATAAATACAATTTTAGAGCAAACTATCCCCGGTCTTGGCTATGAGTTGGTAGATGTAGAGATTACACCGGCAAAGCTAATACGGGTATTTGTAGATAAACCTGAAGGTGTGACCATTGAAGATTGCGAAAATATATCTGATCATTTAAGCAAATTATTTTTGGTTGAAGAAATTGAATATAATCGTTTAGAAATTTCTTCACCGGGAGTTGAGCGTCCGCTAAAAAAACTGGAAGATTTTATCCGGTTTAATGGGCAAACTGCAAAAGTAAAACTTCGTGAATTGGTAAATGGGCAAAAAATATACCAGGGGAAAATTATGGAAGTTGTTGGGGATACAATTAAACTATCTATAGAGAAAGATGAAATCCTGAGTTTTGATTTTGATAACCTGGTAAGGGCTCGTCTGGTTTATGATTATCGTGCTGATTTAAAATCGCATAAAAAATCAAAGAAGGTATAGAAAAAGGAGGTACGAGTTGTGAGTAAAGACGTTCTATTATTGGTTGATGTACTAGCCAAAGAAAAAAATTTGGATAAAGAAGTTGTATTTGATAGCTTAGAGAAGGCATTAGCCATTGCAACTAAAAAAAGCTTTGAAGGTGAGTTTCCGGATATTGAAGTAACGGTTGATCGTGTTACCGGAAAATATAAAACTGTTCGTAAGTGGACAGTTACTAGTGATGTTGATTTTTATGATGATGATAAAGAGTTATCCTTAAGCGATGCAACCGAAAAATACGGTGAGGCTGAAATTGGCGATGTAATTGAAGAAGAAATTGAGAATATAGATCTTGGGCGCGTGTCAGCGCAGGCCGCACGCAATATCATAGCACAAAAAATAAAAGATGCAGAGCGCGATGTAGTGTTACGCGAATATTTATCACGCAATCGCGGGGTTGTGATTGGTAAAGTGCGTAAGTTTGAACGAGGTAATGCAATTGTTGATTGTGGCCGGGTTGAAGCAATTATTATGAAAAGTGATCAAATTCCGGGTGAAGTCTTACAGCCAGGGGATCAGGTTAAAGGTTATTTAAATAAAGATGATCTGGTAGTTAAAAATGGACGTATCTCGATTAGCCGTACCAGTAACGAATTTCTACGTAAATTACTTGAAAGTAATGTGCCGGAAGTTGCTTCAGGGCGAGTAGAGGTTTATGGTATAGCTCGCGAGCCAGGTGTGCGAGCCAAGGTTGCAGTAGCAACAACCGACTCAAGAATAGATGCCAAGGGGGCATGTATTGGTTTTCGTAATCAGCGTATAGATAGTGTGAGTGCCGAGTTGGCCGGAGAAAATATTGATGTTATTGATTATGATCCGGATTTAGCAAAATATACTATGAATGCGCTTGCTCCGGCTGAGATCAAGAGTATTGTAGTAGATGAAGAAAAGCGCGCAATTGAAGTAGTGGTTGAAGATGATAAATTAGGCAGTGCAATTGGCCCGGATGGGATAAACGTTCGCCTGGTTAGCAAATTAGTTGGTTGCGTTATTGATATCTTAGGCGAAACTGAAGCTGGCAATTTACATGTACGGGAGCAATCTGAGCTAGTTGGCATGTTTAATAGTGCCCTGGATGTAGATGATGAGATTTCAGAAATTCTTATTAAAAACGGTTTTACGACTCTAGAAGAAGTTGCGTATGTAGAGTTGAGCGAGCTATTAAATATTGAAGAGTTTGATGAAGATTTGGCGAAAGAATTGCAAGATCGGGCAAAAACCAAGTTATTAACAAAGAATATGTTGCACAAAGACGAAATGGATCATTTAGCGGAAAATTTGAACAATGTGGTTAAATTTTCGCGTGAAGTATTATTGCAGCTAGTTGAGAAAGATGTAAAAACTATCAATGATTTTGCCGATTTATCGGGTGATGAGTTGAGGGATATTATAAGTATTGATTTAGAAACTGCAAATAAGTTAATTTTAAAGGCTAGGGAAGTATCCGGTTACTTCGACTAATTTAAGGGTGGAGAGTTTATGAGTATATCAATAAAAGAATTTGCGGCAAAATTAAATGTAACGCAAACAGAGCTATTAGAAAATTTTGTTAAAGCCGGAATTAGTAAATCAGCTAGTGAAAAAGTGTCAGCTGAAGACGAAACCGTATTGATGAAATTTCTGGCTCAGGCTAATGTTCATAAACCAAAAAAACTATCGTTGGCCAAGAAAAAAGTAGCGACAAAAACAGAAGCTGTGGCAGAAAATGAACCCGCTGCTCCTGAGGTTGCCAAAACTGGCGGTGCTACAGGTTCAATAAAAGTTGAAATTAAGCGTAAAAAAACAATAAAGCGCGAATTGGTAGAAGAAGTAGAAGAAGCTGTTGTTTTGGAAGAGGTTAAAGAAGAGGTAGCTCTTCAGCTTCCTAAGACGGATGTTATTCATGAATATGCAAAATCACATACAGCAAATTTTGAAATCCCTGCAAAAAAAGCAGTAGAGCCAGCTGTTGAAACAGAAACAAACGTGATTAGTGAAGAAAAAGTAAAAGACAAGCCGGAAGTTGTTGCTGATGATTTTGAGCGTAAGGGAAAAGTTGGTGTATTTGGCAAAGTTGTCAAAAAGCCAAATAAAATGAAGGTTATTGGTAAGACAGATTCTAGCCTGGAAGATGGTGTTATTGATAATATAGATGATAGTCAGCCATTTTTAGCTGACGTAGAAGATACGACGGTTAATAATAAAGCTCCGCTAAAGCCAAAGCACATTAAAATTCCCAAAATCCAGGAATTTCAGAAACCGGTTAAGCCGCAAGTTTTAGAGTTACAAATCCCCGAATTTATAACAGTTGGCGATTTGGCGCATAAAATGTCAATAAAAGCTTCTGATGTTATTAAATCTCTAATGAAAATGGGAGTTATGTCAACTATTAACCAGTCATTGGATCAAGACACGGCAATTTTAGTTGCCGGGGAATATGGTCATAAGGCAATGGCAAGTGTAGATTCAGATCCGGAGAGCTTTTTAGAGCAACTTGGTGCAAACGTAGCCGGCGATATGGTTAACCGTGCTCCGATTGTAACGGTTATGGGTCACGTAGATCATGGAAAAACTTCGTTATTAGATCATATCCGTAAAGCAAAAGTTGCTTCCGGTGAAGCCGGTGGTATTACCCAGCATATCGGTGCTTACCATGTAGATACGGGGCATGGGGTGGTAACATTTTTGGATACACCCGGCCATGAGGCATTTACAGCACTTAGAGCCCGCGGTGCAAAATTAACTGATATAGTAATTTTAGTTGTGGCATCTGATGATGGCGTTATGCCGCAGACAATTGAGGCAATACATCATGCTAAGGCGGCAGGTGTACCGATAGTTGTTGCTATTAATAAGATGGATAAGCCAGATGCAAATCCTGAACGAGTAAAACAAGAATTAACCCAGCATGAAGTGATTCCCGAAGATTGGGGCGGAGATGTAATTTGTGTGCCGGTCTCGGCACTAAAGGGCGAAGGTATCGATGCTTTACTTGATGCTATTTTACTGCAGGCTGAAGTTTTAGAATTAAAAGCTCCGTTAAATACACCGGCAAAAGCGGTGGTTATTGAATCTCGCTTAGATAAAGGGCGTGGTTCCGTTGTAACGGTATTAGTACAAAGCGGAACGCTTAAAAAAGGCGATATGGTATTAGCCGGAACTACATATGGTAGAGTCAGGGCATTACTAAATGAAGTTGGCAAGCAGGTAGATAGTGCTGGTCCATCTATCCCGGTTGAGTTACTAGGATTATCCGACGTACCTGCAGCAGGGGATGATATGATGGTAGTAGCAGATGAACGCAAGGCGCGTGAAATTGCTGCATTTAGGGAAGATAAACAACGCCAGAGCAAACTAGCTAGCCAGCAGGCAGCAAAATTAGAGAATATGTTTGCTGGAATTAGTGAAGGTGAAGTTAAAACAGTACCGGTAATCATAAAATCAGATGTACAGGGTTCTTATGAGGCAATTAGTGCTTCACTTGAGAGGTTGTCTACTCCTGAAGTTAAAGTACAAATAGTACATAGTGCTGTTGGTGGAATTAATGAATCTGACATTAACCTGGCATTAGCATCAAATGCAATTATAATCGGGTTTAATACGCGTGCTGATGCAGGGGCTAAAAAGGCATCCGAGGCAACTGGTATTGAAATTCGTTACTATAATATTATTTATGAAATCATTGATGATATTAAAGCTGCGATGAGTGGCATGTTATCGCCTGAGAAAAAAGAAAATATTACGGGTAACATAGAAGTGCGCCAGTTATTTAGCGTAGGTAAGACTGTTATTGCCGGCTGTATGGTAACTGATGGTATTGTCAAGCGTAGTTCGAAAATCAGGATAATTCGCGATAGTATGGTAATTCATGATGGTGAATTAAGCTCATTAAAGAGATTTAAAGATGATGCTAAAGAGGTTAAATCCGGCTATGAGTGTGGTTTATCGGTGAGTGATTACAATGATCTTAAAATTGGTGACATTATTGAGGCATATGAGATAACCGAAGTAAAAAGAACCATATAGATGAGAAAATACAGCCATAACCGCTCGGAGCGTATTGCTGACCAGATCCAAAAAGATGTGGTGGCAATTTTACGTTTTAAGGTAAAAGATCCGCGCATTGAGTGGATAACCATTAATGACGTAGAAGTTACCGAAGATAATTCTGTGGCTAAAATCTACTGGACGGTTTTAAATGAATCTAAGCGCCCGGATGTAGAAAAAGCTTTAGAAATGGCAAAAGGTTTTATTCGTTCTGAGTTATCTAAAGGCTTTAAAACCTACACCATTCCACAGCTAAAATTTTTCTATGATGAATCTTTAGCACGTGGTAGTAAAATCTTGAATATATTAAATGAAGTTAAAAAAGATTTTTCTGACGAAACCAAAAATTGAAAGAGTCCAAACAAAATATCTCAGGTATACTTCTCTTAAATAAGTCATATGGTTTATCCAGTAATACTGCCTTACAAAAAACCAAACGTATATTTAATGCAGCAAAAGCAGGACATACCGGCACATTAGATCCATTAGCTACCGGATTACTACCAATTTGTTTTGGTGAGGCAACTAAATTTTCCTCTTTCTTGTTAGATTCGGATAAAGAATATATTGCTACCATAAAATTGGGATCTGCTACTACTACATACGATGCGGAAGGCGAAGTTACCGCGACCAGTCCGGTTACCTGTTCTCAGGCTCAGATTTTAGATTGCATAAATTCTTTTCTGGGTAAGATCATACAATACCCGCCAATCTATTCTGCCCTAAAGGTAAATGGCCGGGCTTTATATGATTATGCCAGAAACAAAGAACAGGTAGAAATTAAGTCCAGGGAAGTTACAATCCATGAACTAGAGCTAATTGATTTTATAAGTGAAATTGAATTAACCTTACGTGTTTTATCCAGCAAGGGTACATATATAAGAACTCTGGCTCATGATATCGGGCAAAAATTAGGCTGTGGTGCACATTTGTCGGGCTTAGTCAGGACAAAAACTAATCATTTTAATTTACAGCAGGCATATACATTAGATGAGTTGGCAAATAAGGTTATAAAAGATTTAGTAAAGCTTCTATTACCAGTAGATGCACTAGTTAGCCATCTAGACAAAATTGAATTATCTGATGCCCAGTATGCAAAGATTAAAAATGGTAATCCATGTGAGTTGTTATACTATCCCCTTACAGGTTGTAATCCGCGGGAACACTCGCCTGTGGGACAAACGCGTCTGGGGGGCGGGAATTCATATCATCAGGATGATGATAAAACTGGCTATTCATGCCAAAAGTCCAGAATATACTATAATAGTATATTTCTGGGGGTAGCTATGATTACTGAAAACGGAATGGTGAAACCACTACGTTTATGCAATACTGCCCAAATGCCAGTTATCAAAAGTACTAACTGATGCCTCTAATTGCTATTCTCACAAATACCATAATAATCTGCTGACTTCAATAATTTATCCATGTCCTGTGGCTTGGGTGCATTAACTAATCTGTCGCTGCGTCTAAAAATCGTAAATTCACCATCAGAAAAAAAGTTTGTTTCTGAATAACCAAATGTTGGGAAGTCTGTTTCGTCGGCTTTAATATCTGACACAAACACGTATTGTTTTGCGACATCAGGGTAAGTATTGACCAGATTTTTAAATTCCTGAGGCCGTAGGACTATAAAAGATGGATTTAGAGCTTTAATAATTTCTAAAATATTACCGCCTTTCATCTGCGCTATTTTATGTACTACAGTTTTGGAACTAAGACCAGGAAAGTCATATGTTGTTTTGTTAAAGGCACCATAGCCTATATAGCCCAGGGGCTCCATAATAACAGTATCAGTGATACTCATCATGGAGTTTAAGATCACACCAATTTTAAACCTCACTCCGCACTCAATTTTATCTTGGATTTGTTTTTCGCTTGGTAATGAAAGTATAGTATGCAAACTGTATAAAATTACTACATACACACTAATAACTGCCGAAATATAATTTATCTTAGTTGGAATATAGGATAATCCAAATGCAGACACAATAAATAGCAAAGCTAGAAAAGGAGGCAGGTACCACATATAATAAATACTCAAAGTAGAATCTGAACGATAGGCTACAAATAATATAAAAACTGCAGCTAAAACTAAAACTTGCCATTCTTTAACGATAAAGGCCCGTATAACTCCTAGAATAAATAAAAGAAGCACTATACAAACAACTAATTTTATAAAAAACATTGGAACTGGTATATTTCTAGTGAAAAACCATTCTACAAATGGAGCCATATTTTTCCATGATTCTAACAAATATGAACAAACTACCGGAATTGAATTTTTAAAAGGGCCAAAATGATTTCCAACACTTTTAGCAATAATTGTATTCGGTACAATTGAACCATAATAGAAGAATGCAAATAAGTACCATGGAATAGCTACACAGGCAAACCCAACTATAACTTTTGGAAGACTACGCTTGTGCCAAACAAGCATATATAGACCAATTACGAGAATACAAAAAAGAAATTCTGGTCTAACTAACATCCCAAACCCTGCTAGAATACCAAGCAGTTTCCATTTTTTAATGAAGAGATAATAAAATGTAGCTATAAAAATTGCTGTAGCGACCTGAGTTTCCATACCGGCCATGCCAAAAAATATTTGGAGCCAATCCATGGATAAGTATCCCAATAGAAGAATCTGAGCTGACCAGTGTAAATTAAATATTTTACCAATTCTGTAAGCATAATAAATAGTAAAAATACTTGCTACGACAGAACTAAATCTAAGAGCAAATAATCCCTGATGAAATGCTTCACCAATCAAAGGTATGAGGACACTTATTGGAGAAGTAAAGGAGTGAATTCTAGCTTCACTTAAATGATGGGTCAGCCCATTACCTAACCAGGCATTTCTTGCCGGTGCTAAAGTGATTAAAGCATCTTCCCATACCCTACCAGAATAAAACCAAAATATCAAACGTACCCATATAGAAACAAGAATAAAAAATATTAGCAGCGGGTTATTTGCTGCATAGGTTCTAACTCTATTCAAAAAGATACTCACGACCTCTAACTCCATGCAAAAAGTAATTATGTTTATTTGCTTATTAAGGGAAGGCGCATTATACCATATAGAAGCCTGGTTCTAAAAGATATAATCCTTTTTCAGGGGCACGATACCGCCTATTGTGCCATTTGTAATATATAAATAGATATTATATTTCGTTGCCTTGAGCCGTGAAAGCGGGATTTCGGCACTAAATCCAGAGTCTTTATACGATGGGCTTTTAAAGGCTGTTGCTACATCTGGTCTTTCTACTACATCTGTTTTATATGTAATAGTTGATTCACCAGATTCTAACAAGATATATTTAATAAAACCTTTTGATATATCATATCCGGGGATATATCCCCATCCCATTAATTGAAGTGCATTATTATGAATTTTTATTATATCAAGTGCCGAATTTAACTTCTCGGTATTTATTTTTTTAACATTATCAATTGGTTTATTTTCATTGGTTAGAGAAGATTTGTTATATGTTAATGGAGCTTTGAATTGGATAGAACTAATTATCATATTTTCCATATTATACATTGATCGAAATTTATTGTTCGGTGTGCTAATGACAAATGAGAGGACACTTTTGCCACAAAAATTAAATTTGCCATTTACAGTAAAAAGGCAAGAAAAATCGCTATTATCGTTTATAGTGGGTGAAATAATAAAACCTGCTCTGGCAATTTCTGGTAACAACTTATACTCGGCGGTAGTACCATCAGAATAATTAAGTTTCAAATTTATTTGATTAGGTTTATAAATAAAACTCATAATTCTTTCTAATAATGTAGGTTTGACATCTACTTTTAACCATACTAAAGAGCTATCGTGGTTCCTAAGCATTATTATCTGGCCTAACTTTGGCCTGTTAATTACCTCCAATTTATTAAGCTGATAATCATTTGTAATTATATTCCTTTTTAATAAAATATATTCACTCGATAACTTTTTCTCCAAAGAATAATTTGCTAATATGGCTGGCCATGAAAGCGAATCATCTTGTGTAGGATAGCGATTGTCTATTGTTGAGATGGACCAAAAGATATAATTGGGCGCTACATTTAAATTACTTAAATGGTCAAGGTTTAATTTTAATAATTCAGGTGTATATGCAGAATATGATTGAAAAACTGGTCTTATACACATCTTGTTTTTGCTAGTTATAAGAGCTGTTATATTATAAGGGTATAAGTCTGTACATCCGGTCAATTTCGGGAAATTATAAGTATTCATAATTTTAAGTTGAGTATTATTTTCATTGTAAGCAGAGGAAGCATACTCTTTTATAAATTCAGGTAATTGTGGAAACCAGAATTTCCCTGGTATAAAGTTAAGTAATATGAACAAAGAACCGATAAATAATAAGATAGTAAAAATAATTTTGCGTATGGCGTTAAATTTATAATTTTTCTTACCCGGTATATTTACCAAAACTATAAAACATCCCAATAAAAAAATAAAAAATGCGCCAGCCATAACATGGCCGTCTGCTCGTACTACACTTTCTTTATACATAACGAAAGAAAATGCATATACCAAAAGAGAATTTATGATCTTTTTATCAAAGGTATAATATGTTATACCAGATAATATAAATAAAAATAAATTAATCATAGAATATATGTTTGTGTAATCATAGGGCTGTTCTGTATAATTTTGCATGGATAAATTATAACCAGTGGCAATTTCATGGGAATATTTTAAAAAGCCATACAAATGTAATATATTAGGATCATATAGTAGCCAGATTACTATGTAAAAACTTACTGCCATTGCAACATCGAGAAATCTTTTTTTGTATAATAAAACTATTAGCGATATAACAGCTAGAACGGCATAGCTAACTTTTATGTGTGCAATTAATGCCAGACAAATAATTAAAGCTAATCTTGCTATGGCATTGAGATGGTTATTCAAAAATAAATTAGAAATTAAAAATAAAGTAAACACATAGAATGGATCCCATAACCCTCCACTTCTTAGCTTACAGAATAATATTACAGTCATTATCAAAAATATTAAGGCACGTAAATTGCCCAACATCCGTATTACCATGTAGGAGTAGACCGCACTAATATAACTAAACAAAAAAATAAATAATAATAAATTTTTTGAATATTGTCCCGTAGCAATTTGAGAAAATATCCCATATGTAAAAACTACATCTTTACCATATGTTATTTTATTTTGAAATGCATATGCAAGATATGCTCTCCAGGATGGATCTAAGCCACTTTCAATATTGCTTATTGCTGGAAGAGTAATATAACAAAACATTAAGATTATAAGTGATGATAGAATAATTTTGCCGTTATATTTATTCACTTTGTTTAATGTATACATTCCAATCATCCTGTGAAATTTTATACGTTTTAAATTGTTTAATATAATTTAGCTCAAATTGACAGCCGTTGTTTTTGTTAATTGCCACAACATTAACATCTTTAGTAGAAGCTACTATCTTTCCAAGCTCAGCCTCACTGGCCCAATGTGTATTCATAATTGCTCTACGGCGGCTATAATAAGGAATTTGTGAATTCCAATCATCACCACAAATTAATACCACATCATTTGCTTTAGAGTTTTCTCTTATTGCTTTGGCAAGGTTAATGATCTGTATAGTATTGCCTGGACTACTCTGAAATTGGTAATATCCGGTAAAGTATGTATATTGCAAACAGCCAATGCAAAATAGCAAAATACTGTATGATATCAGAGGGTTTGTTTTTAAGATATCACCAATTAAAATCCCCATGAATATAAAAGCAAATATACAGTTTGCATAATAGTAATAACTGTGCTCATAATACAAATGAGCAAAAATTAAAATTCCTGAGCAATACCCGAAAAAAAATATCCATAAAACCACATTTTTACTTTTAATTAGTATTGATATGCCGATTAATATAAAAAATGATAGACTAACATTTATATAGGAGTATTCAACTATTCGTCTCCAAAACGTAATAGACAATCTTTGGCTTAAGGTACCAAAGTTCCATGCATTCATTGAGCTGGACGTAATATGCTTACTAAAAAAATTCATGTCCTTGTAAGCATCTGCATGGTGTGTCCAAATTAACAGTAGTAGCAAAGAAATAGCCCCACTAATAGCAAACAGTATAATATTTTTCGTGTTAAAAAAATTTTTATATAAATGTAGAATAAGCAAACCTGCAACTACACAACTAGGTAAGATTGTTGTAACCTTTGTTAATGCGCCAAGTGTTAAACAAAATGTACATAAAATAAAATTATTTATTGTTGTTTTTTGAAATAGTGCCAACGAATAATAAATAAAACTCAAGCTGAGAAACAAAGCAACCGATTCAATAAGAACCGTCCTAGACCAAAAAATATAAACGGGAGATAGCAAGAGTAAGATAAAAATAATTTTTTTGGAGGTTGAAGATACATTGATTTTATTAAGAGTAGCGTTTAAGGGTAAAAAACATAGGTAAAAGAAGAAAATGCTAACGATTCTGCCAGACTGATCGATTCCAATATGTGTTAATTTACAAAGTAGTGCAACAATAACCTGATATGTAGGGAACTCGAATGGCACCCTCCACGGATATCCAAATACCGGGGTTAAATAATCAAGTTGTATGCCGTCAACGACATAATAATATATTGAAATAGCAGTTTGGGCCTGTCTAAATCCGTATTGGTCCAGAATATTATAATTAAAGCCTATAAGAATGGAATATATATTAAAAACTATTGCGTATAATGTTATGATATGTAATATAGGATTCGAATTTAAAGTTTTTATCCTTTTTTGCTCCGTAGGTTGCATTTAGATAATACCCCTGCCTTTAAGTTGGATTCAGATTGTCTGTCGCTGTTACATAGCTTTTAGGAGCATATTGTACTACAAAATATGGGGGGTTCATATTTTTAAATTATGGTTATGGGTCACATTGCACGTGAGTTTTAGGTATGATATAATGCAGGGTATTTTTGCCGTTACACTATTATAGAATGAACCTAATGGACTCCAATCTTGCAATAAAAGTTGAAAATGTTAGTAAAGTATATAAGCTGTACAGCGCCCCAATTGATAGACTGAAGGAATCATTATCTCCGTCCAAGAAAAAATATCATAAAGATTTTTATGCGCTTAATAATGTTAATTTTAAGATTAATAAAGGTGACATGGTTGGAGTTATCGGTAAAAATGGCTCAGGAAAATCTACATTACTAAAAATAATAACTGGGGTGCTAACCCAAACGAGTGGCGAAGTTATAATCAGTGGAAAAGTTGCGGCCCTACTTGAACTTGGTGCTGGCTTTAATCCGGAATATACTGGGATAGAGAACATCTACTTTCAGGGAAACCTAATGGGATATTCTCGGGAAGAAATTAGCAATAAAGTTGAATTCATTACCAATTTTGCAGATATTGGGGACTTTATTTATCAGCCGGTAAAAAATTATAGTAGCGGAATGTTTGCTCGCTTAGCCTTTGCTGTTGCGATTAATGTTGAACCAGATATTCTTATTGTGGATGAAGCTTTAGCTGTTGGCGATATGGTTTTTCAGGCTAAGTGCATGACTAGAATGCGCCAGATGATGGAATCAGGAGTTACCATATTATTTGTTAGCCATGATACATCTTCGGTAAAATCATTATGTAAAAAAGCAATTTATTTAGAAGGTGGTTGCATCAAAGAATTTGGCGATGCTGCTAAAGTAGTAGGCAAATATATTGAACAACAGCACTTAGAAATGAGCTCTAATCTAAATGGTGAAGGTTCAGGTATGTGTGTTAATGCAAAAGAACAGATCCTTGGAAATACAGGGATACCATTGGTAGTATCACAGATTCCAAGAGTTTTAGATCCTAATATTGTACAACGCTATGGTGATGGTAGAGGAACAATTTTAAATGGTGTAATTTTAAATTCGGCTTATAAGCCAGTAACTGAGTTGGTTTCAGGTGATAGTTATTATCTTCAAATTTTGGTACAGTTTAATGAGGATTTACCTACATTTGCCTGTGGTGCGTCATTGTCTAGCTTAGATGGAATACAGCAGCTAACCTGGATTAATTCTCAGGATAATATAACATTTCCAGCAGTAAAAGAAGGTGAGGTTTACTGTATCACGATTAAAATAGAGGTGCCAATTAAGGCAGGAGTTTATACCCTAAGTATAGGGCTAGAGCTTCCCGTCTTATTTAATCAACAACATCAATTTTTAGATATTATTATGAATTTTGATGTAATTAGAGTGAATTTTAAGGGTTATCAGGACGGGTTCTCTTCGATGTTTAGGGTAAGTGGTGAATATTTTGTTAATAGAATAACGGATAATTAATAGTGCAGAAAAATATATACAAAATAGTACATTTTAATATAATTGGTGATGAATTAGGTAGCCTTATTGCATTAGAGAATATGCATCAGGTACCATTTGAAGTTAAGCGAGTTTATTATATTTTTGATACTAAAAGCCGTGTTAGGCGTGGAATGCATGCTCATCGTGATTTGGAACAGCTATGTTTCTGTGTTAAAGGCAGTTGCACATTTGTTTTGGATGACGGAACAAAAAAAGACATTATAAAGTTGGATTCACCAAATACTGGGTTATATATAAAAAATTTAATCTGGCGTGAAATGTTTGATTTTAGTAAAGATTGTGTTTTAGTTGTATTAGCAAATAAATATTATGATCCATCTGATTATATTCGTGATTATAAAGAATTTAAACGATTAGCAGATTCTGTGAAACAGGCAGGATAGAGTATGGGAAACAAATGAAAAAAGTTGTTATTGTTGGCACGGGTGAAACTGCAGATATCGCATATGAGTATTTAAAGTATGATAGCGATTATGATGTGGTTGCATTTAGTATAAACGAGCAATATAAAAATAGTGATAATTATAATGAACTGCCATTAATTGCCTTAGAAAGTTTGACTCAAAACTTTGATATCCGTCAGTATAAGGTATTTGTAGCTATTTCAAGTGGGAAACTTAATCGAAATAGGCAACATGTTTATGAGCTGGTAAAAAAATACGGATATAGTTGTATAAGTTATATTAGCTCCAAAGCATTTGTTTGGAGAACTGCAGAGATTGGAGAAAATTGCTTTATTTTTGAAAATAATGTCATACAACATGGGGTATCTATAGGAAATAATACAATCCTTTGGAGTGGAAACCATGTTGGGCATCAAACAATCATAAGAGAACATGTATTTGTGTCGTCTCATTGTGTTATTTCTGGTTTTTGTGAAATAGGAGAAAATTCCTTTTTAGGAGTTAATTGTGCTATTGCAGATAATGTTAAAGTTGGGCGAGATTGTTTCCTTGGTATGGGGACAGTTGTTACACGTAATTTAGCAGATAATGTTTTAATTAAGTCAGCTAAATCAGAAATCTCGGCAATAACAGCAAAACAGTTATGTAAGGTAGAAGAATGAAGTTTACCTGGAACAAAAAAGGCATGGTTTTTGATATAAGAGTAAATAAAATGCCTAAGTGGGCTTCTGGGTCTTTACTGCAGCCAACCCCAATTCTAATCGATAATGGTGAAGTTATACGAATTTTTGTTGGGATGCGCGATACACTTGGCCAAAGTAGAATAGGGTACGTTGATGTTTCAAGCAAAAACCCAGGCGAAATAATTAGAATCTCTGAAGATTATGTTCTAGATGTTGGAAATGATGGGTGTTTTGATGATTCAGGCGTTGTACCTGCATCAATTATAAATGATGCTGGTCAGTATAAAATGTTTTATGCTGGGTATTCGTTGTTAAGCAAAGTAAGATTCAGCGTTTTAGCTGGTTTGGCTTATGGTAATGCTGCAGATATTGAAGTTCATTTCAACCGTTATAAAAAGGTTCCTGTTTTTGAACGGACTCATGAACATACTCTTTTTAGAGTTCCGCATACTGTCTTAAAAGAAGATAATATCTATAAGATCTGGTATGGTGGTGGCGATCATTTTATTAAATTTAATGATTATACCTATCCCGTATATGACATATATTATTGTGAAACGGATAATTTATTAAAGATTCCTGAGAGTAGCTCCAAAGTTTTAACTTTTGCAAATGCTGATGAGTATCGTGTTGCCAGGCCATATGTGGTAAAATTTGATAAAATATATGGAATGTTTTTATGCGTAGCTACTAAAACTAAGGGATATAGATTAGGTTATGCAGAATCATATGATGGATTAATTTGGAACCGTTGTGACAGTAATTTAAACCTATACCCGTCAGAAAATTCATGGGATAGTGATATGATGGGATACCCAAGCTTTGTTCAGACTAAGTATGGGAGTTATTTATTTTATAATGGTAATGAATATGGAAAGTACGGTTTTGGCTATTCAGAACTTGTGCAGTTAGCTCATGATTAAACTAGTTCGGTATAGTCAATCAGATTTTTTAGCCTGGAATGATTTTATTCTACAGGCAAAAAATGGTCATTTTATGTTTGTGCGTGACTATATGGATTACCACTCTCAGCGATTTAATGATTTTTCATTAATGGTTTATAATGATAGTGAATTAATCGCAGTTTTACCAGCAAATTTAAAAGATAGTATTATTTACTCGCATCAAGGACTAACTTTCGGCGGTTTAATAATGTCACATAAAGCAACTGCGGATTTGGTTATAAATATATTTGAGAAAATTACCTGGTTTTATAAAGAAATGAATATAAATAAAATCGTCTATAAAGCTATACCGTATATATATCATTCTTATACTTCTGATGAAGATTTATATGCGCTAACTCGTTTAAATGCATGTTTGGTACGCCGAGATATTAGTTCAGCAATTTGTCTAAGGAGTAAGCTACCATTTAGAGAGTTACGAAAACGCTCTTTACGTAAGGCTATAAAAAAACAGCTGGTAATTAAAGAGATTACAGATTTTGAAGTATATTGGAGTCTTCTTTCCCAAGTTTTAAGTGCAAAGCATAATAATGTACCAGTGCATACCCTAGAAGAAATAACGCATTTGGCAAATAGTTTCCCGGATAACATTAAATTAGTTACTGCTTATTCAGCTGGTGGTGTACTTTTAGCCGGCTGTGTTTTGTACATCAATAGAGATGTTGTTCACACTCAATATATAGCAAGTAGTGATGATGGTAAAATGGTTGGCGCCCTGGATTTAATTATGGATTATTTAATTAATGAAAAATATGTAAATAAGCAGTTTTTTGATTTTGGTATTTCTACTGAAGATAATGGGAAATTCTTAAACAATGGCTTGATTTTCCAAAAAGAGGGGTTCGGCGCCCGTGGTGTAGTGCATGATTTTTATGAAGTTAGTTTAAAATGAAAGTCCCTTTTTTAGATTTAAAAGCTATTAACCTGGAAGATTATAAAGAAATTAGCCAAGCCGTGGATGAGGTAATAACAAGCGGCTGGTATATTTTAGGTGATAAATGTAAACAGTTTGAGCAAAATTTTGCAAATTATTGTGGTACTAAACATTGTATCGGTGTGGCTAATGGTCTGGATGCATTAATATTAATTCTACGCGCGTATAAAGAATTGGGATTAATACATGATAATGATGAGGTCATTGTTCCTGCAAATACATACATTGCCAGTATACTAGCAGTATCAGCAAATAATTTAAAACCGGTTTTGGTTGAGCCGGATATTAATAATTATTTAATAGATGTAAATAAAATTGAGGCAGCAATTACACCTAAAACAAAAGCTATTATGGTTGTGCATTTATATGGACAAATTACACCTATGACTAAAATATGGGAGTTAGCAAAGAAGTATAATTTAAAAGTGATTGAAGATAGTGCTCAATCACATGGCGCATACTATGGAGATAAACGTTGTGGAAATTTGTCAGATGCTTCTGGCTTTAGCTTTTATCCAGGCAAGAATTTAGGAGCTTTAGGTGATGCCGGGGCAATAACTACCAATGATGAGACGCTAGCTTTGCATGTTCGCGCTTTAGCTAATTATGGTAGCGAAATAAAATATAAAAACATGTATAAAGGTATCAATAGCCGCATAGATGAAATCCAGGCTGCAGTTTTAGATGTTAAACTAAAAAAACTTGATGTAGATACCCAAAAAAGACGCGCTATAGCTAAAATATACCGTGAACAAATTTCTAATCCTGAAATAACGCTGCCACAGGTTGCTAATGGAGAAGATAGTCATGTCTGGCATGTATTTGTAGTAAGATCCCATAACCGTGATGAGTTTCAAAAATACTTAATAGAGCATGGAATTGGTACAATAATTCATTACCCGATTCCTCCGCATAAACAAGCTGCATACAAAGAGCTGGTTCATTTATCCTTACCAATTAGTGAAAAGATTCATCAAGAAGTTATCAGTATTCCTATTAGCCATGTTCAATCTTTGCAACAGACTGAGTATGTAATCAATATAATTAATAAATTTAAGGCATCTGAGATGTCATCCCCGACTTTGATCAGGGATCCATCTTAAAAACAATATAATCATATATCGAGACTATAATAATGAGAATTTTTAAACAAATAATTAAGCTATGTAATGATTTATTGGATCTGGTTGATAGCGAAACAGATTTGGAACAGCAGTTAATTATACTTCAATTTATTGCTTCAATTTACTGGGATAATGACACAAAGACATATTTTAGTTATAGACTTGAAACCAAATTATTAGAACTATCTAAAAGGATTATTAACGTTGCAGCGGATGATATAAATTCTAAAAATAACCAGGTTCTTCACGTGATGACAAAGGCGTATTTGGCTGGAGGGCACACCAGGGTTGTAAATAATTGGATTAAATGTTTAGGAGGTGAACATTCGGTATTTTTTAATGATTCGAATATTGATGAAGTTCCCAATTTTTTAAAATTGACAGTTGCTAACGCTGGTGGTGAGATTATACTAAATAAAGGTAAACTGCTATCCGAAAAGGCAGCGTGGTTATTCAAAGTAGCCTCCCAGTATAAATATGTAGTTTTGCATCATCATCCGGATGATATTTTACCGCTACTTGCCTTTGGTAATAGTTATTTTAAAAGGCCCGTGTTTTTATATAATCATGCAGACCACGTTTGGGGCTGTGGTTATTCTGTTGCAGATAGAGTATTGGATTTATCGGCCCATAGCAAAAATTTCTCAGAAAAATATAGAGGTATTCCAGAAGGGACATCGGTAAATGTATCAATACCGGTGGATATAGGGCAGAGTATACCTCCGCGGAATTCGGCAAATAAAAAGCTTATTATTAGTATGGCTACAGCATATAAATTTAAACCAATCACTAATCTAAATTTTCAGGACTTTGTAAGCCAACTTTTGGACTCAGATATGCAAATTAGGTATGCTGTTATTGGTGTTGATTCAACTGATCCGGATTGGAAAGCGTTAAAAAACTGCTATGGTGATAGAGTGATTTTTTATGGAACTCTTGATAAAGAGGCGGCAAAAGCCGCTTTGCTAGAGGCGGATTTATATGTGGATAGTTTTCCATTGGGCTCAGCTACGTCAATGATTGAAGCCATATCACTAGGAATTCCTGCATTATCATTAAAGACTCCGGTCCAAAATATGGATGGTTATGCTCATATTTCTACCACCAATGTCCAGGATCTTATCTATAAATGTCATGAGTTGTTAAATTTGGATTCTGCTGCCAAACAGAAAGTAATTCAATATAATTTTGAAAAAATATTAGAAATTCATAGTTTTGCTAAATTTAGAGAAAACATTTTAGCACTTGGTTCTATTGTCCAACACAAGCCAATAGAGCTAGTTAATCAGGCTAATTTTGAAGATGAGTTTATAGAACAATATTCTGGGTTTATTGCGAATATACTTGAGCAAGATAAGATAAAATTAAACATGAGTTATTTTTCTGTAGATGGCTTATTTTCACGAATATGCATGCGTAACCAAAGCATAATTAGCGGATTGCTACTGACCAATTTTACTCCAGATACATTATACAACAAGGATAACATTTATCCTCTTATTTTTACTGCACCTGTTGTTCAAATTTTTTATGCAGGGAAAGCTGAAGAATTCTCAGAGGCTCGGGTGATTACCCACCGGTTCAATTTTAAAAGTCCAAATTATACATTTAGTCTACAAAATCTGAGTAATATAAAAAAAATACGCTTTGATCCGGTAAATATTCCATGTCTTATTCAGTTAAAAAAGTTTGTTATATTTGACAACAATGCTGTGCAACATGAATTAATACCTGTATACAATAATGCAGATATAACAATAAATGAAAAAAATTACTATGCTTTTTATCATAGTGATCCTCAGTTAGTGTTTGAGTTGCCAGATTCCTTATCAGAATCAATTGCAGATTGCTTTATTGAGATGGAAGTCTTTAATATATTTAGTACAAATAAAATTTCCTGGACAAGTGAACTCTATAATCAATTTGTACAAGATAATGTAATGAACAATACTCAGTTGGAATATATGTATCGTTTAAACCAGGAATTACATGATCAATTAACTAGTATTAACAAGAGAAATAAGAGTTTGACCCAACAATTAACAAATACGTATAATATAAATAAAGAAACTGTCTTGCAATTGGGGGTGGCAAATAGCAAAAACCAGGAATTACAAAGTGAAAACCAGCTATTGCGAAATAATGCTCATGAATATCAACGTCTTATTCATATAATGGAAAATACTATCAGCTGGAAAATTAGTAAGCCATTAAGATATATTCGTAGAATGTTTAAATAATGACGAATCAATATGTTACACAAGCTTATTCTGATAGCAAATTTAATAGATATAAACAGCTTATTTTAGATTATATACAGCTAAATGACTCAAGTGATTTTATTTTATTATTTAGCCATGATTTGTCTCGCAGTGGAGCTCCGGTTTTACTATTAAAATTGGCAAAAACTTTATTTGAGCGCCACAATAAGAGGATAATACTAATTACGCTGCAAGATGGGGAACTTTATAGTGAATTTAACCAGTATTGTTGTGTTATAAACCTTGAACAAATTAGTATTGCCCAATTAGAAGATTATAATTTAGTTCAGCAATTATTCTGTTTGTTCTTCGATTATTCTATAAATTCTGCCATTCTTAATACTATGGGGGGCGGATTATTTATATCAGTGCTAGAAAAATATCAATTTAAATATATAATTCTAGTGCATGAAATGTGGAACCTCATTAAAGCTATTGGTTGGGGAAACAGCGTTTTACCGCTTATCCCATTTATGTCTACTCATAATAAATTCATATTTTCTTCCGAATATACTTATAATAATTTAATTAATAATAGTGGCGTCGAAATAAGAAAAAATATTTGGCCACAGGGATATTCTTTTATTAATAAACATTTAAATAGAGTAAAAGCCAGATTTGATTTAAGAAATGTGTTGAGTATACCATATAATGCCAAAATAATCCTTGGCGCAGGCAAAGATTTTTATCGTAAGGGTGTCGATATTTTTTACGAAATGTCAACTAAATTGGCATTGGATAATCCAAACTATTATTTTGTTTGGCTAGGTAGCCGTGATGAGCCTGAGATAAGAAATCTTATTGAAATCAATAAAGTAAGACAAATCATGTTTATTGATTTTTTACAAGATGAATCGCTTTTTTTTGCTGGTGCAGATATTTTCGTCTTAACTAGCCGTGAAGATCCGCTGCCAAATGTGGTTTTGAATGCAATGTCTTGTGGCGTACCTGTTATTGCTTTTAGAGACTGTGGTGGTGCACCTGAAGTTTTGGCTAAAGTTGACAGTGAATTATTAATTGCAAATAAACTGGATATGGATGATTTAGCTCATAAGCTTAAGCATTTACTTAGTGATGCAAGTCAGAGTGATTATAGAAAAATAGAAATTAAATCAAGGGAATTATTAAACCAAGAATATGATTTTGGTTTATATGTAGAAAAACTCATGCATGCTTTGAATTATAAAGTAAGTGTTATTATTCCTAACTATAATTATGGCAAATACCTGGCCAAACGGTTAGTCTCAATTATCTATCAAACTATTAAGCCATATGAGATCATTTTTCTAGATGATTGTTCAAGTGGAGATGATGTAGAACTAGCTGAATCTATACTGAAAACAAGCGATATTCACTATCAAATTATAAAAAATGAAAATAATGAGGGCGTATATGCTCAGTGGGTTAAAGGTGTAAATCTTGCCAGTGGTGATTTAATTTGGATAGCAGAAGCTGATGATTTTAGTGATAGTTGCTTTTTAGAGAAGCTTGTGGATCGGTTCCATAATAAGGATATTAACCTTGCATATAGTCAATCACGGTTAGTAGGTCCGGATGGGCAGATAATTGCAGATAATGTATTGTCACATACAAATGCCTTATCAGAAACTAAGTGGCAGCAGAACTACTGTGAGGAAGGCGATGTTGCATTAATTACTGACTTTTTATATAGAAATGTAATTGTGAATGTTAGTGCCGTCTTGTTTAGAAAGACGGCACTAACAAAGGAAATTCTGACACAATTGTTAAACTATAAGTATTGTGGTGATTGGTATTTATATGTTAGGTTACTATTAAATGGTGGGAAAGTGTATTATGAAAGTGAAATTTTAAATTCATTTAGACGGCATAATGTGAGCGTGACATTAACTAAAAATAAATGCCCTGCTTATTTGCAAGAGTTAGTAGCGATAAAAAAGGTAATATTGAGTAATTATACTATAGCGGAGTATGAGCTGGCAAAAGCTATAAATTATCTTGAAACGGATTATGGATTTACAAAAGATATTGTAGCTAATAACGTGCGTGATTTATATAATTATTCAAAGCGAAGTAAAGTTTTATTTGTTTCCACTAACCCTAGTGCAACAGAGGGTGGGGGTAGTGAGGTGCTGTGGATAGAAGCCGCACAGTTAATGCAGGCAAATGGTTATGAAGTAGCTGTGGCATTGCACCACTCCGGGCTACTGGAACACAGAGTGAGTGAGCTTAAAAATAAATTCATTAAAGTTTTTTATAAAGACACCAGTAATTATTCTTGTTTAGTAGATTTTAGGCCTGATTTAGTCGTGTTTTCACAGGGGGATCATAATGAGGGGGTGGACTGGTTTGATCAGTGTAGGGCTCATAACATTAAGTATGTAATAGTAAATCAGTTGACCAAAGAGGGGTTTTGGCCCGATGATCGCCATGGTAGCTTGGTAAGACGTTCTTATGTAGATGCAGAGAAAGTTTTTTTTACTTGCGAGCAAAATCGCTTGTTAATGGAGCGGCAGCTTGGTGTGAATCTGCATAATGCTGCAAGACATTATAATCCGACTACCATAAGCAGAAATATTGAGTTAACCTACCCTAAAGTAATAGATGATGTTTATCATTTGGCTTATCCGGCGCGTTATGTCGTCATTCATAAAGGCCAAGATATTCTGTTTGAGGTATTAAGACAGTCAAAGTGGAAAAAAAGAAGTTTGATTGTTAATTTATTTGGCGATGGGCCAAATAAACAACAATTAGAGCAGCTAAAAATATATTATGACTTAGAAAATGTAATTTTTAAACCATATCAAAAAGATATTATTAATATTTGGCGTCAAAACCATGGAGTTGTTATCCCAACTCGTATGGAGGGGGTGCCAATTGTTTTAATCGGAGCGTTGTTATGTGGTAGAATGCCTATCCTGACGGATGTCGGTGGTCATAAAGAGATAATCCAGGATAATATTTCTGGTTTTGTAGCTAAAGCACCTACAGCTGAATTGTTAGATGAGGCTTTGGAACGGGCATGGCAAAAAAGAAATGACTGGCAAAATATAGGGCAATCGGCGCGTACTGCTATATTAAAATTTATGCCAGAGGATCCGGTTGCAGATTTTGTGCAAAAGTTAAAGAATGTATAACCAAAATTTAAGTATTCTTGGGGTAGACTGTGATAATAGGTAATGGTATGCTAGCGAAAAGGTTCGAAGAATACTCGGGCCTGGATAATATAATAATATTCGCAAGTGGTGTATCAGACTCAAGAGAGACAAAGGCTGAGAGTTTTGGGCGTGAGAAAAAGTTACTTTTAGAGACTTTATCCAATTACCCTGAACGTGATTTCGTATACTTTAGTACTTGCAGTATATTTGACCCGGAAGCAGCGGATACGCCATATGTCAAACATAAGCTTGCAATGGAGCAGTTAATTGCAAGTATGACAAAAAGTTATTATATTTTTAGAGTGTCGCAAATAATTGGAAAAGCTGATAATACAACCTTAATAAACTATATCATTAATATGATACGCAATCATAAGCCTTTTAAAGTATGGCGAAGAGCGAATAGAAATTTAATCGGTTTGGATGATGTTTTTGCAATAGTTGATTACATAATTAAAAATAAAATATTGAAAAATCAAATAATTAATATTGCAAGCCCAAATAATATCTCTATAATAGACCTAATAAATTTAATAGAAAAAGTATTAAATCTTAAAGCAATCTGTACTGTTATAGATAAAGGCGAGGCTTACTCAAAAATTAATGTTGACCAAATAAGTGCCATTGTGCAGAAATTAGATATCAAGTTTGATTCTGAAGACTATTATGTCAATTGTATTAAGAATATGTTGGATTTTTGATAATGAATTTTTTTATTAGTATCTTAAATAATCGCAAGGTTTTATTGAATTTAATCAGAAGTGATTTTAAAAACCGTTATTTAGGTAATCATCTGGGGATTGTATGGGCTTTTATCCAGCCTTTGGTTATGATTGCGGTATATTGGTTTGTATTTACTTATGGTTTACGCACAGGAAAAGTAGATGACGCTCCGTTTTTAATCTGGCTTATGGCTGGATTGGTGCCCTGGTTTTTACTTAATGATGCTATCTTGAGTGCTAGCCGGGCAATTCTTGATCAATCTTTTTTAGTAAAAAAAATAGTTTTTGAAGTCAAGTTGCTGCCAATTATTAAGATTGGTTCAGCTGTTATGGTAAATATAGCTTTTTGGATATTCCTGTTGGTATGCTTATTAGCTTATGGGTATTACCCAAACTTGATGTGGGTGCAGGTAATTTATTTTGTGATATGCATTATTTCTTTTACCTTAAGTCTTAGTTTATTATTGTCTTCGTTGATGGTGTTTATGCAGGATATAGCACAGGTAGTTAATATTTTTTTACAAATTCTGTTTTGGGCGACTCCCATTATGTGGAATCAAAAACTGATACCGCATAAACTGATTTGGATCATTAAATTAAATCCATTTGCGTACATCATTGATGGGGTACGCGATGCACTGATTTATAAATTGCCATTTTGGGTCCATTATAATACAACAATATACTTTTGGGTAGTAACAGTATTTATATTTTTTATTGGCAATAAGGTATTTAATAATTTAAGACCGCATTTTGCAGATGTATTATAAAAGCGCGCTAAGTGATACTAAGAGAAATAAAAGCTAATAAACTTTCCTTGTAATTTGAAGGTATTTGTAAATGAGTAGACATATAATTATAACTGGTGCTGGTGGCTTAGTCGGTTTAAATTTGTTATCAATATGCCATGATTTGCATGAAGATATTATAGCAATTGACAAAAATCCGAAGAGAATAGATTTAATCAAAAGAATTTTTCCAAAAGTCGAGGCTCACCTTATAGATTTAAATAATGATGAAGCTACCTGGCAGAAATTATTTAGGGGGACAGACACTATTATACAATTACATGCTCAAATTCAGGATTTGGAAGAAAAACCATACTGGGACAATAATGTTCATTCGGTAGAAAAAGTTCTAAATGTGGCAAGGCAGATTAATTGCAAGCATCTAATTCATACAAGTTCTTCAGTAGTTATCTCTGTATCAAATGATCTATATGTAAAATCGAAGGCAGCAGGAGAAAAGTTGGTTGTTAATAGTAATACTCCATATACTGTGTTGCGCCCAGCTTTAATGTATGGATGTTTTGATTATAAACACCTGGGGTTTTTAACCTCTTTAATGGAAAAATTGCCGGTGTTACCATTTCCTGGGCATGGCAAGTATATTCGCCAGCCATTATACGTCATGGACTTATGTAAGGTGATTTTGTCGGCAATGAAAAAAGGGCCAGATAAGAAAATACATAATTTAATTGGTAAAGAGCAGATATATTTTCTTGATTTATTACGAATTATTCGTAAGAAACGAAAAATCCATTGTTTATTATTGCCATTACCTATCTGGTTATTTGCTTTTCTTGTTCGAACATGGGGCAAGTTACTAGGAAAAGCTCCATTTGTAAAAGATCAGATTTTAGCTCTAACAGCTGGAGATATTTTTCCGATTGAAGATTGGGAAGCAGGGTTTGGTGTAAAATATACCAAATTTGATACTGCTTTTGACGAGGTTTTAAACAGTGAATACAAAAATTACCGGAGTGGGCATGACGAATAAAAAAATTGTTATTATTGGTGGCGGCGCATCTGGTATTGCTACGACAGTTGATTTATTAAAAGCAGGGTTTAAGGATATTACCTTGATTGAGTCAGAGCACAAATTGGGTGGGTTGGCTTTTGCTTTTGAACATGAGGGCAAAGATTTCCACACCGGCTATCATCAGATTTTAGAATCAGATAAACCTATACTTGATTTGTTTAAATTATTTGGGCTATATAATAAAATTTCCTGGAAAAAAACAGATAATGTTATTTATTTTGATGGAAAAATTTATGATTTACTAAAAATCAAAGATTTTTTACGATTTCCCATGTCAACGATTGCAAAGATACGTTTTATCCTTTTTATGTTGGTATGTTATACAAAAAAAAATTGGAAAGATTTGGAATCGGTTTCAGCAGATGCTTGGATTAGAAAAATTGCAGGTCAGGAAGTATT
Source organism: Burkholderiales bacterium (assembly GCA_020697255.1). Classification (GTDB taxonomy): domain Bacteria; phylum Pseudomonadota; class Gammaproteobacteria; order Burkholderiales; family UBA11063; genus Aquella. Next base: position 142,036 of record JAJFBE010000004.1, on the reverse strand, counting down.
AGAGAAATTATTTGCGCCATTGTTTGACATAAAGTTTGGTTTGAAAGCTAGTGAAGTTAGTGCTTCATGGGTAGGTAGTAGGTTAGGCGCCAAAGAAGCCAGCTGTCGTTTTGGTGCTATTTCTGGTAAAGAATGGACAACTGAGTTATTTTGTGCAGCAAAACAATACCTGGAAGAACGCGGTGTAAAAATATTATTAAATACCAAGGCAGAAGAAATAGTTAGTAAGGATGGAAAAATAACTGGGGTTAAAACTGTAGCAGCTTTTATAGAGGCTGATATAGTTGTAAGCACGATGTCACCGATCATATTAAATAAATTAATTCAGCTAAATGACCCAATACTCGACAAAATCACTTATATAGACTCAATCTCTACAATTATATCTACTAATAAAACAGTTCAGAATGTATACTGGCTGATGTTAATGAGACCACGTCAATTTTCAGGTGGTATATTTAAGTTAACAGATTTAAACCCAACATTAGGAAATAATAATGAAGAAATCTTAAATTTCTTTACTAATGTTGATCATGGTAGTGAATTGCTAAAGATGAGTGATGAAGAATTGCTTGATTCATACAAAAAAACCTATTATGAAATTTACAAAGAAGAGCTATCTATTAACTGGTATAAAATTAACCGGATTCCATTTGTATCAGCAAAATATGTAAAAAATTATAAAAACCCGGATATTAGGACTAAAATTTCTGGATTATATTTATCCGGAAATTATATGTCGTACCCTTCAGTCACATCAACTGGTACTGCGGCAGCTACAGGACATGCAACAGCAAAAATGATAATTGAGGATAATTTAAGTGCATAAGCTGAAACTAATTTTAAAACTAATGCGACCATATCAGTGGGTAAAAAATTCGTTTTGTTTTGCCGGTGTTGCTTTTGGTAAATATTATTCCATATTTTATTTATCTAATGCAGCAATGGTTTTTATCGCTTTTTGTTTTGCCTCAAGTGGTGTTTATGTTTTAAATGATATTGTTGATGCCCCGGCAGACAGGCTTCACCCTAAGAAGAAAAATAGACCCTTAGCAAGTGGTGGACTAAGCCTAAAATTTGCTAAAGCTTTATATGTATTTTGTGTAATAGTGGCGCTTAGTATAAGCTTTAAAATAAGTATATGGGCTTTTTACTTTATTTTTAGTTATATAATTTTAAATATTTTATATACATTTAAGTTAAAGCATATTGTGATATTAGATGTATTTATTATTTCATTGGGCTTCTTATTCCGTTTATTCTCTGGTACTACTGGTTTAGGAATTGTAAATTCTGATTGGCTGGTTTTGTGCGCAACAATGATTACACTTTTACTTGGTTTTGCTAAAAGGCGGTCTGAGTTACTCTTATGTGAAAACATGCAAATTGATCCTTATGTTAGACGTCGGGTTTTAGAAGATTATGAACCCAAGATGTTGGATATTTTTATTTCTGTTACTGCTGCATGCTCGTTGCTTAGTTATTTTCTATTTATAATATTTACCAATAAAGTTAACTTATTAACTACTGCTTTTTTTGTTACTTATGGGATTTTTCGCTATATCTTTAAATTGTACAAGCATGGCGGTGGTCAGGATACCGCTAATGATTTATTAGATGATCCACATTTAATTATAACCGGCATAATATGGGTTGTACTATACATATTTTTAAATTGGTGATTATATGAGTCATGAGTACTTATCATGGGGGAGGATCAACAATGCTACCTCAATGTTAGATTATGCCCCAATTTCACGGAATAAAAATTTAGATTTTGCCGATGTAAATAGAATATTAACTTATGGTAATGGACGAAGTTATGGTGATGTGTGTTTAAGTGATCAAGCCAGTATTATTAATAGTCGCTTTTTGAATAAATTTATTCATTTTGATCGTAAAGATGGGATATTAACTTGCGAGGCTGGCATAACATTACAAGAGATTTTGAAATTAATTGTGCCAACTGGCTGGTTTCTGTCAGTTACGCCAGGTACACAGTACGTAACTTTAGGTGGTGCAATTGCTAATGATGTACATGGTAAAAATCATCATGCCGTGGGTAGTTTTGGATGTTTTGTTGAAGAGTTTGAGCTTTGCCTTAGTTCAAATGAAAGGCTAATTTGTTCAAAAGCACAAAATGCTAACTATTTCTTTGCTACAATTGGTGGTTTGGGGCTTACTGGCTGGATTGTCTGGGCAAAAATTAGATTATTACCAATTTGTAATCCGAATATGGTTACCAATTCATATAAATTTGCAAATTTGGATGAATACTTTGCCCTAAATACAGAGCTTGCAGCTAATAATGATTATACAGTTGCTTGGATTGATTGTCTATCATCCGGTGCTAAACTTGGGCGTGGAATTTATTTTACCGGCGCACATGCTGGTTATCAGGAGGAGCTCATTCAACCAAAAGCATCTCATCTAGGTATGCCCATATATTTACCGGTTTCATTAATTAATCGTTATAGTTTACAGATATTTAATTTTCTATACTACAATAGAAGACAATCATCAGCACCAGTTATGCAGCATTATGAACCATTTTTTTATCCGTTGGATGCAATTAATAATTGGAACAGGCTTTATGGACAGAAAGGTTTTTACCAATATCAATTTGTTATTCCATTTACTAATGCCAGGGAAGTAATTGCTGAAGTACTAAAGCATATAAGTAAGCGAAAAATGGGCTCATTCCTTGCTGTTCTAAAAACTATGGGTGACATTGGTTCGGGTGGACTGCTTTCATTTGCCAGACCGGGTGTAACATTGGCGCTTGATTTTGCAAATCAGGGAAATAAAACCATTGAATTATTTAGAATTTTAGATCAGATAGTTCTTGAAGCTGGCGGTGCGATATACCCAGCAAAAGATGCATGCATGAGTCCTGAATTATTTATGCGTGGATATCCTAATTTGGATAAATTTAAACTATTAAAAGATCCAAAGTTTAGCTCAAATTTTTGGCGTAGAGTTGTAGGGGAATAATTTTGAAAAATGCTATTATTATTGGTGCTGGATCTACAATAGCCAGTTGTGTAATTGATAAATTGGCAGCTAAAGATTTTAATATTTATCTTCTGGCTCGTGATTCAGAGGCTTTGCTTGAGAAACAGCAAGACTTGAACGTAAAGTACCCAAATGCAAATATTTTTATCCAAGCTTTTGATGTCCTGGCTAATTCTATGGATCAAATCACGGAAAAAATTAATATATGCTTTGATACACTAGGCACGGTAGAGGTAGTCTTGATTGCATATGGTACATTACCTAATCAAAAGTTATGTGAGAATGATTTAAAAGAGGAGTCAAGCGCATTAAGGATAAATGGAGTAAGCGTATTAGAGATATGTCATCATGTTGCAAATAAATTACAGCTGCAAAAATCTGGTACTTTAGCAGTGATTACATCAGTTGCTGGCCTTCGTGGTCGGCAAAGTAATTATATTTATGGTGCAGCCAAAAGTATGGTTAATATATATCTCCAAGGTTTAAGAAATCGGGTGAATCAGTATGGGGTTCAGGTGTTAACTGTAATGCCAGGTTTTGTTGATACAAAAATGACAGCAGAGTTTAAAAAAGGTTTACTTTGGGCTAAACCAGGTAAGGTAGCAGATGACATAGTAAATGCAATATTCAAGAAAAAAGATATTATATATACGCCATGGTTTTGGCGCTATATTATGTTGATAATAAAGAGTATTCCTGAATCAATTTTTAAAAAAATGAAATTGTAATGTTAAAATATCAGATTAAATTTTATCTTTTATGTGGGGCAATTTCAACATCATTTGATTTATTGCTTTACTTGTTATTGGTAAAAATTGGTGTTAATATAAGTGTTGCTAAAGGGATTTCATTTTTATTCGCAACTGGGATATCTTACTTTTTAAATAAAAAAATTACATTTCGATCATTCCAAAAATCGTATGCTGAATTAATTAACTTTTATTTGGCGCATGTTTTGGCTATGATAGTAGATGTAGGGTTTAACAAACTTTTCTTATTAATTTTTGGTTTGTTAATTACAGGACAAATAATATTGATTCTGGCTTTTATCTGCGCTACTTCATTAAGTGTAGTAGTTAATTTTCTAAGCCAGAAATTTTGGGTATTTAGAAAACAACTGAATGTCATCCCTGGTTTTGATTAGTGATCCATTTTGTAACGTATAGTAAATTTGAGGAAATATTTTGGCAAAAACATTAAAACATCAACTAACAGGTTATATAATTTCAGGAATTTTGGCAACCGGTACAGATTTTGTTTGCTATAACATCATAACCTTATTTACGCATCATCTAAGCATTGTTAAAGCTTTTACGTTTTTACTGGGTACAATAGTTGCATATTTCTACAATAAAATAATTACCTTTGAGCATAAAGGCGGTTCAATACATCATGCATTTAAGTTCTTTTTCTTATATTGTGTGTCAATGTTTTTAAATGTAACGGTAAATCATGGAACATTATTTATTACAAATTATTATGTTGTGCCATCTTTTACTAAAAAAACCTTTGCTTTTATATTTGCTACATTTATTAGTATGGTAATTAATTTTTTTGGACAAAAATTTTGGGTATTTAGAAAACCGGTAATATAGGAATAAACATGGGATACATAAATAAAGCTATCAGGTATGGTAAAAATCATGGCAAGAAAGCACTGTTAAAAAAAATCATATCAGTATTAACGTTGCGGAACAAACCCGTGAATTTAGCAAATGAAAATATTGCAAAGGTAAGTACGAAGGCACAAAAACTTTCAAATTTAATTGATCTAAGATTTAGTCAGTTACGTCCTTTAAAGATTTTTTCCTGTCACCAAAATATCAGTAAGCGAATGAATTTAGTTACAGATAGCATAAATAGTGGTAGTTTATTTGGTGGAGTCATTACATCCATCATCTATGCTTTTCTTTTAGCTAAGAAAAATAATGCTAGCATTAGAATAATTACCAGAACCGAAAAAGCTGAAGAATATCGGATAAAGGAAATATTAGATCATTACGAAATAAAATTTGATAATGATATCAACTTTGTGTTTGCACATTTTGCAGATACTAATAAAGAAATTGATGTGATAGACGAGGATTATTTTATTACCACATCCTGGTGGACAACATATGCTACTATGCAAAGTATTCGAAAAGATAAAATTTTCTATTTATTACAAGAAGACGAACGTATGTTTTATCCATATGGCGATGATCGCTTACTTTGTGAAGAGACTATAGCAAATGAAGATATCCATTTTTTAATCAATAGTAAACTGTTATATGAACACTTGATAAATAGTGGATTTGATAATATTCGTGCCAGAGGGCGCTATTTTGAGCCATCATTTGATACCAAAAATTATTTCTGGGAAAAAAATAAACTAAGTTTGAAGAAAAAGCTATTTTTTTATGCACGGCCAAACAATATGCGTAACCTATTCTATCGTGGGATTAATGTACTACAATTAGCAGTTGATCACGGTGTTATTGATTCAAATATCTGGGATATTTACTTTGTAGGAAAAGATTTACCCAAAGAGTTAGAATTTGATAATTCATATAAAATCAAAGTGGTTACAGACCTTACTTATAACCAATATGGTGATTTTATCCGGCAGGTTGATTTAGGTCTATGTCTCATGTACACCCCCCATCCAAGCTACCCACCATTGGATTTAGCAGCCAGTGGTGCTGTTGTAGTGACCAATACCTGTGGTAATAAGCAAGATTTAAAAATGTATTCAGATAATATAATTTCTGTAAATTTAGATGTAGATAGTTTACTAGATGGCTTAAAATCAGGAGTACAGTTAGTGAATAATCATGAGCTAAGAGAACTTAACTATAAAAATAATAAATTGTTGACAAATTGGGAGCAATCCTTTGCCAATGTTTTAGAACAATTAGTGTAAAATTATGTTTATATTTGAGCACCCTCCAATTAAGTATCAGGATCCGTGGACCGGTTCATTTTCAGACCGAATTAAATTGTTAGGTCTAGGGACTACAAAAAAAATAGCCTATTTTTATAATCAGGTAGATAATAGTACATTTCGTTACCGTGTATATAACATGATAACTGTAATTATGCAAAAGCTGGAAGGCGTATCAGCATCATTCTTTACAGATAATGATTTGGACTTAATGGATCAGGTGATCAATCAGTGTAATATTTTAGTGCTATGCCGGGTTAAATACTCAAATCGCATAAATACTCTGATTACAAGGGCTAAGGGTAAGGGCGTAAGAGTAATTTTTGATGTAGATGATTTGGTATTTAATACTGACTACACACAACTTATTTTAAATACACTTGATCAGGATCTAAACCACCCCGGTGCATGGGATTTTTGGTTTGCATATATCGGTCGTATAGGGGCTACTTTAAAATTATGTGATGAAGCTATCACAACCAATGAATTTTTGGCGGAACAAATTAGGCTGTTTGCCGGAGTAAAAACACATATTATTCCTAATTTTGTCAATGAAGAGCAATTAAAAGCATCTCAAAATGTATACGAGCAAAAAATAGCTTGTAGTTTCAAGCGTGACGGATTTTTACATCTGGGGTATTTTAGCGGTACACCCAGCCATAACCGGGATTTTGCTATTTTAACCAATTCTTTGATTAAACTATTTAAGACTCGTGATGATATTAAATTAGTAATTGCTGGGTATATAGATATAAAAGATGAGCTTATTAAATATAAAGATAGAATTATCTTTCATCCATTCCAGGATTATGTTAATTTACAGCAGCTTATTGCATCGGTTGAGGTAAATTTGATACCGTTACAAAACAATACTTTCACTAATTGCAAATCTGAATTGAAATATTTTGAAGCTGCAATTGGCGGTACGCTCAGTGTTGCCTCAAAAACATATACTTATAAAAAAGCGATAACTGAAGGGGTAAATGGATATCTATCCGGTGATATTGAATGGGTAGAAAAAATTTTAAAGCTAGCTGAGTTAGTAGGTAACGGCGGTTATGCTGATATGGTAGAGTCGGCCCGAACACATGCTATAGATAATTATGCATGGTTTAACCAGGGGGAAAAAATATTAAACATGATAGAAGCAAGATGAAGCTTTGCACTGAAAATAAATATTATTATGTTTCCTTTTTAGCCTTATTCATATTCATCATATTGAGGCAGTGGGAGCGGATTCACTATTTAACCTTGTATGCAGAAGATGGCGGCTTATTTTTACCTCGAACTGTAACATACGGTTATAAAGCAATCTTAATGTCATATGCCGGCTATTTGCAGGTTGCACCCCAATTAGTCTCGCTGCTGTCCTATCATATTACGCTTATTTATTATCCCATAGCTACTTTATTTATCTGTAGCTTTATCTATACATACGCTATCTCATTAATAATTGGTTCATCATATTCCTGGATAAATTCAAATCAGGCAGTTAGATTTTTTATTGCTCTAAGTTTAACGTTTATACCGGGAACACCGGAAATACTTGGCAATTTAGCCAATTTGCATACAGTTTTATTTATTTTAGTTACATTTCGGTTGATGGCCAGGTTCGATGAAAAATACACATTATTAGATTATGTAATATTTATACTAACGGCTTTTTCGGCTGGTGAGTTTTTTCTTATTTTGCCAATATTATTATATAGAATATTTATTATTTATAAATTTAAATTAAAATCTATACATATAGTACAACATTTAATAATTTTATGTATAATGGTTATGTTAATAATTATAAACTATAAATTAGCCACAAGCGATCGCATAATAGTTAGTAAAAACTTGGTTGACGTTACTTTTTATCTTGCCCGGTATTTGCCAAATTTTTTACTTACAGTCAGTAATCGGTTATTTTATTTGCCATTTTTGGGTAATTTAACAATTTTATTGAACCATTACTATGCAACTTCTATAGCTATAGGGGTAGGGCTTTTATTTTTGACCATAATTATATCCATAACAAAGAAAATGTATATTGACTCATACTTTATATTATTAATTATGGCATTAGTTGCTCAAATGCTAGAAATATTATTGACGGTAACTGTTAGGGAAGCTGCAGCAAAGACCGCCTTCCTTGGGCAATTGACGGAGATTACCTCTCTAAGGGTACGTTATTGTATCTTTATGATGCCAATTATTATTATATTTTGGCAAGTATTTGTAAATAAGTTATTAGAAAAATTAAACTGGCGTAAATTAACAATTAGCGTGATCCTGGTCGTTACTAGTTTATATACAATAAGGATGAATCATGATAGGCTAATTCTTAGGAATTTTTACGGAATACCACATGAAAAACTTGATGAAAAGTATTTATGGCCATATAATGCTCAACTTATTTATAATATGCTTCATGATGGAAACCCTGAGACATTGACATTACCATCTGCTCCTATGGGGTGGCATTTAACAATATCTCAACCACAGAAATAAAAATGGAAAAATTAAAACGTTACCTAAATTATATATTAAGATTTGTCTTGAGCACTAACAAGATAACAAATTTGAAAGAATTGGCAGTACAGATTCGTCACTTAGGCCCTAAAAATGGTCTTAGATCTTTTTTGCATCAAAAAAATATTTCAAATCTTAAGCTAAATCACCATCATATATGGTTTGTCAATAAGCACTTGCCAACATCTTCAGAATTAAATGAGCAAAGAACACATAAATTTGACTATGAGCCGTTAATAAGCATTATCGTCCCTACTTACAATACTCCCAAACAATTTCTAATTGAGATGATTGAATCTGTTATAGCCCAAACTTATCCAAAGTGGGAGCTATGTATTGCTGATGGTGCAAGCACTAGTGCTGAGACGTTATCACTATTACGTGAGTATTCTAGAACAGATTCACGAATTAAGGTAACATTTTTATCTGAAAACTATCATATAAGTGGTAATACCAATCAAGCACTAAAGCTTGTTACTGGAAATTACATAGGTTTTTTTGATCATGATGATCTACTCACTCCAAACTGTATATTTGAATATGTGAAAGCGATAAACCAATATAACCAGCCGGCATTATTATATTGTGATGAAGATAAAGTAACTGCTGATTCAAAATTTTTTTCCAATCCTACATTTAAACCGGCTTTTGATCTGGTTAAATTAAGAACAAGTAATTATATTTGCCATTGGCTGGTAATTCGTAAAGATATCTTGGATCAGGTTGGTGAATTTGACTCTAGGTGTGATGGGGCACAAGATTATGATATGGTGTTAAGGGTGATAGACATTACGCAAAGTATCGTTCATATCCCAAAGATTTTATACCACTGGCGTACTCACTATGGATCTACAGCTGCAGCATTTGGCCTTGCCAAGCCGTACACCCATAACGCAGGCAAATTAGCCTTAAACAAACATTTAAAACGAAATAATTTAGTGGGTAATATCACAGATGGAGCCCAGGTAAATACGTATAAGATAGATTATGTTGTAACACATGAATAAACATTTATTAAGCGTAGTAGTTCCTAATTACAACTATGCTAATTTTTTAAAGCGTCGGCTAGATAGTATTATCAACCAGACTATAAAGCCTGATGAGATAATTTTCTTGGATGACTGTTCAACTGATAATAGTTTGGAAGTTGCTAAACAATTGCTAGGAACTTATGGGATTCCCTATAAGATAGTAACCAATGAAACCAACCAGGGTGTATTTTTACAATGGTTAAAGGGAATTCGGTTAGCCAAATATGACCATATCTGGATTGCTGAGGCGGATGATTCCTGCGAGCCCAACTTAGTGGAAAAACTATTACCGGCATTTGATGATGCGGAAGTTGCAATATCCTACTGCCAGTCAAAAATAGTTGATATAAATAATCCGGGTTCACTTAGAACACATCGGGATGATATTGCGAAAAATATCGATGCAAGCCGGTGGCAAAATAGCTATATTAATAATTGTTATGATGAAGCAAGGGGGTATTTGTCTGTTACCTCGACAATTGCTAATGCAAGTGCAGTACTTTTAAAAAAATCCGTACTACCGCTTAATAAATTGCAATTCGTTGCCGGGTATAAGATGGCTGGGGATTGGCTGTTTTATTTACTAATATTATATGAGAACCCAAGCTATAAAGTTGCTTATTGTGAAGAACAGCTCAATTTATGGTATAAACATGATACTAATATCTGGGCAGATCCAACTAAAGCCAAAATTGCATACATTGAATGTCTAAAAATTTATAGCATAGTATTAAATAATTATAATGTTGCAATACCGGCAAAAACAATAATATACAAGTTATTGGTCAGACATTATCTAAACCAATATATAGAAGATGATGAATACTATAAAGTGTTATTTTCAGTGATTGATTTATCAGGCAATAAAGGTGTTGGGTTAAGCTTATTACAATTTTTTTTACAGCTGAAACTATTAAGAGCAGTCCTGGTACGCCTGGCAAAATCAACTCGTACGTTAAAACATAAACTAAAACGATTATTATAGTATTATTATGGAAATAATTAAATATATACTTCTGAGGTTGAAGCGCAAGCTTAAATTAATGCTTTTTAATAACAGGATAGACAGGGATAGTATTGTACTGCCTGCTAGTGGTAAAGCTTATCTAAATATATGGGGATATTTAAACTATATCTTTGGTATTTCAATTACAACGCGGGATTTTATTTATATTTTATCCGGGAAATTTAAAGAATTTACCCTTATACCATTGCAAATGACAACTAAAGTACAGGTTAAAGATTTAGAATTAAGCACATTGGGGCAAATAGGTTATCCACATCCCATGAGCCGGACCAATTTATTATTTGTTAATGTAGACTGTATGGTAGATTTTTACAAAAAAAATAAAAAATATTTACGTGGTAGATATAATATTGCTGTTTACTGGTGGGAGTTCCCGGATTATCTAACTTTCCCAGGGATTTTTGATAATATTGATGAGGTTTTGGTGTTTTCTAGTGTCTGCTACAATGCTATGCGTAAGGTGAAACCACAAAATGTCAAGCTATCTAGGCTAACGTACCCATTTATACTAAAAGAACTAAAAAAATCCGTTAAACAAAGCAGAGCTGAATTTGGTTTAGAAGAAGATGATTTTATTATTATGTATATATTTGATATACATAGCAGTATTGAACGTAAGAATCCATATGGGGTAATTGATGCATTTATTATGGCATCTCGTGATATACCAAATGCCAAACTGGTGTTAAAAATTACCAATTTTGAATTATGGCGTAAGGAATGTTTAGAGTTACAGAATTATATAGATAGTTTACAAAGAGCGGATAAGTTTAGAATTATGACAAATAACCTTTCAGACGATGGTGTTCGGAATTTGATTAATTGTTGTGATGTCTATTTGTCTTTGCATCGTGCGGAAGGGTTTGGGATTAGTATGCTTGAGGCGATGAGCATGGGTAAGGCTGTGGTTGCAACTAATTATGGTGGAAACCTGGATTTTATGAAACATGAGCAAAACGGTGTTTTAGTGTCTTATAAAGAGGTAGAGGTACAAAAAGATTTTGGGCCATATAAAAAAGGTTGGTTATGGGCTGATCCTGATATTAAGGAAGCGGCAGATGCACTTGTTAAATTAGCCAATGATAAGTCATATTATAAGGTTATCACAGATATGGCACGGGAAGATACGCATAGACAATATAATTTAACTAAATTACAGCAAGAATTTGCCCAGTATATCCAAACAATTAGCCACTAATATTAGCTTCGGAAACAAAATGGATGATCCATATAAAATGACCAATAACAACCCACTTATTTCAATTGCAATGGCAACCTATAATGGTGGTTTATATATAGCCAATCAATTAAATAGTATAATCGGGCAAACATATAAAAATATAGAAATTATCATTGTAGATGATTGTTCCGGCGATGATACAATTAATATTATTAGTGATTACCAAAAATTACATTCTAATATTCGCTTAATCAAAAATCCATCTAATCAGGGTGCTGTTAAAACATTTGCTCACGCAATGAGTTTATGTCGGGGTGACTTTATAGCCTTAGCTGATCAGGATGACATTTGGTTTAGTGATAAGCTGGAAAGGTTATTAGATAATATTGGTGACAATCTATTAATTCATAGTGATGCTATATTGGTCGATAACAATATGCAGCCTTTAGCTATATCTAATATGGCAAATACGAATAAAGATATGCATAAAACAGAGTTTATCGACTATTTAATCAGTCCCAATGTTACAGGTTGTACTACCTTATTTCCTAGAAAGTTAGTTGATTTGGCGTTGCCAATTCCTGATAGGTTTTACATTCATGATCATTATTTAGCTCTTATTGCCAGCTTCTATGGCCGTGTGAAATATCTGGATGAACCATTGGTTTATTATCGTCAACATGGTAAAAATTCTATTGGGGCAGGGCGCTTTAGCTTTGATAAATTTGTAAATAATTGTAAGAGCGTTGCAGATAGTTATACTGCTTTATTATCAATGCCGGCATTTAAGAATAACTACTATATAGAATTATTGCGTGATTATCGCTTAAGTGTATATCTGAGCAAATGGACTAGCAGATTTAGTCTTTTTAGATTGTTATGCATAAAACATGGAGTAAAGCTTTTAGCATATTATATTCTTATAGGCGGCGTACTTGGGCGTAATTTTGCCAGAAGAGCTTACAACTATATTTATAAAACATAACCCAGGCTCTTAAAAAGAGTTATAATACCAGAGTTATTCTTATATCAATTGGAAACTGTAGTAATGAAAATTTCGGTATTTATCCCTACCTATAATGCAATAAAAACATCAAGAGATGCTTTTATTGCAACGCTAAATACATTAAAAGCAGCAAATCTGTATAAAGTGCTGATTATTGACTCTTCGTCAAAAGACGATACGGTGGCGGTGGTTAATGAATATGGTTTTGAATGTAAGGTTATACCCCAGTCGGAATTTAATCATGGTGGCACACGTAACAATGCTTTTCTTTACTTAGAGGACAGTGATTATATTATTTACCTGACTCAGGATGCTTTAATCACAGATGTGGAAGCCTTATATAAACTGGTTGAGCCCCTTATTTCTGACCCAAGTATTGCGGGCAGCTATGGGCGGCAGGTACCACATCAAGATGCTGATATTTTTGCTAAACATCTAAGACTTTTTAACTATCTGCGCGGGAGTTACGTAAGAGGTTATAAAGACCGGTTCGTCTGGGGGATGGATTGTGTTTTTTCTTCAGATTCGTATGCTGCCTATAGTGTGGCGGCATTAAAAAAAATAGGCGGTTTTCCCAAAAATGTAATTTTTGGTGAAGATGTATATGTATTTGCTAAGCTGGTTAAAGCTGGCTATAATGTAGCATATGTTGCTGATGCTGTTTGCTATCATTCACATAATTATAAGGTTGGCAATGATTTTAGCCGGTATTTTGATATAGGGGTTTTTCATCGCAGCGAAAATTGGATTCTTGACGATTTTGGTCAACTTAATAAACGCGGCATTAAGTATGCAATCTCAGAATGGGTTTATGTTCTCAGAAGTAAACCATGGCTATTTCCTAAGTCTATATTTAAGTCATTTGCCAAATTTTTAGGGTATAAGTTAGGTTATAATTATACCAAACTTAGTATGGGATTATGCCGTAGATTTAGTATGAATGCTGAATTCTGGAATAAACCGGTTACTGCCGGATAACGTCATTGGAAGAATTGTCTATGATGTAAGTGTAAGCTATTTATTTTCGCTTACTACTACATACTTAGCTGCATAAGCATGAAACTGCTCTACCTGTTGCTCCACCCAATATTCATTCTTACCCATTTCTTTAGCCATTAGCCTTGCAACCGTTATTGCTGCTTCCATAGCATACCTAGCATTTAAAAATAGTGCCCGGGTTCTTCTGGCCAGCACATCTTCAACAGTTTTTGCCATTTCAAAGCGGACCTGATATATTACTTCTGCAGCATAGTAGGGGAGTTCAGGATGTAATTTATCCTGATTACTCATTTCTTTTTGTATTTCTTTAAGCACAGTAACATCAGAGCCATAAACATTAAGAGGGTAAGCTATTTTATCTTTAGTGTAGCCAAATAAATGTAAGTTCTGGCTAATAGATTTACTTGGCGGAAGGAGACTTTTACTAATAGCAAAATTTATAGTATCTTCGCCCATTAGGCGATATATCGTCCATTTCCCGCCAACAATACTAATGATACCGCTTATACTATATAAAATCTCATGTTTACGGGAGATTTTGGCTGAATTGGTTTTATGTGCTGGTTTTACCAATGGCCTAAGTCCGGAGAAAACGCTCAAGATGTCAGTTTTTTTAACTGGGGACCTGGTGTATTTATTTAGGGTGTCCAAAATGAAATCAATTTCAAGGTCGCTGGCATCTGGCTCCAGACATGGTTGATCCACCATAATATCTGTGGTACCAACTACTATTTTGTCGTGCCAGGGCAAGACAAATAAGATTCTGTCATCAATTGTTTTGGGTATAACCAGGGCATGTGGAGAATCAAAAAACTTTTTATCCAAAACAATATGGCTACCTCTGGCGGCTGTAACATTCTTATGTGGCGTTTCTGGCTGGTCGAGGTCTAAAATACTGTCAGTCATTACACCGGTTGCGTTAATAATTACTTTGCCCTGAATATCAAAAAAATTATTGTTAAGTTTGTCGTGTACCCTGACCCCAATAACTTTTAAAGCATCATTTTTAATCAGCCCGGTAATTTCATGATAATTAAATGCTTGCCCTCCGTGTTGTAGAAAAGTTCTAAGCAGGGTAATAAGCATTCTGGTATCATCAAATTGTCCGTCATAATAGACAGCGCCTCCACGCAGGCTTTGAGGGTTTAATTCAGGAGCTAGTTTTAGGGCTTGCTTTTTATTCAAAAATACACTAGACCCGAGTTTTTTACCTGAAGCCAGGAAGTCGTACAGTTTTATGCCGAGAAAATACTTTAATTTATCCCAAAGCCCGTAAAATGGCACCAAATAGCCCTGAACTTTGGCAATATGCGGGGCACTATTTAAAAAAGTTGCTCGCTCATTAAGTCCTTCTTTTACCAGGGCAAAGTCGAAGTTTTCCAAATAACGGATGCCACCATGAACTAGTTTTGTCGATTTTGATGAGGTACCACTGCCAAAGTCATTGGCTTCAAAAAGTATGGTACTATAACCACGGGTGGCAGCTTCAACAGCAACGCCCAGACCTGTAGCTCCTCCGCCAATTATAATCACATCATAACTCATGGTTTAATCCAGTTTTTACTTCGATTAACTGCCTCATGCCATGTATCTAGTAA
Source organism: Burkholderiales bacterium (assembly GCA_020697255.1). Lineage (GTDB taxonomy): Bacteria > Pseudomonadota > Gammaproteobacteria > Burkholderiales > UBA11063 > Aquella. The sequence goes on along the minus strand of JAJFBE010000004.1, from coordinate 126,737 downwards.
CTGTTGTCTGGTACTTTGTGACATTTGCGGTTCAAAGCACTTATCTAGTTGCCAGATTGTCTCAAGATTTTCTACGGAGTTCCAGAATCCAACGGCCAGACCGGCTAAATATGCCGCACCAAGTGCAGTTAATTCCAGGCATTTGGGTCTTTCTACTACGGTATTTAAAATATCTGCCTGAAATTGCATTAAAAAATCATTCATGCAGGCACCACCATCCACTCTTAGGGTTGATAACTTTTCTGATGCATCATTTTGCATGGCACCTACCAAATCGGCTACCTGATAGGCAATAGATTCAAGCGCAGCCCGGGCAATATGGGCACCTGTAGTGCCACGGGTGATGCCAAACATTGCACCTCTGGCATATTGATCCCAGTAAGGGGCACCAAGACCAGCAAATGCCGGGACCAAAAATACCCCACCATTATCTGGTACGCTTGTGGCCAAAGTTTCAATTTCTTTTGCTTCTTTTATCAGGCCAAGTCCATCGCGTACCCACCCGGTTACGGCACCACCGATAAATACGCTGCCTTCCAGACAATATGTTCGTTTTTTATTTATATTCCAGCCGACGGTAGCTAGAAGGTTATTTTTTGAAGTTAGGGCTTTCTCACCAGTATTCATAAGCAAAAAGCAGCCGGTGCCATAAGTATTTTTAATCATTCCGGGTTTTAGACACAGGTTACCAAATGTTGCGCTTTGCTGGTCTCCGGCAATTCCGGCAATGGGTATCCGGTTACCAAATAACCCTGAGCTTGCCTCACCTAATATACCGGAAGATGAGACTATATTAGGCAGAATTTGAGGAGGGATATCTAAAATTTCAAGTAATTCACTATCCCATGTTCCAGTGTGAATATTAAATAATAAGGTCCTGGAAGCATTAGATTCGTCGGTAACCAGGTTACGTCTGTTACTTAGGTTCCAGATTATCCAGGTATCTACTGTTCCAAAAGCCAGTTTGCCAGCAGCAGCCAATTCACGGCTACCTTGTACATTATCCAAAATCCATTTTAGCTTAGTACCTGAGAAATATGCATCCAGCACCAAGCCGGTTTTTTGCAAAAATAAATCTCCATAGCCTTTTTGTTTAAGTTCATCTACTATGCCGGCAGTTCTCCGATCTTGCCAGACGATCGCGTTATATATTGGGATGCCTGTGTCTAAGTTCCAGACTATTGTAGTCTCTCGTTGATTGGTGATACCGATTGCCGCTATATCATGGCTCGCTGCGCTGGTTAAAGCTATAGCCATTTTGGCCGTAGATAACTGGGTCAACCAGATTTCATTGGGATCATGTTCAACCCAGCCAGGGGATGGGTATATTTGCCCAAATTCTTGGCTTTTAGAGCTGACAATATTCCCGGCTTTATCAAATATGATAGCTCTTGAACTTGTTGTTCCTTGATCAAGAGCTAATATGTATTTTGCCACGATAAGCTATTTTTATCTGTATTTTAGTTTTATAATCTTTGACTGTGCCTATTTTTATCATCCTCAGGAAGATTATAATCTTTAGGAAGAGTAGAGCCACACATTATTTTTAATTGAACATGCTTATCCTCACCCCAACCGATATTCCAATTTTTACAAGTTATATTCTCCATTTTAGGCGTAGTACCCATATTTTTAAAACATGCTACTCCATTGTCATCCGGCGACCAACCCCAGTCGATAGGATAAGGATAATTTGGATTAGTACAAATTAAATGATAATTACTTACACCACCGTCTTTTAGAAGAGTAAACCATGGCGTGTATGGGCATGAACATGTAGATTTAGGGCCAATTGGAGTACAATCGCATTGACTGGTAGAGTTGGATAATACAGTTACTGAGTATGTTTGATCTAATAGCCCATCTTCATTTATTGTGAATTGAACAGGAATATTATTACCATTTTCATCGTCAAAATGAACACTTTGTGATGACATTATACTTTGATTATTAACCATAACATTTGCTTCTGCTATAGGGAATGAAGTAGAAAAAAACACTTTTGTATACAAACTTGCCCCATCTGCTAATTGGACTGTTATAGTATTTTTTTCATTATCTATTATTCCAGGTACCATAGTATTAGCTATTGAATCAAATACTGCAAAGCTTGTAAATGCAGGGCCTGAACTGATAATTGATGAAAATATATTTTTATTGCCGGTTTTTCCTGTTATTGTATTAAATGAAGAACTTGACCGGACAATTAATGAGTATATGTTTTTCTTGCCATTTTTTGCTGTTACTGTGACAGGGAGTATTGGTGGAAATGAAGGCGGTGCTCCAGATGGAAAACTATAATTGTCTAGCTGTGAAATACCATTAATTGATACTGTACCTCCGGTAGCTGAAACAGCAATACCTCCTCTCATAATAGTATGTTCGGGTAATGGGGGCATTACTAGAAAAATTAAATTACCAGCTACTATACCTTGGATAGGCAATTCATTTTGCGGGGTAAAGGTAAAATTAGTGATAGTTTTTGCATCGCTGCCATCCCCACTTGAGACTGGCCAGGCAACACTAAAATAATTCCGATTTTGAATGGACACTATTTTTGGCTTTGTAGCACCTAAGCGCATAGCAAGAGCATAGTCTTTTTTGCTGCTGTCGTCTTCCTGGGTCCAAAAATCTACAACATTTGGCAAGTTTAAAAGCTTAACATTACTTTCTGTTTGTGCATTAAACCAAGCAAGGGGAGCGGTATCCGGGCTGGTTTGACTTGGGTATTGAAAGTTAAGAGGGACTGTATTTATTATAGCCTGTGCTTGTACGGTAGATGGTAATGTCCATTTTTGAAGAGGAATGCCACAGGCGGAAAATGAATCATTTACGTAATTAAGCGTATCTTTCCATTGTCCTCCCTTAATGACTTTATTAGGTGTTTTTGTCCAAATATTACCATCTATGTCTCTGATACAGGTATTGGCTTTATCATAAAATTTAAAATATGGTTCTCTTTTTATAAATGAAACGGTATAATTTTTCGAAATTCCATCTTTTGTTGCAGTAAATACCATAGGGGCGTTAAGATCAATCTGTACATCAGTATTATTTTTAATTTGAATCCCATTTGTTGAGATTGTATCTGCTCCCGTAAATGTAAGCTTAAACATAACACTGGCAGTCGTTATCGTATCTGCTGGTAATTGTACCGTGATATTATTCCCGATAATTTCTCCGGCACTTATTGTATTTACGTCATTTTCATTCCATAGTGTAAAACTAGTAAGCATAGAATCAGTATTTTCGGCTTTAGCTTTTTGTGAACTAGCTGTTTTTGTGCTATTAAAAATAGCATTATCAGACCTGGATGGACCAGGTCCGATATTACTATCGCCTACACAGACACCTAGTACTAAGGCGCATAAAATGCCAAAAAGAGTCGATGGCATATTTAACTTTTTCATTAGTGTTCCTTTAACAAATAAATACGGAGTGTAATTAAAAACAGATAAAAAGCTATGGTATTTTGCTTTTGTGGTGGATAACACTCTCTATTATATCAGGTTTGTCTATCGGTTGCGGTAAAATATATTGGAAATTATGGAGTATGGCATGTTATAATAATGGGTTACAATTAAAATATTGTACAAATTTAGCGGTTGCCGTGTTAACGGCCGCCAAAATTCGCACATCGGTGGTGTAGGGGTGTAGTTAAGGCACGTCTTTAATTATCGAAATCCACTGATGGAGGCAATAACCCTTTAATTATAGGAAAATTAAATGTCTGTTTCAATGAAATCAATGTTAGAAGCGGGTGTTCATTTTGGGCACCAAACTAAATTCTGGAATCCAAAAATGAAACCTTATATTTTTGGTGCAAGAAATAAGATTCATATTATAAATTTGGATAAAACTGTTGTTTTATTTGATGAAGCAATCAAGTTTATAAAACAAACTGCAAAAAATAAAGGTACTGTATTATTTGTTGGTACTCGTTCACAAGCTAGTGAAATTATTGAAGCTGAAGCAAAACGTGCAGGTCAGCCATTTGTTAATCATCGCTGGTTAGGTGGTATGCTAACTAACTTTGAAACGGTTAAAAAGTCTATCAAAAAATTAGAAACTAAACAAGAGTTATTGGGCAAATCAAGTGAGTCTGGTTTATCTAAAAAAGAACTATTGGATTTAAACCGCTCTATTGCTAAATTACAATCAAGTATCGGTGGTATTTCTGAAATGAAAAACTTGCCTTCAGCTATTTTTATAGTTGATACAGGTTGCCATAACATTGCTATTTTAGAAGCAAAAAAATTAAATATTCCCGTAATTGGTGTTGTGGATACTAATAATGACCCCTCGCAAGTTGATTATGTTATTCCGGGTAACGATGATTCGGCACAAGCAATTACATTGTATGCATCTGCTGTTGCTGATGCGATCATTAGTGGTAAAGAAAGTGTAATTACAGATTTAGTTACTCATACTAAACTGGAAATGGTGGGTGAAGGCGAAACTGATGCTAAGCCAAAGACTGTGCGTAGAGTAAAAAAAGCTACAGCAAATGATAGTGAAGCGGCTCCGGCAGCAGAAGAAACCGCTGCGGTAGAGGCGGCCCCGGGAGAAGCAACTGAAGAAAAAACTGCAGCTAAAACTCGTAAACCTAAAGCTAAGAAAGCCGAAGAAGCAACTACAGATGTAGTTGCAGAAGATGCTAATAGCGCATCAGCAGAATAAGGATAAAATTATGTCAAATATTACAGCAAAAATGGTAGCTGAGCTTCGTGAAATGACGGGCTTGGGAATGATGGAATGTAAAAAAGCTTTGGTTGAAGCTGCCGGCGATTTAAAAAAAGCTGAAGAAATTATCCGTGTAAAAAGCGGTGCCAAGGCTGGTAAAATGGCTAGCAGAACTGCTGCTGAAGGTACGGTAGCTGTTTACGTTACGCCAGATCATAAAAAGTGTGCTTTGGTTGAAGTCAATTGTGAAACTGACTTTGTAGCAAAAGATGAAAACTTTGTAAGCTTTGCTAACGAAGTAGCTCGTGCAATTGTTGAGCAAAATGTTAAATCATTAGATGACTTAGCCAATGTAAAATTAAGTACTGGAAAAACAGTTGAAGAGACACGGAAAGATATTATTGCCAAGCTTGGTGAAAATATTGGAGTACGTAGATTTGAAAATATCACAACCAGCGGATCAATTGGAACTTATCTACATGGTAAAAAAATTGGTGTAGTTTGCGATGTGCTTGGTGGTGATTCTGAATTGGGCCGGGATTTAGCTATGCATATTGCAGCGAGCAAGCCCATTTGTGTATCACGTGAAAATGTTCCTTCCACTAAGCTAGAAGAAGAGCGCAATATCTTTACACAACAAGCATCAGCATCTGGTAAGCCTGCTGAAATTGTTGCTAAAATGGTTGAAGGCCGCATAAATAAATTTTTAGCGGAAGTGACTCTTTTAGGTCAACCTTTTGTAAAAAACCCGGATGTTACGGTTGAAAAGCTTTTAGCTGGTAAAAATGCTAAAGTAAATACATTTGCTATGTTTATAGTTGGCGAAGGTATTGAAAAGAAAGTAACTGACTATGCATCAGAGGTAGCCGCAGCAGCTAACATTTAAAGAAAGACGCGTGCTGTCATCCTCGCGCAGGCGGGGATCCAAAATCCTTCACTTATGTGAAGGATTTTTTGTTATAATATATGCGTATAATAACTTATAGTAGGTAAAATATTAATGGAAAATGCAATGGTATTTACGCAAAATGCGGTAAATAAAGTAAAAGAATTAATTGAAGAGGAAGGAAATCCGGATTTAAAACTCAGGGTATTTATCACTGGTGGTGGCTGCTCGGGTTTTCAATATGGTTTTACTTTTGACGAGATTACTAATGAAGATGATTTTGTTGTAGAAAAAGACGGCGTAAAATTTTTGATAGACAGTATGTCATACCAGTATCTAGTCGGTGCTGAGATTGACTATGTTGATTCATTTGAGGGTGCGCAGTTCACAATTAAAAATCCCAATGCCCAAACAACCTGTGGGTGTGGTTCATCGTTTTCAGTTTAAAGTTAGTTTCACATAACTATCCGGAAATCGTGTGACAAGGTTTTGTATGTAATGATTGAAAAGGTGGTCAAATTATTAATATTATGTCTTTGGGTGAGTGATATTAGTGCCCTGGGCCTGGCAGATTTTGTCCCGGGTTTTATAGCATCCGGGCCAACTGAGAGCAGCGACCCTAACATGCCGATTAAGCCATTAGTTACCACTAAAAGAAATAATAGCGCAAATCACAATAGCTGGTATTGTAATAGAACCAGGGAAGATGGTAAAAGCAATGTTTTTTGCAAAGATAATGAAAGTAGTACGGCAGCCAGGGTGATTACCTATTCTAACAGCGAGCATGATGATAAATCCAAAGTTGTTGATATGTCAAGTGGCGGTACGGTACAAAGTACGGCCAATCAGTCGGCATTGCTTGACCAATCGACAAGAAATGAAATGTATAAATATAATAATAATTTTAGTGTACCTATTCAGCCTAGCAAAAACGTTAATATGAACGTTGGGCAGAATAAGCTTGATGTAAATATTAAATATTAATTACTGTAACTCCTGTATACACACGCGTGGGGTAAACGGGAATCTATTTAAAGGAATATATATGCTCTACCTGGCAATGTTAGCCTCATATTTAATCGGCTCTATCTCGTTTGCAATAGTTATTAGTCGGTTTATGCGCTTAGCTGATCCACGTGAATATGGATCACAAAATGCCGGGGCTACCAATGTACTACGTAGCGGCAATAAAAAAGCGGCAGCATTGACACTTCTTTGTGATTTGCTCAAGGGGCTTATCGTAGTTTTAATTGCCAAATATACTTTTGGTAAAACAAATGGTGGTGAAGCTTTGGTGGCAATATGTGGGATACTGGTTGTGGTAGGGCACATCTATCCGGTTTTCTTTAAATTTAGAGGTGGCAAAGGGGTTGCAACTGCAATTGGGGTCCTGTTAGGCTTTAATTTATACTTAGCCTTATTATTAGTTGCAGTTTGGTTAGTTACATTTAAGCTATCCAAAATTTCATCGTTATCAGCTTTAATAGCTACAATTTTAGCCCCGATTTTTGCCTATTGCCTAATGGGGAACAATTCTTACTTTGGCGCTACGGTCTTTATTACTATTTTGGTTTTATGGAAACATAAGGCCAATATTATTCGCCTACTCAATAAGCAAGAGCAGCCGGTAGTTAAAAAAGATACAGATAGTTGATTATATTAGTATGCAAGCTGTCTTATTGATAAATTTGGGCTCGCCAAATAAATTAACCCTGGGTTCAATTCGGTTGTTTTTAAAAAGATTCTTATCCGATAAACGCGTGGTGGGTCTTGCCCGGATTATATGGTATCCAATTTTATATGGCATAATCCTGCCAGTGCGGGCTAAAGGTTTATTAAAGCAGTACCAATCCATATGGTTAAACGCCACTTCGCCACTTATCTATTATACCCAGGCACAGCAAGAAAAATTGCAGCACAAATTTACCGAAGAGGTAGTTGTAGAGTATGCATTTTCATACGCTAATCCGAATATAGGGGATGTTCTAAATAGATTGCATAGCAGATATAAGATAGATCGGCTAACTGTTTTGCCATTATACCCTCAGTTTTCTTCAACAACTACTGCTGCGGTGTTTGATGCGGTTGCAAATTTTTATGCTGATAAAAAATACATACCGCATGTTGATTTTATTCGTGATTTTCACGATAATATATATTATATAAAAGCAGTTGCCGGGTCTATAGCAAAGTATTATGCTCTTCATGGGAAACCGGAAAAGCTAATTTTTAGTTATCATTCTTTGCCGGTAAAAATAATTGAATCAGGGGATGTATATTATGAGCAGTGTTTAACTACCAGCTCTTTAATTGCCGCTGAATTAAATCTGGCTCAAGAAGAGTATTTGGTTACATTTCAGTCCAAATTTGGCCGGGGCAAATGGATATCTCCTTCAACGGCTATTACACTTGGGTTGTTACCCAACTCGGGGGTTAGGGATATTGCAATTGTGTGCCCGGGGTTTATTAGTGATTGTTTAGAAACATTAGAAGAAATAGACGTGACTAACCGTAAAATTTTCATGGATAACGGGGGCAGTAAATATAACTATATCCCGTGTTTAAATGATAGTGAATCAAGTATCGACTTATTACAAAAATTAGCTACTCTTAAGTATCGGCGTTAATAATTATAATAGTGAAGGAATAAATATGTGTGGGGTAGTTGGTGGTGTTAGCGAAAGAAATATGGTACCAATTATTTTGGAAGGCTTGTCCCGTCTTGAATATCGCGGTTATGATTCTGCAGGTATTACTGTAATTGGTAGTTCTAATAAATTAGCCAGGCAACGGGTTACGGGTCGGGTTGAAGAACTAGCCAAAATTTGTGGTAATGAAAATTTTAGAGGACTATGCGGAATTGGGCATACCAGATGGGCAACACATGGTGGAGTTACTATTGATAATGCGCACCCGCATTTTTCTAATGACAAAATTGCCTTGGTACATAACGGTATTATAGAAAATTATGCCCCGATTCGCGAAGAACTAAAAGCTAAAGGCTATGAGTTTAAATCTGAGACCGATACCGAAGTTATAGTTCATTTAATTCATTCGTTATATGTTACTAATAAAAATCTTTTGTTATCGGTTAAAGAGGCAACTAAACAATTGCATGGGGCATACGCTATTGGCGTTATGTGTGTGGATAATCCGGATGAAATGGTCTGTGCACGTCTTGGTGCGCCGTTAATTTTAGGTCTTGGTATTGGGGAGATGTTTTTTGCCTCCGATATATCAGCTCTTTTGCCGGTAACGCAAAAGGTTGTATATCTTGAAGATGGAGATGTGGCAATAATTACCCGGGCTGGTTACAAGGTTTATGATGCTCATGACAAAGAGATTTTCCGAAAGCCAAATATTAGTGAGTTATCTGTAACTCAAACTGAATTGAATGGATACCGGCACTACATGCAAAAAGAAATTTTTGAACAACCAGATGCGATAGCTCAAACCTTGCAAAGTTTGGGTAATAGTTTTAATACTAATGTATTTGGTCGGGATGCAGGTAAGATATTCAAACAAATTGACCAGGTGCAGATAATTGCATGTGGTACTAGCTATAATGCAGGGATGGTAGCTAAATACTGGATTGAAGATTTTGCAGGTCTGGAGTGCCGGGTTGATATTGCTTCGGAATATCGTTATAGCAAGCCGCCAAAACGTCCGAATACCCTGATTGTAAGTTTGTCACAATCCGGAGAGACAGCGGATACTTTAGCTAGTGTCAAATATGCACATGAGTTGGGCATGACTAATACTTTAGCTATTTGTAACGTTGCCGAAAGCAGCCTAACCAGGTTATCCAAGCTATCTATACTAACCCAGGCGGGGCCTGAAATAGGTGTTGCCTCAACCAAAGCTTTTACTACGCAGCTAGTTGTGTTACTGTATTTAGCTAATACACTGGCTATGACAAAAGGTCATTTAACCAGCAATGATGCAGAAGCGCGAATTCGCCAAATGCGTTGTTTGCCGCAGTTGATTATTGATACTCTCAAATTAGAGGAGCAATTAAAGCTAATTGCTAAGGAGATGGAATATAAGCAGCATGCTCTATTTTTGGGGCGTAATACTCTTTATCCAATTGCAGTAGAGGGTTCATTAAAGTTGAAAGAAATTTCGTACATACATGCTGAGGCTTACGCGGCAGGCGAATTAAAGCATGGCCCCTTAGCGCTAATTGATAAAGAAATGCCAGCGATTATCTTAATGCCTGGTAACCTTCTTCATGATAAGGTAAAATCCAACGTCCAGGAAGTATTGGCCCGCCAGGGGGTGGTATATTTATTTACGGATACAGAAGAGGATGTGACTGCTAAATGTCACCGTGTGGTCAAGATGCCAGAGAATATCGCTGAGTATCTATTACCGATAATTTACACTATTCCACTACAGTTACTTTCTTATCATACTGCAATTACCAAAGGTACTGATGTGGACAAGCCACGGAATTTAGCTAAAAGCGTTACCGTTGAATAGCTTCGTTTTGAGTATAGTATCTTATTGCAGGCAATATTTGTGTTAAGCAAACATTTCCTGCAATACTTCTTTTACCTGGTCTTGCTCTTCTAGCGAAAGACGGGCAACAAAATTGGACAGCCTTTTTTTATCTATTGTTCTGATTTGGTCAAGTACCACGTAGCAATTCTTCTCTCTTATATTTATAGGTATCCTGGTCGGAATTTTATTGTGTGATTGTGATGTGATGGGAGCAACAATCACTGCGAGTATATTATCGTTCATTTCATCTGGAGAAATTATTACAACTGGTCTGGTTTTTTTTATTTCAGCTCCAAGCGTAGGATCTAGGTTAGCATAAAAAATGTCAAATTGTTCCATCAAAGTTTTCATTTTCAAAAATATCTGGAATCAATAATTCATCCTCATTTGCTTCATGTAATTTTTTAAATGCTAAGTCCCAGTTTTGTCGTGGTTTATTCGATGAATATTTTTTTATTTTAATAGTACTATCCTCTGCACAAAAATCAATTTCGAGAGTGTCGTTAACAGATATATGGGCTTCTTCCAGTATATGACGTGGAATTATTATTCCTCTACTTGTGCCGATTTCTCTACATTTAGTATGTAACATGGTATCCTCCTAAGCTTAGATAAGAATATTATAATAAAATGTCAATAAGCTAAATGTATTTGTATCGTTAACAAGAAATAAAATCAAGCTGTATTTAATTTGCGTAATTACGCTATTCTACACTAGATACTATATTAAATAACGACAGTTTGTTTGGCTATGTCTTATATAAGATGAAATTATTATATGTATATATTTGCAAATTAATGCTAGTAGTTATGCCTGGGGTTTTAGATATAAGGTTTAAATTAATGCTAAAATAGTGCCTTAATTTGATCTGCTGGGCATGTTTAGTTATGTTGCCCGGGAATTGGGCAAGCGAAAAATTGCATTTATTTGTGCGCGGGAGGTACAAGATGACAGGAGTATTGGCAAAGAATTAAAAAAAGCTTTTGGCGGTGTTTATAGTTAATCAAAATCTCACCCAGGAAAGTGCCGAAATGATTATCGGGCGCGGTGATGCGGATGCTGCGGCATGGGGGCAGTTATTTATTGCCAATCCGGATTTGCCGGGGCGTTTCTGCCAGAAATCAGTTTTAAACAAGCCTAATTCAGAAACATTTTATAGCGAAGGCCCAGTGGGTTACACAGATTATGGTCGGGTATTTTTTTTAGGAGTTAAGCTTAATGAATATAATAACAGTTGAGCCGTTTAATTTTATAGGTATTGCTATTACAACATCTAATGAAGATTATAATAAACTAAGTCAGGATATGCAAGGTTTATGGAATAGATTTATGTCCGAAAATATTATTGACAAACTACCTGGTATGCTTGGTAATGAGTTATATTGTATATATACAGATTATGAAGGTGATCATACCAAGCCATATTCGGCTATATTAGGCTGTAAGGTAGAAAATCTTGAGTCTATACCGGATGGGTTAGTTGGAAAAAGTTTTGCCGGAGGTAAATATATCAAGGAAGTTGCCAAAGGTAATATTTTTGAAGGAGTAGTTTATAATACTTGGAAAAATATTTGGGATATGGATATTTCCAGGGCATATACTGCTGATTTTGAAGTATATGGTGCTAAAGCACAAAACCCACAAAATGCCGAGATAGAAATATTGGTTGCTATTAAATAAAAAAAATTATAAGCATATGGATTAAAAAATGAGATCAAATAAACAAAAGTCACATTTATATGCCCTGCTTGGAGCACTGAGCATAAGTGTTAATACAGCACATGCTGTAATTAATCAATATGCAGAATGTACAGTTATAAAGAAGCTAAGTATTAAGGATAAAAGTGGGAAAATTCAAACTAATGATTATACAATTAATTTTGGATGGATCTTTACCAAAGATAAAATAACTACAAGTTTTGGAGTTGCTGACAAAGGCTCTACTGAAGACCGCATGTGGGGCACTCAAGATATATCTTTGGAAAAAGATGATTCTGATAAAAGTGATTGGTCAATTAGGAAAACATTTGATCCATCAACTAAAACCGATAAGTGGTTAATCCTGGCGTATGGGTTTAACGATCTTGCCGATTGTGAGGTAACATATACATTTAAAGATGGACATAAATATAACAGTCCAGTCTATATTAAAAATCTTCAGGATAAGTTACAAAAAGGAGAGGTTACTGTTGTTGAGAAAGTAGATAAAAAAGATGATGTAGTTCCGGCAAGGTTGGCAGAGGAAGAAGTTGAATTCATGAAACGTAGTACATCTAAGTTGATAGACCTGCTGGGTGGACGCACTAATTGACAGTTAATAATATTAAAGATTCAATTAAGTCTACATTTCTATAGTGCATTGACATAAATAAAATAAAATTTGACATAAGTTAAATACTTGTACTATAATAACACCAGAAGAATAGGGTGCTAGTTACACCCTGCCCATGCAGTTACTTACTACGGGAACTGCGTCGGCGTTTCTTGCCATGAAGCCGGATCTTCAGTGAAAAAGATAGTCCGGCTTTTTTTATAGCAACAAAAACACCCACCGCTGCTAAGAATGAACTTAACACGATGTGTCCTTTCGTAAATAAATTTACTTATACACACACCTTACGGAATTAAAGTGCAATCCATAGGATGTACACCTATTGCCCTACATTTCTGCAAGGCGGTCGCTATTTTACATTATATTGGTATAAAAGTGCAGCTATATTCAATAATAATACTTTATTCATCGGTTTAGCTAAGTATAGTATTTTTAGTAGATACTATACTTGACTTTGTGTGGTGGGTTTTAGAGTAGGTCATTGAAAGTTACGAAAATATTTATCTAGTTCGGTTTTAGGATCTATAGCTATTGATTTACAACGCCAGGCCACATGGCCGTCCGGGCGCACTAAAACTGCGCCACTGCTTGTAATTTCATAAATATCTTGCCAAGTATTATCCGGATTAGATAAATTTCCGGAAGCACCGATTTTATACACTACTAACGGAAATTGTAGTGTTTGCGATAACTCATTAGCTGCTATCTGCCAGCTATCCCCATCTTCCCCGATTAAAAGTACAAATTCTTTTTCAAATAAGTCTAGGGTTGAAATCTGTTTCCCATCTTTAATTAACCACACATGCGGTGCCCGGCTTCCCGGTAATGTTGTTGGTGTGTAATCAGAAGGCGAAATACTTAATGTTTGCTCATTTTCTGAACTTATAATTGAGGAATGATAAATAAATCCTAAATCCAGCCCTGCATAATTAAAATGGTTATTTTGTTCATGTAATTTAGATTGTAGCTTTTCTATATTATTATCATGTATGGCTTCATAAATTTCTGCAAACCGTTTTGCATTTTGGAGGCTCCATTCAATATTTCTTTTAGTAATTGGTGCACGTTCAGCATAATAAGTATCTAATAGTTTATCAGGGATATTATGTTTAATAACAAATGCTAGTTTCCAAGCTAAGTTATGGGCATCCTGGATACCGGTATTCATACCAAAGCCGCCGGTTGGAGGCATTACATGTGCAGCATCTCCAACTAAAAGTACACGCGAACTACGATATTTAGTAGCTATTTGTGCGCCCATTTTCCAAAAGTTTTTATCAATAATTTTTACATTTAAATTAGGTAACTGGGTAAACTTTCTGATTTGATCGATACAATACTCATCAGTAAATTTTTCTCTTGAGTCATCTTTCGTCAGGCGTATCATGACAATCCAGCGGTTTAGTCCATTAACCGATGCAAAATACGGATAACTGGATAGTTTGGGATTGGCAAATAAAAACCCGGCACATGGCCTATGTTTTACCAGATCAGATATGTCAATATCACAATATATACTGCAGGATTGACCCAGGTTATCCGGCCCCTCCATAGTAATGCCTGATTGTTTTCTAACTTGGCTACGTGTACCATCAGCACCAATTAGGTATTTAGCCCGAATAAACTCTGTTTGATTAGTGGTTTTGTTTAAAATTTGTACAGTTATACCGGTATCATCTTCTTCAAAAGAAATAAATTCTTTTAAATATTGAACGATTACATTTTTGTGTTTTTCTAAAGTATTACATAATGATTTTTCAACCAGATCTTGCGATACAAGACTCACTTCTACTGGGCTAAAGTCCTTTGTACTTGAATCATCCATAGAAACTCTGGCAATTTCCTTACCTTGAAAAGATTCTATCCAAATAAACCTCCTGGCAACTTTAGGGTGAGTATATTGTAATAATTCGTTATAGTTTCCCCATTGCCTGAATAGTTCCATACTCCTGGCATTAACTCCTCGTGCGCGGGGATGCTGTGTAATGCCGGGGTTTCGCTCAATAACAATAGACTGGATATTTTGCCGGGCTAAAGCTAAAGCTGTACTTAATCCGGATGGACCGCCGCCGATAATAATAACTGGTACCTGTTTATCCTCATTTTGTTTGGTCTTCATAAATATGCTTTCTGTAATTTGGTTAAGTTGGTATATGGTCCATATTTCAATTTTTTTAAGGCAAAGAGTAATCTTCCGATAAACATACCGGTTAAAATGTTTGAGATAAAGGATAATATGGCCATATTAGCCGTCGCAATACTGAGGTCAGTGGCAAAAGTGTAGCCCATATAATATTTGAAGGCAAATGTGACTATTATCAATATGCAGGAAAATAGGCTGCCCTTAATTTTTATCAGTCTTTTAGTCTGGTCTATTTCTATTTTTAAATGTTTGTATTGCAAATATCCAAATATTGTTCCTAAACCAAGCCCGGTAGTAAATGCTGTTATGAATAATCCTGTAACAGGTATATTATGTGTCATAAATCCCTCTATAGACATAAAGAGAAACAAGCAGGGCATAAAAAATAATTTCTTTATACTAATAATGCGGCCTTTTATTGTCTTTATTCCAATTTTTATTAAATAAAGGAATATTAAATAAACATACCAAGGTGTATTAATTAAAAATTCTTTAATAGTTGACAAAATTTCCATATTTACTCCTTTTAAGATTTTTTAAATACCTGTAGAGTATTCTGCGCCCATTCAAGCG
This sequence comes from Burkholderiales bacterium, assembly GCA_020697255.1. Taxonomy (GTDB): domain Bacteria; phylum Pseudomonadota; class Gammaproteobacteria; order Burkholderiales; family UBA11063; genus Aquella. The sequence continues at coordinate 111,616 of JAJFBE010000004.1, read as the reverse complement.
CGGCTTTGGTAGTGGCTATTCCATAATTTAGAGATGCCAGCCAATATGGTTTATGCGGGTCTTCAATTTGTATTAATTGTTTGTTTATTTTCTCAAAAGCATCTAGAGAGGCCTTTTCCTCTCTAATAAAAGTTTCAAGGTGCGCTAAAATTTTTTCTTTAGAAATATTTTTTGCAAAAAATAATTTTAGTAAAAACTCATTCCTAACCAGGCTTTCTTGCGGTTTTTTTTCCAGCCATTCATTTAAAACTTTTTCTCCCTTTGGGGTTATAGTATAAATTTTCCTAGTTCTATTATTACTTTCAGGATCTTCTTTACATGTGGCAAGACCATTGGCTACACATTTGGCCAAAGTGGGGTAAATTTGTCCTTCACTCTCCGACCAGAAATAAGCGGTGCTGCTTTTTATAGATTGAGTAATATCATAACCGCTTGATGGTTCAATGCTTAACATGCCTAAAATAATGTATTTTGTTCTACTTCGCTCAGACATTTTTGAATACCTCTAAAAAACATATCTCTATTAGAGGTAAACATTTTATCCTAGTAAGCCGTAAATGTCAATTTTATTTTAATAATTTTAGAACTGAAATATTCGCTTCTTCGGTCATTTCTTAGCCAAATCAAACATATTTAGCAAAAAAGAAAAAATGATATACCAAATTTTGGTATTTTGTTTTAAATCTTATACTTGTTAAAATCACCACTGATAAATACAAGCAGTTACGCTATCAAATAACTGCCTGTGTTATACCATAAGTCCTTATTGCACACTATAATATCAGAGGCACCACTATAGGCATTTATGTACATTAGAAAAATGATATAATTTGACTAAGTAGTAATGCTGGAATTACCCTTTAACCTATAGGATTTTATATGATGAATACGGCTCAAAATTTAACAAATTTATCTCCTGATTCACCAGCTTCTTCCATAAATCTTTTGGAGAAATTATTTAATAGCTTACCATATGTATTTTGGAAAGATTTGGATGGTATATATCGCGGGGCCAACATTAATGAGGCAAAGGCATTTGGTTTCAGCACTTTAGAAGGGTTCATTGGAAAAAATATTTATGAAATTCTTACAGATGAAGCGTCCGCAAAATTAATAGATGAAACTGACAATCAAATAATGAAAGATGGTAAAACGGTAACTTTAGAGGAAACAATCCAAACCCCGGAAGGTTTAAAAACGTTTTTATCCCAAAAGCAGCCACTTTACGATGATCAGGGAACTATTGTCGGGCTATTAGGCTATTCTATGGATATTACCCAAATCAGGGCACAGGAGAAATTAGTCCGTGAAGAAAATGAGGCCTATAAAGCAAAAGAAAAATCTCAAAAACGGATAACAAAATTTATTAATAAAATGTTACATGAGATACAGGCTTTTAGATTAGAAGAGTTGCATGAAGAAACTGGTACAAAATTTCAAATTACTGATACAGATTGGCAAATAAAGCTCACCAAACGAGAGCAACAGGTTTTATATTTTTTGTCAATGAATAAATCGCCTAAAAAGATAGCACAAATTATATCGATATTAGAAGATAAAATAGTATCTGACAGTACCATAAATGCAATCGTAAATAAGAAATTGTATCCAAAGTTTGAGGTGTATAATGTTGATGAATTAGTTGAAAAAGCAACAATACTCGGTTTGATACCATTGCTATTAGATAATTCTAATCATTAAATATTTAATTTATTACTATAATTGAGCTTGGCTTTAAATTAGGTAGGCTCTTGCGTATTTTCAATTTGTTGGACACATAGCCTTATGGATATGCGCCCTAAATTTAAATTAAGTTTGACATGTCTTGGGTATGTACTATAATAATTTCAGCAGAATAGAGTGCTAGACATACCCTACTACGTATCTTATTTACGGTATATACGTTGGTGCTTCTTGCTATGAAGCGAGATTTTTAGTGAAAAATGGAATCCGGATTTTTTATAGCTGCAAAAACACCCATCTCTGCTAAGAATGAACTTAACCTTGGGTGTCATTTCGTAAAATCAATTACAATCACACGCGCCTCTACGGGATTAAAGTGCAATCCCGTAAGAATATGCACCAATTGCCCCACTTCTATAGAGCAGCTGCTCTTTGTCCTGTGTAAAAAAGTACTGACCATATGTAAATATAATACTAATAACTGATATATGATCGATATATAATAATTTTTATATAAATTATATTTCCTCTATATTTTTTCAGATAAAATTATAAACATTTGCTTATAGTGATAAAATAGCGTGTTAAATTGTCATTATGTTTTGAAATGTTAAGCATAGCAAATCATATTAGTGCTAAAATGAGTTTTATAATTTATGAAATAAATCCTAAATGGCAGCAATACTTGTAATAACTAATGTAGCAACTTTTGAAGATGCAAAAACTATGTCGCGTAGCTTAGTTACGGATAAATTATGTGCTTGTGTCAATATAGCTTCAAAATGCCATTCAGTTTATTCCTGGCAGGGTAAGGTTGAAGAAGCAGAAGAGTACACACTTTTGATTAAAACCACTAAAGATAAATATGCAGAGCTTGAAGATGCAATTAAGTCAATGCACAAATACGAAGTTCCGGAAATAATTGCAATTGATATAACGAATGGGTTGCCAGCTTATTTAAGCTGGGTTAACTCTAATGTTTAATTAATAATAAAACATGATAAATATCAATAAAATGAGTAAAACGAATTATTTTATTTATGTCACCTGTACTAGCTTAATGATTTGGGGGATATTACTTGCAAGTAGAATATTTTCATGGCAAGAGCACTACGCTATTGGCAAACTTGCATCACAAATGGAAATGGTTGTAAATATCTTTATTCTTATACCTACATTTAGAATATATAAAAATATGGGTAGAGAAAGCCGTGCTATATTTAGCTTATTGTTGATAACAAATATTGGTTTGACATTAAGCGATATAGCATGGTATAGCATAACATATTTAAATTATCCGGTGCTGCTCGATATTAGAGATATACATTTGCTTTTAGATGTAGTTCCTTTTTATATATGGACAATTGCAATTATAATATTTCTATGCAAATTATTGAATAAATATATTTTACATCAAAAGTATTGGAAAAAAATATTGTTAATATTTATGATAATTGATATTATAACTATTTCCTTATTCTTATCATCTATACACTACTCAGGAGAAGCTTTTTCTGCAGTTATAGCATTAAAAATAATTTTTTTTGTTACTTATCTGGCTGTATTTGATTTTGTTATTTTGTCTATGATTTATGCCGATAGCCGAGGCTTGATATTGTTCCTTTCTGGTATTGTTATATTAATATCTGGTGATTTTTTTGCAATGTATTCGTCTTTTTCGTTTAAGGTATCCAACTTCCTTTCTTATGGTGAACTTTTATTCCTTTTGGGATTGCAATTTAATTGCTTTGGTGCTTTTGTAATATATAAAGATGGTGATTATGAAATAAAAAATTGGGTGAGGAAAGATACTACAATAAAGAGCAAGTTAACCTTTTGGTGCTTCAGCGGTGGAATTGCAAGCTTTCTGCTTTTTTTTACGCTTGCGTATGTGTTTAATATTATAGATCAAAAAGTGTTTTTAGGTTTACCACCGTTTATTATGCTGTATTCTGTTGTCGTTGTTACTTTTTCATTATATGTAGGTAAGCATTTCGAAATTCCTTTTAAGCAGTTGACAAATAATATTAAATTACAAACTATTGCTAGCGCAAACGGGCTAATAGATGATAGATTTGTAATTGAAGAGTTCATTTTTTTGCAGAAATTTATTACTGATGCATTTGTGTATAAAGAAGAAAAAGAAGCTGAAAAAATAAAGCTGGAACGCCAATATGCACAAAGCGAGCATGAACGTGCTAAAGCAATACAAGCATTACTAAAGGAAGAAAAATTAAAAAACGAAGCATTGTATGCAACTACTGTGGAGCAGGCTAGATTTAGAGAAGTAGCGGCCCAGGTAGCTCATGATATAGCCTCACCAATTTTTGCCTTGCGGGTGATACTGCCGAGTTGCGATGTTTTACCTGAAAATACGCGTAGTGTGTTAAATAAATTTTCTATACGCATCATTGATATTGCACAGAATTTTTTAAGCCAGTTTAAACAAACGCCTGAAGCTGGAGTAACTATTAATGGGATTACCCGTACCCAATCGTTAGTTTATAGTGAACTTACAGAGATTATTACCGAAAAGAAATATGAATACAATACTAGACCAATAAAGTTTGTTTCAGAAATTAATCCAAACAGCTATTTCACTTTTATAAATGTGGACGTAGATGCTTTTAAGCGGATGATATCTAATATTATAAACAATTCTGTAGATGCGCTTGAAGACAAGGAAGGTTCTATAACAATTAAGCTTGCGACAATAGATGATAAAGTGCAAATTATTATCGAAGATAATGGCAAAGGCATGTCTAAAGAGGTAGCTGATAAAATTATGAATAATGTCACAGTAACCTCGGGTAAAATAGATGGGCATGGAATAGGATTTAGTCAGATTAGAGATACATTGGCCAGCAACGAGGGAGTTTTTAATATAGAGTCAGAATTAGGGCGTGGTACAAAAGTAACATTAACTTTCCCCAAAATAGAAACTCCGGCATGGATAACAGACAAAATTGAACTAAAGCCAGATGACCTGGTGGTGATAGTAGATGATGAACCATATGTCCATGAAGCTTGGGAATGCCAGTTCAGAACCTTATCATCGCCATATGTTAGGCGTAAACATTTTGAGCAAGGATCAGAAGCAATTAGTTTTCTAAATCAATTAACCGAAGAAGAAAAGAAAAATGTACTCCTTTTGACAGATTATGAATTACTTAAGCAAAAGTTGAACGGGTTAGATATAATAAACAAAACAAAGATTGAAAGAGCTATTTTAGTCACCAGCCATCACAATAGCCAAAAAATTCGGGAACGGGCAGCTAATTTAGAGGTTAAGATTTTGCCCAAAGAATTAGCGTTTGCCGTAATACTAAAGCTGGATCATAAGGTTAATCAAGGTGGTCATTTACTGAGTAAGTTTCATGTTTGAGTGCGAACGTTATAAATATTGCAATTTTATCTCTTGATGTACAATGTTAGCGCCAGAATATGGCAACCATCCTAGCTAATTGGTTTACAATGTGTTTAAGCTGAATATAAGAGGTTAGATACTATATATGGATATAACAGATATACGCGGATTCAAAATAATTAATGCTACTAATTTAAGTGACGCGCAGATGAATGAAGTGACCAGTCTTCATCTTGAGAGCGGTTATTATAAACATATATCTTTAAATAATAAGTTGAATCTAGCACCTTTACCATTTCAAAAAATACAAACTATACAGCCTTTTATAAGGTATACATATGTGCTCATTAATATGGATAATGAAGTAATTGGATTTTTTATCGCTGCAACTAAATGCCAGATTGAAGATATAGAGAAAAATATACCGAATTGGTATAGCGATAATTGTATGACAATAGATTTTTTTGAAAGAGTATCATTGTTATATATGCATAATACTGCAGATACAGATTTAATTTTATATAGCGCAGCAATAAAATCCTCATGGCGTGGAAAGGGTTTATTTAAGATGCTATATAATCAACTATTAGATTTAGCCAAAAAAGAACTTTGTCATAGGATTGTTTTTTTAGTTTGGGTTTCAAAACCTGCATTAGCAATTTATATGCACCTAGGTGCAAAGGTACTTGGTGAGATGGATTTTACAGGCACATTAGTCAATGATAAATTAATTAAGTGTTGTTTCGAATTATGATACTTCTATATGTTTGCTGGGTATTTTATAATAAGTTTTATACTAAGTATGAGTAAATAAGTTGAAAAGATTTAAGTTTGTAAATGCCAGTGAACTGAGAGATACGCACTTATTGCAAGTTGTGTATTTATTATTTGACGCTGAATATTCATGTGATGACAAAGTCCATAAATTATGTAACCACAAGTACGTTACAAAAGCTGATAAATTAAAAATCATAGAACCATATATACGATATACAAGTGTCCTCATGGATAAAAATAGGATAATTGGATTTTTTACTGCAACTACCCAATTACAGGTTAAAAAAATGGAAGGAAAAATTCCTAGCTGGAACAAAAATGACCCTGAATTAATTAATTGTGTAAATTTTTATATGAATGAAGCATTGAAGACAGATTTTATTTTACATTATATCGCTATCCATTCAGAATATAGGGGTGGTGGATTATTTAAAGTATTTAATAATTATTTAGTTGAATTGGCCAGGGGGCATGGCTGTAAAAGAATTATTTTTGTTGTCCGAGAGTCCAACCCGGCTTTATATATATATAAACACTACGGTGCTAAAACAATGGGTAATATTGATTATATAGATACGCTAACAAATGATAAGTTAGTAAAATCTTACTTTGTAATATGAATAAGGTAACCAAAATGTCTCGATATATTCCGTATATTATTATTATTTCTACTATTCTTTGGTTAGGGTTATTTTTAGATAGATTTTTCTTGTTACATAGTTCGGATTATCTTACTAATTTTATTGCAAAATTAGTTTATATACCTCATCTAGTCTCCGTATTTATATCAATTAAAATTTATAAAGATGCAAATAGTAAGAATAAGAAAAATCTGTACTGGTTCGTGATGACGAATATTGGCTTGTTATTTAATGACGTATCTTGGTATTTTATTAGTTATTTTCATTCTCACACAATTCAAATTGACCTTGTGCCATTTCTACTAAATCTTATTCCTTTTTCTATTTGGGTTTTTTCAATCATATTATTTTCTGTAAAGATATTAAATCAATATGTTTTAAATTTTAAGTATAGAGCAAAGACATTGACAGTGATTATTATCTTTAGTATAGCTTGTATTTTTCTGTTTTTATCTGCAGTTCATTACGCATCTGAAATTTTTTCGTTAGGAACTGTGTCACATATATATACATTTATTGTACAAATCATAGTATTTGATTTTGTAATGTTATGTTTAATACATACTGAAAGCAAAGGTTTATCCCTATTCTTTTCAGGGATTATTGTATTAATTGCGGGAGATTTTTTTATAGTATACTCAGTTATCTCTCAGACATCAGTTTTATATGCTTATGGGGTATTATTATGGTTCCTTGGGTTATTAATTAGCATGTTTGGAGTTTTAACTATTTTTACTAAAGCAGATTATGATATTGAAAATTGGCTTAGGAGAGATAATACTATAAAAAGTAAGATTGTATTTTGGTGCTTTGCTATGTCCATCGTTAGCTTCTTACTTTGTTTTGTTATAGCTTACTCTTTCTCTATTATTAGTAGACAAGAATTTTTGGGCCTCCCTCTTTTTATTATGATTTATTCTAATATTGTTATTATCTTGTTTAGCTATTTGGGAAAATATTTTGAAATTCCATTTAGGCAAATTTCAGCCAATATAAAAGCTTTAATGCTTGATGATAAAAAATTGCAATCAAATTCGAATTTCTCAGTTGAAGAATTTATCTTTTTGCAAAAATTCATTACGGACGCATTTACATACCGTAAGGAAAAAGAACAGGAGAATATAACACTCGAACGTGAGCGTGCTAAAAGTGAGCTTGAGCGTGTACAAACTCTGGTTGCACTCAAAGAAGAACAGATAAAAAATGAAGCATTCCGTGTCACAGCGATTGGACAAGAAAGTTTCAGGGCTGCGATTGGACAAATGGTGCATGACATACAGTCTCCCTTATCAAGTTTAAGTACAATAGTAGCAGAGCAAAGTGGCAACCTACCTGAAAATACCCGAATTACCCTAAGGAATGCAACAAACCGCATAGCAGATATTGCTAATAATATGTTAAGTAAATATGAAAATAAAAATATAGTTATATCTGAAAATACGCCGCAGCTAGTCTCCTTAGCTCTACTCCATGTCATAAGTGAGAAAAGATATGAATACAGCAAATTAAACGTTAATTTTGAAATTAATATTGAACAGCGGGCATATTTTGTTTTTATTAAAATCAACCCCTCTGATTTTAAACGGATGATCTCAAATATTATAAATAACGCAGTTGAGGCTTTAAAAAATAAACCAGAGGGTAAAGTTGAAATTGAATTATGTATCGCTCAAGATCATGCAGTAATATTTATCCGGGATAATGGCTACGGGATGCCTCAACATATTGTCGATAAATTTTATAAAGGTATCGCAGTAACCGAAGGTAAAGAAAAAGGGCATGGTCTTGGTTTAAGCCAGGTACGTGAAACAGTTGCAACATATGATGGTAAATGTAAAATATATGTAACAGAAAATGAAGGCACTGAACTAGTTATTCGTTTTCCTTTAGTACCAACTCCTGCCTGGATTGCTTCAGAAATTAAGCTAACTAGAGATGATACTGTTATAGTTTTAGATGATGATGAATCTACTCATGGAGCATGGAAAAATAAATTTAAGTCAATTTTGGAAAAATCCCCGTCTTTACAGGTCAAATACTTTATGTATGGTAGAGAGGTAGTTGAATATATAAGTGGCTTAAATGATGAACAAAAAGAAAATATATTTTTATTAACGGATTATGAACTATTAAACCAGGACATGAACGGTTTAGACGTTGTAAAAGATACCGGCATGCGCCGGGCATTATTAGTTACCAGTCACGCATCCAGTCCGGAAATACAGGAAAAGGTATTTCAGTCGGGAATTAAGGCATTACCAAAAGAGCTAACACATGCCTTGACAATTACAGTAGATAAGAAAATACCTAAAGGCAGCCGGGTAGTTGATATGGTGTGGGTGGAAGACCTGAGAGAATTTGTTGATGATATGGTGCGTGAATATTATGGCCATATAAAAGTTGATGTATACTACGAACCTATTAGCTTTATGGAAGATGTACGCCAATATCCACTGGATACGCGGTTTATTTTAGATACCAATTACTGTACTGAAGAGGGGAAGGCATATGTTTTAGATGGCTTTGCTATAGCTAAAAAACTGCATGAAATGGGTTATACAAAGTTAATTTTATTTGCCGGTGAAGCAGTAAAACCTGAAAAAATCCCGCCATATCTGACTGTGGTACTAAAGAATGATCTGGAAAGACGAAAAAATCTGGATAAAATCTGACTATTACTAATAGCTAACTTTAGCAAATTTTTTGCTACTATTCATAACAGCGAGTTGTAAGTTTCTTTATCTGTTTTAGTTAAAGTGACTGCCGTAGGATTTACGGCGGTTGCTATCTCATTATCTTATAAAATCCCTCCTAGATAATAGCTTGAATAACTATGAAATAAAATTATAGTGCTGGTATAGCAGGAAAAAACAAATTATGAGCGTATGCAGCCGGGTTAATAATTGATATTGGCGAAGCTACACCAGTTGATAACTAGAGGTTAATAGTTCTGGGCGGACAGCCAGACTCGGGAAAATCTCCCATGATAGATATAGATTTTCAAAATAGTTATACTAATAAAGGGGGCAATCACTTATGCGACATATCAGTCAAAATCAATTAGATGATAAAATAATATATCAAGTTATCGATATAATTGATAACATTATCTGGTGGAAGGACTGTAATGGTTTTTATTTAGGATGTAATGAGTATGTGGCTGAGATGTTTAGGTTAGATTCTCGGGAGCAAATTATTGGCAAGACTGATTATGATTTCTTTGATAAAGATGAGGTGGAAAAGCTAAAGAATAATGATGAAATTGCTATGCAAACTGGTAGTTTTATTGGTGAAGAGAGCTTTAGGTTTAACGGAAAACGAGAGTATTTTTCAACCACAAAAAGAAGAATTGTTGACGCAAATGATAATACTGTAGGGATATTAGGTTCATCTAAGAGAATTACTGATATCAAAGAGCAAATGGAGCTGGAGAAAAAAGCTGCATTATGGGAAGAAGATATAAAAATGCGCCAAATTCTTGATCTTGTTCCGGCACATATTTATTGGAAGCATAAAAATGAATACTATCTTGGTTGCAATAAGCGACAAAGTGAATTTATAGGTGATAGGGAAGTTTTAGGCCTGACTGAATATGACCTTCTTCCCAAAGATGAGGCTGATAAAATCCATGAACATGATCAACATGTTTTAGAGCATGGAAGCTTTGCAGGGGAGGAGATAGGTACAGATATTAATGGGGTTACAAAAACATATTTTTCTTCTAAAAGGCAATTATTAAACACAAATGGTGAAGTTGTTGGATTAGTTGGGGTAACTGTTGATATATCTGACACAAAGGAAAAAGAGCAGTTGAAACTTGAGAATCTTCAATTAGAAGCTCAAAATAAATTAAATCAGGTATTCCTTGAAAAGTTGGCAACTGAGGCGGTCGCTGAGCAATTGAGGCTTGAAAATGAGACTTATTTAGTTCAAAAAAAGGAACAGGCAAAATTTCTGGCATTCATTGATAAAATACAGCGTGATATCCAAAATTATAAGGTAGAGGCGTTAACTGAAAAAATCGGCATTGCGCCTAAAATATCAAATTCTGATAAACAGATACGTCTTACAAAAAGAGAGTTAGATATTTTATATTATCTTTCATTAAATAAATCACCAAAGGATATCGCAAAAATTATAAGTATTATAGAGAATAAATCTATTTCCGATAGTACAATAAATGCTATTGTAAACAAAAAGTTATATCCGAAATTCAAGGTTTTTAACGTTGGTCAGTTAATTGAAAAAGCTATTTTGTTGAACCAAATCCCATTTTTACTGGATACTTCTGGAGACTAAATTATTGTCAAATTACACGTAATAGGCTTTAAGCCAAGTTAATCTGTTTCTGAACTAAGAACTTATAAATTACAAAGCTTGGTTTGTAATATAGGTATTTATACTGATATACAAAAATAGTATAGTAAAGTACAATTTATAGTGCGTATAGATTAACGGTACTTGATCACGGCTTGTTTATAGGAACTGCGATTGTGAACCGTATAAAGTTGTTTCCTCTTTAGCTAATAAAGAGTTTTTATAGAATAATATATTAGGATTTATTAATCGAATTTAGGTGGATAATTTAGTAGGCTAATTTAGACTTTTCAATTTTTTAAGTTATAGTAAATGATGGTCGTATTTCAAAACTAATTTATGGAGATTTATTATGTTGGATAATATTGTTATCAATAAGCAAGGTAATGCTATACAAAACAAGACACAGGCAAGGTTTATAGCTTTTATGGATAAGGTAATGAGAGAAATCCAGAACTATAGAATTGATGAATTAAATGAAAAATTAAGCGCTCAAGGATTACAAATAGCTGACTGCGATATAGAGATTAAACTTACAAAACGAGAACGAGAGATATTATATTTTTTATCTCTGAGCCGCTCACCTAAAGATATAGCAATAATTATAAGTACACTCGAAAATAAAGAGATTTGCGATAGTACAATAAATGCTATTATAAACAAAAAATTATATCCTAAATTCAAGGTTTTTAACGTTGGTCAGTTAATTGAAAAAGCTTATATTCTTAAATTAATTCCATTTTTATCTGATAATTAAGCTTGCAAATGCAGGGATTTTACTAAATGATACTGCTCAGGGACTTTATGAGGAAGCTTCCAATAGCTTCCAGGTATTTAGAGTAAAAGAAGTTAAACTATTTAATTCAGGTGATATTAATGTTAAATAATAGCTTATTAATTAAAAATCATATCTCATTTAATTCTAATCGCGATATTTATCACATATGCGAGCAGTTTTTTAAATCAAAAAGGATTAAAGTTAACCATTGCAACGTGATACAGAAAAATGATGATGGAACTATAAGTTATTTATGTAGCAATAAAGAATGGTTACTACATTATTTTAATAAATTATATCCTAAGATTGGTGCATTTGAACAGAACCATGAATTGTCAAACTTAGATTTTGTAGCTTGGGGCAATCTTAGTGCAGATGACCCTATACTTAAAGATTCCAAGGAGATAATTGCCGTTAATAACGGAATAACCTTGATCGAGAAAATCGCGACTGGAACTAGATTTTACAATCTGGGCAATAATAACAACGCTACCACAGTAAATGATTATATAGAAAATTTAGCTATTTTACACGAATTTATTAAAATTTTTGCTGAAAAAGCTCAACGCCTTACTCAGATAGCATATGATACTAGATTTATATTACCAAGTGGTAAAAATAATCAGCTAATACTATATGAGCAAAAAGCCATTTCTCAAAAACTAAACAGGTTATATTTAGATAAAGACATATTTTTAACTATGCGCGAAATCGAATGCATAGAATGGTATGCAAGCGGTAAAACTTCTGTAGAAATTTCTGAAATACTGCATATATCGAAAAGAACCGTTGAATCACATATTGATCACATTAAGCAAAAAACTGGTTGCATAAATTTATTTCAATTAGGTTATATGTTAGCAAGATTAAAATTTAAAAACTTTAGTTATATACCAAATCCGTATTAATTTTATTTGCTTGTGAATCAGTAAAAACAGACACGAGTTCCACCATATTTAACTGTTGCTGCCGGGCTGGTGCAGTTTGTGAATAATTGTGGTATTGAAAAAACACTTCTTGAAGTCATCAAACTTCGTGCGTCTCAAATAAATGTATGTACGTATTGTGTTAATCTTCATACAATTGCTGCAACTAATGCCGGAGAATCAGCACAAAGACTTCACGCTGTTGCAGTGTGGCAAAAATCCCCATTTTTTACAAACGTGAAAGGGCTGCCTTAGCATAGACAGAGGCAATTACATTATTATCAAAAACACAGGCGCTAGATAATATATATCAGGAAGTCATACAAAATTTTGATGAAAAAGAAACGGTTAATCTTTCAATGGCGATAATTACTATTAATTCCTGGAATAGATTAGCCGTCGGTTTTCGAAAAACATCTGCTAAATAGCCGCACCAACTTAAAAAATAGCTATACAAAAATAATTGGATTTAGCTCAAAATACCTACAGCTAATTGACCTTCTATTACCGATTCCCGTTCGTTTCATATAAAAGTGCTGCCGTAGAATCTACGGCGGCAGTCATCTTATTTTCATATAAAATCTACCCGATAATTGTACCTATGTTATTGGAGTTAGATTGGCAGTGACTATTAAAAAATAATCTCACATATTGACGGTGGTTAAGAAATAGGAAAAATAATTTTAATGTTTATAAGGAAAAACTACAATGGCTGATCAAACGACGTCTATGAGTAATGAAGACAATTTAGAAAAAAATGCGGTAGCTAAATATTTTATTGTTAGTGGCAGTACCAGAGCAAATTCACAATCTTTGAAAGTATCTTACCATATAAAAAAGCAGCTAAAAGAGCTAAATTTAGATAATGATGCATATATTTTAGATTTAGCAAATTCGGGTATTCCTGAATGGAATGAAGATTATTGGGATAAAGGAGAAGATTGGAACGAGGTCTGGAGTCATAATTCCAAGAAGCTAAAATCAGCAGATGCAATAATTATAGTTGCTCCTGAGTGGAATGGGATGGTGCCACCATCCTTAATGAATTTTTTCCATTTATGTAGTAATGATGAATTGGCGCATAAGCCAGGATTAATCGTTTCTATTTCTGCCAATGCAAGTGGCGGATCTTATCCAGTTGCAAATCTTCGGATGAGTAGCTATAAAAACACTAAAATTTGTTACATACCCGACCATGTTATAATTAAAAATGTTACTGCGGTTTTAAACGATAGTGCGATGAGTGATACAGATAAATATATCCAGGAGAGATTAAACTATTCTTTAAAAGTGTTGGATATTTATGCCAAATATCTTGGACAAATTAGACCAATTAAGTTGCTATACCAGGATTCCTATAAATATGGCATGTAAATTCAAATTTAATGGTTTAGCGACAAATAAAGGCGACCCTAGAGGCACTAAATTACGCCTACAATAAAAGTGTTGCCGTAGAATCTGCGGCAGCTGAGATATTATTTTCTTATAAAATCTACCCTATGATGGTAACAGACGTAAAAAATCATCCGGCTTAATTAAAGTAAGCAGTAATGCAATAAAAGGTTGATTCGGGTAACTATCCAAATTTTGGATAGCACAAATAAATGTCTATACATTATCTTTACATGATATAACATGTATATAATAATTACAGGAGTATTATCATGAACAAAACATTAGTAAATATAAGGGTAAATCAAAGGAATGCCCCGGTTTTACAGAGAGTTGAGCAGATAGCTAACAGCCGTCCTGGTAGCCATCAATTTACTCCAACATTGATAGAATTGTTAGAAATTGGACTTAAAAGTTATGAGGATGGTTTTAGGTTAGTTGATGAGAAAGTAATAAATATTAATCAAATTACTACAGTTATGAGTGTTAGGCGGGAAGTGGGCAGGAGTATATTTCCCAAGCTGGTCGGGATTCTTGTTGATTTAAAACGCTATGAAAAAAGTAAAAAAGACCCAAACCCCAAAACTATAGATTTTTATCAATTAGCAGCTAAAGCTTTATTTGCGCAACATGCTAAGTTTAGGCATTTGACTGATAATGATGTAGAAAATGTTTTTAAAACTATAGCTCCTATCCTAAAAAAATGTAATTTGGCAACAGATAAAGCCAAAGAAGAAAGAATTATAAAGTCGCATAAGCAAGTATTACAAGACATGATTAACAAGACTAAGGTGGCTCTATGAGTTTTGACAGTTTAATAGCTTCAAAAATGTTAGAAAAAGCAAGAACGTTATTAGATATTAGTTCGGCTACCCCTATGAATAGTCCTACTTTAGTAATTTTAGGTGGGCAGCCAGGCTCAGGGAAATCTTCGGCTATAGAAATGGTAAACACGTAGGGCTTTATCCGATGAAATCCAAAGTGTAATTAATTTACAGGCAGAACTTCAAAATTGCTTAACATTATGATTGCATAGCCAGGTTCCTTTAATGCAAATAACATTAGATTGTTTGCATCAAAAGAATTGTTGAAATATTTGAGATAGCCATATACCAATAACATATTTAAAGTTTATATAGGTACCTTAGGCCTCCAATTGTAAACTATAAATGTAAATAAGCATAATACACCTATAGCTAAAGATGTATACCAAATATAATTTATATCAAGCGTACCGTATATCAGGGAGAAAAATATTGGTGCTGTTATAATTGAAGCACCGGAGATTGATGAGCTATATGACACCCATATATCAAGATTTTTTGGATCTGTGCATAACTGCTTTGGCATAAAAGACGATGCCGGAAAGTATATAATTTCACCCAATACATATAGAAAAAAAACTATATATGCATATAGTTGGGTATGTCCAAAAGGTAATAATCCTTGCGAAATGCAAATTAGAAATGCTCCTCCATAAAAGACAATTTGCCAGTTTGCATTTACG
Source organism: Burkholderiales bacterium (assembly GCA_020697255.1). Lineage (GTDB taxonomy): Bacteria > Pseudomonadota > Gammaproteobacteria > Burkholderiales > UBA11063 > Aquella. The sequence goes on along the minus strand of JAJFBE010000004.1, from coordinate 96,228 downwards.
AATATTTTTGTTATCGGATATTCTAATAATATTATACTTATTACACTTATTAATGACATTATCCCAAAATTGGTAATACTTACATGATAAACGGTTTTTAGATAAATTGGATAAGCTAAATAAAATTGTGAGTACAAAGTATTAATTATTAAATCAAATAAACAAAATAGCAACAATCTTTTTTCTACAAACATTATTTTAAAAAAACTATTTTTAATAGGTGCTTTATTAGTTGACAAATCTAAATGATTAGACGATTTAAAATCCAGGCGTATAGAAAAAAGTACCCCACATAAAGCCATAATAATTGACAGTATTAGTATTATGTTATATTGGGCAACTAATAATGAATAAGTGAATAGAGCACTGGCGGCACCAATATTTAAAAATATTCTGTAAATAGAGACTGTTAATCTATTATTTGCATCTTTTAAAACTAAAAGGTTAATATTTGCAAAGATGAATCCGAAGCCAGTCCCTAGCATAAAGCATAATGGTAGAAGCAACCAATTATTAAATAACATTTCAGTGAAACAACTAAGAACCAGCAAATATGCTAATAGTAAAGCCTTTTTACGCGCTAATTTAAAATGTTTTAATAGATAGGATCCAAGAAAATATCCACTTCCAAACATGGCAGTAGATAAACCAATAACCCATTTATTCTGCCCAATATTATGTAGATGTACGGGAAGGAATGTAATTGCAACTCTGGAAAAATACAAGCAGGCTGCCATTAAACAAATATAGACAAAAGTTTTGTCTTTAATTTTTACTATCATTTCATTAATACCATAATTTTAAAGATTCTATCTCGTGGATAACCACTCAAGGGTAAAATTACCCACTGCTTTATTGAGTATTGTATATCTGACCCACAAGCAATAATATATCATAGTCCAAAATGTATTTTTTCATATATTAGATATTAATCATGAAATATAACGTTACATATCAGAATTAAAAAACTACATATAAACAATTCAATCTAAGAATTATATTGACGTGTCAAAACTAATCAATAGTGCCTGTTGAGGCAAGAGTGATAGCGCCGTAATAATATTATGCCCTTAAATATCCCCTAAGTATTATGGTTGTAACATATTCTATGTACATGTAATACTATTACTATAATTAGTTTGGAAAGATAAAAATGTATAAAATATTAAAAAATAGGGCGGAAGCCGGGATAGCTCTGGCTGATGAGTTACAAGCTTACAAAAATAGTCCTGATACTATCATCCTGGCTATACCCCGGGGAGGAGTGCCGGTGGCTTATGAGATGGCGGTAAAACTAAATTTGCATTTTGATCTAATGATAGTCTGTAAATTAGGTTATCCGCGGCATGAAGAGTATGCAATAGGAGCGGTTACTATGGGTAATCTTGTTTATATAAACCCCCAAGTAAGCGCTACAATTGATATCAATGCTTTTAATATCCAGACAATGATAGAAAAAGAAAGAAGGGAATATTTGCGTCGTGATAACCTGTATCGAAATAATAGGCCGTTGCCCAATGTAAAGGGTAAGAAAGTTATTTTAGTGGATGATGGTGTAGCTACAGGTTTATCAATTACTGCGGTAATAATGGTGCTTAAACAATTAAACCCGGCGGAAATAATTGTAGCAGTACCGGTACTCTCGCCAGATGCCTTAAAAAGACTCAGTAATTTAGTAGATAAAGTCTTTTGTTTAAGTATCCCGGAGCCATTTCATAGTATGAAATTATGTTATGATGACTTCCACCAGGTTACAGATCAAGAGGTTAAGGTTTTATGTGCTAAAGCCGCCCGGCGAAACCTACTGGATTCTGTGTGAAAGCCCTATGTCTAACACTACATGAAGGGGCTCTTCATTATCGCAAATTCGGCCCCTGGTTTCTACAATTTTATACCAGGCAAGGTAACGTACCATGCTGCCCAATGAAGCTATCGCCAAGTTAATTGCATTTTCAATTGTATCTGCGCTGCTTACCACCTGAATTATTTTATACGCTCTATTGTTTGTATTAATCATTTTCATATTCCTATCATAAAGACGGAATAATATCAAACTAGAGAAACGTAAGAGACCGCAAAGTTTAGGTTAAATTCTTTGCTTTTAGTTCAGTATTATTTATGCCAGATTTTAATGCATCCTTTAAAAAATTGGCTTGATGCAGCAAAAGTTTCCATATTATCCCGGGTAAACCTGGCATCTTCTTGGGCAATCATTTCATGATTTAAAATATTTTTGTACATTTTTGGGTCGCTATTGCTGTGATAAAAAGAAAAGCTTGTAGAAACTGATGCATTATATAATGATTTGATTCTGGGTTGATTTAATGGGATGCGGTCCTGGTAGGCCGCTGTTATACGCTCTACATCATCTAAAAGTGTAATCAGGCTTTTGCCTTTAAAAGTGTCAGGGTTATGCTTGGCAAGCGTTGGGCAGTTGAGCGAATAATATACCGGGTTATGGTCATCCGGGATTAGATTGGTTGTTTCCATTATAACGCTGTTTTGATTCTCGTCTGCTAATCCATAAACATTTAAGTAGGCTTCCTGAAACAGTTTAATCGGTGCCGAATTTTCATCGGTTGCCGGCCTGAAACCTGTAGCGCTATTTGCTGCGATAAGATATAATTGTCTGGCAGTAGATAATGCATAGGAAGAATAATGAGTCAGGTATTTTTGGGTTTCTATACTGTTAAAGGCTGCATCCCAGACTACAGCGGTATTGTGCCAGATATTGTAAGATTCACGACGTATTTTTTGCAAAATATCAGACATTTCTACAAAAGCTGATGTTTTTAATAAATTAATGAGCTTTCTCGGAAAATATAATACTTCACATACCCACTCTGACTTCGCTCCTCTGGCGATTTGAACAAAAGTTTCCCATTGATCAGAAGGGGAGAGCGGTATCTCAGTTTTTATCCCGTATGCTTTTTGAAATTCATTATGCCTTGGCTTGGAAGTTACCCTGGATAGAGTAAATAAATATCTTATACCGGCATTTAGATTCCAGATTAGGGACGAATCTGCCTCTGGGTCTACTGCTTTGGGTATACCGTACATTTCACCTGGGTGAATTATGGCATGTGACATAATATTACTGCCAGTTGGTAGGTAAAACTCTGAATTCTTACTAAGAATTATAGCTAATGGATCTTCAGTAAGAGGGTCATAATTCAAATCATTAGCTAACGTACCTGGTAATTTTGGGCTGTTAAAATCAATGCTTTCACCATTTGCCAGGGGTAAATAGCATTTACCCGCATTAATTATTGGGCTACCAAAGGGGTAGCTTACTTTATAAAATGGCAGATCATCCAGACCGTGTGCTTTCATGACTTTGGCTAAATCCGGCCGAATTCTTTGTAAAATAGCCAGCGCTTCATCTACTGATAGCTTTTTTATGCCGATATCTATATTATCAGTTGTTTTAAAATGCATGTCATTACCTTAAAAACCTGTTATCTAAAAAAGACAATCAATAAATTGCTTAATTGTCTTTTTCAAATAAGTTCCAAGGAGATATACATACGTTATTAAACCATATATAAGCAAAAGTGTGTCTGCTTTTTTTCTTCTATTTCGCCCTCCCAAATTGGAGGCAAAATTCCATTATTAGTATGTATGATCTGAAAAATGTATACTTACCGAATTTCCGTAACTAATTACTCTATTAGAGGTGCTGCTACAGCATGATATAATACAGTTTTTCAATTTGCAGGCATTATTTGATATGAAACAAGTTATTTTAACCGGAGACAGGCCTACCGGATGCTTACATCTGGGTCATTTTATTGGCTCATTACAAAATAGGGTTAGGTTACAGCATGAATATCAACAGTTTATTATGATAGCCAATTGGCAGGCGTTAACTGATAATGCGGAAAATCCGGATAAGGTAAAAAATAATGTACTTGAAGTAGCATGTGATTATTTAGCAGTTGGAATAGATCCGCAGGTGAGTACTATTTTTATTCAATCCGAAATTCCTGAGATTGCAGAGTTAACCGGGTATTACATGAATTTGGTCACATTAGCCAGGCTTGAACGTAACCCGACAGTTAAAAATGAAATGCAGCAAAAAGGGTATGGCAATAATGTTCCGGCTGGGTTTTTAGCTTATCCGGTGTCACAAGCAGCTGATATTACAGCCTTTAAAGCGCAAATTGTTCCTGCCGGTGAGGATCAGTTGCCAATTATTGAGCAGACCAATGAAATTATTCGTAAATTCAATACATTATATGGCAATATACTACCAGAGACTAAAGTATTATTATCCTCTGTAGCAAGATTACCTGGAATTGATGGTAAAACCAAAATGAGTAAATCTCTGGGTAATGCAATTTTCTTATCCGATGGCAGTGATATAGTCAGACAAAAAATAATGATGATGTATACTGATCCAAATCATCTTAAAGTGAGTGATCCTGGACAAGTAGAGGGAAATACTGTATTTGCGTATCTGGATGCTTTTGATGCAGATAAACAGAAAGTATTTGAGCTAAAAGAGCATTATAAACGTGGTGGTTTAGGCGATGTAGCCCTAAAAAAATATTTATTTGAAGTTATTGAAAATATTTTAGCTCCAATAAGAAAGAGGCGCCTTGAGTTAACCAAAAATACTGATGAAGTATTAAATATTTTACATAAAGGTTCATTGCAAGCTAAAGAAGTAGCGGCAACTACGCTTAAGGAGGTAAAATCAGCCATGGGGCTTAGCTATTTCTGATGCTCTTTATGTTTCTTGTCCAGAGGATAAGTAACATTTACCGAGTTAGGCGACAAATTAAAGATAGTTGAATTATAGTCCAGATAAACACTGCTATTTAAGATTCCATTGTATATATCATCGGTAGTAATTTTGTTAACTGCCGGCATGTTTGATAATTGGGGAACTACTTTAACCGGAAGGCCCTTCTTGCGTTCAACCAGTTTAAGCGGTAATGGTGCTTTTGATTTTGGAATACTTACTTTATTTAGGGTTGGTCGTTTAACTGGTACGCTGGCTATAGCATCTTGCTTAAATACGGTACCTGTACTAATTTTTGCAGGCTTTCTATGAACTGGCTCTTTTATTGCCTTACAGCCAAAATTATAATTCATAGCACTTTCTACATTAAGCGCAGTAGAGGATAATACCGGGAGTAAACAAATAATCCCAAGTAGATATCTTAAATTACAAGTATATTTTCTTTTATTTACCATAATTTTGCCTATTTAGTTATTGTTAACCTTGTTATGCAATGCGTGGCAACCTTATTTATATACTTAATTCTACCGTAATAAAAGCTTGTGCAATGCGTAATTTTTCCCCTAAAAATTAAGGTCAGGCAATTTTTTATTGCTGGTTTTCATGTCATTCACAACCGGTTTTAACGTAATTCCCAGCCCCGACCGGGAATCCATATATGTTATAATCATTTACGATATTATTAACCATCAGGTGGGGTTGTATGTTAGCCAAAGAATTCGAAGATTTTTTAAGACAAAATGTGCCAATGATTGAATACTCCCAATTGAGTGTTGAGCATTTAGATAACGAAAAATGTATAATAAAAATGCCATTTATCCCCCAAAATAAAAATCATGTTAATTCTATGTATTTCGGTTCGATTTTAATTGGTACAGAGGTATCTGCCGGTGTTTTAGCTTTCTATTACCTAAAGCAGGATAATCATAATTCGACGGTTGTATTTAAAGATGTAGCCGGCAATTTTATAAAACGCTCAGAGACTGACACATACTTTATCTGTAATGATAGTAAATTAATTGCTGATGCCATAAAAAAAGCGGCTAAAACCCATGAGCGGGTGAATGTGACAGTAAATGTGATTGGGGTTACTGATTTAAGTAAGCCAGATGAGATGATTTCAGATTTTAAAATTACGGTATCGGTAAAGAATAAATAAGTATGAGCTGGAAAGATATTGTATATGATCCGGGGTCAACAACAAAGGCATTTAAAGTTTTGACTGATGATTATAAATTAGATATTCTATATAGTGATTTTGAAGGTGACTTATTTAAACGTACCATTGTTATCAGGTTAGACGATGTGCCGGTTATGATTGCTACTAGTGAAACAAGAAAATCTAATAGCCTATTTTTAGATATTTTGCAAAATGCTAATACCACACCAATTGGTGTAAAGTTATTTTCACCTGAATTTTGCATTAAACGTGGCGAAATGATGGTTACACAGCGAAGTATAGCCGCTATCGATGACAATATAGTATTAGATTATATAAAAAGGCTAAAGGTTAATGAAGAGTTATATTTTCGGATTTCAACGTTTAGTTATAATAAACAAAGTATGGAATTAAAAGAATACATCCTGCCCGGGTTAGAACAGATTATTAATAAATATAAAGAAAGTTAAATATGCAGCGTGTTATGTCAATATCGCCACTAGATGGGCGTTATTTTGATAAAGTAAGTAATATTGCGCCGATTGCTTCGGAATATGGTTTGACCAAATATAGATTAAAAGTTGAGATAGAATGGCTAAAGCTATTATTTACAACTTCGGAAATTGGTTTACCTCCATTAGATAAAGATGAAATAAAAGTATTAGATGATATGGTCGTTAATTTTGATGCTACACAATGTCAGCAGATCAAGCAAATAGAAAAAACCACTAATCATGACGTAAAAGCGGTTGAGTATTTTATCAAAGAGAAAATCGCCGGTATGCCCAAACTGCATAAATATCGCGAATTTATTCATTTTGCCTGTACTTCAGAAGATATAAATAATTTAAGTTATGCGCTGATGTTAAAAGATTTACGTGGTCAAATCCTGGGTGTCGAAATATCTAAAATCATGACTACTATAGAACAATTAGCTAATCAATTTAAAGATATATCGATGATGTGTAGAACTCATGGGCAAAGCGCAACGCCATCTACGATGGGCAAGGAATTTTATAATGTTTATTATCGTTTGCAAAAGCAAATAAAACAACTTAATAATGTGGAGATTTTAGGCAAAATAAATGGTGCTGTAGGTAATTATAATGCGCATATAGTGAGTTTTCCCGAAGTTAAATGGAATGAACTGGCCAAATCCTTTGTCGAAGATAAGTTGGATCTTACTTTTAATCCATATACAACTCAAATAGAGCCGCATGATTATGTTGCCGAAATTTTTGATAATTTACGGCGGATTAATACGATATTAATTGATTTTGCCCGGGATATCTGGGGCTATATTGCGTTAAATTATTTTAAACAAAAAGTTATTGCCGGTGAAATAGGTAGTTCAACCATGCCGCATAAGGTTAATCCGATTGATTTCGAAAATAGCGAAGGCAATTTAGGCCTTGCCAATGCTCTGGCTATTCATTTATCCGAAAAGCTGCCTATATCCAGATGGCAGCGTGATCTGACCGACTCAACAGTGCAGCGTAATATTGGTGTTGTGGTTGCATATTCAGCATTAGCATATAGTTCATTGCAAAAGGGCTTGAGTAAATTGGAGATAAACCAAGCGGCGATTAACCAGGATTTGGATAATAACTGGGAATTATTGGCAGAGCCAATCCAGACCGTAATGCGTAAATGTGGCGTAGCCAATGCCTATGAGCAATTAAAAGAGCTTACTCGTGGTAAGAAGGTTGACCAGGTAAAAGTACATGAATTTATTCAAAAACTAGATATTCCAAAGGTGGAAAAAGAGAAGCTATTAGGATTAACCCCACATAATTATATCGGCTTAGCTAATAAATTATTCTGAAATAATTATTTTTTACCCTTTTATAGTGTATAATATTGTTATGGCTAAACAATTGATTAAATTTAATAAATCTGACTGCGTCCATTACGATGTAAAGTTAGATAAGATTTACGTAAGCTGCCAGAGCATATTCTCAGAAAATTGCTATTTTGGGCAGAATCCGTGAACAAGCTTGGTATTGGGGTGGTCAGAAAGTCAAAGGGTTTCCATGATGAACCGCTACATGGAGATAGAAAAGGATAAAGATCAATTAGACTAAGCAAAGCATATCGGGCAATTTATATTGAGGATAAGCAAATAATAAGAATTACTGTTATTGAGGTAAATAAGCATGAGTACTAAAAATTTAACGAAAAAGCTTCATGAACTCATTGGTGTCAATGAGACGTTAGGCATGGTATTACGTAGTATCAGGCTTTGTGATGAAATGAGCCTTAAAGAATTTGCTGCTATTTTAAAGATATCAACCTCATATTTAAGTGATGTGGAGCACGGGCGTAGATTTATAAGTGCTAAAAAATCCTATGAATATGCAGAGAAACTGGGGTATCCAGTAGAGGAGTTTGTTCGATTAGCATTACAAGATGAAGCAAATAGTTTTATGGCAGTCAAAGGCCATTATGCAAATGTATCACTTCACGTTGCCTGATTTATGGTGGCGCCTCAAGTAGGAATCGAACCTACGACCTGCGGATTAACAGTCCGTCGCTCTAACCGTCTGAGCTATTGAGGCAAGTTTTGATAAGGTAGGTATTATAGTATATCTATGAAATTATTGTCAAAGTTTTTTATAATTAAAAATAAACACGGACTGCAAAGCTTTGGTTACGATGAGTCTGGTTCATTAATTTATCATCTTGAAGAAGGGGCCCTGAACCCTAATCTTGAGGCTATTTATAAAGCTCGGATTAGTTTGGTAAATAAAAGATCCAAACTTGCCTATATCGATTATGCCCCAAATTTACAGGGGATAATCAACCTGAAACATACGAATATCCAACCAGGTGCCAATTTATTATGTCAGCTAGTGTGGCAGGGAGATAAAAGAAAATTACCCAAATTTAGTGAAGAAATTAAGCTGCCAGGTAAATATGTCATTCTTTTGCCAAATAGCACCCGGCATTTTTTTTCCAAAGATTTAAAGTCGCCATTGGCGACAACTCTAAGTGCGAAATACCAAAATATTGGAATGATCTTTAGAAGTTGCATTGATGAGGTGTCGGAGCGTACCTTGATAGAAGACGAAATTGATTTTTTAAGTAAACAGCTTGAACTAATTAAAGTTTGGCAAGGTAAACCCTTTGGCCGGTTGACTGTAGCAGCTTATAAATTTATGCAATTATTGCGTGAAACCAGGCTTTCTAAAGACATGGAAATTTTTACTAATAACCCGGCTATTTTTGATTATCTGCTACCATATTTAGATTTGTGGCAACTAAGTGCGGTTAATTTGGACGAATCATTAACAGCACCATCAATTGATAAATCTTTTAAAGAGCATGAAGAGTTTGGGCTAGAGATTCATAAATTATCCGGAATTAACCTGATTGATATAAACAGTAAAAATGCCAACCTTAATTTTTATCAGGTAAATTATTTAGCTATAGATGAAATTGTGCGTCAAATTTGGCTACAGGATTTAACCGGTATTATTTTGCTTGATTTTATTAAAAACATGTCAATAGAAGAAAACCATAAATTACTAACTAAATTAAATAGTTATTTAGGGAATGATTGGCGTAAAAACCAGGTGTTAGGTTTTACCAAAGCCGGAATTTGTGAAATTATCCGCAATAAATAGATATTTTTCTGTAAAATTTAAAAACTTTGTAATCTGGCTACCTATGGTAAAATCATTAATTAAATCAATTGAGGAACAATTCTATGAGTTGGTTAAGTAAGATATTACCGCCAAAGGTTCAAGCTTCATCAAATAAAATGAATGTACCTGAAGGCTTGTGGTGTAAATGTGATAATTGTAATGAGATTTTATACCATACTGATTTGGATAATAATTTAAAGGTTTGCCCCAAGTGTGATCATCATCACCCATTAACCGCCAGGGAGCGAATTGGTATGCTGCTTAATGATGAAGATCAAGTCGAAATTGGCTCAGAAGTACAAACGGTTGATATTTTAAAGTTTGAAGATACCCGCAGATATACTGATCGCTTAGCTACTAGCCGCGAGAAGATTGGCGAAGACGAGGCATTGGTCGTAATGCAAGGTATGCTAAATGACCAGATGGTTGTGGTTGCCTGTTTTGAATTTCGCTTCATTGGCGGCTCTATGGGCTCGGTCGTTGGTGAACGTTTTGTGCGTGGTATCAAAGCTGCAGTAGAAAATGATTGTCCGTTTATATGTGTTGCAGCTTCAGGCGGTGCCAGAATGCAAGAGGGGGTAAGTTCGCTGATGCAGATGGCTAAAACATGCGCAGCATTAAACCTGTTATCCAAACACCGACTACCATTTATTTCTGTTTTATCGTATCCTACCATGGGTGGGGTATCAGCTAGTTTTGCTTTTTTAGGGGATGCGGTAATTGCTGAGCCAGGTGCGCTAATTGGTTTTGCAGGTAGCCGTGTAATTGAACAAACCGTACGGGAAAAGCTCCCTGAGGGATTTCAAACGGCTGAGTTTTTACTGGATAAGGGCGCGCTTGATATGGTTACCCATCGACGAGATTTAAAGCAAACTATCAGCAATATTCTTGCATTGCTTTTAAATAAAGATATAGGGTAGAGTGCTTATATGAAAATAGCAATTATCTGCGCAATGCAGGAAGAGCTGGAGAGTATTATTACTTCACTTGGCGGCGAATGCACAGTTAAGCAGTATGGAGTATTTGAGGTTTATACGGCAAAATATAATGCCCATGAATTAGTTTTTATATTATGTGGTATTGGCAAGGTAAATGCAGCCTTACATACACAGTTTATCATTGACAAATTTACCCCGGATTATGTAATAAATGTTGGGGTAGCAGGTGGCCTAACATCTGAGTTAGATTTTGGTGATGTGGTAATAGCGCATGATTTGCTTCATCATGATATGGATGTTACCGCCTTTGGTATACCTCTTGGTCAAATTCCACGGATGGATATATTTGCTTTTAAGTCAAACGATAATTTATTAGATTTGGCAAAGGGAATTGCTACTTCTGATTTCAAGGTGCACATAGGGCGTATAGTAAGCGGCGATCAATTTATTGAGGATATAGCAAGAGCTAGCGTAATTCAAACTACCTTTAGTGCATTGGCTTGCGAAATGGAAGGTGCCGCAGTTGCGCATGTATGTCATGTAAACCAAGTACCTTTTTTGGTGGTCCGGGCCTTATCAGATAAAGCCGGAACAGATGATAAATCAGCTGTACATTCATTTGATGAGCTAAAACATATGGTAGCGCATAGATCATCATTTATCGTACAGCAAATACTATTAAAAATATAAGTAATTGGTCATTCCAGTGTAAACTGGGATCTGGTATTTGAAAGTGGAAAATATGTTAAGGGTTGGGTTTATTGGTTGGCGTGGCATGGTTGGTTCGGTTCTGATGAAACGGATGCAAGATAGCCAAGATTTTAAAAAACTTAATGCAGTGTTTTTTTCTACATCTGCTGTTGGTGGTGTTGCACCGGATATGGGGCAAAAGCAAAAAACGCTACTTGATGCTTATGATATAAAAGCTTTGCTTAATCTGGATTGTATTGTTACAACTCAGGGTGGGGATTATACCAACAAAGTAATGCCACAACTAAAAGATGCCGGATTTAAAGGTTTTTTTGTTGATGCAAGTTCAGCCTTGAGAGTGTCAGATGAAAGTATCCTAATTTTAGACCCAATTAACTATAGCCAAATAGTAAATGGTATAAAATCGGGAACTAAAATTTATTCCGGCTCAAATTGCACGGTAAGTTTGATGCTACTAGCAATTTCTGGATTATTAAAACATAATCTGGTAGAATGGGTTAATAGCCAGACTTATCAGGCAGCTTCCGGAGCCGGTGCTAATAATATGCGTGAATTACTTAGCCAATGTGGTGTTATGCATGAGGTTGTTGCCAAAGATTTACAAGATAAAAATCCTGACATACTAGATATTGACAGGAAAGTTAGTGCGATACTCCACTCCAAACAATTGCCTACAGAATATTTTGGGGCACCCTTAGCTGGCAATGTATTGCCGTGGATAGATTCTGGGTTGGATAATGGGCAGACTAAAGAAGAATGGAAGGGTATGGTAGAAGCTAATAAAATATTAGGCTTTGCACCGAATACGCTAAAAATTGATGGTAATTGTGTTAGGGTCGGAAGTTTACGTAGTCATTCGCAGGCACTAACTATTAAATTAAAAGACGGTAAAGCTTCTCTAGATGAAATTGAAGATATTATCAAATCGGGTAATGAGTGGGTTAGGTTTGTGAAAAATAATAAACCGGATACTTTAAAATATTTAACCCCGGTGAGTGTTAATGGTACGTTAGATATTGCTGTGGGTAGGGTACGTAAGCTAAACTTAGGCGATGATTATCTATCTATTTTTACTGTTGGCGATCAATTACTTTGGGGTGCTGCTGAGCCAATTCGGCGGATGATTAATATTCTGGTCGAATATGCCTAATATTGCATTGCAATTAGAGTATGATGGCAGCCATTTTTTTGGTTTTCAACGCCAGGCAAGCTGTCGTACTATTCAAGGTGAATTAGAAAAAGCCTTATCCAAGTTTGCGAACCATGATATCCAGGTAATAACTGCAGGTAGAACAGATACGGGCGTTCACGCATTAAACCAGGTGGTTAATTTTACAACCCATGCCAGGCGTGAATTACACGGTTGGGTGCGCGGTGTAAATGCGTTGCTACCGGATGATATTGCCATAAAAAAAGCGGCTATAGTCTCAGATGATTTTAGTTCCAGGTTCGATGCAACTTCACGAACATATTACTATTATTTGTGCGTACGTAGATCGCGTCCCGGTTTATTAAGCCGGAGAGTTGGTTGGTATTATGACTATCTTGATATAGAAAAGATGCAGGAAGCCTCTGCTTTGTTACATGGGCAACATGATTTTTCCAGTTTTCGGGCGGCCAATTGCCAGGCCAATACAGCAATCAGGAATATGTTATCTTGCAGTTTACAAATAGAAAATAATAATATTTATACCGGTCCAAAAATAACGACCCAAAATGATATAAATTTAAATGAAGCCATGCTGTTACGTTTTGAATTTACAGCCAATGCATTTTTATATCACATGGTACGAAACTTAGTAGGCGCTTTACTCTATGTTGGTAAAGGTAATTTAAGTGTAGCGGGTTTTAGTAATCTGTTAGATGCCAGGGACCGTACACAAGCCCCGCCTACTTTTATGCCGGATGGGCTATATCTGGCAGCTGTTACCTATAAACAGGGCATATTTAATTAGCAAGATAAGTATTTTTTCTTTCTAATTGTAAAAGAAACTCTTTTCTATCCAGCCCGCCGCCAAAGCCAGTTAGGCTGCCATTACTACCAATTACGCGGTGACAGGGGATTACAATTGAGATTGGGTTTAGGCCATTAGCCATACCAACAGCCCGGGCTTTATTCTTATCTCCAAGTTTTTTAGCCTGTTCCCCATATGAAATAGTTTTAGCATATGGAATTTTAAGTAGCTCATGCCAAGCCAGGTTTTGGAATGGCGTTCCATTTATTACTAGGGGTAAATCAAAGACTTTACGCGCTCCTATAAAATATTCGCCTAATTGTTGTTTTGTATTAATAATAGTTTTATTTGTAACAGATTTTTTGAAATTATGAATGAATTGTAAAGATGGTTCATTACTTAAATCATGATCCCATAAAATAGCACATAGACCTTTTTCTGATGCAGCTATAGTTAATATGCCAACCGGTGAATCCATCTCATCATATACACAGTTTTGCGGTAGTAAATTGCTAAGAGTTTTTCTCATAATAAATACTTTCGTTAAGTTTTTATATTCCAAAGAAGAAGTGCGGCATATGCCCGCCATGGCGCCCATTGTGCTGGATGTAATTTAAAGTGTTTAATTTTTTTCTGCAGTTCCAAATCAGTTTCCGGGAATGCATCCGGGTTACGTAATGCTCGCATGGCAATATATTGTACAGTCCATGGTCCAATGCCTTTTATTGCTAAAAGTTTTTTACAGGTATCCTCAAAATCGGCTGTTCCATCAAGCACTATATTTCCATTTACAATTTCTTGTGCTAAGGCTTTAATGCTATTAATCTTTGCTGTAGTAAGACCAATCCCGGTTAAATCAGCCCTAATAATACTATCAGGGGTCGGAAAAAAATTAGTTAGAGGTAAGGTTTTATCAAAGTGTTGTTTTTCACCACAATGAGTAACCAATTTACTTAAAGTAGTACGAGCCCCTTTTACGCTTATTTTTTGTCCGATTATAGCACGGATTGCCAGTTCAAAACCATCCCAACCACCAGGAATTCTTAGCCCCTGATGAGTTTTTAAAAATGGTACCAACTGCTTATCTTCTTTCAATGTATGTTCTATAGCCATCGGGTCACAGTCGAGGTCAAAGATATTTTTTATACGCCTTATAAACTCAATTATATTAGTATTTTTATTCAGTTTGAACTCAATTTCAATTTTATTTGGTTTACATATTGTAGCTTTAAACCAGCCATGGACATCTCCATATGTGATTAATCGCTGATAAGAATTTTCTGTTATTAATTCCATTTGTAAAATTGAACGGTTACCAAAAAAACTAATCAGCCGGCTCCAGTCATATGGGGGTCTGTAGTTTAGCTGAATCTTTAGCTCTTTACCTGAAAATGGTTCATTTCTAAAACTGCTGGGTGTTTTACTAAATTTAAGTTTAAATGCATCATTAAACCGGCGGATTGACTGGAAACCAGAGCTAAATGCAATATCTGTAATAGATAAATTTGAAGTTTCAAGTAAGTTTTTTGCGACATCCAGCTTTTTAGACAGTAATATTGTTTGTGGGTTAGCTCCCAGTTGCTGGGTAAATAACTCGCGCAACCATCTGGGGCTTATACCTAATTTATCAGCCAGGTATTTGACAGATAACCTCTCTAATGCGGAATTTTCCATTATGCGTAGTGCTCGCCGGGTTGTAGCACAGGTTCCAATCCATGCGGCAGATCCGGAAGCAGTTTCTGGCCTGCAGCGTAAGCAAGGACGAAATCCTGCTGCTTCTGCCTGGTATGCATGAATATAAAATTCAAGGTTTTCTAGTTTAGCTTTTTTGGCTGGGCAAATAGGTCGACAATAAATCCCGGTCGTTTTCACTGCAACAAAAAATTTACCATCAAATCTGGGGTCTTTGGCCAAATGGGCACGATAAAATTCAGTAGGGTTTAGTTTCATAATAAGAGATAATAACACATTGAAAGATAGACATATAGCCAAAATCGGCAGTGGATTTTTATACACAGTAAAAGCTTAGTAATAATATTTTAGTGCGGATACATTTTGATTAATGATAAATTATAGAAAATATGGTGGCTTTGAGTATAAAATGATAAATTTCATTAAAAATTTTATAAACCGATGTATAATCACATATGATTAAGCAATTTTTGACTAAGGAATATGTTTGAAATTAACGATAATTAATATTGCAAATAAAATGCCTTCTTGGGTGGCAAGTAGCTGCGATGAATATTTGAAAAGAATTAATCATGGCAAATATAGCTGTAAAATAATAGAGATAAAAGCGGATAAGCAACCTTCTAAGCCTACCCTTGAAAATATGCTTCAGGAAGCCAAAAAAATTAGGGCAAACATTCCTAAAGACAGCTTTGTAATTGCTCTGGATGAAAAGGGGCAGGCTATGAATAGCCTGAAATTTGCTAAATATCTCGAAGATATCTCGCTACATAATAGTAATATAGCATTCATAATCGGTGGGGCAGATGGAATACATGCCGATTTAAAAAAAGATGCTAGCCTACAATTGCAATTATCCAACCTGACTTTTCCTCATGCATTAGCACGGGTAATCATTTTAGAGCAGCTCTATCGAGCAATTAGTATACTGGAAAATCATCCCTACCACCGTGAATAGTATATACTATGTAATTCCCACGAACATGCGCACGTGGGAGGTAGGGCTGTCCTATATGTCATTCCCGCATACACACGCATGTGGTAGGAGGGAGTCTGGAAGTTATTATGCATAAACTATATATAACCGCTCCAAACCTATTAGAAGAAGCTGAAGCTTTAGCTGGCATTACTAATTGCTTTACTATTTGTAATGATATACCTAAAGAAGATATCTTTCTACGTTTAGGTGAAGATGGTTTAGCGGTTATAACACCGCATTTCAAACCTTTATATATTGGGGATATATATAACAAGGTACATTTACGTAAAAATAACTTGGCTAAAGAGCTGCTAATTAATGCAATAAAAGTGAAACCAAATTCGGAGATCCTAATTATAGATGCTACGGCAGGACTGGGTAAAGACTCTGTTTTACTTGGTCTATATGGGTACAGAGTACTAATGTTTGAACGAAATCCTTTTCTGGCAACTATTATCTATTATGCGATGAACAATAAAATAATCCCATCCGATAATTTAAAATTAATTTTTACCAATAGCCTGGATTATTTTAAGGCTAATTCTAATATAGCGCCATATGCGATATATCTGGACCCAATGTTTAAAAAGCAAGAAAAATCGTTAGCTAAAAAAGATATGCAAATAATTCAGCTCCTAACTAAAGATGATAAAAATGTAGATGCTGAATTATTTAAATTAGCCTATCCTTTATGTAATAAATTGATAATTAAACGAGATAGTAAACAATCGGCATTAGTCACAACACCGCTTCCAACTTATAGCAAACAGGGCAAAACTATCCGCTACGATGTTTATGTAAACAATATCTGATTAAGTAACTTTTTGCTTATAAAATGTTGACACATTAGTAATCAGTTATGTTATAATATGCGACAAGTTTTTAATTTGTCGGCTGCTGTAGCGCTGCAAAACCAACTGAGTATAGCGGAGATTGTGATTAGCAGTAAGGTTAAATAAATTGCACTTGATGAGACCAAAGGTTGCCATTTACTTACCCTTGAGCGTGTTTTTTGCTTTTAAGCATTAAATCTACATGAATATTGCTCAATTTTTCAAAATCACACATCTTCTACATTCAAAATAATAATTCTTGATACCTTAAAAATATTTGGTTTGCTTAATCTTTCGGATTAGAGTATAGGATTATTCTACGCCTATAAAAAAGAATAACCCAATTTATACCTATCAGGATAAAAAATGGAGGATCATATGAGAACATCTTTAAATCAACTAAAACTAGTTTTAGTATTGCTTGGACTTTTCTGCCTTCTGCTATTAAATGGTTGCGGTGGCGGCGGTGGTGGAGGCGGAGGTAGCGGCTCGGGTGGTAATTCGCCGTCTATCGCCCCTGTGTCAGATTCATCTAAAGAATTAGTATTATACAAAGTTAATGGTATTGCTGCAAATATAAATCAGCAGACCAGGCAGGTTTCATTTATCCTGCCATACGGCAGCGACCTGACTAATGTAGATGTAGAGGCTACTACAACAGGAGCAAGTGTAATTATTGGGGGTGTAACTCATGAAGCAAGCACCGTAAAAACTTCTTATGATTTTACTCATTCTATGCCAATTACGGTAAAAGCTCGTGATGGAAGTACTAATGATTATACGGCCGTAGGAGCAGTTGCTGCCAATACATCTCGTGAGATACTAAGCTATTCACTAAGGCAATTTCCAAACAATGCTGCTATTATAGATGATCAAAGTGGAACTATCTCATTAACTCTACCTGCCGGAACCGTGTTATCTAAGTGGATAGCAAATTTTGAAACTTCAGGTGTAAGTGTAACTATTGGTGATAGTTCGGACTTGCAAGTTAGTGGGGAAACAGAGAATGACTTTAGTAAAGGCCCTATGGTTTATACAGTCCATGCCGCAGACGGAAGTACAAAAGATTACACAGTGGTAATAACAATTGCTTCAGCCATTGATAAAGATATAACCAGCTTTTCAATAGGTAATAGCAAAGGATTTATAGATGAGCAAAGTGGGACTATTTTATTAAAATTGCCATTTGATGCTAAGCTAAATTCTATGATTGCAACTTTTACTACTACCGGGACATTTGTAACGGTAGGGACTGATGCACAAAAGCAAATAAGTGGGCAAACTGAAAATGATTTTAGTGGGGCTCCGGTCGTGTATACAGTTCATGCTGCAGACGGTTCTACAAAAACCTATACAATAAAGATAACGATAGAATCAAATTCCTCTAAAGATATACTTAAGTTTGGGCTAGTTAATGTCCCGGGTGCTCCAGTTACGATAGATGAATCGGGTAAAAAGATTTTTGTAACTGTTCCTTATGGTACTGACCTGAGCAGACTTACTGCTATTTTTGCTACGACTGGTAGCTATGTAACGGTATTTGATGGAATAGAAGATATAAAGCAAGATAGTGGGCACACAGTAAATAATTTTAATAATGGTTCAGTAACTTATACAGTGCATGCTGCAGATGGGTCTACTAAAGATTATTCTGTAACTGTACAGCCTTCATTAAATACGGCTAAAGAAATAACCAGCTTTTTAATAAAAGAGTTTCCAGATGCTCCGGTTACGATAGATCAGCTAAATAAAAAAATTTCTGTGATTGTTCCTTATAGTACTGATTTAGACACACCATTGATAGCAGACTTTACTACAACAGGAGAATTTGTAACTGTTTTTGTTGATAAGGAAGATAAAAAACAAGTTAGTAAATCCACCAAAAATATTTTCAAAACTCCGTTAGTTTATACAGTTCACGCTGCAGATGGGTCTACTAATGCTTATACTGTAACCATAACGCCTGCATTAAATAGCGCTAAGGAAATAACGCATTATTTAATAAGCGGATACGAGGAGGCTCCGGTTACTATTGATGAGCAAAATAGGAGTATTTTTGTAACTCTTCCTTATGGTACAGATATAAGTAAGCCATTGGTAGCGATATTTAGTACAACCGGGAATAAGATTACTGACAAAAACGGGGTTTTGCAAGTTAGCGAAGAAACAGAAAATAAGTTTAATACAGGTCCGGTAACTTATGTAGTTACTGCACAAGATGGTTCTACCAAAGAATACAATGTAACAGTAGTAGTAGCAAAAAATAACCAAAAGGAAATAAGCACTTATTCTATATATGGTATCCCCGGATCATTTAATGGGGATAACATAACAGTAGCACTTCCCTTTGCAGCAGATATAACAAATTTGACAGCAACTTTTAGCTATGTAGGCAAATCAATTGAAATCATTCGTAATGGGATACGTTATCCTCAACAAAGTAAGGAGACAGCTAATAATTTTGAAAGTTCGGTAGAATATACCGTAACTGCAGATGATGACTCTATTCATATTTATCATGTTACTGTTAAATTTAATCTATGGACCTGGAATTTTGGTTCTTCCAAGATAAATCAGGCAAGTATTGTGGATATCAGCAATAATGGAACTCCTGGGGGTCGTGGTAGTGCAGCTACATGGACTGATGCCCAGGGCTTTTTCTGGATGTTTGGTGGATCAGTATCATCAGATTTTTATAATACCCAGGTTTTATCTGATCTGTGGATAGGTTTACCCGATTCTCAAAACCCAGGTAAAATACAATGGGTTCTTAAGAGTGATCCTAAACAAGTAAACACCAGAAATTCATATGGTACTTATCCACCAGCAACTGGAAAAACTGGTAATCCTGGAGCAAGGTTAGGCCCTGTAACCTGGCGAGACAACAATGGCACCTTATGGATGTATGGAGGTTATGGGTTTGCTGCTTCAACCAGTGGCATGCTAAATGATTTATGGAGACTCGATTATACTGGTCAGGGAGGCACAGCCAACGCTGCCTGGACCTGGGTTGGTGGATCAAATCAGGCAAATGCAAAACCGCAATATATTTCCAGGGGTGTTGAAGGTGGAATGCCTGGTGCAAGGCGATATGCTGCGTCATGGAGTGATGCCCAGGGCAATTTATGGTTATTTGGCGGAGCAACTTTAACTAATCCGGCTGATCCGCGGAGTCTTGAATTTTATAACGATTTGTGGAAATATAATATTGCTAGTGATAAATGGACATGGATGAAAGGGGATAATATTACCAATCAATCTGGGTATGTAAGTACTGATCCCGCAAATTCAGGGCCAGGGGCAAGATCACAGGCTGTAACATGGGTAGATCAAGATGGCAATTTATGGTTATTTGGTGGTTATATGTACATTAAGAATACTACCGGTAGAAATTTAATGTACAATGATTTGTGGAAATATAATCCCGCAACTAACAGGTGGGCATTTGTAAAGGGAACTATAGATTTTCAAGGAATTGTGCAAACCCAGCAAAGCGGGGTGTATAACTCGGTTGGCATTGGTAATGATAAAACTACACCCGGGGGGCGGCGTGCGAGCACATCTTGGATTGATAATGAAGGTAATTTATGGCTATTTGGCGGTGAAGGTATTTCATCTGATGCAAACCTATATTACTTAAATGATTTATGGAGATTTAGTATAGCCGATTCCAAATGGACATGGATGAGTGGCAGAGAATTTAATGGACAGTCTTATGTAGATCACCGATTTACATTTTATGGTACCATGGGCACTGGTTCATTTCTTACCGGGCCAGGGTCTCGTGACCATCTACAATCTTGGGCTGATAAAAATGGTAACTTAATAATGTTTGGGGGACTTGGTTACGGGGCTACTACCAATGACTTTGGGTTCTTGAATGATTATTGGGTATATAACTATAAATAAAAGCTTGATAAATATTTAGCGTATAAATAACTGGATACAAATCATTGTGATTAAATTAGTTATCCATAGGATATAATCAAAATACCTGAGTCTTGGCGCCTTAAAGACAAAGGTTTTATGTTTATTTATACCACGACTATACATACTAATTGATAAGTTATGTGCATATCGGGCGGCTGTTGTTAAAAGGGCAATTAGTATTCTCGGTGAATAACAATTTTTGCCATAGCGCATTTTATAAGAAACCTGGATGCGCCCAAACTCTTGAGCCAGAAAATGAAATGAATTAAATGCCGCAAGCAGCGCATAGCCAATTTTCACCGGGAGTATTTTGCGCTCTATCAGATAATTAAAAGTGGCAGAAAATGGCGTGTGGACGGAGTAGGCAAATGAAAACAGGCCTAGAGAAAAGTAACGAACGCTTAAAAGCTTTGCCATATTTATTTTGGCTATAGCATCACTGATAGTATAGAAATAGCTACTTAAAAATATTGCCAGCAAAACCGGTAACATATATAAGCTAAAAATTATAAGCACTCGATATTTGAGTACCCCCACTAGTAATAGTAAATTAAAATATGCAATTACCAATATGCCTAGATACTGCCATATATTATTTGCACTAAAAATTGCGATAATAAATATAAGAGGCAGCACCATAAAATTAACCGGGTGTGTACTCTTCCATATGACGGGTTTACCAAATACTTGATGTTTCACGGATTAACTCACCATTATCTAATTTGTATATTTCATTAGTTATTGATTCCAGAAAAGGCATATCATGGCTTACAATAATAAAGCTTTTTTTATTAAGTGCCAGATTATCAATTAAGCTGGCTAATTTTTGTCTATTTTCTAAATCTTGCCCAAAAGTTGGCTCATCCATTAAAAACAGTTGTATCTCAGGTTTCATGCCAATTGCTAGTGATAGGCGTCGTTTTTGACCTTCTGATAAACAATATGGATTTTGTGCGGCAGATTCTTCAAGCGCAAATTGTTGCATAATAGTCTGGTCATTATTTAATTCATAGCTCACAGAATGGTATAAAAAATGATTTTCCGGGTTTTGCCATAACAAACTAAGTTCTTGCCAATACCTGGTGGTTTTTATATTAGAAATTTCCTGTTCTTTATAAAAGATACTATTTTTACATGGCATAATTTTACTAATTAATTTTAGTAAGCTGGATTTACCGGTACCATTCTTTCCAATAATTCCAATTATCTCTCCAGGTCTTATATTTAGTTTGATATTATTTAATAATAATTCATCTGCAGAATTATTTAAAGCATGTTTGTTATAAGTAAAATTTAAATTATCAATTTGTAGTAATAAGGTAGCATTGTCATTACTAGTCTTTTGAGTCAATTTGCATACTTGTTGTGCTAATTTAGGAAAAAAATTTATATATATTGGATCAGATTCAGTAATCTGGCCTTGCTGGTTTATGGTGATGACCCGGTTAACCAGATTTTTTAGATAATGAATATTGTGTTCAATAATTATTACTGTTTTTTGCTGGCTTAGCTCTTTAAGTATAGAGATAATCTCGGCTGCGCTTTCGGGGTCCAAAAAAGCCGTTGGTTCATCAAGTAATAAAACTTCTGGTTCCATCAATAAAATAGCCAGAAGATTTATTTTTTGCTTTTCGCCACCGGACAGGGTCCTGGATTCACGGTGTAGGAGATGCAAGATTTTAAATTTATTACTGTACTGTTCTATTTTTTGGCGAATAATAAGGGGTTGAAGCTCTTGATTCTCCAGCCCAAAAGCTAGCTCTTGGTATACAGTCTCACAAACTAGCTGGTTATGCGGGTTTTGTCCCAGATAACCAATTTGGCTGGTACTCTCAAGATCCTTGATATTTTGATTATGAAATAAAATATTACCCGATAATTTACCATTAATCAGTTTAGGAATAATTCCGCTTAAAGCTAAGAGTAAGGTGGACTTTCCACTTCCGCTATCACCTTGTAGTAACATAATATCACCATGGTTGATATTAAACGTACCTTGAATAGCAATTGATGTTTTGGAATTTGGGTACTGAAATTTAAAATCTTCTATTTTATAGACTATTGTCATGGCTGATTCTAAATTGGTTTAAAACTCCGTTTTTTACAAGTTTATTTGCGGTATATTTTGCTAGCAATCCGCCAAAAATTATGCTTGAGATAATATTACTACTTAAATTAATTAAGTTAAACATCAGGTTTAAATGATAATATCCTTCCCAATAATAGCTAAGAGCATAACCACCAAGAGAAGCTGCTATTGCAGCAATTATTACGCTCCAGTTATTCCAGATTTTATAACGGCAGATAAGAAAAACAAGTTCAACCGGGGTACCTTGGGCCAGTCCGGATATAATTGCAGAGAACCCCCATTGTGAAATAAGGCCCTCAACGGTGGCGGCAATCGTTTCACCTAAAATTGCGCTGCCAGGTTTACGAATAATAAAGGCAAAGAAAATTCCGGCAAATTGCCAGATGCCTTCAAGTAAACCGCTTAAGCCAAATGTTTTTAGTGGCGGGGAAATGATATCGTATAAAAAGGAATATGCCCACCAGAATACGCCGATTGCAGCAGATAAAATGCAAATAAAGATTATTTCACCAAGATTTAATTTGTTGTTCATGACATCCTCCCAACGCTGGCATTATCCAGATTCTGGTTTAAGGGTATATTCTCAGCCATGCTGAAAAATTCAGCAAAGCACCCCTGTATATTAAGTTTTAATTCGAAGTATTTGAATTCTGGGCGCGAACTCAGGGTTCAAAGACAGTGAATTAATATCCTAAATTTCGTTTTTGGTTAAGACAGATATAATTATACTGCAACTCAGCCAAACTACCACTGCCAATTTTTATCCATTTAACGCTACTATTGCTTGTATAATCATAGCGAATTAATTCAATTGCTGACGGATCATAAAGTACGGTGTTTAAGATCAGGTATTGTTTTGAATTACAATCCATTTGCCAGTTAGATAATAAATATTTATAATGTGGCTGTCCTGTAGTATATGCAGTAAATTTACTTGGATCTACCACTGTCTTACGGTCTTGATAATTATATATTTGAGGTTTACTATCTGGCTTAATACTAGTATCATTAATTTCAACAATTAATTGTCCGTCGTCACTAAGCCCCAGATAACGCCAGTTTTTGTCATTACCGCCAGGAGCAGTTATCTGTGTAACTTTTGGTACTGATGCAGTAGAGGATTTTTTGGATGTACCTTCACTAAACCAGGCACAACCATTAGTAGAAAGGATTAAACCAATACTAACTGATAATCTCAAATATTTATGCATACGATGTTTTCCAATTAAAAAAGATGCCAGAAAACGGCATCTTTTAATTAAGACAGAAAAAAATTATTTTTTCTTTTTAGCTTTAGCAACAGAATCTTTTAGTGCTTTACCAGCTTTAAACTTTGGAGTAGTAGTAGCAGCAATTTTAATCTCTTTACCTGTTTTTGGGTTGCGTCCAACACGTGCTGCACGACCAACAGTTGAGAAAGTACCAAAACCAATTAAAGTAACTGTGTCGCCAGAACTTAAAGCTTTTGAAACACCAGCAACAAAAGCGTCAACAGCTAAAGCCGCTTTTACTTTTGATATATCAGATTTTTGTGCAACGACTTCGATCAGTTGTGATTTGTTCATAGTTTATAAACTCCAATAAATGTTAAAATTAATTATTAAAATTAGTATTATTTATACTACGCAGACGTTGTTATATCAAATATACGAGTACTTGTCAATATTTTTTTTTCTATTATTTTGCTAAGCTAAATAAAACATTGAATTTATT
This sequence comes from Burkholderiales bacterium, assembly GCA_020697255.1. Taxonomy (GTDB): domain Bacteria; phylum Pseudomonadota; class Gammaproteobacteria; order Burkholderiales; family UBA11063; genus Aquella. The sequence continues at coordinate 71,835 of JAJFBE010000004.1, read as the reverse complement.
GAATTATTTTTTTATGTTGCATAGCATAAAATAAATCAATTTGAACTTATGGTTGGCAGTGACCATTTATATTTAACGCTAAGTAACCGTAGTGCAACCATAAAAATAGCCGAGATAATACCAGCTGTAGTATGACTAATATTATTAGCAAGAATAAGGTAACCTACAGAACCCAAAAACGCAACAGTAATATAAAGTAATTCTTGAGTAAATACTAAAGGAACTCTATTGGCAATAACATCAGCAATTACTCCGCCGCCAATAGCAGTCCAAACACCCATAATTACTGCAATAGAATTGTTCTGCCCTAAAGATAATGATTTTTCAACACCGGCAAGGCTAAATGCTGCAATGCCCATAGCATCGGTTACAATCAGGATAAAATTTATTTTTTTATTACCTAAAATCCGGCCTTTATAATAAATAAAAATAAAAGTAGCTGCACCAATAATACAGGTTAACCAAATATACATTTGTTCTCTAATCCAAAATACATCTACATTAAATATTATGTCACGGATTGTACCACCGGCGCTAGCTGTAACAAATGCAAGTAAAATAGCCCCGGTAATATCCATTTTACTTTCAATTGCGCGAATAGCCCCGCTGATACTTGCAGTAACAACGCCAAAGATCATAAAACATTGTAGTAATAAACTTACTTCATTTAGTGAATGATTATTTAGCGGCATAATTTAAGTTCCCAAAAGTTGGTTATAAAGATCAGTTATTATATTAAGTTTTTCTGTATTAATCGCAACAATCAAATCTTGCAGCCTCATTCCCTCAAATTGCTTATAATTTATTTTATTAAAACACCTGGCTATAGTTTTTAGCAGTTCCAAATGCTTACCTTGAGTGTATGTAACCTCCAGGACTTTACACAGTTGTTCAAATCTGCTCTTTCTACGCATCGGATCAATGTTTTTTACCAGCTTAAGTATTGCCTGGGAATTTAATGATTCAAGCATTGAAATAGACGCTAAATTTTTATTTATAATATATCCAAGGTCGGAATAATGATGACCTAATTTACAAGCCTTAATAATGCTTTTTGCAATTTCTGGGTATTCGTTACTTATATTGGCAATTATAATAGCAAACTTTTCTTCATTAGCAAATCCAAGTTTAATTGCCTGCTCCAAATCAGCTCTGGTTTTTGTATAGAGTTTTTTATCTTCAAATATAATTTTAAATTCGCTAAAAATGTGATTTAGTGCGCCAACGTTGTGTAATGTTATAAAAAACTCTAGTGGGTTTGGCGTTAATAAGGATTTTCTAAGTTCATCCCAGATACGTTCGGCAGATAAATGCTCCAGCTCATTTTGTTCACATATTTGCTTCATTAATTTTATTGTTTCATCGGCAATCTCAAAGCCAAGTTTAGCTCTGAAGCGGGCTACTCTCAGGACACGCAATGGGTCTTCGGCAAAGGCTGCTGTTGTATGGCGGATAATTTTGTTTTTAAGATCAGTTATGCCATTAAAGGGGTCTATTAACTGCCCATTTTCATCTTCGGCAATAGCATTAATTGTGATATCTCGTCTTCCCAGGTCTTCTTTAAGAGTTACTTCAGGGCTGGCATAAAACTGGAAACCATGATAGCCAACCCCGGTTTTCCTTTCAGTCCTGGCTAGTGCATATTGAATTTGGGTTTTAGGGTCAATAAAGACCGGGAAATGACGCCCAGCCGGGATAAAGCCAAGTCTTTGCATATAAGTAGCGGTTGCCCCCACAACGACATAATCAATATCTTGCGATCCTATACCCAGGATTTTATCGCGGACACAACCCCCAACCTTATACATCTTTATCATTATTTATAATTTGCCTGCATCTGTATTATCATCGTCAAATATATTTAAGTAATGATGTTTACCGATTTTATTTACATAAGTCGCAAAATCAATTTTATTAATACCGGCAATTTCACTATCATAAATAGCCTTATTGCTTAATACATTTTTTACATAATCACGGGTAATGGTAATCGGGATTAACTCGATTTGAATCCTGTCATCCAAGTTACCCAATATGTCCTGCCACCTTTTCGGGCGGCCAGGCCCGGCATTATATGCTGCGGTTGAGTAAATTAGATTACCAAATTTATTATTCAGGCTACCTAAGTACCATGAACCAAATTTGATATTACATTCAGCACCTTTATGATAGCAGTTTACCGAGCCGGATTTACGTGCAATATATAGTGCTGTTTGCGGCATTATTTGCATTAATCCAACACCACCGTCAAATGCGATGACTTTATAATCAAAGCGGCTTTCCTGACGGCTGATTGCCAGGGTATAGGTTGGATCTATACCAAAAATTCTGCTATACTGGGAAAACGTTGCAAAAAACGGCAATGGAAAGCTCAGTTCAATATAGCGGTTTTCCATTTGGTTGGCGGCATAAATGCTCAAGTCATAAAAATTATATTGCCGTGCCAGATTAGCCATGGCAAGTAATAAGGCATCATCCTCTGTTGTTTTAGCTGCATAATTCCATTCGGCATTACCTATATTTGTCAAATGTTTTAAGCTATTGTTTTTTCCTTCCTGGTATAAATTAAGCGCAATTTTTGTAGCCTTAGCTTCGACCGAGTTATCCAGGGTAGTGGTTTTAGGTGGTTTTGTGTTATATACTGTAAAAGTTTTTAATTCAGAAGCCGCAAGCATTGAATAGTATGAGTAATCATTTGAAATAAGCTTAAAAGTTTCCATTGCTTTTTCTGATTCGCCTGAGCTTGCATAGGCTGCTGCCTTCCAGTAGAGCCATACATTTTTACTGCTTAAATTTTTGGGCATATCATTTATAGTTTTGATAAGATCGCTCCATTTGCCATAGAATAAATATGAGCGGGCTAACCATTCGTATTCATCATCGCTTAAATTATCTCCATATTTTTCATAGAGGGATATGGCTTGCTTAAAATCATGTTTTAGTGCAAAATGCATAGCCAGGAAATTACCTAAAAATGCGGTAGCGTTACTGCTGATACCTGAAGACCTGAGTTCGGATAATGCCTGATCCGGATACTTATGCCCGATGCTGGTAATTCTGCTAACTACCAGATAATCGTTACTTAATAATTTACTTGCGGGCTTACCCGAATATTTGGCAAAATAGATTGTGCCTAATCCCAGACTTGGTGCTATTTGGTTATAGGCACCCGATTTATCATTTGCTACCAAATTATAAAGCATCCAGTTACGTTGTTCTTTATTCACATGTCCTTTTGCATAGGCAGAAGGTAATAAATCTGCACACCATAATGGTGGGTTATTATTAGCAATATAAGCCAAATCCACTGTTACCTGTCCGCTAGCAATATCATATCCACATTTTTCGTTAGTGGTTTTTTGGCTATCAGGCAACAGCTTATATATTCGCAGATAACTTGAATAACTGCTATTGGTATAATAAAAGTTGAGTAGTTGATGCAGTATATCGTTACGTAAATAATCATTAAAATTATTTCTTATAAAAACCTCTGCAGCTGACGGGTTATTTTTACCTAATAATGCTTTTGCATACAGGTAGGCTATGCCCCTATTGCTTGGATTTTTGCTATATATTTGCCATAGGGGAATGATTTTTCCGCTTGTGTAATATTTATCTGCCGTAGCAAGGGTAGATATCGCAGTAGCGCTGTTACTGATTAATAAGCCACCGATTAAGGCCATAGTTAGGTATTTTTTGGTTAGATTCTTTTTTGTCGTGTTTTTATGTAAATTTGCAGAAATGCTATTCTTTTTCGGCTGCATACCTATCCCCATCATAACATCTAATAATTCCAGTAGAAATTATACCTTATCTCAAGACTCACTTCTGGTATAATTTCCCTCTAATGAAACAGGCTATTCGAGATCAAATCAAAAACCAGCTAAAAGCATATACAGCTAAAACAAAAAAAGAAGCTGCCCAAAAATTACTGATCCATTTAAAGCCATTACTAGATAGAGCCACCCGAATTGCGGTATATCATGCATATGGCAGCGAACTGCATCTATCTGATGTAATTAATTACTGCCTGGCAAATGAAAAGCAATTATATCAGCCGCTTAGTTATAAACACGCAAAACATATGCTTTTGACAAAATATAATGCAAGTTATCCGCATATTTTTTCGGATAAAGAGTTTGTGCCAAAAGATTGTTATGAATGGTATAATCTGGACTTAATATTATTACCATTAATTGCAGTTGATGTACGTGGTTTTAGGTTGGGCAAAGGCGGGGGCTACTATGATACCACCTTGGCGGATATACATAAAAACCCCGTCCCAATTTTATGTGGCATAGGTTTTGATTCACAGTTAATAGCGCACGTTCCCAATGATGATTGGGATGTTCAGTTAGATTATTTCGCTTCAGAAGAACAACTAATTAAATTTTAGAAGAAAATATTTTATGGATTTCATCGATTTAAAATCTCAATACAAACGTATCAAGGACGATGTGTTAAAAGAAATTAACCAGGTTCTGGACTCAGGGCAGTATATTATGGGCGGCAAGGTTAAAGAGCTAGAAACTATTTTAGCTAATTATGCTAATGTAAAACATTGTGTTGGCGTTGCTGATGGAACTACCGCATTATTAATTGCGCTTATGGCTTTAAACATAAAGTCTGGTGATGAGGTTATTGTTCCGGCATTTACTTTTATTGCAACTGCCTCTCAAGTGGTATTACTTGGTGCAAAGCCAATATTTGTAGATGTTGATGCCAGGACATTTAATTTAGATCCAAATAAGCTGGAAAGTGCAATTACGTCTAAAACAAAAGCAATTATTCCAGTTAGCCTTTTTGGTATGTGTGCTGATATCGATGCTATTAATACTATTGCGGCCAAACATAAAATTGCGGTAATAGAAGATGCAGCACAAAGTTTTGGGGCTACATATAAAGGTAAACGCTCCAGTGGGTTAACTACAATTGCCACCACCAGTTTCTTTCCATCAAAACCACTTGGTGCATATGGGGACGCCGGTGCTTGCTTTACTAATGATGATGCATTGGCTACAGCAATGTCGCAAATTAGGGTACATGGGCAAGATAGGCGCTACCATCATGTGATGCTTGGTATAAATGGAAGACTGGATACACTGCAGGCAGCAATTTTATTGGCTAAAATGCGCATCTTTGAGGATGAACTAATTAAGCGTGCCCAAATTGGTAAACGGTATACTGAGTTATTAAAAGATAGTAATTGTTTAACACCGGTAGTTACAAATGGGTGTAGCCATGTCTATGCACAATATACAATCATCACTAAAAACCGGGACAAACTAATTAATGATATGCAAGATGCCGGCATTCCAACATCGGTGCATTATCCGCTTTCACTGCATCAACAACCAGCCTTGGCAGCATATTACCAGGGGCAAGATTTATCTGTTTCTGAAAGCTTGGCTGCAAGTGTGATAAGTTTACCCATGCATCCATATCTGGATGTTGCTACTCAGGATAAAATTGTAGAGGTGGTAAAAAGTTCTCTGGATATTTAAATATGCTACAACAAATTGTCAACTATGCCAGTATGCCAAAACCAATTGTAGTGTTTGGCGCATTGTTTGTAATTTATGCAGTATTTGTATTAACTAAAACTATAAGAGACGGTTATTTTAGTGGCATATTTGTCAATATACTCGAGCAAATTCGCAGCCGTTATAAACTCCTTTTGATGTTTTTATTATTTGTTTTGCTGGTTATCCGTTTTATCGATTTACCAATTGCTAAACTTTGTACAAAATGGTATAACGTCAATACATATACGCTTTTGGATTTTGTAAATTCAATGGGGGAGGGGTGGTTTATTGTTGGTGTGTTATTTACGCTTAGCATCATTTATGAATTTTTAGGTAAAGCTAATAATGCAATAGTTCTTAAAATTGCATATGTGGCAGCAATCTATGCCGGACTATTTAATGCGGTATTAAAATTTATATTTAACCGTCAGCGCCCAGCCATTGGTTTAGAGCCAACTAATTTCTTTTATTTTTTTATCTCTGGAGATAAGAAGTTAATTGATTTAACTTATGCATATAATAGTATGCCATCAGGGCATACTATTACGATTTTTGCAGCAATAGTCCCATTGGTATTATATATTAAAGTACCTCTTTATCGTTTTTTATTGGTGTGTTTTGCTGTAGGTGTTGGAATCGGTAGAATTTATACCATGAACCATTGGTTTAGTGATATATGTGTTTCGGTCATATTAGGGTTAGTAATAGGTAGAGCAATCTACCTTGCTAATAGGTATAGGATAAAATCTGATGCAATTTGATTTAAATAAGCGGCAAGTCAAGCTAACAGAAGCTCTATCAAAGATTATACAAGATGAAATTGGTGAGACGTATATTTCATTTAGTAAATATATGTCTTTAGCGTTATACCATCCCCAATACGGCTATTATAATAACTTATTATATAAATTTGGCTCATCCGGTGACTTTATCACCGCACCCTTAGTATCTGAATTGTTTGCAGTTGGATTATCCAGGCAGATAAAAGAAATTTTTAAGAGAAATGTCGTAAAGAACATTCTTGAATTCGGGGCTGGAAATGGCCAGCTTATGCTAGATATTTTAGCTAATACGAAAGATGAGATTAAACATTACTATATCCTCGAATTAAGCACTTCTTTAGTGCAAGTACAAAAAGAAAGATTACTTAAAGAAAAGCCTGAATTCAAAGACCGGGTAAGCTGGTTAACTGAATTACCTAAAAAATTTGATGGTGTAATTATTGGTAATGAAGTTCTTGATGCTATCCCTTGTGATGTCGTACATTGGCAGAATGGAAAAATATATTCTAAAGTGGTGAGTTTTAATGCGGATAAATTTGTTTTTACTGATATCAAAGCAGATGAAAATACTCAGGAAGTGTGTAAAAATATCCGGCAAACTACGAATAATTATACTTCAGAGATTAGCCTGGAACGCATGGGGTTTATTAAAAGCTTAAGTGAAATGCTCCATACCGGGGTTATTATACTTATTGATTATGGTTATGGAGAGTCGGAGTTTTATTTACCCACCAGGGTGCAAGGTACGCTACGTGGTTTTTTTAGGCAGCATCTACTGGATGATGTATTAATGTATCCGGGCTTAATTGATATTACCAGCAGTGTTGATTTTACTGCGATTGCCAAAACTGCAATTGATAATAATCTAGAATTATTAGGCTATACTACCCAAAGTTCTTTTTTAATAAACTGTGGAATAATCCAGGAGTTGGAAAAAAGACATAAAAAATGTACTGATAGTGAATATTTACAGCTTACCAACCAGCTAAACAGGCTAATTTCCCCTAATCAGATGGGAGAGGCATTCAAGGTAATAGCTTTTAGCAAAAACCTAGATAATGTAGATTATCTGGGTTTTAGCGGCAACGATCGCAGTTATACTCTTTAATTTGCGCCAGGGCATTATTAATATGAAAGGATAGCTTATGAAAAGGCTTGGTTTTGGCAATCAATGCTTATTTGCCCTAGTTTTAGGCCTGGTACTTGGACATTTTATGCCTATACCGGCGCTGAAGGCTGTCATACCATTTGGTAGTGCATTTATTAAACTATTACAATTAATTATAGTGCCATTAACTTTTTCAACTATTGTGGCCAGTTTTTCCAAATTAGAAAGTATTGCTTTGGTAAAAAAACTTGGATTAAATACTTTAATCTGGTTTATGTTAACAGCAGCCATTGCATCTGTAATAGGTGTTGCTGTTGGTTCACTTTTTTCACCGGGTAGTGGTTTAATTTTAGACCCGGCAATAATTGCCAAATATAAGCCACGTGAAATACCTAATATTGCCGATACATTTTTAAATATGTTACCCGGTAATCTAATCCATGACATTGCTATGGGGAGAATAATCCCGGTTATTATTTTTGCTATTTTTTTTGGTATTGCGCTCACCAGCTTACATGATCAGGGGCGTCATGTGCGTGCCTTTTTTGATGAGTTCTCGCATGTGATGTTTAAAATTACCCGGGTGATTATCCGTCTATCACCAATTGGAATTTTTGCACTTGTAGCGCCGGTAGGGCATGATTATGGTATTGCTACCTTATTGCCGCTGGCTAAATTTATTTTGGCAATATATGTTGCCTGTGCATTACAATTAATTGTTTATGCCTTATTAGTGACTTTTGTGGCGCATAAAAATCCCATTACTTTTTTTAGGCAATTTTGGCCGGCGATGATTACGGCATTTACTACTTCATCTAGTTTAGGCACTATGCCTGTAACGTTGGAAACTTTGGTTGATCGGGTAAAGATAAAAGAATCGGTTGCCGGTTTTGTCGCGCCACTTGGTGCTACTATGAAAATGGATGGTTGTGGTGCAATATATCCGGCCGTTGTATGTATTTTAACGGCCAATTTATTTAATATTGATTTATCTATCACTCAGTATATATTAATAATTGTGACCTGTACCATTGCTACAATTGGTACCGCGGGCGTCCCGGGTACGGCTTCAATTATGGCAACAGTAGTGCTACTAAGTATTGGCTTGCCGCTAGAGGGTTTGGCATTGGTAATTGGTATAGATAAGGTTGTAGATATGATGCGTACCATGACCAATGTCACAGGCAGCGGTATATGTGCTCTAATCATCGATAAAAAAGCTACCATTACTGTATAGAAAAATTTACCTTATCAAGGGTAGCTAAGGCTATTTAGTTATTAGTTACTATTACTTGAAAAAGCCAAAACACATAATGGAAGGCAGCGTTCTCATTTCCCATGTTAAAATACATTGTTTATATTATATAAAAAGCCGGGATAACCAATTACAGGAAAATAAAAGATATTATGCAAGTTAATCAGATCAGACAAAAATTTTTGGATTTTTTTAAATTAAATGGACATGAGATTGTTAAATCCAGTTCTCTTATTCCCGCAGATGACCCAACGCTGCTATTTACCAATGCCGGGATGAATCAATTTAAAGACGTATTTTTAGGTTTAGATAAGCGATCTTATGTAAGGGCAACTTCGGCACAAAAATGTGTACGTGCCGGTGGCAAACATAATGATTTGGAAAATGTAGGTTATACAGCTCGCCATCATACATTCTTTGAAATGTTGGGGAACTTTAGTTTTGGGGATTACTTTAAACAAGATGCACTTAAATATGCCTGGGAGTTTTTAACTTCACCAACATGGTTAAACCTACCAAAAGATAAATTATATGTAACGGTTTATCATACCGATGACGAAGCATTCAAAATCTGGAATGAAGAAATTGGCATAGAGCGTGAGCGGATTATTCGAATTGGTGATAAAGCAAACGGGACTTCTGATAATTTTTGGCAGATGGGAGATACTGGTCCATGCGGCCCGTGCAGTGAGATTTTTTATGATCATGGTGCAGAGATACCCGGCGGGCTACCCGGAACCCCAGATGAGGATGGTGATAGATATATAGAAATCTGGAATTGCGTTTTTATGCAGTTTAATTGCGATGAAAGTGGGGTTTTAAATCCACTTCCTAAACCCTCTGTTGATACTGGTATGGGATTAGAGCGTATTTCAGCAGTTATGCAACATGTCCATAGCAATTATGAAATAGATATTTTTGCTAATTTGATTAATCACGCAGCTAATATTACCGGTTGCGAAGATAAAAATAATCCATCCTTAAAAGTATTGGCTGATCATATCCGCTCAGTTAGTTTTCTAATTGCGGATGGCGCAATGCCCAGTAATGAAGGTCGAGGCTATGTTTTACGCCGGATTATTCGCCGGGCTATCCGCCATGGATATAAACTAGGTCTACGTGCCCCATTTTTTTATAAATTAGTGCATGAACTGGTTTATCAAATGGGTGGTGCTTATCCGGAACTAGTCAACCAGAAAGAATTAATCGAAAAAGCTATTAAATCTGAAGAAGAGCGCTTCTTTGAAACTATTGATAATGGTATGAAGCTATTAAATGAACAGTTAGCCTTACTTAAAGTAAAAAGTGTTCCTAGCGCCCTGAAGCATGCAGCTAAATCTTTTATAGAAGATTTGGTTAATGTACCGGTATCTGAATATGAGAACCCAAATCATTTATCCGGGGAAATAGCTTTCAAATTATATGATACCTATGGTTTTCCGTTAGACCTGACTCAGGATGTATGTAAAGAGCATAACCTAAGTGTTGATGTTGCCGGTTTTGAAAGATTAATGCAGGAGCAAAGAAATACAGCTAAACAAGCTGGTCAGTTTAAGATGGATACAGCTCTAGAGTACTCAGGTAGTGAAACAGAATTTACTGGCTATATAGATGTAAGTGTTACCACCAAAGTAACTGCATTATACAAAGATGGTAAGAAGGTAGAAATACTAAAGGTCAAAGAAAAAGGTATTATTGTATTGGAGCAAAGCGTCTTTTATGCTGAAGGTGGGGGTCAGGTAGGTGATAGCGGGGAGATTCAAATTGATGGCGGGGCAAAACTTATATTTGATGTAAGTGATACCCGAAAAATTCGTTCTCAGGTATTTGGTCATATTGGTGAAGTAAAACTTGGTGAGGTTAAAATTGGCGATACGGTAACTGCTACGTTTGATTTGCATAAAAGACGTGCAACGATGCGCAATCATTCAGCAACACATTTACTCCATAAGGCACTTCATGAAGTATTAGGTAGTCATGCTACGCAAAAAGGATCTTTGGTAAATAGTGAAATGGCCAGATTTGATTTTGCGCATGATAGGGCATTAACCGCTAATCAAATAGAAGAAATTGAGCGTATTGTAAATCATGTAATAATGATGAATTATCCGGTAAATAATTCTACGATGAGTTATGATGAAGCAATTAGTACTGGTGCTATGGCATTATTCGGGGAGAAATATACTGATAATGTGCGGGTAATTAAAATGGGTGACTTTTCGACTGAGCTATGTGGCGGAACCCATGTAACTCGTACCGGTGATATTGGTTTTTTCAGTATTGTTAGTGAATCTGGTGTAGCTGGAGGGGTTCGTCGGATTGAGGCTGTAACTGGTGAGGCTGCGCTTTTACGCATGCAAAAAAATATGGCAATATTAGACCAGTTACGCGGTCTGCTAAAAGCTCAGTCAAATGATATTGTTATTAATAAAGTAACCGTGCTACAAGAAGAAAATAAACGTGCAGGTAAAGAAATCGGTGAATTAAAATCTAAATTGGCTACATCATCAGCCAATAAAATGTTAGATAACATTGAAACATTAAATAACGGCGATAAGCTTCTGGTCCTAAAACTTGAGAATACAGATAGTAAAGCTATGCTTGAATTAGTTGATAAATTAAAAGATAAGATAATCAGTGGTATTGTAGTAATTGCCTGTGTTAATGATGGGCAAATTAGCTTGGTAGTGGCAGTAACTAAAGATTTGACCATTAAATATAATGCAGGTAAGGTTGTTGGCTATTTAGCCTCCCTCATAGACGGCAAAGGCGGTGGGCGAGCTGATTTAGCCCGTGGTGGCGGTACCAATATCGCAAAATTGGGCGAAGCCCTAAAATCAATAAAGCCTTTTCTGGATTTAAAATAGCAAATGGTAGTGAAATATGTTATAATCTTACTGGTAAGATTAAAAATATGAAGGAGTAAAACATGGATCGCGTATTAACTACAAGACTTTCATCCAAAGGCCAGGTTGTTATTCCAGAGGATATCAGAAATAAAATGGGGTTACACTTAGGAGACCAATTTTTAGTATTGGCAGATAAAGATGTAGTGATCTTAAAAGCTATATCTATGCCTAATATTGATGATTATAAAAATTTAATTAGCAAGGCTCGTAAGAGCGCTAAGCAATCTGGCTTAACGAAGGAATCCCTGAAGTCGATTATTCAAAATGCTCGCAAAAAATGATAAGTTTTACAACTTGTTGAGTTGATAATAATTAGTGGCGAATTGGTAAATCCTAAGGCAATGAAGCACTGTATTTCTAGAGACAAAGATGATGATAAGTTTATTATTGCCGCCATGGAAGCAAAGTGCAAGTTAGTTATTAGTGGTGATAAAGATTTACTGATATTAAATGAATATTTAGGTATAAAAATAAATAAACCTGCAGATTTTATAAAACAATATTTAAATAGTAATAAGGGAATGTAAACGTAATGATTATAGTAAATACAAAATTTGATGGTGGCAGTATAATCCCGGTTGATATTTCCGACCCCAAAACATTAACCTTTAAAATCCGTAATGATACCAACTCTCATTTTGCTCAGTGGTTTTATTTCCAGCTCAGTAATGTAAGATACAAACAATTAAGTATAAGATTTAGTGAATTGGGTAAAACAGCTTACCCCGAAGGCTGGGAAAATTATAGCATTTGTATTAGCTATAATAATATTAACTGGTGGCGGATACCTACCAAATTTGATGGCGATAATTTAATTTTTCAAATTGCTCCTGATGTTAATACCGTTTATTTTGCTTATTTTGAGCCATATTCTTATGCCCGGCATGTGAAGTTAATTGCATATGCTAATAGTAGCAGCCCGTATGTTAAGCATGAAATTATCGGGCAAACCCATGAGGGAAGAAATATAGATTTATTGACTGTAGGCAAGCCAAAAGCATCTCATAAAATATGGATAATTGCCAGGCAGCATCCGGGCGAGACTATGGCCGAATACTTTATGGAAGGACTTATTCACCGGCTAATAAATTGGCAAGATCCGGTAAGCCGGACTCTTTTAACTAACACTATATTTTATCTCGTACCAAATATGAATCCGGATGGGGCCTATCTGGGTAATTTACGCGTAAATAGTGTTGGTGCTAATCTAAACCGGGAATGGATAACACCAAGTTTAGAAAAATCCCCGGAAGTTTTCTATACCCGGCAGAGAATGCTGGAGACTGGTGTAGATATGTTTTTTGATATTCATGGCGATGAGGCAATTCCGTATGTTTTTACCTCAGGTTGTGAACATTTACCAAGTTATAGTGAAAAACAAAGAAAATTGGATGAATTATTTAAAAAATATATGTTACGGGTAAACCCTGACTATCAGATAAAAGAGGGTTATGTAAAAGGTCAGTTTAAAGATGAACAAATGTCCCTGGCAACCTGCTGGGTCGGTGATCACTTCGATTGTTTTGCCCAGACATTAGAGATGCCGTTTAAGGATAACGATAATTTACCCGATCAAAAAACTGGTTGGAGTGGTGAGCGTTCATATATATTTGGGCAAAGTTTACTAACTACAATCAATTTGATGCTAAATAGACCAGATCTCCCCGTAGGGTAATTTTGGAACTACACTACGCAAATTCCGTATTGCTTATTTTTGCTTATAATGCTACAATATCACAAATTCACCATAATTAGTAGGTCATTAAGCATGTCATTTCCGCGCCAATTGTCATTTCTGCGAACACACGCGTGTGGGACACACTAGTGTGGGGGCGGGAATCCATATTTAGGGAAACAATTGGTTTTCCAGAAAGATTAAAAAATGAAAAAGTATCTTACCCGAAATCTATTTAGCGCATTTACAGCATTATTTTTATTTATTAGTGTACATAATGCAGAAGCAACCTCTGAAAATGCAGTTTGTATTACAAACGATAGTTTTGTTAGAGATGCATTTTCAGATGATGTAAGTGGTGGAAATAATAGCATTAATAAAATAATAAGATGGCAATTGAAAGACAATCAATTTACTACAACGTTAGCAAGCGGCAAGTTTTCTAGTGTATATAGAGTTACTACGAGAGCAGGAAGAGTAGTATCCTTTTATGGAGTATATAAAAACGATCAGAGTAATAAAATAACTTCTTATATTATAGAAGAGGTAGAAAATGTAGGTAAAGGTAGCGATCTTACAAAGCCATTGCGTTATTGGTCTATCCGATATATTACAAAGCCACTTGATCCTAGAAGAGTTATTGAAGGTTTGGTACAGGATTCAAAAACTGGTATTTGGTATATTAAATATGACACAAAAGCTACACATTTTACTTCTGATATATCTATACCAACAGAAGATCAAATCAAAAGTAATGCTGGGGAATACATTTTATCTTGTCGGATAGATTTAGGGGCTGGAGGGTTTTTGATTTACCCAGGGAATGAAAAAGAAAATGTGGTGGAAGAAAATTTATCTAAGCTCATATTAAAGAGTGATCTTTTCAAGAGCACCGGTAAATCATATAATGCTACTAATACTCCAGGCGGCATCACTCCTGCAATTCCTATTAGTAGTTCAGGAAGTAGCAGTTCCAGTAGTGGCGGAGGTCATGATAGCTCGAGTAGCAGTTCAAGCAGTAGTAGTTCAGGTGGCGATTCAAGCAGTAGCTCTAGCAGCAGTTCCAGTAGTGGCGGAGGCGGTGGTAGCTCGAGTAGCAGCTCCAGCGGAGGCAGTTCCTCAAGTAGCAGTATGAAACCAGGATCTCTTGTAGATTTACGCATCTGCGCCTTTAAAAATACAGAGGATAAAACACGTTATGCATTTTGGCTGCAAAAGAGAGCGGACGGAGTACTTTCTAATCCTAAAGATTTTAGTAACTTTATTGCCGCAAGTTCAGCTCAGGAAGTCATCCGGGACCAATCAAGTCTTAACCCGTATACCGTGACTCTTAAAGATCACACATATGATCAAATATTTACTTTTACTGAAATACAAGAAGGTTCTAAAATGCAAACTGCTCATTTGCCAGGTATACTTGAGTTCCCTCACCAGATAATGGATTTGAAAAAAATGAAGGATGCGAGGAGATCATATCTTGTAGTAGAAGTTAGTAATAATAGAGGGGAAGCATCTTCTAAAAGTCCGGCGTTATGTAAAACGATACCTGTTGCAATAGATAAAGCAGAAGAAATTGCAGAAATTAAGATGATAGAAAGTATATTACATCCTACTTCTGTAGCGAAAGGTACTGATGCCAATCCTGAATTAATTGCACGATTGTCAACTTCAGATTTATACTTTTGTGCATTTAAAAAGGCAGATGGTACATCGTGGATAAAAAATAAAGTACGTTATCTATCCTGGACAAAACCTGTTGATAAATCATTACCATTTGCTATACATCCATTTAATACTATCACCGCTAGTTTAAAACAAGTGCTTCCGACTATCACTTTAGATGATAAAAGATCACCTGGGCAATTTACGACGCTTACTTTAACAAAGCAAAATATAAATGATTATGAGGAAATAAATAAGGTGGCGGCAAGTTTTAAGATGCCCCAATTGCCTGGTTTAGAAGATGCAGAAGCAAGCAAAGAGATTTGGTTTGTAAGTGGTAAATATAAAGGTGAGCTGGATATAAAAAATAGGCCAGCGATATGCTATAAGCTATTAGCAAGCCAACATTCTGCTAGCGCTCAGTTATTTGCAGATACAGTTGTTAAATCTGTAAAAAATAGCTGGCCGACTGAGCCTATCGTAATGCAAATCAGTTCCGAAGGTAATAACGGTAAATATATAGATGGTGCAACATGCATAAGTAAAGAAAAGGGAGGACCGACAATAGTTAAATGGAAGCTTAATTTAAATGCTCCACAAGATCCGCTATCTGTTAATATTCTTAGAAACCACGAACTAATAAATTTGCCCTCTGATATTAAGCATATTGTGGTCAATTTTACAGATACTGGTGGTTATATAAGCAAGATTTTTAGTAGCCGGGGTAATAAATGGATTCTTGGTAAAGATAACAATAATCCTACTGATAACGCCTGGACTCTTTCGACACTTGCTACCAAAAATAAATGGAATAATGAGGCATTAACTTGTCTTCCGGAGGCTGCTAAAATACCTTGGAAATCAAGGAGAATGCGTGCTATGGCTAGCGAAACACTTAATGCATATCATATTCATTTTAATTATTGTGTTGACCCAACAGAAGACAATCTTGGCATATGCGCTCCGGAAAATCAGGATTCACCAGAACTGGGCGATGTAGCTGACCGCAGGCAGAGTGCCCCAGATAGTGATAAGACCTATGAACATAAGAATGAGAAAGGCGATAAAGGCTATGAGCATAAGGATGAGCAAGATGAATAAAGGTAAATTTAAAATATAAAATAACCGCATATACAAGTGGCTGGTTTTTAACCAGCCTCACTGTGAAAGAGCTCTAATGAAAGATACTAAACTTCACGCTTTCAATTCTGATGTGTTGCTAAAATACCAGATATTTAGCGGATTGTTTTTAAGCTTACCCTTTAAAGATGTGGACCAATCCGGAGCCAGGTTGTCAATTTTTGCCAAACGCTGTGAAGATGAGCTTGCTGAAGGTAAAAATCCATTACAAATTGTTGAAAATTATCTCTCCCGGGTAAATATAGCCGAAGATAGAAAAGTCGGCTTACTTTTTAAATTCCTCCAGTTCATTGAACGTCAGGTTGTCTTGTTTGATGCCTTAGAGGATGCGGCATTTAGCCGGGTTAATAATCTATCCGGAATCGGGACAGTTGATTATCTACTTAATCACATCAAAGAAGCTGACCCCCAAATTGAAGCTCTTTTTACCCAGATCCTGAATTATTATAAAATTCGGATTACACTCACAGCACATCCAACCCAATTTTACCCCAACCGGATTTTGGGAATTATTATGCAAATTGGCAAGGCTATAAATTCCAATGACTTATCTGAGATCCGTAATTTATTCTTACAAATGGGCTTAACCCGTTTTAGCAATATTACTAAACCAACTCCTATGGATGAGGCTAACAGTTTAATTTGGTATCTGGAGCATGTTTTTTATAAAAATTTAGCTAAAATTCAGGCTAAGCTTCCGGGAGATAATATCAATATTGAGCTGGGATTTTGGCCCGGGGGCGACAGGGATGGTAATCCGTATGTTACTCATGATGTTACCTTAAGCGTTGCCAGGCGCTTACGTAAAGTTATATTGCGATTATATTATAAAGAATTGCGTGAGCTTCAGGAGAGGTTAACCTTTGATGGTGTATTTGAGCAAATGGCGTTTATTATTCGTAAGGTTGGTAATGACCAGTATATTGAAGCTAACGACCTGATAACAGATTTGACTGAGATTAGTAAAAGACTTGTAGATAACTATAATGGTTTATTTGCGCAAAATGTTAATGATTTAATCCAAAAAGTACGGATGTTTAATTTTTATTTTGTAAAACTGGATATCCGGCAAAATAGCCATATTCATGGATTGGTAGTTGCACAAATTTTTAAACAACATAATGTTTGTGCCGATTATTTGAGTCTACCGGATAATGAAAAAATAAAACTTATAAAAGCAAATTTATCTAATATTGCATTATTGGATATGCCTCCTGATGCCGAAATGGCAAATGAGGTTTTAGATACTGTAAAAGTAATCCATAAAATTCAATCCATTAACGGATCTGATGCAATACCACGTTATATTATCAGCAATACCGAATCTGTAGCTAATATATTTGAAGTATTATTATTTATTCGTTTATATAATACCTATTTAGCACAAAACAATGTCAGCCACCTAATTCAAATCGAAGTAGTTCCATTATTTGAAACAATTACCGATTTGGAAAATGCCAATATTATTATGGAAACACTATACCAGGACCCGATATATCGTGAGCATTTATTAACGTACAAAGATAAACAGACGATTATGTTAGGTTTTTCGGATGGGACTAAAGATGGTGGCTATTTAATGGCTAACTGGGCTATTTATGCGGCTAAGAAAAATCTGACAGCCTTAGCTCATAAATACGGGATAAATGTAGTGTTCTTTGATGGACGCGGCGGCCCTCCGGCGCGTGGTGGTGGAAATACCAATGATTTTTATCGTTCTTTAGGGCAAAATATTGAATCCAAGGAAATTCATCTGACTATTCAGGGGCAGACAATTTCTTCTAATTTTGGTACAGACGATTCTGCCACTTTTAATCTGGAGCAATTATTTACTTCTGCAATAACAGGTAAACTCTTCCCGGATAAAGCCCAAACGATGACTAATATGGAAGAAGAGCTAATTAGAAACTTGGCTAAAGTGGCTTATGATTATTATATAGAGCTACGTGAAGACCCTCTATTTGTACCGTATTTGGAAGAGATAACCCCGCTACGGTTTTTAGCCCAGGCAAATGTCGGTTCGCGCCCGGCAAAGCGTAATTCTGATGGTGGGTTAAAGTTTTCGGATCTACGTGCGATTCCATTTGTTGGCTCCTGGACGCAGATGAAGCAAAATATTTTAGGTTTTTATGGACTGGGTCATGCAATAAAAATGGCAATTAAGGCTGATCCGTTTATGGAAGATAAGCTTCGGTATTTGTATAACGAATCGTTATTTTTTAGTGCTTTAATTAACAATTCAATGCAAAGCCTGGCTAAGTCAAATTTTGCAATTACCGCTTATTTAGCCGATGATAAAAAATACGGCAGTTTTTGGAAAAAAATACAGGCTGAGGCGGATAATACGCGGGAAATGCTCTTACTTATTTCGGGTCATGAAACTCTACTGGAAACAGAAAGTGCCAAGCAAGAATCAATCAAATTGCGCGAGAAAATTATCCTACCATTATTAATTATTCAACAGTATGCAATGATGAAGTTGCGTGATGAAAAGGTAGATAATAAAGAAATTTATGAAAAGCTGGTTAAGAAATCTCTAGCTGCCAATATCAATGCTAATCGCAATTCAGTATAAATATACCTAGTCTGATTAAACGAAACAAGCTGGGTACCAATCTCTTCACCAGAATTCCTTATTTCTAAGGCGTGTTCAAACAGGGTTTGTGAGTCAAACTCACCTTGAAAAACATGCATTTTATCATGAAATTGTAATTCATGTTTTAAGCAAGCTTCTTCTTTTATGCTATAAATATGCCTGGAGCATTAGATGCATCAAAGATCCTCTAAATAACCCCCAAAATCTGCTATAATAAAGTCTTTGTAAATCAGTCAATTAATTAGAAGAAATCCTACATGAAAAAAGTATTATTATTACTAGCGCTATTTTCAGTCTGGGCGCTTGTAAACGCAGAAGATTTTGTAACAAATAAGCAGATTGCAGATCGCATAAAGGCAGGCACTGGTAAGCCAATTATATGTGCTGGAAAGCTTACATGCAAGTCGCCGCTATTAGCCAAGTTTTATGATGGTCGCCATAACTCTTTAGCCTGGGTGAGGGGGGGCGTGCTTACTCCTTCCGGAACTGCTTTAATTGAGGCCCTGCAAAATGCATACTTAGACGGGCTAGATCCGCGCGTTTATCATATTAAACAAATTGAAAAAATGGCTAATGCCCTGCAACCAAATGATTCATCAGTTGATTTTAATACAATAGCTAATTTGGATTTAACTCTAAGTGATGGTTTATTACTTTATATTAATAACCTGGTTTATGGTTGGCGGGATGGTAAAGTCCTCTACCCAAACTGGCCAATTGCCAGTAAAAAAATTGATTTGATAAAAGCAGCAAATAATATGGTTACTGCTGATGACATAAATAAAATTTTACAGGATATTTCCCCTAAATATCCTGAATATATGAAGTTACGCGAAAAATTATCCGATTATTATCAGGTTGCCATTGAAAATAATGGTTGGGAGGCAATAGATGACGGCGACATCTTAAAAGAAGGTGATAAAGGCGATAGGGTAAAGCTACTGCAAAAAAGACTATATGTAAGTGGTGAATTGGAAAATCTTAAACACTTTGGGGAATTTGATAGTAATTTAACCAAAGCAGTAACAATGTATCAGGAGAATAATGGGATTGAGGCTGATGGCACTGTCGGGCCGCAGACATTAGCTGCCTTAAATGTGCCGGTTGCCAGTAGAATTCGCCAGATTGAACTGAATATGGACCGCATGCGGTTTTTACCCGATGAATATCCATCACGTTTTGCAATGGTAAATATTCCGGATTATTCTTTGTCAGTGTTTGAAGATGGTAAATTGACCTTACTAAGCCCGGTTGTGGTTGGTAAGCCTAATAAAAAAACTTGTGTCCTAAACAGCCAGATAACGACTATAGAAATGAACCCATTCTGGAATGTACCAACTAGCATTGCGGCTAAAGAGACCCTACCTGCTGTAAAAGCCGATCCAAAATTTTTAAAAGATAATGATATTAAGGTATTCAAACTAAAAAATGGTAGATATAGTGAAGTTGATCCCGGGAAAATAGATTGGAAAAAAGTTAAATCAGATAACCTGAATTATAGATTTAGGCAAGATCCGGGCGATGATAATGCAATGGGTAAGTTAAAATTTAAATTTGCAAATACTTGTGGTATTTATTTGCATGATTCGCCATTCCCGGAATTATTTGATGAGACCCAGCGTGGATTTAGTCATGGCTGTGTACGTGTAGGCATGCCAATTGATTTTGCCGATGTTTTATTAGCACCAAATGAGGGGTGGAGCCAGAAGGGGTTTGATACTGAGTTGGCTTCAGGTAAAAATAAATTAGTCCAGCTTAAAAAACCTTTGCAGTTGTATATTATTTACTTGACCGCCTGGTACGATAAAGACATCGATTTTGTTCAATTTAGGCCTGATATTTACGGGAATGACAAGCTTTCTCTTTATCCGGTATATCTACAGAAGAAAAAACCACAACAAAAAGAGGTAGAAAAGCCACAGCCTGATGATGCATAGAAGCCTCTCCCTACATAAATATTTACTAATTGCTATTGCCCTATATATGACGGCTGCATATTTGCATGTTGGTTATGTGCATGCCGATGAGTACTACCAGATATTCCAATTTGCCGCTGCAAAGATTGGTCTCCATGTTTTAGGCATGCCTTGGGAATATTCTGATAAGATGCGTTCCACACTGCTTCCTGCCTTAGTAGTTGCAATTTATAAAATTTATTCATTATTTACCAGTCCAGATCCATTTATTTTGGGGTTTATAATGCGTATTGTTGCTTCAATTATATCCCTTAGTTCAATTATTATCATGTTACAGGTATTTTTACCAACCATCGGTGGTGATCAATTGAATATAGAAAAAAAATATCTGTGTTTACTTTCATTATTTACCTTAGCCGGTATTTATTATAATATTCATTATTGTTCTGAAAATATATCGGGAAGTTTGATTCTTATTGGCTTTTCTATTCTATTTGCTAACTTTAAGTCACAGGTTTTAAAGTACGTGCTTGCTGGTTTATTTTTAGCACTGGCTTTTACTGCACGTTTTCAGGTTGGTTTTTTAATTTTTGGTCTTATAAGTTGGTTAATCTTTATTGAACGACTTGAATTCAGACTATTAATCGTTCTACTATTGAGTTTAATAGTTAGCATTGTTTTATTTAATATTATTCTAGATCATTGGTATTATGGTCAGTGGACAATTACTGCCTGGAACTACTTTAAGCAGAATATAGTATTAAATAAAGTTAATAGTTATCGTAGTGAACCTTGGTTTTATTTCTTTTATATGGGAGCTTCGATACTACCGTTTGGTTTACTATATGTAATTGCCGCTATTATATTGTTTGCCTATAAACCACGCCATCCGCTGACCTGGGCATTATTCCCATTTATTCTGGTACACAGTGTAATTGGTCATAAAGAAATTCGCTTTATGGTGCCGATTATCAATTTCATGCCTTTATGCCTGATGTATGCTGTAGAGATTGTCTACAATAAATTTGGAATTAGGCTATTAAATGCGCAAAAAACAATTAAAACCTTATGGTGGATTAATTGCATGTCTCTTGTAGTGATGGTTGTGCCACCAACTACAGAGATGCCATTATATAAATATCTTTACAGAAATTACCAAAGGCCTACTGATTATTATTTCTTAACTTATGGCGGTAGTGATGTTGATTTTTATAAGAGGCAAAATTTACTCTCACATAAAATTGAAAAAATTGATGATATAAAATGTGATCCGGTACGCCCATGTTTACTTGCCTTAACCTGTGGTCAAGTAGAAAAACTTGGCTTTCATAATGATAAAAAAATAGTTTATTCGCAATGCCCATCTTTTTTATACAAGTTAAATTTTGGTGATTGGATAGGTAGGACGGCGATATACAACGTATACCGCCTTAACTAGTTAGTGAAATACTTTATTCCATAAATTTACTGTTCCCTTTTTAACTTTATCAGCACCTTGCTTGATTGTATTAATTACACCGGTTGTTATCCCCATTTTTGCATAATAATCAATTATTTGCTTTTGAAGGGAAACTTTATCCAAACTGGTATCTGGATTATTTAAATTACCAATAATAATATATGGAAATGTTAAGCTGCCAAGCAGGCTATTGGCTGGCAATGAGACAATTTTGGTAAAGGTGCGATAATTGATATAATTTTTATTTAGATTAACTAAGCCTTTGTTTGTAATTTTGAGGGTAGGGCCTACTAGGACAAAATTTGGTGTAGTCAGGATTCCATTTCTTACTACTATTTGCGTATCAAGTTTTCCTAAATTGGTTTTTTGTTTTAAATCTTTTGTATAAGATGATGGCGATATCATAGTAACCAGACGTTCAAACATCTGTACCGGGTTAGAGATTTGCTTAATTGTTAATACTCTTTCTGCAGAATTAATATGGCTTTGTATATTTATACCATATAGCAAAATATTTTGTATGGCTAAATGTTGTGTGGCGGCTAATTTGTCAATTCCAAGATTAAGATTAGTAAGTACTCCGTTAAAACTAATATCACGCATTGGCATTTTATAATCATGGATACTAACCAGGTCTGAAAGTTCTATTTGATTAATCCGGATTTCATCAGTCATGGATAGCGGAGAAAAATTATTTATTTTTATATAGCCCTGCAAGATTGATTGCCCGACATTTAGTGTTAGATTGGATATAGTTGCCGATTCTTTATTTCCCATAAAATCAGTTTTGAAGCTAACGTTATCCAAAAGAGCTTTATTATTTATATTAATTGGCTTCATGTTTAATTTAGCTAATAGTTGGTTTAAAGAAAAATTAGCCAGGGTAAGGTTACCGTTATAAACCAATTTTTGATCATTTTTTAAGTCAAGTTGTATCGTGCCTTTTAGTTTTTTATTTATGCTAAAATTTACATTTGCCAGATTCAATTGTTTAGTTTTATTATCAAAATGAATTCCCCCGTCCGATGGATTATCTAAACTAAAGTCTAGGTCTTTAATCTCTTTTTTTGTATTATTATCCAAGTTCGTGTAAGTAATATTGGTATTAGTAAGTGAAAATGAATGCAGGTCAAAGCGCATTGATGAATTATTACTGTCTTTACCTGAGGTACTTGCAGGGCTAAAAGCCCAATTGTTTTTACCTTTCTTTGTGATTAAGTTTAGCTTTAAACCGTTGATGTTTAAATCATTGACAATAATTCTATTTCTAAATAAAGGAAGAAGGTCTAATGATAAATTTGCACTTTGTATTTCAAACAGGTTATTACTACCAAAATCATCCAGGTTAGACAGGCTGATCTTTTTTATTTGTAACCCGATATTTGGCCATACTTGCCAGCTTATATCACCATCAAGGCGTAAATTACGCCCGGTATTATTATTAACCGAAGCAATAATAAGCGGTTTATATTTATTCGGGTTTACTGAATGTATTAAGATTATGATGCCGGCCGAGGTAAGCACAAAGATGCTAACCATACTGATAAGAATGAATTTGAAGATTTTTCGTTTATTTTGCATATTCCATATTCCACTCAACTAACATACCGGCAATTGTTTTACCATATTTAATATATTTGAGTGAAATTATTTTCATCTTTCTAAACTATGATAAAGTCTCGCCCCGCGGACTTGACATCCTTGAGTATGTCGGGGCCTGGCAGATTAAAATATTTTTATGGTGAAAAAATGAGAAGAATTAAATTTTATTTTAGATTAGGCACAGCACTTGCTTTCTATATCAATGTAGCCCAGGCAATTAATTTTACTGAATGTAAGCTTGAACCTGCAAAGCATATCGCATCTGATGCCCGGGCACGGATTACCTTTACAGACCCTTATGAATCCGGCACAGTGCCACCGGATAATCTACAACGTTACCCAACTAAAAGTAATTTGCCGAATTTTCAACGTAATGTACGAGATAATGTGCGACCGGTTACCTTTAATGTATTTAATATATTTCCAGATAAGTTTCTTATACGCAATGTTAGTTTAAGTACTGCTCAGGGAGAATTAATAATTTCCCCATGGTTTTTTACAAGTAAAAGTAGTGATGAGTACTATACCGGCGAAGACGATAAATATTATACTGAAGAGAATTATGCCTATCCAAAACTACCACCGTATATGTTAGAATGGCGGGCTAAGATAATCTACTCTTCTGCTCATGATTATGAAGACAGAATCAGGATTGCAGAGTGTAAAACTTACTTCGGGCTTTCTTCTGTTACAGATAAAGAAATTGGGGCCCGTTTGTCACTTGTTGAATTTAACGTTATGTTTCCTGTTGCTCCGTAGAATTTTATTGAAATTGTAATATAACCTTACCTGTTAATCCAAAAAGGTTTATAATAATAGGTTATAATTAAAAATTTACAAAAAGGAAAGCACATGAAAGCTATTTTAAATACCAATATGGGCGCAATTGAAATCGAATTAAATAAAGAAAAGGCGCCAATAAGCGTAAAAAATTTTGCAGAATATGTAAAAGCTGGTCATTATGATGGAACTATTTTTCATAGAGTAATCAATGATTTTATGATTCAAGGCGGCGGCTTTGATAAAAATATGAAACAAAAATCTACTAATGCAGAGATAAAAAACGAAGCAAATAACGGTCTTAAGAATGATAAGTACACTATAGCTATGGCAAGAACAATGGCGCCTCACTCAGCTAGCAGCCAGTTTTTTATTAATGTTAAAGATAACGATTTTCTTAACTTCAAATCTGAAGATATGTATGGTTGGGGTTATGCGGTTTTTGGTAAAGTCGTTAATGGTACTGATATTGTAGATAAAATTAAGCAGGTAAAAACTAAGTCGCATGCCGGTCATGACGATGTGCCGGTAGAGGCTGTAGTAATTGAAACTGCTCTGTTAATAGAAGAATAAATATATGTGCGGTTTAACAGCAAAGCCAATCGCGTATCAAACATCAGGATCTGGCCCTATCGTGTATCGCGGTCCGGATTCTACCGTATCAGAGGTTATTTCCGGGTATGAATTTTTATTTAATCGTCTGGCAATTATAGATACTAGTAGTCTTGGTAACCAACCATTTGTAGATGAAAATTTTGTGCTTGTGTGTAATGGTGAGATTTTTAATTATAAACAAATAAAAGCAAGTACATCGTATCACTATAAATCTCATTCTGATTGTGAGGTTTTACTACCACTTTTGGTTAATTATAGCATAGAAGATGTATGTCATAAATTAGATGGTGAGTTTGCCTTTGTGGCTTTAGATAAACGTAGCCATAAATTAATAGCTGCACGTGATCCCATGGGGATTAGGCCATTATTTTATGGTTATACAAAAGAAAATCAAATCGCATTTGCTTCCGAAATGAAAGCATTATTAAATGTTTGTGAAAAAATAATACCTTTTCCACCGGGTTATTATTATGACGGGGAAAAATTTAATCCTTATCTTAAGCTCTATGAAATAGCTGGTGGTAAACATACAGATATGCCGCATATTTTGGATAATATCCGAAATCTACTGATTAAGGGTGTATTAAAACGCTTAGATGCAGATGTACCTATTGGCTTTCTGTTAAGCGGTGGCTTAGATTCAAGTTTGGTTTGTGCAATTGCTGCCAAACATTCAGATCAGCCTTTGGAAACTTTTGCAATTGGTTTAGATCATAATCCGATTGACTTAAAATATGCTAAACAGATGGCAGATTATTTGGGGTCACGGCACCATGAAGTAATTTTTAATCGCGATGATGTTTATGCAACAGTGAGGGATATTATCTGGAAAACCGAAACCTGGGATATAACTACTATACGTGCCAGTTTGCCGATGTATTTGCTATGTAAATATATTCGTAATAATTCAAGTATTCGGGTATTATTAAGCGGTGAAATTAGTGATGAATTATTCGGTTATAAATATACAGATTTTGCACCGGATGCAGCTGAGTTTCAAAAAGAATCACAAAAGCGCATTAAAGAGTTATATATGTATGATGTACTACGTGCTGATCGTTGTATTGCTTCAAATAGCTTAGAGGCAAGGGTACCATTTTCAGATACGGAATTTATTGAGTATGTAATGAATATTGATCCGGAATTAAAGCTAAATAAGTATAACATGGGTAAATATTTGCTCCGAAAGGCTTTTGAAGGGTATGATTATTTACCCGATGAAATTTTGTGGCGCGAGAAAGCTGCTTTTTCTGATGCTGTAGGGCATGGTATGGTAGATTATCTCCAGGAAATGGCAGAAGTAAAATATACTGATAAAGAATTTAATGAAAAGATAAAAGCCTATCCACAAAATATGCCACCGTCGAAAGAGGCGCTTATGTACCGAGAAATGTTTAATGAAATGTTCCCAAATCAGGAGCATGTTATAAGTGCATATTGGTTGCCGAATCAGACCTGGCCAAACTGCAATCTAACCGATCCTAGTGCCAGACATCTACCCAATTATGGCGATAGCGGCAAATAATTAATAAATTTTGCCATTCCCGCATATGCGTTGCACAGACCACTCTTGCAGGCGGGAATCCATGTTCTTATTTTTCTTCATCTTTGCTTGGGAATCTATGTTTTTATATTCTCGACCCCACCGTATATCCAAGAATAGCATTAGTTTATTTAACATTCATACATTTACATATTCAATTACATTTTATTCATAATTAGTGCTATAATAAAAATTGCGTGATATACGCATTTATGTTTTATTATTTTGAAAGGAAATCAATGAGCCTAGATAATATTAAAATGTTCAAATTTAAGGGTTCTATTGTGGGGGCATTATTATCCGGTATGTTTAGCCTTGCAATAGCAGATAGCCCCGAATATATTGAACATTATAAAGTACGTAATGATTCATCCGTACCAATTGACCATTTGGTAATTTCAGATTTTGTTTTTGGTGACTCGGCATATCATGACCCGGTATTATATGCAGATTCATTAAATCTCAAAGAAATTGCGCCATCTTCAGGGTTAGGTGGGCTAGTTAGTATAATAAATCCTATCCGCGCTGCCTGGAATGGATGGGATATAAGTTACTGTAACCCTACTGGCTGCTATAAGAGTGATATTGCAACTGCTGTATGTAGCCTTACTCATGAGGATGCGTTTCCTGGTTCTACCGCAATAGTTTCTATTGGTGACAATGGTAAAGTTACTATATACAAGGCTGACCAGAATAGGTGTGATTTGCAACTTCAATTACTGGGGGGGCAAAGTAGTCCCTCACAAGCTATAAAACCTAGTTATACTGAGCATTATAAGGTGGTTAATGCTTCATCAGGCCGTATTACCAATTTGGCAATTTCGGATTTTGTTGAAAATGTTTTTCAAGCACCTGGATATTATCATGACCCGATATTAACTGCTGATTCATTGGATATAGCACAAGTAGCTCCTTCAACCGGATTAGGAGGACTGGTAAGTTATATTGACATTACTTCAGGCACTATATATCCGTACGGGTGGAATGGGTGGGATATTAGCTATTGTACTTCTTCTGCCTGCTATAAGAGTGACATGTCTGTTAACACATGCAGTCTGAAGGGTGCTGACATATTCCCTGGTTCTACTTCAATGGTTTATATCGGTGATAACGGACTGGTTCGTATAGATACGCCGACTGGTGAATGCAAATTTCAGCTTGGTGTAGATAACCATCGGCTCATTAATAACTAATATATTTTTATTTACCAATCACCTGATTAAATTCTTTCAAGGCAATTAAGGCTAAATATGGCATTGAAATCGGGTGAATAGCTTCAAAATTAGGCAGGTAACTAACAACATCTGCCTTGATCAGGTTATTATCCATTTCGATTTTTTTTAGATTAGTTGATTTATTTTCCAGCATTCCCTGATAAGCATATTCTGTATTATATGGACTAACTACTGAATCATTTTTCAGATATATAAGCGTTGTTGGAACAGTTGAGTGCCAATAATAAATATCACTTGCTCTAAGTATATCAAAAAATTTTTTATCATTTATCATTGCCGGGTTGAGTAGAGGGATTAGGTTATTTGTTTGGCCGGTAAATAACTTACTGTTAGAATACTTCAACGACGCAGCATTAGCAATTTTATTTAAAATTTCCATATCATCTGATTGATTAAAAATTTCCGCTAGTGGCATATTTTTATCTTTATAATTACATTTTTTTTGATCTTGCCAGGTGCATTTCATGGCACAAAAATCATGATTTAGTACTTTATCACAATCATTATCTTTATCATAAAAAGCATATCCAATCATAGCAAAAGCAAATAATCCGGGTTTTAATTTTGCTGCGATTACCGAGCTGTAGGCCCGGTAAGTATCTTTGCTGAAAGTGCTTACATTATCAAATAAATAATTATAGGTTACATTTGATATATTGTATGCTCCAGACATGGGGGCAACAAGAGTGAGTTTAAAATTAGTTGCATCCGTTTGTTCTTTGAACCGGGCTTGCTCTTGATATAGCCTGGAAAACCATAGTGCGTAACTGGCTCCTTCAGAAAACCCTGTAATAAAAAGTGGTAAACTTGTAGTCAACCCCATGTCGTCTAAAAACTTACGTGTAGCAGTGAGCATAGATAACCCGTCATTAGCATTTACCAATGGATATAGAATAAATGGGTGTGGGACTGTATTATCAATACCTTGCCCAATATAATCGGGCGCAATCACGATATAGCCATTTGTGGCAAATACTGAAGCAATAACGGCGTTATCCGGACTTTTATTAGTTATATCAAAGGATGGTGTGCTTGTCCGGGCAAAATATGTCTTATGAAAATATAAAACTACGCCCTTAATTTTATTTGTTGGTATTGCAGGTATAAATACGGCTCCGGAAACTTTACGTAGTTCATGATTTTGCCCGGTTGTCAGATAGCTCAAGCGATAGAGATTTATATTTTTAATTCCAAGTTTATTTTGGCTAATTGGTTTTTGGCTTAAATCAAACCCACCAAAAAGTGGAGAATTTTTTACATTTGAAATGTTACCGCTACAATTTTTTAGCCAGGCACAAAATGCAGTATAGTAAGTTTGTTCTATTGATTCTACGTTAAATGTGCTAATCAGGCTTTTATTTTGTAAACTGCCATTACTGCTATTTAGGTAATCAAAAGTATAAGTATTTTGTTGGGGTATATATTCAGGATGCCTGCTGCTACAAGATATCAAGCATATAGATAAAATAAAAACAAATGTAGATAGTAATATTTTCATCGTGATTCCACAAAAAATTTGGTTACTTTGCCTATTTACGTGTATACTTCCGTCATTATCGCACAATAGTAGTTTAAGAGAAATAATTAATTATGCAATATCGTGATTTAAGGGATTTTATAGCTCATCTGGAGCAAATTGGCCAATTAAAACGGGTACAGGAACCGGTATCACCAGACTTGGAGATGACAGCATTCTGTGATACTGTCTTGAAGAATGATGGGCCGGCTATTTTATTTGAAAACCCAACTGGTTTTGATATGCAAGTTTTGGGTAATTTATTTGGCAACACCCGGCGTGTTGCACTGGCTATGGGTAAAACTGATTTAAAAGATTTACGCGCACTTGGGCAATTTCTGGCAGACTTAAAAGAGCCACAACCCCCAAAGGGGTTAAAAGATGCTGTAGATAAACTACCAATAGTTAAGCAATTATATAATATGTTACCCAGAGTAATTAAACAGGCACCGGTTCATGAAATAGTTATTGATAAAAATAGTATTGATTTGCATAAGTTGCCGATTTGGCGTTGCCATGCTGAAGATATCGCTCCACTTATTACCTGGGGACTGGTTGTAACTCGTGGACCATACAAGAAAAGACAAAATTTAGGTATCTATCGTCAGCAGGTAATTAGCAAGAATAAATTAATTATGCGCTGGCTACATCACCGCGGCGGTGCTATTGATTATCAGGAGCATTGTCGTGAAAATCCGCAAAAACCCTACCCGGTATCTGTAGTACTAGGTTGCGATCCGGCAACGATTTTAGGTGCAGTAACCCCGGTTCCTGATTCGCTTTCTGAGTATCAGTTTGCCGGTTTATTACGTGGTAGTAGAACTGAATTAACTAAATGTCTATTAAGTGATTTACAAGTTCCCGCATATGCTGAAATAGTTTTAGAGGGGTTTATTTATCCTGAGGATGTTGCCATTGAAGGGCCTTATGGGGATCATACGGGTTATTATAATGAACAGGAAAAGTTTCCGGTATTTACAGTAGAGACAATTACTATGCGCAAAAGTCCAATCTACCACAGCACTTACACGGGTAAGCCTATTGATGAACCAGCTATATTAGGTGTGGCACTAAATGAAGTATTTGTACCAATACTGCAAAAGCAATTTCCAGAAATTACTGATTTTTATCTGCCGCCAGAAGGGTGTAGTTATCGTATGGCGATTGTATCGATGCAAAAACGTTATCCTGGTCATGCCAAACGGGTAATGTTGGGTATCTGGAGTTATTTAAGACAATTTATGTACACCAAATTTATTGTAGTAGTTGATAATGATATTGACATACGCTCTTGGAATGATGTTATTTGGGCAATTACTACACGAGTCGATCCATCAAGGGATACAACATTGATTGATAATACCCCGATTGATTACCTGGATTTTGCATCGCCTATTTCCGGCTTAGGCAGTAAAATGGGAATTGATGCAACTACCAAGTTACCCGGTGAGACCAGCCGGGAATGGGGTAGGGTGATTGTACCTGATCCGGCTGTAAAAACTAAAATGGATAAGCTCTATTCTACAATTTTTAAGAAGAATAGTTAAATATCTGTTACATGATTGTCAATTCGAATGTAAGTGACAATAGGCTATTAATTAACTGTTTTCTCCAAGATAATTGATGGGATGATTATTGGAACCGATTTCACGGATTTGTTTAGATAAATTTATATTCGGATAAGAACTTCTTAAACTCAGTTCCAGTCTCCGGATGTTTAAGACCAAAACCAACAGTTGCTTCCAGATAACCTAATTTGGAGCCGCAATCATAGCGTTTACCATGTATTTTATGTGCAAATACCGCTTCATATTGCAAGAGCTTGGCAATTGCATCAGTTAACTGGATTTCGCCGTTAATACTTCTTTCAGTATGTGATAGCTCATCAAAAATCCGTGGGGTTAGAATGTAGCGACCAATAACAGCCAGATTAGATGGGGCATCTTCTGCTTTAGGTTTTTCAACTATTTGTGCGATTTTTTGATGTTTCAATAATTTTTCTGCAAGCGCTACGACACCATAGGCAGATATATGCTCTTTATCTACTTCATCAAGTCCTAATACCGATGAACCAACCTCATTATAAACCTCTACCATTTGTGATAGAACCCCAGGGGTTGCATCAATTAATTCATCAGCTAAAATGACTGCAAAAGGCTCATTACCAACGATTGATTTGGCACATAAGACAGCATGGCCAAGTCCCAATGCTTCAGCCTGACGAGTATAAATACAATTTACATTGCTTGGTATAGTATCCTTTACAATTTCCAGCATATTAGTTTTATGTTTGAGCTCCAATTCTTTCTCCAGTTCATAGGCTTTATCAAAATGATCTTCAATTGAACGCTTATTGCGCCCAGTAATAAATATCAGATCTGTAATGCCGGCTTTTATAGCCTCTTCGACTGCATACTGAATTAAAGGTTTATCAACAATAGGTAACATTTCTTTAGGAGAAGCTTTAGTGGCAGGTAAAAATCTGGTACCCAGGCCTGCAACAGGAAAGACGGCTTTAGTAATTTTTGGTATCATAGGGTCTCGCCAAAAAAGTAAAACTCCAGTTGACTGCGTAAATAACGCCGGGCCGACTCATCTGCCAAATTTAAGCGGTTTTCATTGATAATCATGGTTTGTTGCTTCAACCATCCTTGCCAGGCTTCCTTAGAAACGCTATCATAAATTCTTTGTCCCAATTCACCGGGAATTGGTGGGAAATCCATCCCTTCCAGCTCTTGGCCAAGCTTGATACATTGTACAGTACGAGTCATAAATTATATCTTTTTAAATATTACAGTAGAATTAGTTCCGCCAAAGCCAAATGAATTGGACATGGCGACCTTCAGGTTTTTATTTTCCCGGGCTACATTAGGCGTATAATCAAGATCACATTCCGGGTCTGGGTTCGTTAGATTAATTGTTGGTGGAATTACACCATCTTGCAATGCCATAATAGAAAATACAGCCTCAATTGCACTTGCAGCACCAAGAAGGTGGCCGGTCATAGATTTGGTTGAACTAATCGGTATATTATGTGCATGTTCACCAAAACATGCTTTGGTAGCATTGCTCTCATTTAGATCACCAACCGGTGTAGATGTGCCATGAGCATTAATGTAACTGACATCTGTAGCATTTAGCCCTGCACTTTTTAATGCATTTTGCATACTACGTAATGGGCCATCTATTGCCGGCGTTGTAATATGAAATGCATCTGCAGTAGCAGCATAACCAACTAACTCAGCATAAATTTTTGCCCCACGTTTTTTTGCATGTTCGTATTCTTCAAGAATCAGGACGCCAGATCCTTCGCCCATAACAAATCCATCACGATCTTTATCCCATGGGCGTGAAGCAGCTTTAGGGTCATCATTTCTGGTTGATAACGCACGCATGGCATTAAACCCGCCGATCCCAATCCCGCAAATAGAACTCTCAGCTCCTCCTGCAAGTATTACATCGCAATCGCCATGTTGAATATAGCGCATGGCATCCCCGAGGCAGTGATTACCGGTTGCACATGCACTAACAATAGAATAATTCACACCCTGATAGCCATAAAGTATAGATAATTTACCCGATATCATGTTACTAATGGCCCCGGTAATAAAAAATGGCGATATACGGCGTGGCCCGCGTACACTCAGGTCAATAGAAGTTGCTTCAATGCTGGGTAACCCGCCAATTCCGGATCCAATAATTACTCCTATGCGGCTTTTATCAATAGTAGAATTTTCCAATCCGGAATCACGCACAGCTTGAATCCCTGCAACCATTCCGTAATGTATAAATAAATCCATGCGCCTGGCATCTTTATCATCCAGGTACCCTTCAGTAGAAAACCCTTTAAGTTCACCGGCAAATTTTGTAGGAAAATCGCTGGTATCAAAATAGGTGATATTATCTATACCACTTACACCATTTTTTATATTTTCCCAACTGGTTTTTAAATCATTTCCAACCGGGGATACAATACCAATCCCGGTTACAACAACACGTCTTTTTTCACTCACTAGTTCTAGTCCTCTTAAGATAAAAAATTCAGCTTCAATATAATGCTATTTCGTAGATAGATGTTCAGCCAAATAAAGCCATGTATCTATTACAGTATCGGGATTTAGAGAAATAGTCTCTATTCCTTCATCAATTAACCATTTAGCAAAATCTGGGTGATCTGATGGGCCTTGTCCGCAGATCCCAATATATTTATTTAGCTTGCGACAAGCTGCAATTGATAAATGTAGCATTGCTTTAACTGCTTCATTACGCTCATCAAAAGATGCAGCAATTGCTCCGTTTGAGTCCCGGTCAATACCCAAAGTCAGCTGCGTCATATCATTTGACCCAATAGAAAATCCATCAAAATAGTGTAAAAATTCCTCAGCTAAAATTGCATTAGATGGTATTTCACACATCATATAGATGGATAAATTATTCACGCCGCGTTCTAATCCATTTTCAGCAAGAATTTCAATTGTACTTGCCGCTTCTTTAGTAGTCCTTACAAAAGGTATCATAATTATAACATTATCTAGTCCCATTTGATTTCTTACTTTGTTAATGGCCATGCATTCAAGCTCAAAACAATCCCTAAAACTAGGGGCTATATAGCGTGATGCGCCTCTAAAGCCCATCATTGGGTTTTCTTCAATAGGTTCGTATAATTTACCACCAATTAAATTGGAATATTCATTGGATTTAAAATCGGATAAGCGGACAATTACTTTTTTCGGGTAAAATGCAGCCGCAATAGTTGCTATTCCTTCCGAGAGCTTATCTACATAAAAGCTAACCGGATTGCTATAACCGGCTATTTTATGGCTAATAGTTTCTTTTAATTGCTCGGGTAATGTATCAAATTCTAATAAGGCTTTAGGATGAACCCCGATTTGGCGGTTAATTATAAACTCAAGGCGTGCCAAGCCAACTCCAAAATTTGGTATACTGGCAAAATTAAAGGCTAGTTCCGGATTACCCACATTCATCATAATTTTTACCGGCAGTTCCGGCATTTTCCCGGCATCTAGTTCTAAAACCTGTATTTTCAGTTTACCATCATATACTATCCCGGTATCGCCTTCACAACATGATACTGTTACCAATTGACCGGTTTTAAGTACTTCGGTTGCATTTTCACAGCCAACAATTGCAGGAATACCAAGTTCACGAGCAATGATCGCTGCATGACATGTGCGCCCGCCACGGTTAGTTACAATTGCACTAGCGCGTTTCATTACCGGCTCCCAGTCGGGATCTGTCATGTCCGTTACTAATATGTCTCCCGGTTCTACAGTATTCATCTCTCTATGATCATGTACAATACGAACAACTCCGTTGGCAGCTTTTTGTCCTACCGCACGGCCTTTAACCAGTGCGTGTCCTTCTTCCTTCATTTGGTAACGAATTTGTTTGGAGCCTTGTTTTTCTTGTGATTTTACTGTTTCCGGACGTGCTTGTAAAATATAAATTTTGCCATCAATACCGTCTAGGCCCCATTCAATATCCATGGGTTTGCCGTAATGTTTTTCTATGGTTACAGCAAATTTGGCAAGCTGGACAACATTGCTTTCTTTTATAGAAAATTCATTTCGTAGATTTTGGGGAACGTTTATGGTGTTAACCGATTTACCTGCGGAATTTAAGTCGGTAAACACCATCTTGATATTTTTACTACCCATAGTTTTGCGAATAATAGGGGATTTTCCTTTTGCCAGAGCCTCTTTATACACATAAAATTCATCAGGATTTACCATACCCTGAACTACGCATTCACCTAAGCCATAACTAGACGTTATAAAGACAACTTTATCAAACCCAGATTCGGTATCAATTGTAAACATTACACCAGAACTACCTACATCAGAACGTACCATTTTTTGAATGCCGGCAGATAAATAAATATGGCTGTGATCAAATCCTTTATGTTGACGGTAAGTAATTGCCCGGTCATTATACAGTGATGCAAAAACTTGTTTAACTGCTGTTTTTACGTTCTCAATACCCCGGATATTTAAAAATGTATCCTGTTGCCCGGCAAATGATGCATCGGGTAAATCTTCAGCAGTGGCAGAAGATCGTACTGCAACCGAAATTTCATCACCGTAGCGTTTTAACATTTCAGCATAAGCTGTTTCAATTTCTTGCTCTAAATCTTTGGGAAATGGGGTGTCAATGATCCATTGCTGGATACTTCGAGCTGTTTTTGCCAGCTGGATTACATCTTCAATATTAAGCTTATTGATCGCATCATCAATTTTTTGCTTTAGATTATTTGCTGCCAAAAACTTTTTATAGGCATGGCTAGTGGTGGCAAAACCCCCGGGTACACTTATGTCTGAATGGGTAAGTTCAGAAATCATTTCGCCCAGAGAAGCATTTTTTCCACCTACACTGTCGATGTCTTTCATACCAAGGTTTTCAAACCAGATGATGTTTTGTTCTTGCATTGTACAACGCTCCTATTTCTATCATAACAAAAACTGGCGAAATTGTAACACTTTTAATGGATGAATGTATTCTAATTTTTGGGCCATTTTATATATAATGGCCCGGGAGTAATATAAATATTACCTGTATTATCAACACCTACAGCATATGCAATTGTAGTCTCTTTGCTATTTCCTACTTTGACAGTTAAAAAAGGAATCTATTTATTTTCTCAAAATTATCGAATAATCAATAAGGCCTTTTACAATTTTAACTTCCTGAAGGTTAGTATCTTCTGCAAGTTTTCTGCTAGCTGCAATTGTTATATAATGCGGATCAGCCATAATTTCTGTAATAATTATTATACCACTTGGTTTTAATAAACTAAGTAATCTATTTAGTATGGATACTTTATCTGTAGTTTCGCCTAAAACTGCAGTTAGTGTGATCACATCTACTGCGCCGCCAATATCATTAGTAGTCAGGGCCAAGTCATGAAAGTTACAACAATAATATTCAACATTGGTATACCTGTTTTTATCAATGTGCTCTTTTGCCTGGTCCAACATTTTTTGCTGTATATCAAATGCCAGAACTTTTCCATTTGCACCTACAGCCTTGGCTATTTCTACAGTAACCCGGCCCGGTCCGCATCCGGCATCAATTACACGCATGCCAGTAGATATACCGGAGTTTTTAACAATAGCTATTGCACGGTGCGCCTTGGCTAATGGATTTTCCATAGCAATCATTTTCCCCATCCATGCAGGGCAGGGTATAGGATAACGTGTTGAAGTAAAGCGCCATATAAGACTTACAACAATAATAGCTAATAATAAATATATAACAAACACCCACATACACAACCCTTTTAAATGAAATACAGTATTATAACTATTAGCCTATAGCAAATGTGGAAAAATCAATCAAATGCTACATTTTTGGTTCACTTATCCACAACAATCATTTGGATTCTTTATTGTCAAGAGAAATTTTTAAATATTTTTTTAAGAAATAGCTTGACTTTTTATAAGTTGTTGTTTTATAGCAACTTATTTAAATATGAAAAAAACATATTTTTTTCTTAAACTTATTGAGCTTACTTAACCGCCTGCCCGATATTATAAAGTTATCCACAGAGTTGTACACAGCTTTTGTGGATAAGCAAAAAAACTTAAACTATTTCGTAAGGTTTGGGCCCGCCATAACTAACAGATAACAAGCGCTTATTATTTCTCTTTCATGATAAATATTGCAGAGTTTAAATATGTATTTAATATACTGCGAAGTTTATTCTTTATATAAGCTTATTATATTTCTTGGCCTAAAAGGTAAACGACGCGACCGATCACGGTTATATCTTTGCCATCTTTAAACTCAACTTTACCGTATTTTTCGTTATCACACTGAGCTATATAGCCAGTACCGCCAAGCTGACGAGATACACGTCTTATGAATATCTCATTGTTCTTAGATAGGGCGTATATTTTACCGTCTTTAAGAGTGGTTTGAGAAGAATCAATTATTATCTTACTCCCATCTTTAATGGTTGGTTGCATAGATTCATCATCCATTATTAGGCCATATAGTTTATTAACCTGCCAGTTGCTGTTTTTAATCTTAGCTTTTTCAATAACAAATATATCGTTGCTGACTTTTGTTAAAGTATCAGAAAAGTCAGCAGAATGCTCGTCTACACCATACGCTGGAACAAACAGTACACTATCAAAAAGACTCTTTACTTCTTCTGATTGGTCCAGACTATATGGCGCAATATTTAGAGTTTCTTCCAATTGTCGGGCTAAATTTTGACCAAAAGAACGGCGCCCGCTAAAGATACTATAAAAATGGCTATTATGCCTTCCTACGGTTGTAGCGAACTTTTGAATTGAGTTGCCGTAATCTTTAAGAATTATTTGTTTTAAATTTGCAATTCGTATCTCGTTTATATCCATTTTTATCTTTTTCCGCTAAAAGTTAAAAATATTTGTAGCATATGTACAAAATAATGTATAATAACGTCACAAAAATAAAAAAGCGCGTTTTAGCTTTATATGAACTATAACCAAAAACGTTGCTTGATATTTTTGTAACCCGGTGGTTGTTATTCACTCTATCCTGGCCGATACTGAATAACGCCACCCCTGACCCCAAAAGGGCAATACAGGTAGCTAAGTCATAGACTTTTCTACCGAGAGTTAGATTATATCATACTTTTGTTCGATTGTATCCGCTCATTTTTCGTATATTGCCCCTTTGGTGTTAGTATTAGCTAATTTAGGAGGCATATTTTGAAAAATCAACCATACAACCGCTATCAAACTCAAGATCAACCAACCTTAAAAAGCATAATCAGTCAAATCTCCCATGATATATGCTCCCCATTATCCAGTCTTCGGATGATTGTATATAGTTGCACCGAGTTATCCGATGAAAAGAAAACTTCGCTACAACAAGTATGTGATCGAATTTCGGATATTGCCAATAATTTATTTCGCTATACGAATCAGGATTACCCTGGCAATCATGCAACAAGCGTACCAAATACACAGCCAATTAATATTATCGCGGATGTAATGGAGATTGTTGCTGAAAAACGCTATGAGTATGTATTTAGGGATATAAAATTTACTCCCAAGTTTAATACTAACAGTAGTATTTTTATTAATGCAGATAGTGTGGCGTTTAAACGCGCAATATCCAACATTATAAATAATGCAGTTGATGCCATAGAAGATAGAACAGGGGAAGTGTCTATTTCAATAAATAAAATAGATGAAAAGGTACAGATTATAATTGAAGATAATGGCAAAGGCATGCCAGAGCCGGTCCGGGAGAGAATTTTAAATCGTACACCGGTTACCTTCGATAAAGCAAACGGGCATGGTATAGGCTATACGCAAATCCATGATATGTTAAGAGAAAACGAAGGCCGGTTACAAATACAATCGAAGCGAAATACTGGTACTAAAATAACTCTTATCTTCTATGAAGCTTTAAATATTGATCAAAAGCAAACGGGCTAAATTTTAAGTATCCCAAATTACCCGGTGATATGCTAAACTACCTTGCTTAAACTGTTATTTTCAAGGAGGATTAAGATTATGGAACATAAATTACCTGCACTGCCTTATGCAATGGATGCCTTACAGCCACATATTTCTAAAGAGACATTAGAATATCATTATGGCAAACATCATCAAACATATGTAACTAATTTAAATAACCAGATTAAAGGTACAGAATTTGAAAATATGAGTTTAGAAGATATTATCAAAAAATCTTCAGGCGGAATATTTAATAATTCGGCTCAGGTATGGAATCATACTTTTTATTGGAATTGCTTAAGTCCTAATGGTGGAGGTGAGCCAAGTGGGACAGTGAAAGAGGCAATAGAAAAAAAATGGGGTTCATTTGAAGAGTTTAAAAAAGCATTTACTGCACTATCTATTGGTACTTTTGGCTCTGGATGGGGCTGGTTAGTTAAAAAACCAAATGGTGAATTAGATTTAGTTTCAACTTCCAATGCTGCTACGCCCTTGACTACAGAAAATAAAGCATTACTTACTTGTGATGTATGGGAGCATGCGTATTATATTGATTACCGCAACAGCCGTCCAAATTACTTAGAGGCTTTCTGGAAATTGGTAAACTGGGATTTTGTAGCAAAAAACCTAGCTTAATGCCGAAATGTTAAATTAAATTTGATATATAATGCATATCTGGATTATAATGATTCCAGAAAGATATGGTGCCAGCCAGCACCATACCATGCAGTAATTATTTTTTACGGTTACTGCGTTGGTGTTTCTTGCTATTTGGTCGGATTTTGATTGTAAGACTCAATCCGACTTTTTTACAGATAAAAACACCCACCGTAGCTAAGAATAAACATTAACACAATGTGTCCTCTCAATAAAAAAATTATTAATTACACACATCTTTACGGAATTTAGGTACAACTCCGTAAGGATATGTACCTATTGCTATGCATTACTGCATAAGGGGCATGATTTTACACTATTTGGCATTATAATGCTAAAAGTTTTGGAATATAATACCTTGACGCTTATACAAAAGCATTTAGTTGCTTTCGCCTATCTTATTTTAGTCACCGGATTACTAGCCATGGATTTTATTAATCCATCCCTGCCATATATTATGCAGTCTTTACATACCGATGAAACAAGTACTAAGCCATTGATTGTATTTTATATGTTTGGCTTAAGCATCTCCCAGTTTTTTTACGGCACATTTTCTGATAACTACGGCCGGAAAACAACTATGTTAATATCATATGGAATAAGTATAGCTGGTATATTATTATCAGTTATGTCTGGCTCCATTGCCATGCTATCTATTGCAAGATTTATTACCGGAGCAGGCAATGGCGGTGCAACGGTAATTTCCCGGGCTATTATATCTGACGTATGTGTTGACTCCAGGTCATTAAAACAAGCATTCTCTTATTTTTCTATATTTGGAATGATGTCCCCAACTTTTGGGCCGATTATCGGCGGCTTTATACAACAATATACCAGTAGCTGGCGGCTTTGTTTTGTAATGCTCCTGTGTGTAACGCTAGCATCGGCCATAGTGATAAAGAAATTTATGATAGAAACACACATTATCCCTACAGTTAAAACATCTTTACTGGATCAGGGCAAAATATATTTATCCCTATTGAAATTAAAAAGGTTTATGCTCTATAACTTTGCATCAGCTGCAGTTTATATTTTTAGCATTGCATATTATGCATATATGCCTTTTATCTTGTTTAAGCTTAATTTTTCTCCTGTACAAAATGGGGAGATTTATAGTGTATACGCAATTGCCCTAGTGCTTGGGGCATTATCATTAGCCAAGTTTCTTAATAAGTTTGATTCGCGTTGGGTTTTTGCTCTATGTTGTGTTAGCTTTATGCTTACTTCTTTATCATTTTTTGTATACTTTTATTTTTCATATTCTTTTGCTGCGTTAATTTTGGTATCTATACTAATAGCTTTTACCTGTGGCATTTCTGCGCCACTGACTTTATCTTTATGTATGCATGAATTCACCGAAGGTAGCAGTAAAGGTGCAGCAAGCAGTGTACAGGGCTTTATGAAAATGTTTTTTACAGGTGTAGCCTTATTATTATTTAATGTTATACCGCTACATACTATGGCAAATCTTTTAGTATGCTATGTTGTCCTATCGGTAGCGGTTATTAGCCTGCTTATTCTCGATAGGCCAATATTTAATAGATTGTCCTAAATTTCAGTGCTACTTTACTAATTTATTAATCACAGCTCATCAACACCTGAAAAAATGAACTTATAAGACTACAAAAACCGGGTTGGGATCTTCTACCTTAATACTAACTCATCCTTAAAAGTGACATTTATATTTTAAATTGATGCAACTGGATTTTTTAAGATAACTTACATCGATATGTTATAATCGACCGCTTTAGAACTTTGTAGGATAAATACATGATTTATAAATTAAACAGTCTCAACATATTTGTAGCAAAATTATTTTTTATAACTTCAATATGTTTTGCAAGTACTATGTGTTTTGCTGGTCAAACCGAAGAATTGGAGAGGCTAGGGTATATAAATGCAGCTCTTGTAAACCACTTTGATCCTAAGCAGTCTCGCTCAAGGATATCCCACGAGGTAATAATAAGAAATATGGCTGACAGAAAATTACAATTTAGCTCAGAACAAACTTTAAAACTTCTTCCTGTTTTGTTAAGAGTTCCGCTTGCTAATAACAAGTTAGAAGAATATGTAAACGAAGATTTTGCGCTTGGTTACGTTCTTGCTTTAGAAGGTGGTGATAAGCGCCCACACGATATATTGGTAAAAAATCATTTTGTAAATCCGTTAATGTCAATGTGGCAGAAACCTGTTGAGAAAAGAAATATAAGCTGTTTTCAATATACTCTTTATTCATTTTTTGCCGTTGTCTTTGATATTATGAATCAGAGGGTTAGGGAGGAAAAGCCTCTTTTTACTTATGTGGGTATATTAAATACAAATTACCTAACTGGAGATCATAGGGCAGTTTTGGTTGAAGGTGATAGTAAAACTGTATATATTCTTGATCCTTGGTATGGTAAAGTGATACAAGTACCATCGGCAGAGGATAAAAATGGATTATTAAATCTTTTATTAAGTAAAAAAACTACCAATCCATCTTTAAAAAAAGGACTGCCACTTGACGAAATGGACGCTATTATAAATGAATTATTTAAAGATAAGGGTTTTTATGATATGATATATGTTAGTCCTACTACAAAGTGGTCATTATTCTATTCTCTTTCTCTGCATTTGCGCAATATAATAGAAACAAAGAACCCTGATATAAAATTATTATATGATGAGTTACAGCCAGCATTTCAATGGGCGACCGCATATGATGAATTGCCATTTCCTGATAAGACTGCAGAAAAGAAAGAGGAAAGAAAATAATCAAATAGAAGCTAATATAATAACTTTATAATTTGCCATTGGTTAAGTCTGGGTTTTCCATAGCGATCTAATTCAATGGCAGTATTGCAAATTTTTTTCATGAGTAATTACTCTTTATAATTTTGCACAATATCGCTTAACTCTTTATATTTTGCATCTTTTAGTATACTGATAAAAGTTTTCTTGTAACTTGGAAAAGCAGCTATGGCTAAAGTAGTATATTCGCGCGCTAAAGGGAAATTGCCAATATTCCAATTGAGCATTGCCAATTTTATTAAACTGTCTGGGTATG
Source organism: Burkholderiales bacterium (assembly GCA_020697255.1). Classification (GTDB taxonomy): domain Bacteria; phylum Pseudomonadota; class Gammaproteobacteria; order Burkholderiales; family UBA11063; genus Aquella. Next base: position 29,341 of record JAJFBE010000004.1, on the reverse strand, counting down.
GATGTGAATAAGTAAATAAAGTTTCATATTTTAATTGTGCGTTAATATCTAATGCTGCATTGGTATTAGGTGTGTTTACATTTATATAATTATCCAGGGTAAATAAAGCAGGAAATGCCCCTAATAAATCATTGCTAGCTATTTTTTCCAAAAATTTTACCTGAGAAATAAAAGTAGTTTTATCTTTAGGAGTATCAATATAATAGACAATAGTATTATATAATATTGACCCGCTAACCATTAAATATACAATGAGCATTATCGGTGCAGCTGTAATCACTGCTAGAATGTTCACCTTTATGCTAAATAATGGACGATCCAAAGATAGAAACATTACAAATGGACATAAGAAATAAAAGTACCATAATGGGTATTCAACCATACTATGGGCAAGTGTTGTAGCAACCATGCAAAGAATAATAGTGCTTGCTAATGAAGTATGTTTTATTAAGCCATATAATGCCCATAAAAGACCAAGTATGAGTATAATAGTCCCGGTTATCCCGGTTTCAGCCAAAAATTGCAAAATCAAGTTGTGACAATTGGTAAATAATCCGCTGTTCATTGGAGTATGTTTAAATAATGGCTGCAAAAAAACACTTTGATGAGCATATCCATTAAGACCCACACCAAATATCGGATGAGATTTAAATGCTAGCCATGCTTTTTGCCATTCTACTATCCTCCTGTCTGTACCATTCTCTGCTGCAACACTACTTAAACGTTCCAAGCCACTTTGGATTTGGTGTTTTCCGTGCCAATTTGTAATATGCTGGATAATAGGGTAACCATATTCAAAGAGTACCAGAAATACTGTACTGATTAATATCATTACAAAAAACCGACGAGACTGGCTATCACGTTTAAGTATGAAATAAATTCCGCTAATCATTATACCCAGGGCAAAGTATATAAATACACTGCGTGATGAAGCAATTGTAATGCTAAAGAATAGCCATAACAAAATTGTGTAAAAATTTGATTTTAAAATTTTATTATTCAGGTATAAATAAATTAGTCCAAATATTGCCCAGGTGAGATAGTGGCAGTAATGATTTCGTTGACCAAAATGACCAAATATATTGGTAGTGGGATGGGCTGCATCATAAAACAAAAAATTGCCAAAAATGTTAACGTGCCCGGTATATTGTAAAAATCCAATAGCACTTTGTATCATTGCTCCGGTAACTAAAGCCATCGAAATAATGGTGAGTGTTACGGCTAATGAGTAAATACTACAAATACTACTAATTGCAATAGCTAAAAGTATACAGATAAAAAATTCCATGGCAGTAATATAAGATAATCCTGGAAATGAAACGTATACTAGTTTGGGTTGAACCGCAAGATAAAGAGCAAGTAACAATAATGGTAGTGTTATTTTTGGGATATCTAAACGTTTGTTACAAAAAATTGTAATTATAAATAAGCTAATTACTGCCCAGGATTCGGTAGTTTCTGCCCAAAATTGCGGCAATGGATCATAATGTATATTATTTAACTGGGGAAGTATCAATATAACAAATATGTTTGCAGCAATCAAATATTTAATATTTTGCTTCGTAAAAATTGCCATTTACCCAACCCCCGCTTATTAAAGGCGCTAATTTTAGCATAGCTTGGCTATTTATGATACAATTAGTGCCTTAATTTAGGACATTTCACTATATGTGACAATATAGACAGGATAAAATAAAGAATGAAAAAAGTACTATCAATAACTGCAATTGCAGCTATGGTATTAGTTGGGTGCGGAAAGGAAAAAGCAGTAAAGCTTCCGCCACATCACGTTGATGTTACAATTGTAAATGCATACAATGTTCCATATAACATTGATTATCCGGGCTCAGTACAAGGACTGGCCGATTTTTCTGTTATCCCAAGAGTAAGCGGTACAATATTTAAACAGTTGTATGTTGAAGGCACAATGGTGAAAAAAGATCAGGTGTTATATGAAATTGATAAACGTCCATACCAAAATCAATTAGCTGCAGATCAAGGACAGTTATATAAAGATACTGCGGCAATGTTAGAATATAAGAAAATTTTGGATCGGTATACTACCTTGTTTAAAATTAATGCAGTTTCGCAGCAGGATATTGATACAGCTACCATAAACTATAAAGGTGCTGTAGGTATGGTAAAGACAGATCAGGCGATGATTGCTCAGGATAAGTTAAATATTGAGTACTGCGAGGTGCGTTCCCCTGTAGATGGGTTAATTGCCGAACGTCAGGTAACTATGGGACAAATGGTGGTAGCATTCCAGACGGTATTAAATTATATCAATAGTAAGAATAGCTTATACATATTATTTTCTGTACCTGAAAATGATAGGTTAGTTTTACAACGCGGGGTTAGTTCAGGTAAGATTTCAGTACCAAAAGGTTCAAAGTTCGATATGGCACTACAATTGGCTGATGGCAGTATTATGGAAAAAGCCGGCTGGGTTAACTTTTTTGATACCCGGATTAGTTTACAAAATGGCACCTGGAATATGCGTGGGGACATCAATAATGAGAAATTATCTACTAAGTTATTATCCGGCCAGTTTGTACATGTTTACTTAACTGGTGCAAAATTTGTCAATACCTTTGCTATTCCCCAATCTGCGGTATTTAGGGATAATAAAGGTGCTTTTGTTTATATTCTAGGACATAATAGTAAAGTCGAGAAACGTAATGTTACACCCGGGATGATGACAGATACCTTGTGGGTTATAAATTCTGGTCTAAATAACGGCGATAAAGTTATTGTTGATGGGGGAATGAAGGTTAAGGATGGAGAGCAGGTCATCGTTGATAATACGTCAGACCAGTCAAAACCAGCCGCAACCGCTTCTACCTGATTTGGAATACTTGCAATATGTTTTGTCGTTTTTTTATCTTACGCCCGGTCTTATCTATAGTAATCTCGCTTATTATGGTAATCGCAGGTGGCTTAGCAATCTGGGCGTCTCCGGTTTCCCAATATCCGGATATCACACCGCCAAGTATTAGGATTAGTGCAACATTTCCAGGCGCCACTTCTGCAACCTTAGCTGCGGCGGTAGCTGCACCGCTAGAGGACCAGATTTCCGGTGTAGCAAATATGATCTATATGACCTCATCTAGTGCTAATGCCAGTAACCAGGTGAGTATTTCTATTTATTTTAATATCGGGACCAACCTAAATGAGATACAAAGTGATGTATTAAACCGTATAAATACAGCTATGCCTATGATGCCGCTTCAGGTTCAGCAACAAGGTGTTACAGTGCGTAAAGCCTCTCCTGATTTATTTTTGGTAGTCAATTTTTATACTGAAGGTTACCCGGATATTATCTATTTAAGTAATTATGTCTATCGTTATGTTTATCCTGTTGTTAGCCAGATTAATGGGGTAGGTCTAGTTAATGTGGTGGGTAATCGTAATTTTGCTATGCGAGTATGGATGGATCCCAAAAAGCTTGCCTATTATAATATAGCAACATCTGATGTTGTAGCTGCAATTAAAGATCAAAATGCTCCTTTTGCTATTGGCTTGATGGGGATGCCACCTACTAATGGAAAAAGCCAGTTTCAGTTCATGATTAATACCCAGGGATATTTAACTGATGTTAAACAATTTGAAAATATTATTATTCGGGCAAACCAGCAGAATAACCAAATTGTACGGCTAAAAGATATTGCTAAAGTAACCCTGGATGGTCAGCAATACATGACTAACGTCATGAAAGTCGAGCATACAGTTGGTGGTGGGACTAAGGTAACTCCAAGCACTGCACTCTTATTGTATTTAACACCTGGAGCCAATCAACTTGAGACAAAGCAGCGTATTGATGCTACCATAAAAAAACTGGAAAAGCATTTTCCAGCCGGGATAAAATATTATTATCACTATGATGCATCAGTGTTTGTAGATGCTTCGATCCATAAGGTTGTAGAGACATTTCGCGATGCGTTTATTTTAGTATTCTTAGTTGTATTTATATTTATCCAAAATATCCGCGGCACTATTATACCTATCTTAGCTATTCCGGTTTCTATCATTGGGGCGTTTGCGGGTATCTATATGCTTGGTTATTCAATTAATACCTTAACATTATTTGGCGTGATATTAGCCATTGGTATTGTGGTGGATGATGCAATAGTTGTTTTAGAAAATGTCGAACGGATTATGGAAGAAGATGGACTTGATTCAACTGCTGCTGCAATCAGGGCCATGGAAGAGGTAGCCTCTCCGGTAATAGCTATTGTACTTGTGTTAAATGCTGTATTTATTCCGGTTGCATTTTTGGGCGGGTTTGCAGGAATGCTATATCAACAATTTGCAGTAACAATTGCCATTTCGGTTTTCTTATCCGGAATTGTTGCACTTACTTTAACGCCAACATTATGTGCAATTTTCCTCAAGAATAAACCTAAAGATGACCGTCCGAAATGGAAGGGCTTTATTTGGTTTGACCACGGTTTTGCTAAAGTAAAAAACACATATCTTGCAATTGTTGAATTTTTAATTGATCGATCCAAGCTTGCATATGCATTATTTGTTATAGTTATAGGAACCACTATAGGGCTCTATATGATTATCCCAACATCTTTGATGCCTCTTGAAGATATGGGCTATTATTATACTAGTATTAATCTACCTGCTGCAGCATCGTTAGATAGGTCTACCAATCAGGCAATAAAACTGGCTACCTATTTGACGGGATTACAGCCAACTTATCGTAACCTAATAATTGCTGGTCTTGATATTTTGGACAACGGGGCACTAAAGACTAATGCAGCGTTTATTGTAGGGACTTTAAAGCCATGGGAAGAGCGTAAACAAAAAAGTCAGCAAATTGATGCGATGATATCAAAGACCAATGCATTTGGTTATATGAATAAAGGGGCCAATTACCTGGCATTTAATTCGCCACCAATTCGTGGTTTAAGTACATCAGGTGGCGTTACATTTTATTTACAGGCTGCAAGCAGTGAAGTTACAGTGGAGAAGATTTATAAAGATTCATTAAAATTGGTTGCTGCATTGAAAGAGTATCCGGCAGTTGGTTTTGCAACCCAGTTTTATGATTTATCAGTTCCACAGCTATATGTTGATTTAGACCGCGATAAGGCTAAACTCTATGGTGTGAATATTGGTGATGTATTTTTGGCCCTGCAGTCAATTTATGGAACATATTATGTAAATTATTTTCAGAAGTGGAATGATTTATGGTGGGTGATTTTACAATCTGATTATAAATTTAGGGATACTCCAGAATTATTAAATACAGTATTTGTTAAAAGTGCATACTCAAATCAAATGTTACCAATTGGTAGTATGGCTAAAGTTACCTTTAAAACTGGCCCTGAGGTAGTTACCCGGTATAATGATTATCTTGCCAGCCAATTAATTGCTAATCCAAAACCTGGATATACAACCGGTGACGTAATGGCCGCAATTAGCGATGCTGTACCAAAAATATTGGGCGGAGATTATCAATTACAATGGTTTGGTCCGGCTTATCAGCAAGCACAAACCGGTGCTAGTTCTTCAATTGCATTAGTTATGGGTATTGTGATGGTGTTTTTAATTTTAGCTGCATTGTATGAGCTATGGGGTTTGCCGTTTTCTATTTTAATGGCAATGCCGTTTTCATTATTTGGAGCAGCAATTGCCTTGCTATTATCCGGACGGCCAAATGATATTTTCTTTCAGGTTAGTTTAATTACATTAATAGGTTTATCTGCCAAGAATGCGATTTTGATAGTTGAATTTGCACTTGAGGGGATAAAAGAGCATAATATGAGCCCTAGGGATGCAGCATTAGAAGGGGCACGCTTACGTTTTAGGCCAATTGTGATGACCTCATTAGCATTTATATTAGGAGCACTTCCCCTGGCTTTGGCCAATGGTGCTGGTGCAAATTCGCAACATTCAGTTGGTACTGGTATTATAGGTGGAATGATTGGCTCAACATTTTTGGCTACCTTATTTGTACCATTATTTTTTACTAGCATTATGAATTGGCGCCTTAAATCCCAAAAAAAAGATGGGGTTAACGTACCAAAGCAGGATTATTAATTTAATTTTGTCATTACTAAAGAAATTCAATATGGTAGTGTTTTTACTATATGTAATAATAGGTAAGTAATGCAATAAAAGGATTAGGAAAATGAAAAATATTTATTTATTACTTAATATATTTATTACTATGTTCTTCTGTATTGGTAAAGCACAGGCAAGTGAAAGAATGGAGTGCGTATTCCCGAGTGATAATGACTGGTATTTGGTTTCGTTGAGAATTGAGAGGCAAAAACCCGAGTTCGGGGAAATATCTTTTATGCGTCAAAGATGTAGGGTACAACTTTTGAATAGCCATCGCAAACCATATTTAGGTCAGGATGTACCTATTGTACCTTTTGCCAGAGAAAAAGTGAAATTCAATATACAGGAGCAAGTGATAAATCCCGGGCCTTATGAAAAATTATTACATGCAGAAGGCAGTAGGGAAATAAATGGCTATCCTGTCTCCTGGTCGATTACCAAAAAACAAATACCCGGGAAGTACGATATTACATTGAGAACGCAGAGTCTAGAACTTGATGTAAAAGACGTAGATTGTTATGTCCAATATTACCTAGATAAGGAAGTACCATCCGGTAAAGCAAAAGATAGTGAAGGGTATGAAAATTGGGATAAAACCTATCGCAAGATGGTAAACAGTAGAGAAGATTCATGTGCGGTATCATAAATTATGAAATGTGCAATACATCAGTTTAACCCCACCGTTGGAGCGTTGGAAGAGAATGCAACTAAGTTAATAGCGTCTATAAAAGAAGCTAAAAAGCAAGGTTGTAGCCTTTTTATTTCAAGCGAGCTATCTTTATGTGGCTATATGCCTAAAGATTTACTTTTCCGTCCCGAATTTCATAAACAAATTTGTAAGCAATTGGATAGGTTCCTTGAGCTTAAAGATATTACTATAATCATTGGTGCACCTTATATTGAAGCTAACCATTGCTACAACAGTGCATTTATCATAAGAGATGGCAAAATAATTGGTAGATATGACAAGCAGCAATTACCCAATCATGATGTTTTTGATGAGCATCGCTATTTTATCTCTGGTATTGTTCCTCTGGTATTTGAGCAAAATGGCATTAAATTCGGTGTAATAATTTGTGAGGATACATGGGTTAAAGAACCGGCAGAGCTTGCCAAACAAGCTGGGGCAGAAGTTCTGATTTCAATAAATGCTTCCCCATTTAATATAGGTAAATATCAAGAGCGCTTAGAAATAGCTAAAGCCAGAGTAAAAGAAATCAATTTACCCCTAATTTATGTCAATCAATTAGGCGGACAAGATAATTTGGTATTTGACGGGGCATCATTTGTGCTGGATGAGACAAGTCAGTTAATTGCCCAATTTCCAGCCTTTAAACAAGAATTAAATTATTGTGACATAAGTATTCATCACAAAAAGCCAGTAGACCCAACATTTCATCGCGAGAGGTTCGTAGAGTTTCGTAGCGATCTTACTCCATATCCAGAAGATATAGAATCAGTATATGAAGCATTAGTACTAGCAACCCGCGATTATGTTACTAAAAACGGGTTTAAAGGAGTCTTACTGGGTTTATCTGGCGGGATAGATTCAGCCCTGACATTGGCGATTGCCTGTGATGCCTTAGGCCATGATAAAGTTATGGCTATAATGATGCCATCACGCTATACTGCTGATATTAGCTTAACAGATTCACGTGATATAGTTAAAAGACTCAATGTAAAATATGAAGAAATTGCTATTGAGAATATTTTTAACCAATTTAAAACCGCGTTAAGTATAGTCTGTCATTCCCATGTAGATGGGAATCCAGCCACAGATACCACAGAAGAAAACCTGCAAGCCAGGATCAGGGGTACTTTGTTAATGGCATTATCCAATAAGGGTGGTGCTTTAGTATTAACTACTGGCAATAAATCAGAAATGGCAGTTGGATACGCAACATTATATGGCGATATGGCTGGTGGATTTGCGGTTCTTAAAGATGTGCCCAAAACTTTGGTGTATAAGTTAAGCCGCTGGCGTAATACTAAAAGTGACATAATCCCTGAGCGGATTATTACCCGCGCCCCGTCAGCTGAGCTTCGTGAAAACCAGACTGACCAGGACTCATTGCCTGATTATGATACCCTGGATGCAATAATTGAATTAATTGTAGAACACAAATTTTCAGCCCAAGAGATTATAAAGCGCGGGTTTAATGAGGCAGATGTATCAAAAGTTGCCAAATTGATTAAACTTAATGAATACAAACGTTCTCAGGCGGCAGTAGGGCCCAAAATTACTACTTGTGCTTTTAACAATGACTGGCGTTACCCAATCACCAACCATTTCCATTTTTAATTACAATGAAAAATAAGAAACTACCAATAGGTTACTCGACATTAACTAATATTTACAATGAAAACTGTGTTTATATTCAATAGCTTAAGTGAAGCTAATGAAAATGCTATTTATTATATATTTCAAGTAATCTAACAAAGTTAATATTTTAAAATTTATTAATTTTTTAGGGTTAAAATATGATAGTTAAAATATTAGATAATAAAAAGCAGCTTGAAGAGGCGTGTGCCCTATTATATGAGGTATATATTAAACATGGCCAATGAAAAGGCAATTGCGCTGAATATGATAGCGTTTTTGCCGAATAATTAAAAGGGGGGAGGAGACAAACCAACTATAAGGTATAGTGGGTTCATTAAACTTACCCCGAAATTATCCAAGTCACAAATTTCCCAATGAGTTGAACTGGTAATTCCAAATAAGCTTAATATAATCCACAATATTGTTAATGTTGTTAACTTAAACTTATGTTAAGGCCTAATTATATAAAAGTTATTAAAAAATTGAAACCCAAATTCTGGGGGTTAAGCATAAAATAATATTTAAAATAAGTCTTAAAAATTATTTATCCCAAATTTTGGGGTATATTACAAATTTTATCTTCATTTATAGTAAAATATGTACCTATTTATCCGCAAACTAATACATGGAGATGTTATAAAATGGATATTCTTACCAAATTACAAAAAGCTTTAGGTTATAAATTTAAGGATATATCACTACTTCAACTAGCCTTAACTCATAGAAGCTATAGCCAGCAAAATAATGAGCGCCTGGAGTTTGTTGGTAAAGGCATCTTAGATGATGTTATAGGAATGAGTTTATATATAAGATATCCTAATTTTACCGAAGGTACGCTATCTAAAATTAGGGCAGCTTTGGCTAATCAGGATACTTTAGCTGAAGTTGCTGCTAAAATAGATCTGGGAAAATATCTACTAATGACACCGGGTGAAGATGCAACTGGTGGGCGATCACGCCCTTCAATGCTCGCACGTTGTATGGAAGCCTTAATTGCTGCAATTGCCCTTGATTCATCCCATAGTCAGGCAGCAAAGGTGATAGAGAGCTTGTACACTGAATATCTTGCAAATGCAATACATTCAATTAGCAAAGATTTTAAAACAACTTTACAGGAATATTTGCAAAGCCGCAAAATTGGCCTGCCAATTTATGAAGTGTATGAAATAGAGGGGAAAGATCATAATATGGTCTTTCATATTGGATGTGATATCCCGGGCCTGAAAATTAAAGTTTTAGGTCAGGGACGCAGTAAAAAAGAAGCAAGCCAAAGTGCAGCAGAAAGGGCATTAGCTCAAATTTATAAACATAATGTAGCACAAAACCCATATTAAATTTTACTATATATCATGATCATCACCAAATTTTTTAGCTAGATCAGTATTTTCATAATTGTAGCCGCCAGCCATAGCCTGATAGGTTGCTACTATTGCTTGCAATTGTTGTAGTTTTGCCCCGGTTACCAGCATTTTACTATTATCGGCATTTATTCTACTTGATATAGTATCCGGATAGCTCGAGTATCCCAATTCATAATTTGTTTGGTTCAGTTTAGCATTTAATTTTGCTGATGCATAAAGCCGATTGGCAGTTACCCGTTTATTTTCCATCTTGGAGACACTAGATAAATTATTGTCAACTTCAGCAAATGCTCCTTTTACTACCTGTATATAGTTATAGTATGCTATATAGTACTGAGCTTTAGATTTTTTAACTATTTCATCAATTCCCAGGTTAAGAATTGGCATACTAACAGCTGCTGTAGCAGCCCAGAAGTCCCCACTTGGATTAAATAGGCTAGTTAGTTGTGAAGTAAACGCACCTAAAGGAGATGTTAATGTAATAGTAGGGAAATAGTTACTATAAGCAACCCCAATATTTACATTAGCTGATTTTAATTGTTCTTCAGCTTGCATTATATCTGGGCGATTACGTAGTACTGTAGAGGGAAGGTTAGCCGGGATTTTACCATCAGTCTGAATATTTTCAAACTTATTATTAGTAGCAATGTGGCCAGGATTTTTATTCATTAGTATCTGTAGGGCATTTTCAGTATGCACAATATTATCTTCAATGCCGGGTATATTCATTTTTGCATTTTGCAACTGCATTTCATATTGCTGTACATCGTTAAGCGTTGCTATACCATTGCTATATTGAAGCTTTGTCAGGCGTAGACCTTCTTCCAGATCTGTGATTAATTGTTTTTGTTCAGTTAATTGTTCATTTAGTGCCAGTAATGAAAAATAGCTACCGGCAACTTGCGAGATTACGGTTAACCTAACTGCATTTTTTGCATATCTATTAGCGGATAAATTAAGTTTTGCCATATCGGCTTGTTTAATTTGTTTTGCGATATTTAATGAATAAACTGGGATTAAACCTGCTTGGTAAAAAGTAAAATCATCAGTACTGGCAACAGGAACACCGTTAATTGGTGGGATACCGCCTAAATTTAGTACTTGACCGGCAGTTGCTGAGGCACCTAAATTTATAACAGGAACCCAGGCCATATTTATTTGTTTTAATTGTGCGCTTGCTACATTTATATTACCAATTGCCGCCTGTATGTTATTATTATTTTTTAAAGCCTGCTCAATCATATTATCTAATACCGGATCATTAAATTTTTTCCACCAACTTGTATCGGAAAAATTTTGTTGTGGACTGCCTAGATTGCCATTATGAGTATTATGCGCCCAGTTTTGCGGAGTATCTACATTTGGTTGTTTATAATCTGGTCCAAGTAATGAGCATCCAGCTATTAAAGTGCCTAACCCTATAATAAATGTATTGCTCAAAATGTTGTTTCGACAAATTATGCCATCTCCGCGAAGGCGGGGATCCAGTTTTTTATTGTGAGCAGAGCGTGGCAATTTTTTCATTCTATTATCCATATTAGTTTGTATTTACTTTTACTTTGGCGCTTGAACCAACACGTAGAGGATATTTGTCATTATTTTCAACTTTTATACGTACAGTAAATCTTTGCGTAACTTTTACCCAGTTACCGGTTGCATTTTGTGCTGGAAGTAAAGAAAATGTTGTCCCGCTGGCATAGCTTAAACTTTGTACTGTTCCGTTGTAAGTATGATCCTCATACATATCTAGGTTTATTTTTACATTTTGCCCGGGTCTAATTCTTTCTAACTGGGTTTCTTTAAAGTTAGCATCAATCCACCAGTTGCTATTATCCACGATTCCAAACATTTGGCTACCTGCGCTTACATATTCGCCAGGGGTAAGCGTGTTTAGGTTAGTGATATATCCATCAATGGGTGCAATATATTTAGTATAATCAAGGTTAGATACAGCACTATCAAGAGAGGCTTTAGATTGATCGCGTTTGGCTATTGTCAACCGATACATGTCATCCAGTTGTTGTAGCTTACGGTTATCAATGTCTAGTTGGGTTTTGGCTGTGTCCAGGTTTGTCATGGCATTTTGGTAATTTTGTGTAGAAATAGTATTTGCATTATGTAATTTTTTATAGCGGTTTGCTGTTTCCAGGGCAAAATCGTAACTTACCTTGTCCTTTATATTTTGTCCGCGCTGTATATTGATTTGTGATTTTACTGCATTAACTTGCTCTACCTGGCTATTATATGCTTTTTCTGCCTGGGTAACTGAAAGTTTATAATCAATTGGGTTTATAGTAAATAGCACGTCACCTTTATGTACAAGCTGGTTATTCTTAACATTAAGAGTTTGTAAATACCCGGTAACCTTAGGTGCTACATTTACAATATTTGCATTTACATATGCATTGTCTGTATCTGGGTATAGACGTTCATACCTAAAATAAAAATATATGCTAAGTATAACGGCGACAATAATTAAAAGACCAATAACAGCATGTAGGTTATTTGATTTTTTGTGTGCTACCATAAAATTTCCTCTTAATTAATATCATTGTAAGCATTGCAAAGCAAAGTATAGCAATTTTTAGTGATTAATGCATCATTGGTGTCTGAGTCCCAGCTTTAGGTTTTTTTAAAACAAAAGGAATCCATAAAATTAGCCCGGTTCCTAAAAAACCCGCCCATACTGTATCTATATTGGCAACTAAAAATGATTGTGCATTAATAAGGCCACCGGATATTTGGGCTTTTACCGCAAGACTTTGATGTATCATAGACGCCCCGGAAAAGAAGTGCTTAAACCCAGCAGCGGATTGAGTGATATTACTGATTTGATCATGCCATGATGCCTGTTGTTGATGCGCAATCAGGGTAGCTGCAATTGACGTTCCAACTGAACTACCAATATTTCTAAAAAAGTTAAATATACCACTTGCATCGCCGGAGAGATTATTTGGTAGGGTGCTAAATGCACATTGCATTAACATTACAAAAGTACCAGTTAAGCCAACCCCTTGAAGAGTTACAGTAATTAATATCAAACTTTTTGAAGTACTGTCACTAAACTTGGTTAATAGGTAGTTAGAAAATCCAAATATCAGCAATCCAACAAGAATCAGGGCCCTTGGATCAATTTTTTTACCCAGGGCAATAAATATTGGAGCTGCTAAAAAGGCACATAAACCACGCGGTGCAGTTATATAGCCGGCTAAATCAACCGGGTATCCATATCCTTGCTGAAGTAAGGTAGGAAAATATGCTAGTGCCATAACGGCAATTACCATAAAGCCAAAGACTAACAGGCAAGACAAATTAAAATTTAAGTCTTTAAATAATCTAAAATCAACTACAGATTTACCCAGTAAGCCACGCCAGATAAAAAATATAGCACCAAGAGCGCCGGTAGCCAGAACTATTATCATTTCCCTGGATTCAAACCAATTGTTCTGGTTACCTTCATCAAGAAAATATTCCAGGCAGGAAACACCAACCACCATAAAGATAAAGCTTATAAAGTCAGTTTTGACATCTTCCGCATGATTTTTTTCCATAAGGATAAGAATTAAAACAAAGCCCAAGATACATACCGGGACATTTACATAAAATATCCAACGCCAACTTAAGTGTTCTACCAGATACCCGCCAAATAAGGGTCCGATTACCGGCCCCAAAACCAGGCACATACTATATACTGTCATAATTTTAGGCTGCTCTTCATGGCTAAAATTTTCTACTATGTATGCCTGGGCCAATGAGGGTAGGAATGCACCTCCTACTCCCTGCAGAAGACGAAATATTACCATCTCGGGTAAATTAGTTGACATTCCACATAAAATAGATGCGATACCAAATACGATAGTTGAGGCCAAAATAACAGTTTTCATACCAAATTTTTTGGATACTATGCCAGTTAAAGGGATAAATACGGCAGCAGCCACGATGTAGCTGGTCATGGTAAGTGATACTTCATTAATATTGGCATTCAGGGCGCCCATGATATGAGGTAGGGCAACAGATACGATAGTTAAATCAACAATCTCAGCTAAAGCAAGTATACTTACTGCCAGTGCGACAATAGTACGATTTTCGGTCCAAAAACTATTATTCATAAATTAGAGTCTGGGAAGTAAAGTTTTTTATGTCATAGGAAAGACAAGGAATGTATTTTACACTATACCAGGCTTTAATGCTTGAATAATATTTTATAATGGTTATTCGGGCCCTTTATGTTCTGGATCTTCATCTTTAGGTTTGCCAGTTAATGGTAGTTTTTTATATTCGATTTGCCAGAATGGAAATTTTAGCTTGTGCTTATTATAAAAGGACTCCATGTTTTCATTATATATTTTATTGATGTATTGTATATCTAGAGCTTCTTTCCGATTTAACATCCAGGTGGTGCTGGCGCTTACGAAATCATCAATATAAATTGTATTACATCATCGATGTAAAACTTTAAGATTTGATAAAATAATTTTATATAAATTGGAATAAAGATTCAATATGGAATTTACGTATGCGGGGCGCTGGCTCAAATAGGTTATGGGCGTATGTTAAATACGATTATAAAATTGTTTATATATATGATATGTTAAAATGATCAATCTTTGAGAACTTAATTCACTAGAGGGGCTTAAAATGAATTATTAAACAGAATAAATTTCTTTAAACAAAAAGATAGTAAAATTGGACTTTTAGGTTATATAAAAAGTTAAATTTTATTATCTATTTATGATATTAAATAGATTGGAAATTTTACATGAAATTATTTATTAAACATCTAAAAAAAATATTTGTGTTTTTAGGCTCATTATTCATTATTAGGCACAGTATAGCGTTAGGACCATGGCCAGATTTATCATGGTATTTGCAATATGGTAATGCCCAGTTTCCTAGTGATAGCTTTACTGACGGAAATGGCATAAGCATTAGTAATAGCGGAAATGTCTATACTATTGGAACTACTACCGGGTCTTTGCATAACCAAAGGCAAAATGGGCATGATGATTATTGGATTTCTAGTTATGATTCTGATGGGCGGTTCAATTGGGCTAGGCAAGTAGGTTCTTCAGGAGGATTTACCCATGGGGCTTCTATTAGTACAGACAGTAACGGTAATATTTATGCTGTTGGCGATACTGATGTAGGCATATCTAATATTACTAAACGTACGCTAAGTACTGATTTTTTTATTACCAAATATAGTAGTGATGGTACCGAACTTTGGACTAAATTAGCTGGTGGTGAAAGCCAAACCGACATAACCCAAGCAACTGCAATAACTACTGATAAAGAAGGCAATAGTTACGTAATAGGTAATACTAACGTAAGTGTGCTTAAAAAGCCAAAGATTGGAACTGCAGATTACTTTATTGCTAAGTACGATACTACAGGTAAAAACATATGGGCTAAACAAGTTGGTGAACCTGAAGCGTCAAGCTATGCTAAAGCAATAGCTTTAGATAATA
Organism: Burkholderiales bacterium; assembly: GCA_020697255.1. GTDB lineage: Bacteria > Pseudomonadota > Gammaproteobacteria > Burkholderiales > UBA11063 > Aquella. The sequence continues at coordinate 14,111 of JAJFBE010000004.1, read as the reverse complement.
AAGGCCACCTTTATGTAACAGGCTTGAGCCATCATGATAATCTCAAAGTAGATCACTTAATTGTAGCCGAGTACAAGACTGAAAATGGTGAACTTATTGGACAGAAATCAATTAGTAACCCTGATGGAACTCATATCTACGGTTCTGCGATAACTGTAGACAATGTAGGTAATGTTTATGTAGCTGGAACGACTGGTATTGGAGCAATTGGGGGCCAAATGGTTAATAGATATTTCATAATTAAATACTCTAATGATATGTCATCATTATGGACTACAGTATCCACAAGTACTACGACTTATGGCTCAGGAATAGGTACTGATACTTTAGGTAATAGTTATCTTATTGGAAATACAGAGGTTGCTTTACCCGGACAAGAACAAAAGAGCGAGATAGATTATTTTATAGCTAAGTATAATGCTAAAGGTCAATTAGTAAAGAGCATTCAAATTGGTGGTGCTCGACTAGGATTAGTCCTTGGCAGTGGAATGTATATAGATAACAATAATATATATTTGGTAGGTGATACAACGACTGGACTATACAATATGCCAATGATGGGGCATATGGATTACTTTATAGTAAAATATAAAAATATTAATTAAATAGTTTTTTACCCATAGCTCAGTAAAACTATGCAACTAATATGGTGTTGTATGGTTTTACAATACAACAGAACACAATACAACAGAATGCCTTGACACGCTTTAATTATAATGCTAAAATAACGAAAGTTAGTATTATCAGGTTAATCATAACTATATTACAATTTTTGAGGTAAATCATATGAATAAGAAAATGTTTTTGTTAATTGGTGCTTTATTGGGAATGACAATTGCTGCAAACGCAGAAGAAGCTGTGCCTCAAAATCCGCAAGCTGCAATGGATCATGGTTGGAATGTTAATCCTGCCGAACTCGGCGCTTCCGGCACTGTTTATTCGAAGCCAAAAGTTCTTATTTCTGGTACTCCTGGAGTAGATGTTGGTAATAGTACTAAAATATGGGTTAAGAATCCTAAAATAACAGCACTTTATAAATTTAGTGATTCTGATAATAAGCAGAAATTAGTAGAGGCTACAAAAGAATTTGATCAAGACATAGTAATTGACAAAAATGATGGATGGAATAAGAAGGGAACTCCTTCAATGAGAGCTATGGCTGCTAACACTAAAAGTTTTGCTGAAGCTTCGTTAGCTCCTGAGGCATCAACAGAAAATCATGAAAAAAAAGGTTTCGTAGAATATGATTGTGATAGCAAAGTTATTAGCAGAAAAAACATCCGTTGTAATTGGCAGTGACTTTGTCATAGGCGATCACTTAGCTCCTTTTGGGGCTTTTTTATTTAGAATCTAATGCATAAAATAGTTCTATCCCCAATGGCTGGTATTACCGATGCCCCGTTTCGTTATATATCGCGCAAATACGGAGCAGATGTAACCATCTCAGAAATGCTAACTGCACAGACACATTTATGGGACAGCGCTAAAAGCGCCCAGCGTCTTCGGGATGATTTTGCTTACAATGGCAGCAATAAAATTATCCAGATAGCCGGTGCAAGCGAGGATGTAATTACTGATGCGGTAATGCATTGCCAGTCAATTGGTGCTAGTGCCATCGAAATTAATATGGGTTGTCCGGCAAAAAAGGTGTGTAATGTATTAGCTGGTTCTGCATTACTAAAAGATGAAAAGTTAGTTGCAAATATTTTAAAAGCAGCTGTTACTGCAGCTAAAATTCCGGTTATGCTAAAAACCCGCCTGGGCTGGGATAATAATCAGCAAAACATCTTGACTATTGCCAAAATTGCCCAAGATTCTGGGATTACATCGCTTACTATACATGGTAGAAATCGATGTGATCTTTATAATGGTGAGGCACGTTATGAACTAATTGCCCAGGCAAAACAGCAATTATTTATACCTGTTTTTGCAAATGGTGATATGACTACTCCGGAAAAGGTTAAACAAGTATTGGATTATACTGGCACTGATGGTGTGTATATCGGCAGGGGAACGCTTGGGCAGCCCTGGATTTTTAGGCAGATTAAAGAACATTTAGCTACCGGCAGTTATCGTGACATAAGTTCAGAGGGGAAATACTCTACAATTTTAGAGCATCTAACTCTTATTTATCAGCATTATGGTGAATATATGGGCTGCCGTATTGCGCGTAAACATATCAAATGGTACTGGCAGAAGTTATTTATAGACTCAGCAGATGATCTAAATGGTGAACTGGCAAAAATTAACCAAATCGAATCTTCTACCGAGCAATACCAACTGGTAAAATCAATATTAGAATCCAGGCTGGTATAGAAGCTACATCATGCTACAGCTACTAGTGTTGCTTTGTTCCCATGTACATGTATAACGGCCATTAACAAACTTGTTATAAGTAGGGCTATAACCTTTAATTTCCCAGTTCTCCTGACCATTTTCAAACTTCCATTTTGAATTATTATCAATAAATTTAAAGGACCATTCACTTTCTTGGCTGCCAATAGTATTTGCACCGGTTATAACAGTTAGTTTAGTGTTGTTATTAGCTTTACCTGTGCCACCAAATGAAGATGTGATTTTGCCATTAGTCTAGATTTTATTTAGCGGGTTGTAACATAAGCGTTAGTATAAAATAAATCACATATTGGGTTACGCTTAGCATAGTTGCTTTATTCATAACTTCGTCTGGGAAACTTTGCATATTTAGTAGCTTCTTTAATTTACTTCTTTGTAACTCCCCAATGGTCAGAGTTATTATTTGGATCGCTGCCTGTAATAACTTGTATTCTCATTTCATCCGGGCCGATTCCGGTAATCTTGATCTCGGCACTAGCTCCAGGATCAACAGAAAATGAGCGGTAATCTGGGAAATCAGAGGCAGGAATCAAGGCGCGGTGAATCTTATACATTCCGCTAGTAGACCATGAATATTCAACATACCACTCTGTATACTGAGTAGCAATATTAGGAGAATTATACCCCAGGTCAATAAATTCGGAACGTGTATCATTGTTAAGAGTTCCCAAAGGCTCATCGCTGATTATATCTTTATATTCCATACCATAACTGTCATAAATTCCCCAAACAACTTTAACCGTGACATGATCCAAAGTTAGCCCTGTGCTATTATACACGTGCCAAGTAAAGGCTGCAGCCATATTAACCCAACAGGTTAATAATACAAAATATATAAATGAACGTGTCAACTTCTTCATAAATTCCCTTTTTAATAAAGTATTAGTTTCCTAAATAGATACTATGTGGAGGTTATAGCAAATTGTAAATTACAATAAAGCAAAATATAATAAAATTTAATTTATTCGTAAGTTATTTTAGCATATTATCTAATTTACGATAAATGATTCTTGCGTAAAAATCGATTGCAGGTAAAAAACTTGGCATACTAAAATAAAAATTGCTAACCTGTCAAAATCAATTATTAGGTTAATGTAGCTTATAACTATTTTGTGTTTATCAATTTATACCTCATTATTATGCTAACTTTAGCGAGCATAACCTAAAAGAGATAGTTACATTTACTGCAAAAATTAATAAACCATCTGAGCGGGTTATGCAAAAACTAGGCATGTCCTATAATCCGGAAGATGATTTTTATCATCCAAAATTACCCAAACAATCTCCCCTTAACCCGCACATATTATATAGAATAAAAAAGCATGACTTTATTTAGATCCCGAAATATTCCCTATCGTTATTAAATCTTATCAAGACATAAACGTCCATTGGAATTTTAGGCTAAAATTCCATGAGGACTTGCTTTCTTTGCATACTTTCTGTAGCAAGACAGAAAGTATGGCAGGTGGGTACAACCCACATAAAAATATAAAATAAATAAAATATATTTTGTTAAAATACCGTCAGTATTAATAGTAATAAGATAAATAATTATGACTAACAATAAACGCCTCTTATTTTTAATCTCTCTAGGCTCCATCCTCGAATACTATGATTATGCTATTTTTATCTATTTAGCCCCGGTAATCGGTCATGAACTGATCCCGGTACAAAATCAACTAATAAACCTAATTTTAAGCTATGCCATATTTGCAATTGGTGCTTTTTTCAGACCATTAGGTGGTTTGGTTTTTTCTCATTTTGGCGACACACGCGGCAGAAGCACTGTTTTTATCTACACTATTTTATTTATGGCACTGCCAACCTTAGCTATTGCATTTATCCCGGGAATTAGCCAAATTGGTATTTTAGCTACCGTTTTATTAATTAGTTTTCGGGTATTGCAAGGGGTTGCCATCGGTGGTGAAGTTCCGGGTTCTATTGTATTTGGCTACGAAACCGCTGCACCCAAATATAAAGCACTAAATTCATCTATTGTTGTAATGGGTACCAATATCGGTTTTTTTCTAGCATCGATGGTTTGTATGCTACTGGCTAACTTGCATTTTAGTTTTAGTTCATGGCGACTGGCATTTGTTTTAGGTGGTTTTTTTGGTATTGCCAGTTACTTTCTGCGTAAAAGTTTAACTGAAACCAGCGCATTTATTCAATATAAAGAATCGATCTCACATGAAGAAGTTCCATTAGGTATTTTATTTAAGCAATATAAAAAGTCAGTTCTGCAGTTAATTGCCATTGGTGGCTTTTTAGCATCAACATTAGCGGTATTCACTTTTTATATGCCGGTTTACTTGTCTACTTTTTATCATTTCCCAATGTCAAAGCTAATGGGATTTAATTCTTTTACAATTATTATTTTCATTATCGGTTCATTGATTGCAGGTACTTTTGATAAGTATTTTGCTAAAAAGTTTTTCTTGGTTTTTATCCCAGTGTTTGCTGTTTGCGTATTTAGTCTATTTAAAATATACGCTTTACTAGGTTTAAACCAGATATTTATAATTCATATTGTTGCATTACTTAGTATTGGCATAGTTTGCGGGCGTCTGCCAGTGTTGTGCGCCACATTCTTTCCGGTAGGGGTGCGTTATACCGGGATAGCATTTGTATATAATATTAGCTTTGGCATAATTGCCGGTAGTACCCAAATGTTTTTAACCTGGTTAATTAAAATTACCAATTTGCTCTGGATACCTGGGGTTTATCTATCAGTTTTTGCTATACTGGCGTTTATTGCTATGCAAAGTATAACAAATAGCAAATTAATTAATTATCAACATTAATAGAAGGCAGGCTTATGCAGATTGTTTTACTGGATACTAATAAATTGTCTAAAAAAATGGTGACAATGCTTGCAGACTATTTTGCACAATTTGGTGAATATAAAAGTTATGAAAGCACTATTTTAGAAAATATTGTAGAGCATGCCTACCATGCTGATGTAATATTAGTAAATAAGGCCGAATTAACCGCAGATCATTTTAACTTGTTACCAAATCTCAAATACGTTATAGTTGTAGCAACCGGTTATGATTGTATTGATGTAAAAGCCTTACATAATCTAAGCATACCAGTTAGCAATATTCCTGATTACTCCTCTGAAATAGTATCCCAGCATACAATAGCATTATTATTGGAATTAACTAACCATGTGGGTAGATCAAGCACATTGGTTATGCGGGAGCGTAAATGGAAAGATGGATGGCATAGCCTTACCGAGCTATCGGGTCTTACTCTTGGTGTTGTCGGGTTTGGCAATATTGCTAAAAAGGTTATAAAAGTAGCATTGGCATTAGATATGAATGTATTGGTTTATAGCCGAAAAACAAGCTATACAACCGCTCTTCAGGTAAATTTTGTCGCGAAAGACGAGCTATTTAAACGAAGTGATGTTATTACTTTGCATTGCCCATGTACAGAAGAGACAAAATATATAATTAATGGTGATACATTATCACAGATGAAGCCCACCGCGTATTTGATTAATACGGCACGTGGCGGTTTGGTTAATGAAGCTTTATTATATGAGGCATTGTCTAATAAGCAAATTGCGGGTGCTGGGCTGGATGTGCTGGAAATTGAGCCGGCAACACCACAAAATCGGTTATTTGGACTGGATAATTGTATTATAACCCCGCATAATGCATGGTTTAGTGAGAAATCACTAAAACGTTGGATAAACGTTATACAAGACAATATGATAGCTTATACTGAAGGTAAACCAATAAACCTGATCTGAAAAATAGGTGGTATTCTCTAATGCAGAGGTGTATAATATACCTGTGGAGAGATGATTTTTAAAATAATGTTTTAAAGGAGCAAATTATGAAAAATTTTACAATTTATTGTAAAGATTTTGAGTTAACTGATTCTATTAAAGAATATTCTGAAGATAAGATGGGGTCATTACATAAGTACCTAAATCAGGATGAGGATCAGGTTAAGTTTAACTTTAGACTTGGAAAATCTTCAAATAGCCATAATAATGGCAAAATATATTATGCAGAAGTAAGTATTCATACGCCGGAGAAAAATTACGGTGGAAAAATTGAAGCAGAGAGTGTTTATGTAGCAATTGATTTATTAAAAGATGAATTGGCTAATAATATAACTCATTATCGCGAAAAAGTAAGGACGGTTTCCAGACATGAAGCACAAAAATTTAAAGAAGACATAAAACACGTTTATTAATATATCTTCATAAATTTTTAAAAAGCCATATAATGTGGCTTTTTTTATTGTATAATGGACTTCTTGAGTTGAAGATTATATAACTTTTGCAGGATTAAATTTCAATGTCAAAAAATAGTAATATACTTAATATATCGGGGTGGTTAATTTTTGGAGCATTAGTTGTAGGTGTTGGTGGTTGCGCTGCAACTGTGATTGGTGCTGGAGCCGGTACTGCTGTAGCTGTTGGTATGGATTCCAGAAGCGGCGGCGGGGTAATTGATGACCAAACCCTGGAGCATGATGTAAATAATGTATTAAGTGCTCAGGTACCTAATGGTAGTTTTACCGTTGCAAGCCACGGACAAAGAGTCTTATTAGCCGGGCAGGTTCCAACTCAGGCAGATAAGGATAAAGCGGCATTAGCAGCTACCAATACAGCAGGCGTAAAAAAAGTATGGAATTATCTAACTATATCGGTAAATGAAACTGTAGGGGATATAAGCCACGATACTTATCTTACTTCTTTAGCTAAAAGCCGTTTAATCGGGCAAAAAGGTGTAAATACCAACAATATTAAAGTGGTCACATGTAGCGATGTAGTATATTTGCTGGGTGATAATAAATCCGCAGGCGAACCTAGTCAAATTGCCGGCGGTATTAAGGGCATTGAAAGCATCAGCGGCGTTAAGAAAGTAGTAAATCTGATTTCCACGATTGATACGAGTAAAAAAAGCACAAAGTAAAATAAGGTGTAAGGCAAATAGTATAAATATAGCCAGTTATGGTGACATATATGGTACAATTTCGGAAAATTTTTAAGAAAGCAAATTATGTATTATAAAGTTAGAACGCTCTTTATAACTTGTCTGGCATCAATACTGTTTACTGGTTGTGCCAGCTATTTCTATAGCCAGGTACCTGAGCCATTCCCGACGAATACTGAAAACCAGGAGATGGACAACAAGCTATACTCCAAAAAAATACAGAAAATGGTAGATAAGAAATTTCCTAAAGCTGATTTAAAAATCGTAGCCGATCACTTTAATGTTTTAGTTGCCGGGCAGGTTGAGTCACAAAAAACTAAGGATGATGTGGTTGCATTGGTTAGGAGCCTGAAAGATATACGGGATGTTTATGACTATACTACAATTACTGCTAACCCTTCATATAATGGTAGTTCTTCTATCGAATCGGATGTTAAGGATAGGTTAAGTCAGGAGCCTAATATTGCTGATGCTAAAATTAGTGTTACTTACGTTGATAGTGTAGTTTATCTTATGGGTACTAATGTTGGTGATATGACGCATTTAGCCCGAGCTATCAAGGGCATATATGCAATGGAAGGTGTAAAAAAAGTAGTAAATTTGATTAAACCCGGCAAATCCGACTATTACTCTGGACGCTGATTATAAAAAACAGTTAATAGCACTACTTAACCTGAAGTAGTGCTTCACTTCTTCATACTACACTTCATATTTGTTGCAGTCAAAGGCTTTTCATAATACTAAAAAATTAATTACATATTGATAAAAAGATGTGCTATACTCCCCACCATGTGAAAAAATATGCAAATTGGTTAATATAAAGCTATTTTTAACGGATTAGAGATAATAAACATCGATAAGGTTAACTAAATTTCACCTTATACTAAGTATAGAAGGTTGTTTTTTACTTACCCTTGGCAGATATGTATCTGAGTTAAGTCAGATTTTATTCACGTCTTCATTTTACATTGTTTATATTCTTATATTTGATCTGTTCGGCCCTTGTGGTCTGAGTTCACTAGTAGTCTTTTAATTACCCAATTATTAAATTGAATTTGATATTAAATTGATCAATTGAGTTTTATAAAAGGTATACTTAATGAAGCAGTTAAAATTAGCGCTTGTCTTATTTGGGATATTGTGTGCATTTGTTTTAAATAGTTGCAGCTCTGGCGGCGGGGCCGGGGGTAGTAGCGGAACTGGTAATGGTAATATTATTGATAATGGTAGCGGCGGCGTTGGTACACCCTTATCAGTTCATCTAATAGAGCCGGCACCGGATGCTACGAACTTATCTACGTCGCTAAGTATCCAGATTGCTTTTAATAAAGCTGTACAAGGCGTTAATGACAAAACTGTTGGGATACATGAAGGAAGTGCTACAGGTCCGCGTATCGGTATGGGCACTTTTGTTTCTGGTAGCAACAACACGTATACTTTTAGCCCATCTACAACATTAAAAGATAATACTGCATATTATCTTGTGGTAGGGGAAAAGTATGGAGCTGAAGTAAAAACGCAGACAACAGATGCAAATTTGGATTATATAACTGATGCGGATTCAGCGGATAATCAATTAGCTGAAACGGTATTTTACTTTGCTACCGGGGATAATACGGCTCCAACTGTATCAATGGTAAGTCCTTCAGACTGGGATACTAATGTATCAATTAGCCCAAGTATCCAGATTAAATTTAGCGAACCTGTATCCGGCGTGAATTTACAGAGCATCGTTTTACGTGATGAAGATGGTGATGCAGTGTCGCTTGGGCAGATAGTTGCCGGAGTAAAAAGTAATACGTATACGTTTAGCCCACTAGTAAACTTGAAGAAAAATACGACATATTCTCTAACGGTTGGGTCGGATTCAAAGATAGTCGATGACTCTACCCTGCATAATGAATTGATCCCAAGAACATTTCATTTTACAACTGGCGAATTTGCTGCCCCAACGGTATCATTAGTAAGACCTTCCAATGTTTACGGCATTTCGACCAATCCTAGTTTTCAAATAATGTTTAGCAAACCTGTGCAGGGGGTGGAAAATGGGGTTAGTTTAATTGATAGTTCAGGTAATTCTATACCTTTAGGGCAAATGACGGTTGTACCAGGTAATAATTCATATATTTTTAGTCCTGCATCAAAGCTAAATGAGTTGTCAAATTACTGTCTTGTTGTAGGTGCCGGGGTAGGAATAACCAGCCTTGAGGTGGGAGATGATCCATTGGCGCAAACTACGTTCTGTTTTAGTACAGGTGATTTTACGGCACCTACAGTATCTCTTATTGCTCCTTCAAGTATTCACAGTGTCCCTATTGATACAAGTATCCAGGTACAATTCAGTAAAGAGGTGCAAGGAGTTTTAGTACAAGGTGCTAGTCCGAATATTACTCTGCATGAAGGAAGCATAACCGGGCCAACGGTTAATTTTAGCTCGTTTGTGGTTGGAAGTAATAATAAATATACATTTAACCCTTCATCAAAGCTAAAAAATGGTACGGATTACTATCTTGATTTAGCCAGTAGTATAACTGATAATTCGGGCAATTCTTTGGTGACAACTAGCTTTAAGTTTACTACTATAGCACTTAGTTCAGCAAAAGACATAACTTCGTTTTCAATAGATGGTATTAATGGGGTGATTAATGAGCATAATATTATTGTAACGTTTCCATTAGAGGATCTTCCCAAAGAAGCAGTTGCAAAATTTACCCAAAGTATTGGTGCAAATGTTTCTGTGAACGGGGTTTCTCAAACAAGCGGTCAAACCGTCAATAATTATACCACCCCGGTAGTTTATACGGTTACCGCTGCTGATGGCAGTACCGCACAATATACCGTGACTGTAAAATTAAAATTATTTCTTTGTATGGCAGATGGCGCTAATGCATGTGGTTGTTTAAAACAAAATGATGGAAGTGGTTTAATATGGTATAGAGGTGATATAGGTCTTTATACATTTTATAATCAGGCCAAGGCGTTAGCTGCATTTAATTCCGGAAATGGTCATTGTGGTTACACGGATTGGAGGATCCCGGCGTTGGTTACAACGGATAATCAAGGGCATTTTTTGGGTGATCCTGAAGTAAATAATTCCTCAGAGTTTGGTAAACTTGGCAACCTGGCTATTGCTAATGGTTATGTTCGCAAAACTAATCTAACTGCCTGGCTAAATGCAGAAGGGTTTAGTTTACAGGATGGTTGGGGATGTAATCAAACCGGGGGTTGCCACTACTGGTCATCCACCGATTCACCATCCGGGGGATGGCAGCTTTATATGGGCACTTCATTTGGTGGTACAGGTGGCTGGGTGGGGACAATTGGTCAAATATACAATTCCTTCTTGCTGCCGGTTCGCGGTGGCAAACTGTGATGCTTATTTGTCTTAAACAATAAAACTTATTCATGACAAAGCCCTCAAAATTGAGGGCTTTAACTTTAAAATACATAATTAGGTTTAACCTATCCCGGTTTTTCACACAGGCACGCCGGAACACCTGCAGGTCATATCAAAACTCAGCAAAAACCCTGAAAAATATAGTTGTAAATTATTAATAGTATATGTTATAATCGCGGGTTACGACTAAAATTATTTGTAATATTTTTGAAAGAAAAGGAAGTAAATGCCTACGATTAATCAATTGGTAAGAAAGCCTCGCGTATCAGTACGCTACAAGAGTAAATCTCCGGCTTTGGCCGAATGTCCGCAACGTAGAGGGGTTTGCACGCGTGTATACACTACAACGCCTAAAAAGCCTAACTCAGCATTACGTAAAGTATGCCGTGTACGTTTGACAAACGGATTTGAAGTAACCAGCTATATTGGTGGTGAAGGTCATAATTTGCAGGAGCATTCGGTTGTCCTGATTCGTGGTGGACGGGTAAAAGATTTACCTGGTGTACGTTATCACTGCGTACGTGGTTCGTTAGATTTGGCTGGTGTAAAAGACCGTAAACAGTCTCGTTCCAAGTATGGTGCAAAGCGCCCTAAATAAATAGTTGTTCTATAGTTAATATAACTAACAGGATAAAAATATAATAGTAAAGGTTTTAAGGATAGTATTATGCCTAGACGTAGAGAAGTTGAGAAGAGAAGTATTCTTCCAGATCCGAAATTTGGTAGTGTTGAATTATCAAAATTTATTAACGTTCTAATGGAGAGTGGCAAAAAAGCGGTTGCTGAAAAGATTGTATATAACGCTTTGGAGCTGGTTAAAAATAAAAGTAAAAAAGATGGTATTGAAGTGTTTCGGCAAGCGATGGATGCCGTTAAGCCGATGGTAGAATTAAAATCACGCCGGGTTGGTGGTGCAAATTACCAGATCCCGATTGAAGTGGCGCCAAGTCGCCAGACTGCTTTGGCAATGCGCTGGATGCGTGATGCTGCGCGTAAACGTGGTGAGAAATCAATGGATATTCGCTTAGCTAACGAAATGTTAGAAGCAATTGAGGGTCGTGGTGCGGCTATGAAACGTCGTGAAGAAGTGCACAAAATGGCGGAAGCAAATAAAGCATTTGCTCACTTCCGTTATTAATTAAAGGGTAAACAGTTATGGCTAGAAAAACGCCGATAGAAAGATACCGTAATATAGGTATTTCGGCTCATATTGATGCAGGTAAAACAACAACGACAGAACGTGTTTTATTTTATACAGGTGTTAATCATAAAATTGGTGAAGTACATGATGGTGCTGCAACTATGGACTGGATGGAGCAGGAGCAGGAGCGTGGTATTACAATTACCTCCGCTGCAACTACTACATTTTGGAAAGGGATGAACCAGCAGTATCCTGAACACCGTATTAATATTATTGATACACCGGGTCACGTGGATTTTACGATTGAAGTTGAGCGCTCTATGCGTGTATTAGATGGCGCATGCATGGTGTATTGTGCGGTTGGCGGTGTACAACCTCAATCAGAGACAGTATGGCGTCAGGCTAATAAGTATAAAGTACCGCGGATTGCTTTTGTAAATAAAATGGACCGCCAGGGAGCAAACTTTTTTAGAGCGGTTGAACAGATTAAGACCCGTCTAAAAGGTAACCCTGTGGTTATGCAGGTGCCAATTGGTGCTGAAGAACATTTTACAGGTGTTATTGACCTATTGAAGATGAAGGCGATTGCCTGGGACGACGCAACGCAGGGTATGACATTTAATTATGTGGATATTCCTGCTGAATTGGTAGAAACTTGTAATAAGTACCGTGCCGATTTAGTAGAGGCGGCTGCCGAATCAGATGAAGATTTAATGAATAAATACCTTGAAGGTGAGGAATTAACTGAAGAAGAAATTAAGAGTGCAATCCGTAAGCGGACAATTGCTTGTGAAATTATTCCGATGTTCTGCGGTTCTGCTTTCAAAAACAAGGGTGTTCAGGCTATGTTGGATGCTGTTGTTGATTATCTGCCATCTCCGGTTGAGATTGATGCGGTTACCGGCGAATTACCTGATGGTACAATGGGAACGCGTAAAGCTGCTGATGATGAAGCATTCTCTGGTTTAGCATTTAAGCTAATGAGTGATCCATATGTTGGTCAGCTAACCTTCTTCCGTGTATATTCTGGTGTTGTAAAATCAGGAGATACGATCTACAATCCTGTTAAAGGTAAAAAAGAACGTATTGGTCGTATTGTACAGATGCATGCTAACCAACGTGAAGAAATTGAAGAGGTTCGCGCAGGCGATATTGCTGCTGCAGTTGGTTTAAAAGAAGTTACAACTGGTGATACTTTATGTGATGTAAGCAAAGAAATTACCTTAGAGCGGATGGTATTCCCGGAGCCGGTTATTCATATTGCTATCGAGCCAAAAACTAAGCCAGACCAGGAAAAAATGGGTATTGCCCTAAATCGTTTGGCTAAGGAAGATCCGTCATTTAGGGTAAAAACTAATGAAGAAACTGGTCAGACAATTATTTCTGGTATGGGTGAGTTACACTTAGAAATTATCGTAGATCGCATGAAGCGTGAGTTTGGTGTTGAAGCTAACGTTGGTGCTCCTCAGGTTGCATACCGCGAAACTATCCGTAAGGAAGTTGAAGTTGAAGGTAAGCACATTAAACAATCTGGTGGTAAAGGTCAGTACGGACACGTGTGGATTAAGATGATGCCACAGGTTGAAGGTGGGGGCTACGAATTTGTTGATGAAATTAAAGGTGGTACAGTTCCGCGTGAATTTATTCCATCAGTTGATTATGGTATCCAGGGCGCTATGAAATCTGGCGTTATTGCCGGATATCCGGTAGTAGATGTAAAAGTTACGTTATTTGATGGGTCATACCATGATGTCGATTCATCACAGTTAGCTTTTGAATTAGCTGGATCAATGGCATTTAAAGAAGGTATGCGTAAAGCAAACCCTGTAATTTTAGAGCCGATGATGTCTGTTGAAGTTGAAACTCCTGAAGAGTATATGGGTGACGTGATGGGTGATTTATCCTCACGGCGTGGTATAATCCAGGGAATGGACGATGACAGCTCAGGTGGTAAGATAGTTAGAGCTGAGGTGCCTTTAGCAGAAATGTTTGGGTACTCGACTGTTTTACGTTCTATGTCTCAGGGGCGTGCAACGTACTCTATGGAATTTAAGCATTATTCAGAAGCACCAAAACATGTTGCTGATGCTATTGTAAGTAATAAGAAATAATAATTTGTATCATTCCCGCGTAGGCGGGAATCTATAAAAGGAAACTAAAAATGTCAAAAGGAAAATTTGAACGTAATAAGCCTCATGTGAACGTTGGCACAATTGGTCACGTGGATCATGGTAAAACAACCCTAACAGCAGCTATCACT
>JAJFBE010000009.1 GCA_020697255.1 Burkholderiales bacterium | reverse complement strand
TTCCCCACTGCTGCCTCCCGTAGGAGTCTGGGCCGTGTCTCAGTCCCAGTGTGGCTGATCTTCCTCTCAGAACAGCTATCGATCATCGCCTTGGTAAGCACTTACCCCACCAACTAGCTAATCGACCATCGGCCAATCAAAAAGCACCAGGCCATCTCTGGTCCCCAGCTTTCCTCCTCAGAGATTATACGGTATTAGCTCATCTTTCGATGAGTTATCCCATCCTTCTTGGCATGTTCCGATGTATTACTCACCCGTTCGCCACTCGCCATCTACCCGAAAGTAATGCTGCCGTTCGACGTTCGACTTGCATGTGTAAAGCACGCCGCCAGCGTTCAATCTGAGCCAGGATCAAACTCTTTCGTTTTAATCCTTAACTTAACTCTTTATACTTAAATTCATCACCCAGTTAAATGGCAATGAATAAAGTCGCTTGACGTCTTGAAATTAACTTAATTATGTTTTATCATAAAAAGGTTATAAATCTAAAACACCAAACTATTGCAAGAATATATTTGCCTAAGCAAACATACCCTCTTTTCTTTGCAATAGCCAGATGCCTCACATTTATTGATTTATTTAACTAACTTTTTAAAGATCTACTTTAGTCCCCAGATTACATACTCTAAGTATTTCACCCGAAAACTTTACCCGCCTTTTAAGCGAGAACGGTATTATACACATACCACTTGGCAAATGTCAAATAATATTTTCTGCTAATTTTATAGGTATTTTATAACTCTCTGAAATTATTTATTTTTAATACTTATTTTTATATATATTAAATTGTAAATTTCAGCATTTTTAAAAATATGAGAGCAATAATAAGCATTTTTGGGGGCCGGGCCCCCGTCCTCACGGGGGTGAGTCAGCTAAAAGGGATAAGATTAATTCTTAGGATAATTATTTACGGCATATATTTGTTTACGTGAAAACATCAACTTATATACAATTACTGATAGCAACATAAAACTAACCCAAAGTATTATCAGCCAATTACCATAATGCTGAAAAGGAGTAACCCCAATTCTCCCACCTACATAATCTTCCAAAATTATTCGCTCAAAAACAGGCAATACTGCCTGCACTTTTCCATCTGGCTTGATGATTGCGCTCATACCGGTATTTGTAGCCTGAATAAAATAACGCTGATTTTCTAAAGCCCTGGCCTGAGATATCTGTAGATGTTCATCTTTAGCCGTTGTAGTGCCATACCACACCATATCACTTAAATTTAACATAATAGTTGCATTAGAGGCTGCTTTAATTAGCTCAGAATTAAAACCATTTTCATAGCAAATATTAGTTGCAAACTTTTGATTGGCGGCAACTAACGGCTCTTGATAGGAGGCACCACGACTAAAGCCAACCATCGGTAGTGAGATTCCCCTATAAACCGGACCCAGCAACCATTTTAAAGGTATATATTCACCATACGGAACTAAATGTGCTTTAGCATAATATGGATGTTTTGGATTGGTAGCTAACATTGCAGCGTTAACATAGTCATTATTTTCGTTAATAACTTTAGGAATTCCAAGAATAAGATCAGCATTTTTACTATGTGCAATTTTAGTTAAATTATCCAAATACCCTTCTGGCAAATTAAACTCAAATTGTGCTATTGCAGTTTCGGGAATCAAAATTAAATCCCCCTGTGCTTGCTGAACCAACACTTTATAGACATCCAGATTAGTATGATCTGTCCACTTTAACCCCCCCTGGATATTTCCCTGTAAAATCGCTACTTTAATTGGTCTACCAAATGAGCTAGTATATAAATTATTTTGTATTAATGCCCCGATTATAAACACCAGTAGACAATACAGAATTGATAACCTTACATGTGATCTGGCAATCTGTAACGCTCTTGCCCTAACCACCAGGTAAACTGCCCCGGTTAGACTCAAAACTAAATAAGATACTCCATAATTTCCAAGTACCGGATAAAACCCACGAAAGAAGCTATTCCCAACTTGTGTGTAACCTATTTCACACCACGAGAAACCACCTAAAAACCAGCCACGCACCCATTCGAGAAACACCCAGAGCGAAGGAAATAATATAATGTTATTCACTAAAGCAAATTTTGTTTTTAGTCGAACATAAATGTATATAACTAGCGCAATATAAGATGCTAAAAATGCAGTAAAGCCAACGAGGGCTATAAGAGATACAAAGAAACCGGCATCAATTACTTTATACAGTGAATAAAATACCCAGTATAACTGCATGTTAAAAAAGGCAAGCCCGTAAAGATAGCCATAACCTAACAGCCTCCACTTAGATATTCTGTTATCAAATTTGTTGATTACTAAAAGCAATAATAATATTGACAGTACAATTACATATGGATGATTAAATGGTGCAAAAGCCAAAACACTTATACATCCGGCAAATAGTACTAATAACTCATTTTTTTTATTTTTAATAAAATTCATATTTCTCTTTTATAATTTTTCAATTTTCATGTAACTACCAACATATGTTTACAGAGCAAGGAATAGCTACACATCGCAACCGAAATATACATTTAGTACATGAGGATTGGGTCTTGTAGCGTATGACACAGCTATGTAAAATATAGGATAGGTAATTACACCATGTTTGGGGTGTCGAGTTTCTTTATACTTAATAACTTAACTTTGCGACTATCTGCATTAATCACATCAATGCTTACCCCGGCAAAGCTTAAGATCTCCCCGCTAACTGGAATACGCCCTAAAACCTTGCTTAAAAAACCGCTCACTGTTTCTACCTGGTCATCATGCCAATTAAGCCCCAATTTACTATTTATTTCAGCTAATTTACAATGTCCTTTTACCCGATAAGTATTTACATCTACCTCTAATATTTCACGCTCACCCTCTACAGAATCATACTCATCTTCTATATCACCGACTAATTGCTCTACAATCATTTCCAGGGATACAATACCAACAATATTGGTAAATTCATCAACGACAATTGCCAAGTGTACCTGCTTAACCCGCATCTCATACATAAGACTATCCAGATGCTTAATTTCCGGGATAAAATATGCTTCACGCAAGTAAGAGCGCAAACTAAACTCTCCCGGGTTTTCCATATAGCGAATCAGATCCTTACTATGAAAAATACCAACAATCTTGCTGATCTCGCCATCTATCACCGGAAACCTGGAATGACCTGTGGTTAAGATTTTATTAATCAAAACTTCAATACTGTCATTAATATCCAACACATCAACCTGGTTACGTGGAATCATTATATCTTTTGCCCGTAATTCATTTATTTGCAGTGCTGATTCAATTATTGGCAGAATATCGCTATCAATAATATTTTTTTCAGTGGCCTCATGTAGGGCCGTTAGCAAATCCTCTTTGTCCCGGATTTGCGCATGAAATATTTGATCTAATATCTTTAACTTTTTCATCATCTCTCCCCAATTCCTAATTTGTATGGATTAGCAAAGCCCAAATCGTTTAAAATTTGTACTTCCAAATTTTCCATACGCATAGCTTCATCATCTTGTATATGATCAAAACCTTGCAAATGCAATACTCCATGTACTATCATATGCGCATAGTGCCCCTCAATATTTCCAAGCTGTTTTGACTCATTTACAATTATTTCATCACATAAAACCAGCTCTCCTTGAAGAATATTAAACTCTTCCCGGGTACTTCTATCCTCTAAAGAAATAACGTTGGTTGGATAATCACGGCCTCTATATTTAAGGTTTAATTCATGCGAAACTTTAGTTGATACAATTACTATAGCGATATTTATTACACCAAATTTTTTAACTAATGAATGCTTAATGTAGGATTTTACTTGATTTAATTTTGGTTGGTATGGTTTACGTATATTTTTGGTTAGGCTAACTTGAAATATCATAAAGTGAAATTCTATAAAAGAAACCTTAGTTTCTTGAAAGGTAAGATGGTGCCGCGGGCCGGAATCGAACCGGCACGGGAGGATAAGTCCCGAGGGATTTTAAATCCCTTGCGTCTACCTGTTTCGCCACCGCGGCATTGAAAAAAAACGCACCATCTATTTTGGAGGCGAGGGTCGGAATCGAACCGGCGTCCACGGCTTTGCAGGCCGCTGCATAACCACTCTGCTACCCCGCCATAATAACACTTAGCTGGAGCGGGAAACGAGACTCGAACTCGCGACCCCAACCTTGGCAAGGTTGTGCTCTACCAACTGAGCTATTCCCGCTTTATTATCCAGCCTATATCTTATATAGCTGCGTTATACGCTGGAAGTCGCAATGCTCATGTACCAGTAGTACATTTCGCTTGCTTTGTTCCAGCTATTCCTTGCTCTATAAGCATATGCTGGCGATAAATAATTTATAAATTTAGTTTTGGAGCGGGAAACGAGACTCGAACTCGCGACCCCAACCTTGGCAAGGTTGTGCTCTACCAACTGAGCTATTCCCGCATCAAACTAAACACGAGGAGTGGATTATATCTAATAAGTCACCAAAAAGTCAAATATAATTCGCACTTTTTATCGGATTAAAAGCAGGCCGAAAAAAATCAGTTACACTAAGATATAAAAAACCGCTGACACGCATTGTTAAGAGGCTGTAGCGGTTTATAGATCAGATAAGATTAATTAACTTAAAACGCAGTTATCACCACAGCAAGTACCATCTTTTTGCTGTTCCTCAATAGGCGGGGTTACATATATGTAACTATGGCTTGTTCTCCCAGTCATCGGAATTTTTGGTTGGGGTAATTGTGTCAATGGCTTACTATCAGTAACGCAATTTATTGAACCTTGTACCACGTTGAAAATATTTTTATCTCTAAATTCAATCCTAAAGGTGTTATCTGTATTTCTTAAAATGCTCCACTTAATATTACCATCATGTACACGAAATTCCCCTACAATTTTTGTAACCTGAGGATTATCTCTTGAACCATTAGTAGAAAAATTAATTTGATTGTTAATACTCTCATGAGTATTTGCACGACCATTAATACATGTTGACATGGTGTGCATATCCTGTTTTAATGTTGCACCCTTTACAAGAGAATACCTCCAACTAATATTAAGTGGCCAAGCGTTATTCGCAGGATAATTTTTGGTATCTTTATACTGTACGTATGCTGCGCATGCTCCGTACTCTGTAGCTGTTGTATTGCTATTAGTCCTATCACGGGCCAGTTCAACTGGAGTAGGTAGCTTTGTTTCCGCCGCCTGCTCCGGCTTCTTTATTACCTCCTGGTCGCCGCCATCATGTAGCTCACTACCTTCCATTGAATAATTTGCAACTTCTTGAGCTTTTAGAAATTTGTATGAATAAGTTTTTCGGTCTTCATTATCTAGCGGATCAGCGAAATAAATTGCTTCAGAGCAAGTTACTCGAGAGGCTAATGGTTTTCCATTATACGAACCTGAGGCTTTATAGCTCCACTTGTTTGGATTCTGAACTAGCTCAAGCGTAGCCTGAAGTTTTCTATTTTCGTCATCACTATGAAAAACTATTTTCTTTATATAACTTTCAAGTAGTATAAATCCGTGAGGGATAGGAAAAGCGTCTTCTTCATTATGTATATCCATTTCCCTGTGTTCAGGAAACCTCATAGGTATAGGCTTCAACGCGCCTTTTGTTTTATATACAAACCATCCAACTGTATCGGCATAAACGGTGGCGTCACCAGTACCGGTATAAAGCTTACATACCATTAATTGGCCGGCATTGGATACGCCTGTGCATAAAAGTAGCACAAAAAATAAATTAAACAAGTAAACCCTTAATTTATAAATTTTCATTTTATTTCCTTTGTAATAAACCACAGAAAAATCAGGATGTAATTTCCCGAGCATTCCGGCAGCTGATACTCAAGCAAACTGAAATTTGGTGATTTCAAATATTTTGAGTATATTAATTTACATTTTTGTTATATTAACAATATTGAAGGGGGGATTGTACTAGAAAAAACAGAAACAGTCATGTAGAACTATTTTCAAGATTGCTAAATAGTATGCAGGGTTTTCATTGCTATATTTTGTTCGCCGGATAGTAGAGATGGAATAATTTTTGCTGCACGGTCCATCGCATTCAGGATTTCTATTTCTTCATCTTTTAGCGGTTTTTTTAACACGAAAGAAGATACTTTATTTTTATCACCCGGGTGTCCAATGCCCAGGCGAAGACGCCAAAAATCTTTACTAATTACAGATTCGGTTGACTTTAAACCATTATGCCCACCGGCCCCACCACCTAGTTTTAGTTTGGCAATCCCGGGCGCAAAATCCAGCTCATCATGAACCACCAATATCTCATTTGGTAGAATTTTATAAAATGATGCCAATGCTAAAATTGACTTACCAGATAAATTCATAAATGTCTGCGGCTTTAGTAACCACACATCATTATCTTCATATCTAAACTTACCAACTTCAGCAAAGAATTTACCTTCTGTACGTAGAACACTTTTAAATTTATCGGCAAGCAAATCAATAAACCAAAAACCTACATTATGCCGGGTAGCAGCATATTCTGCCCCGGGATTGCCCAAACCTACGATTAACTTGATCTTAGTCAACTTGTAATACAGCCAAAAATGCAGTCTGCGGAATCTCTACATTTCCTACCTGCTTCATACGTTTCTTACCGGCTTTTTGTTTTTCTAATAATTTTTTCTTCCGGCTGATATCACCACCATAACATTTAGCCAATACATTCTTACGCATAGCTTTTATTGTTTCACGAGCTATAATATGCGAACCAATAGCAGCTTGCACTGCAATATCAAACATCTGGCGTGGGATTAGCTCGCGTAGTTTCGCGGCAAGGGCACGTCCGCGGTATTGTGCTGTAGATCTGTGGATAATTAGAGATAAGGAATCAACCTTCTCACCATTTACCAAAATATCCAATTTAACCAAATCAGATGCCTGAAATTCTTTAAATTCATAATCAAATGATGCATAACCACGCGATACCGATTTTAATTTATCAAAAAAATCTAAGACTACTTCATTTAATGGCATTGCATAATTAAGCATCACCTGACGTCCCATGTACTGCATATTTAATTGTACACCACGCTTTTCATTACATAAGGTCATAACTGCACCTAAATAATCATTTGGCACTAAAATATTAGCAGTAATCATTGGCTCCCGTATTTCATCAACCTTACTAGGATCTGGTAAACGTGCCGGGTTTTCGATATCTAAAGTCTCCCCGTCCTTTAATAAAATTTGATATACTACCGTTGGCGCAGTAGTAATTAAATCCATGTCAAATTCGCGTTCCAGGCGTTCCTGGACGATTTCCATATGCAATAACCCAAGAAAGCCACACCTAAAGCCAAAGCCTAATGCCTGAGAAACTTCTGGTTCATAATAAAGGGAAGCATCGTTTAATTTTAATTTTTCTAATGAATCACGCAGTGCTTCGTAATCATGCGATTCTACCGGATAAAGGCCAGCAAATACTTTAGGCTGAATTTCTTTAAATCCAGGCAGGCGTTCAGGTGCCGGATTATTCTCCAGAGTTATTGTATCTCCAACCTTAGCATATTGCAATTCTTTAATACCGGCAATAATAAAACCTACCTGTCCAGCAGATAAACTGTCTTTATTAACTGACTTCGGCGTGAATACCCCCACCTGCTCACATAAAAACATAGCATTGTTGCTCATAAATCTTATTTTATCTTTTGGCTTAAGTTTACCGTCTACTACACGTACCAGCATCACTACGCCAACGTAATTATCAAACCATGAATCAACTATTAATGCTTTTAATGGCTTATCTTCATCTCCTGTAGGTGGCGGGACTTTATTTACCACCAACTCTAAAGCATCTTGTATTCCTAACCCGGTTTTGGCCGAACAATGAACAGCCTCCATCGCTTCAAGGCCTATGATATCCTCTATTTCCTGGCACACCCGGTCTGGTTCAGCCGAGGGTAAATCAATTTTATTTAATACCGGTAGTACTTCAACACCCAATTCCACTGCCGTATAACAATTGGCTACCGTTTGCGCTTCAACTCCCTGGGATGCATCTACTACAAGTAGCGCGCCTTCACACGCAGAGAGTGAACGTGATACTTCATAAGAAAAATCTACATGCCCTGGAGTGTCAATCAAATTAAGGTTATAAATTTGTCCATCCAGGGCTTTATACGTTAATGCTGCCGTTTGCGCTTTAATGGTAATTCCCCGTTCCTTTTCTATATCCATAGAATCAAGAACTTGAGTATTCATCTCACGTTTATCCAAACCACCGCAAAACTCAATAAACCTATCAGCAAGCGTTGACTTGCCATGATCAATGTGGGCAATTATTGAAAAATTACGAATATTTTTTTGTTGCATAGTATCTTTCTTAATTAGTCCATAAATTGATCATCAGGCTCAATTAAATTTACTCGGTGCTGTATAACAGAACAACAGCAGCATTCAGCATCAAGAATAGCCAAACTGCAGTTTATAGCAGCTATTTTGGAATTTTGGCAACAGCAATTAGCCGCTACCTTACAGCATTGAAGCGCGCCTTCACAGCACATACATACTTCTTTACAAACGTTAGCGAGTGTAATTTCATCATCATCCATTACCTGTGGCGATGGAGCTCTATCTCCAGCTTGATCAATTAAAGGAACTTCCTGCGGTTGTCTATCAGCCGCCATGGTTACATTCATAAATAAAATAAGCACAAAAAATAGACTATAAAAAAATTTATTAACTATTTTCATTGTAAAACCTCTTTAAAAACAAAATAGTTTTCATTTAGTAACGATAGTACCATATTAAATTAAGCAATTAGTTCATAATGGACATTTAATTGTTTAAATATTTTTAATGCGTTATCTAACTGTGATACCGAACCACGAACTTCGACTAACATTTGCCCAAAAGGCATTTTTTTTATACGCCCAAGCTCACCGCGTAAAATACTAAATGTGATATCCAGCTCATGCGAGATTTGGCCTAAAATAGGATCAAATGCCGTATTCCCAATAAACGAGATTACGACTAAATGGCTGTTATCTGTTTTATCAAATTTATAAAAATCTGATACCTGCTCCAGATATCGGTGCGATTCTTCTTCTATTATCAACTTACGGGTTAATTCATGCTTAGGATGCAAAATCACATCTACTGTAGTACCACTTTCAACTATAACACCCTTATCTATCACTGCAACCTTATCACAAATTTTACGGATTACATCTATTTCATGTGTAATTAATACTATTGTCAAACCAAATTTTTCATTTATGGTTAAAAGTAACTCCAGGATACTATTGGTTGTCTCCGGGTCAAGTGCTGAGGTCGCCTCATCACTTAATAGTATTATGGGATCAGTAGTTAGCGCCCTGGCAATCCCCAGACGCTGCTTTTGTCCTCCGGATAAACTATCTGGATGCTTATGTGCAAAATCACTTAAACCCACTAAAGCAAGCAAGCCATCAACTTTAGTTTTAATTTCTGATTTAGTTAATTTGCCCTGTAAAATCAAAGGTAATGCAACATTATCAAAGGCTGTTTTAGAATTTAATAGATTAAACCCCTGAAAAATCATGCCAATAGACTGGCGGATTTTACGTAATTCATCTTTTTTTATTTTAGTTATGTCAATACCATCAATAACCACACTACCTGAATCTGGCTTTTCTAATAAGTTTAGGCTTTTTAATAAAGTAGATTTACCCGCACCTGATTTACCAATAATGCCATAAATTTCCCCCTTAGCTACAGATAGAGAGACATTATTTAATACCTGCACCTTTTGCTTTTTATTTGAATAGGATAAACTTAGATTTTTGACCTCAATCACGTATACTAATCCCGAAAATTTTCAAATTGAAGCGGCTGCTCAGTAACTTCTTTTTTTAGTAACTGCATAGCTGCCTGCAAATCATCACGCTTAGCTCCAGTTATACGAACTGCATCACCTTGAATGCTAGCTTGTACTTTCATTTTACTATCTTTGACAATTTTGACCATTTTCTTGCCCAACTCCTGGCTAATACCATTTTTAACCTGGATTACTTCCTTCATTTTGTTGCCGCTAACTTTTTCTTTTTTACCTTCTTCCAAAACACGTACATCAATACCGCGTTTGGACATTTTGCCGACTAAGACATCTTTTACCTGACCAAGTTTGAAATCATCATCAGCATAAAGAGTAATCTCTAGTTCTTTACACTCAACACGAGCATCACTACCTTTAAAATCGAAGCGGTTAGTAATTTCTTTATTTGCCTGATCCAGGCTATTAGCAAGTTCTACTTTATCTACAACAGATACGGTATCAAATGATGGCATATTAAAATCCTTATAAATTTATTAAGCCTAAGATTTTAACATATTTCGTAAATTACGGCAGCATTACAGTTATTTACGGAGGACCTCAAGTACACCATTTATTGTAAAAATTCGGCTTATTAATGGCGTAAAATCAAAAGCTCCACCCTGAATTTGAATTGTAAAAATCATTATTGCGCGGTTATTTTTAGATGAGGTACGTAAACTATCTATATTAATTTTTTCGCGAGAAAACAAGTCAGTTAAATCTCGTAAAAGACCCGAGCGATCATTGGCAATAACCTCAACATCAACATTAAATACTGCTTTATGGGTAGAATCCCCCCAGCTAACTTGTACTACTTTTTGCGGGAATAACTTAGCCTGACGTTTAAGACCAACACAATTATTACGATGAATTGCTACACCATGACCTTGTGTAACAAAACCAATTATTGAATCTCCCGGTAAAGGTTTGCAACATTTAGCAATATGCGTAACAATACCTGAGACTCCGTCAACCATAATACCAGATAAACTTTTTGATTTATTTACCGAAGCATTCGGTTTAAACTCAAATGCAGCCTTATCTAAATCTATATCTTCTACCTTGGAATGTTGCTCCTTTTTAATTAGTTTATTAATTGCTTCCCTGATAGATACCGGAGATAAATCACCTTTACCCAAATCTACACAAATATTCTTTTCATCAGTATAGCCAAGTGCTGATACAATTTGACTAAGCTCTGGTCTTATATTAGCCGGGAACTTGGATAACTCACGTTCAAATATCTCCGAACCATTGGCAAAAAATTCCTCGTAGTTTTGCTCACGAATATAACGCCTTATATGACTAATCGCTTTTGGACTTTTAACCAAGCCATCGTGTATCCAATTTATACTAGGGCCACCGGATTTAACCGTTAAAATTTCTACCCGCTGCCCATTTTTAAGGGGTGTTGCCAATGGTATTATTTGTCCATCGACTTTTGCTCCCCGGCATTTATGCCCGATAGCGCTATGGACTGCATAAGCAAAATCTACTGCAGTTGAACCATTTGGTAATGAAATAACTTTTCCATTTGGCGTCATTACATAAATTGTGTCTTTAAAAATTTCGTTCTTAAAAATATCTGTGATATCCTTATGATCAGTCAGCTCTTCACGCCAATCAAGAATTTGTCTTAGCCAGGCCAATTTTTCGGCAAAATCAGCATTGTTTTCTACGTGCTTATCGCCAAATTCTTTATACCGCCAATGCGCCGCAACCCCATACTCAGCATGTGTATGCATCGCAAAAGTACGGATTTGTATTTCAATTACCCGATCATCCGGCCCGGTTACACACGTATGTAGACTCTGATAATTATTAGCCTTTGGATTGGATATATAGTCATCAAATTCGCCAGGTATTGGCGAATATTTGGTGTGTAGTATCCCTAGAACTGTATAGCAGTCACGAACTTCAGGAACTAAAACCCTAACTGCACGAATATCATATAAATCATCAAAATCATAATTTTTTTTACTCATCTTTTTCCAGATAGAGTAAATATGCTTTGCCCTACCAGAAATCTGGAAATCTTTAATGCCGCTTTCTTGCATTTGGCTTGATAAATATTGCTTGATATTCTCTATATACTCTAAACGCTCTTCACGTGTTTCATCCAATAATTTGGCAATTTTTTTGTATTGATCCGGGTGCATATATTTAAAAGATAAATCTTCTAACTCCCATTTAATCTGCCATACACCTAAGCGATTAGCCAAAGGTGAAAAAATCTCTACAGTTTCAACAGCTATTTTATGAATTAATTCAGTATCTTTACATGATTTTAGATGTAGCATTAATTCACCACGCCCAACTAATAAAATCAGGACTACACGAATGTCACTAACCATTGCCAATAGCATTTTACGAACTACTTCTACCTGTACTTTTTTCTCATCTTCATTTTCAACATCAGCAAGTGCCCCAAGCCTTCTGATCTTTGTAACCCGGGTTACACCGTCAATTAATTCAATAACTTTAGGCTCAAATTTGGCGAGCTCCTGCCGCCAGTCATCGGGGCAAAATTTTGGTACCGCAAATAAAATTGTCGCTATAACTGCATCAGCAAAAAGATTTAATTCTGCCACCTTATTAGCACAAGTCAAGGCATGAAGCATTAAGTCCACATCAGTTGGATAAAATTTTTGTCCGGTATAATATTGTTTAGCAATATCAATAGCTAATTGAAATTGTTTGCACTCCTCAGGTGTGAAATACCTTTTTTGAATATCAAGCCATGAATCCGGATCATGAAACTCGTGTCTTACCGTAACCATTGTAATCCTATTTTAATTATTTTTAGTGCATGGATCCCCGTTTTCACGGGAATTACACTAAATATTCTCAACCGTAAATAACTTGTTATATTGCCTAAATGCATACCTGTCTGTCATCCCGGATATATAATCCGCAACCACTCTATATAATCCACATGAAGCAATTTTATCCTGATAAGCTTCTGGCAATAAACTTTCATCACTAACAAAAGCTTCAAATAATCCACGAATAATAGTGGCCGATTTAAACCTTAATTGCATTACACTTGAGTGCTTATATAAATTCTTATGTAAAAATTTCTTTAATTCTTTTTGTTTTTGTGCCATTAATTCACTATAGGTAACAATTGGGATAATCCCACGCACATTATCCATAGTTATAATGTTATATTTTTTTATATTTGATAACGTTGATTCAATCAAATCGTATATAGTCTTATTTATAAGATGCCGAACCAATTCTTTATGAAGCCGGCGCCCACTTAAAGCCGGATATTTCTTATGCAAATATTTTAGCTCTTCATCAATTATAGCAACTTCTTCTAATTGCTCTAACGTAATTATTCCTGCTCGTAACCCATCATCAATGTCATGAAAATTATAGGCTAATTCATCCGCGACATTAGCTAGCTGCGCTTCAAGTGATGGCTGGGTTTTATTTAAAAACCGGATGCCTAAATCACCTAAAGTTTTGGCTGTTTTTAAAGAGCAATGCTTTAGTATACCTTCGCGTGTTTCAAAAGTCAAATTCAGCCCATCAAAATCAGCATAGCGCTCCTCTAGTTTGTCCACTATTCTTAGTGATTGTAAATTATGTTCAAATCCTTCACCACAAGCTTTGTGCATACAGCTGTTTAGTTCATCCTGACCTACATGACCAAATGGAGTATGTCCCAAATCATGTGCCAGGCAAATTGCCTCAACCAAATCTACATTTAAATTTAGTGCACTGGCCACCGAACGCCCTACCTGCGCAACTTCAAGACTATGCGTCAGCCGGGTACGAAATAAATCTCCTTCGTGGTTAATAAACACCTGCGTTTTATACTCAAGCCGCCTAAATGCACTGGAGTGAATAATCCGATCACGGTCACGTCCGAATTCTGAACGGTATTTTGGCGTCTCTTCATTATGCAGTCTGCCTTTTGTTGTTTTTACTGCGTAACTGGCTAGATTATTCAACTATTTTCCTTAAATTGTTTATGTTATATAGCTGGTTATTACTTCTTTTATCTTATCACTGCTGTTGGTAATTGCCAAACTTCTAGCAATAGAGGCCATATCAGCGCACTTATTCCTATCTAATGTAACTAATGTATCAGCTAGTTTTTGGGCATTTAATTCAGATTGGATAAACATGATTGATGCTTTATTTTCCACCAAATTTAATGCATTATATTTTTGATGGTCATCTACTGCATATGGATATGGGACAAAAATTGCAGCAACACCGCATGCTGATACCTCACTAACCGTAGAAGCGCCGGAACGGCAAATCAATAAATCAACATTTGCATACATATCGGCCATATTATCTATAAAATTTATCACATTAACATTGTTTATCCCAAATTTTCTATACTCATTTTCTACACTTTCGCGATCACCTTTACCCACCTGATGGATAATACTTGCAATATACCCGGCTTGTTTATTTTCTACCATGTAAAATACTTCAGGTAAGATATCATTAAAAACCTTGGCACCTAATGAACCGCCTAATACCAAAATGTTTAATCCCCCCTGCCGGGCAGAATATCTAATTTCAGGCACAGCAATACTGGATATATCATTACGTACCGGATTGCCCAATAGTAATGTTTTTTTGCCGGTTAATACGTCAGGAAAAGCAACTATAACTTTATTTACCAAATAAGATAATACCTTATTGCTTAATCCAGGCACCGAGTTTTGCTCATGTATTATTACCGGTATACGTAATAGGGAACCCATAAAGCAAATAGGAAATGTTGCATATCCACCAAAACCAACTATTACATCCGGCCTCGCACGTAAAATCAGGATAAATGCCTGGACAAAAGCATATAACAATAAAAATGGCATCCAGATTAACCGACGGATGCCTTTTTTACGCAGACCGGAAATCTTTATATTCTGAATTGGAATATGATGTTCACTGACAATCTTATTCTCAATGCCATTTTTAGCGCCAACCCATAATACATCGTATTCAGGAATGCACAACTTCGCAACTGCAAGCGCCGGAAAAATATGCCCCCCGGTTCCGCCGGCAGTAAATATAATTTTTTTCTTCATAATGTTTCCAAAAATTTAGAGCATAGATTCCCACCCCTGCGAGGGAATGACAATAATCTATTAAATAGCGACGCCGCGTTTAATTTGGCGGTTTTCATAATCAATTTTAAGTAAAATCCCCAATGCTATACAGCTTACTAAAATAGAACTTCCACCAAAAGAAATAAAAGGCAGAGTTAAACCCTTTGTCGGTAAAACCCCGATTGCTACCCCAATATTAACCAGGGCCTGGGCAAAAAACCATAAACTTATCCCTTGGGCTAATAGTGATTGGAACTGGCGGTTAGCCAAATATCTTGCTTCATTACCAATTAATTTAAAACCTCGATAAAAAATAATCCAGAAAAATAATAAAACAACTAACACACCAGCCGCACCTGTTTCTTCAGCAATAATTGCTAAAATAAAATCGGTATGCGCTTCCGGCAGATAAAATAATTTTTCAATACTATTACCTAATCCTGCCCCTAGCCACCCGCCATGTCCGACTGCCAATAGAGAGTGGGTGAGCTGATAGCCCTTACCTAATGCATCCTGCCATGGATCAATAAACCCAAGTACCCGGCGCATACGATATGGTGCTGCAATAATAAGCCCAACAAAGCCAATCACCCCAATTAAGGTTAAACCGGTTATAAATTTCTTATCTATGTCTGCCATATACAAAATACCTAAGGCAATAATAAATACTACTGTAGTTGAGCCCATATCCGGCTCAGCTAATAACAACGCAGAAACGCTTCCGATTGCCAATAATACCGGAAATAAATCATTCCAGAAGCGTTTGAAGCTTAGCGTTTTGCCACATACATAATCGGATAAATAAATTGCCATACCAAGTTTGGCAAATTCAGAAGGCTGTACGTTGAGTAAACCAACTCCAATCCAACGCTTGGCACCATTTACTGTCTTACCTACATGGGGAATAAGGACAGCAACTAGTAATAAAATAATAAAAACAGCAATTTTAACCGCATTTTTACGCCAAAAGTTGGTTGGTGCATAAAAAGCAATTATCCCGGCGACTCCCCCAACTGTTAAATACATTACATGCCGTGTAACATAATAATATGAGTTTTGTAAATTTGCATCATGCGTTGCAAAAGCAATTGACGCCGAATAAACCATAATTATTCCAAAAACAGCCAAAATTATTGCTGAAAACAAAATCGGCTCATCAATTTTAGCCGCCTCATTTTGTCTGGACTCTAAGATCCATCTACCTATTGCGCTAAATATTCTCATTTTTCTACCATTTTTTCTATATGTTTGAGTACAAAATCTTTAAATACTTGAGCTCTATGCTTATAATTATCAAACATATCCCATGAGGCACACGCCGGTGACAATACTACATATTCACCAGATACTGCATTACTATTACAAAACACAATACACTCTTCCAAAGAATCACACAGCTTTATTGGCATAGATAATCCGGATAAAACATCATTAATTTTATACTTATCCTGACCAAGTATTGCTACCGATTTACAATAATTTGCTACCAACTTAACTAATGGGCTAAAATCTTGCCCTTTTCCATCTCCACCCAGGATCAAGTGTACCGGCCGATCTAGTCCGGATACTCCGGCAACCACAGCTCCAACGTTGGTACCTTTAGAATCCTCTATATAAGTAATACCGCCTACCACCCCTACTTTTTGCATTCTATGTTCTAAACCTTTAAAGTTTTCAAGTGCATCTTTAAACTGAGAACTAAAAATATCTATTCCGGATACGGATAATAATGCAAGGCTGGCTAAAACATTTTGATAATTATGTAGTCCTACCAGCCCCAGTTTATTCCCTTCTATATAAGCTTCTGAATTTATATTTAAAAAAATCCCATCATCATTTTTTACCAGCTTATATGTTGCTTCAGGTTCATTGCCAAAAAATGCATGTTGGCAAGCACTTCTACTCATACTCATAACCAATGGATCTGATATATTTAATACTTGAGTTTTACAATTATTAAAAATATGGCTCTTGGCATACGCATACTCAAGTAAATCGCGGTAACGGTCTAAATGATCTTCCGAAATATTTAAAACTGTTGCTGCCACCAAATTTAGACTATAAGTTGTTTCTAACTGAAAGCTTGACAGCTCCAATACAATAATTTGCGGAATATCACCAGTTTGCATGATTTTAATATAACTTTGCAAAACTGGTACCCCAATATTTCCGGCAACTAGTGTAGTATATCCTGAAGCATCGGCTAAATACCCGGTTAAGGTAGTAACTGTGGTTTTGCCGTTACTGCCTGTAATACCAATTATTTTGGAAGGCCAATCTTTAACCGCTAAAGCAAATAGTTCAATATCACCAACAATAATCTTACCTTGTGTAATCAGTTCTTGTAATACCGGCTCATAAATGGATATCCCGGGGCTAATTACGATAACATCTATATCATCGAAGCTCAATTTTTCTAATTTACCACAAAATAGTTGATATGCAGAAACAGCCTCCCGATGTGGAGGAGTATCGCGAGTATCAAACACCTTAGTTAAATTGGCATTTTGATAGCGTAAATAGTCAATAATCGATAATCCAGTATCGCCTAAACCAATTACCGCAAACTTGTGTTTTTTAAAATCTATGTTTTTCATAATTAGCGTAATTTAATGGTGGAGAGGCTAAGTAATAATAGCACTATACTAATAACCCAAAACCGTACAACTACCTGATTTTCCTTCCAGCCTTTTAATTCAAAGTGATGATGAATCGGTGCCATTAAAAAAATTCGTTTTCTACGCATTTTGAAATAGCCAACTTGCATAATCACTGAAACTGCCTCCATAACAAATAAGCCAGCCAAAATAGCATAGGCTATTTCTTGTCTGACTATAATTGCCATTGTCCCTAATGCTGCACCAATTGCCAAGGATCCTACATCGCCCATAAAAACTCGTGCCGGATAGGCATTAAACCATAAAAATCCAAGACAAGAACCAATCAGGCTGCCGCTAAAAACCACTAATTCCTGGCTACCAGGTACATGCGGTAAGAGTAAATGAGATGCAAAGATCTTATTACTGGCAACGTAAGCAAATATGCCTAAACCAATCGAAACTGTAATCACTGGAAATGATACCAACCCGTCCAAACCATCAGTTAAATTAACTGCATTAGAACTACCACAAATCACCAGATAAGTTAAAACTAAAAACCCCAAGGTTCCAAATGGATATGCTACCCCCTTAAAAAAAGGAATTACAAATTCTGTTGTTTTGGGTAAATGAACCAAGTAAAGTAACACCAACCCGGCAATAAACGCTATCAGGGCCTGAAAGATCATCTTTTTTTTGCCGGATAAACCTTTGGAATTTTTATACACGATCTTGCGATAATCATCTATAAAACCAATCGTGCCGGTACCAACTAATACAAATAGCAATAGCCATATATATGGATTGAATAAATCAGCAAAGATAAGATCGGTAATAACAACTGAGATGATAATTAGGACACCTCCCATAGTAGGTGTGCCTGTTTTAACCAGATGCGTCTGCGGCCCGTCATCACGCACACTTTGCCCAACCTTTAGTTT
Source organism: Burkholderiales bacterium (assembly GCA_020697255.1). Lineage (GTDB taxonomy): Bacteria > Pseudomonadota > Gammaproteobacteria > Burkholderiales > UBA11063 > Aquella. The sequence continues at coordinate 69,812 of JAJFBE010000009.1, read as the reverse complement.
GGTTAGCCAGGCAATAACCCGTTCACCAACTAAGATCGAAAAGAGTAAGGAAAAAAGGCATGCAACCAATGCGCGAAATGTTACGTAGTCAAATAAGCGTAGCGCACCTAGATGGTGTTCAAATAAATTGGAAAGAAAAACAAACATATCCCACCATCCTGTATGATATTATTTAAGTAAACTATTTACAACCTCTTTTAAATTTGTAGAGAGGGACCCTTTTATTAATAAGGTTGCAGTTTTGGGTAAATTATTCAGACAATATTTTACTACATCCTGATTACTTTTAAAATGTAATTTATCGCCTGTAAATGAAGTATTGGCGATCTCCGCTAATTCACCGATAGTTAAGAGCTTATCTATTTCATTTCCGGCTGCAAAACGACCGATTTCTTCATGTGCCTGATTTCCAAATTTGCCTAATTCCTTTAAGTCTGCTAAAATCAGCCAATGTGGTTTAGGTAACCCTTTTATTGCCAATATTGCCGCTTCTACTGATGACTGATTGGCATTATAGCTATCATCAATAATTAGTGCTCCATTAAATGCAGTTTTCTTCTCTAAGCGCCGGGCAAAGCCTTTATAGTCATTTAAACCTTTTTCAACATTTAGCCGATCACAGTTTAAATTAAGGGCGATAGCTATTGCACTTAGAGCATTTTTTTGGTTATGTTCTCCCAAAACTTGTAGTGTTACCTTTAAATCACCTTTTGGAGTAACAACACACATCTCACCATTGGCACTGCTTGTTTTGATATAGCATACCGTGCTATTATTACCATAATAAAACCGCTTAATTTTTGGTGCAATATTTTGTTCAAATATCGAATAAAGTGGCTCTAAAACATTTATACAGGCAACTCCATTATCTACAAGCCCATGGTAAATTTCCGCTTTTGCCCTGGCAATATCTTCTATTGCATTAAAAAACCCGGCGTGTGCTAATCGTACATTATTAACTATAGTAATTGTAGGTTTAGCCAAATTGGATAAATAATCTAACTCCCCCGCATGGTTCATACCCATCTCAAGAATGGCAACTTTATGGCTAGAGTTTAATTTAAATAAGCTAAGCGGTACGCCTAAGTGATTATTTAAGTTACCCTCAGTTGCTAATACATGCATAGCACCAAATTGATAATCACAAATTAGTTTTAGCATTTCTTTAACAGTAGTCTTACCATTACTACCGGTTATGCCAACTATCGGGATATCAAATTGTTGTCGATAGCTACCGGCTAATTTACCTAAAGCTTTTACTGTATCTTCCACATAAATCAAATTAGGTAACTGAGTTATTATTTCAGGAATATTTAATTTTAAGACCTGGTTTCTACTAACTAAGCTAGCTACTTTAGTATTACTTTGATGTAATTCAGCAATAAATTCATGTGCATCCTGTTTTTCACCTATAATGGCAACAAATAATGTGTTATCTACTGCCTTGCGGCTATCTATTACTACATTATTAATTAATAACTGTTCATCAGAATTTGGTGATAGTTCACCACCACACATTTTTGCTACTTCAATTAGGGTTAAATTCATATTATCCATTCAATTAGTTTCAAGATGGATAGATTATATATGATTTATTTATACCTGGGCAGACTTTTAGTATTATGTATGACTTTAGTATTAAGTATGCAAAATCTCAAAAACTGCTTTACCGAATTTCCGTATGGATCTTGTCTGAATTTATGTCATACTACGTATAATACAATTGTAATTAAGGATGTTAGAAATGACAAAGTATAAATTAAAATATCTGTTTTGTATGTTATTGTTATTTTCGGGATCTACTATGGCAGGTCATGGTAGCTCTCTACCTGATGATAAACCTAAAGTAATTAGAGCAACTAATGGAGTCCCCTGGGCAGAAGATGATTTTTACGGTCATGTAAATCAGTCATGGTTAGATAGTATCTCTAGTATACGCTCTGAAGAAGAATTTATGCAATGTAATGTAAATTCAATAGCATTAAAGAAGTATAATGCACTAGTTGATAGTTGTATCAGCAAAATGGTAGATGAGGAAGGTAATAATAAAGTAAAAGCATTTTACCTAAGTATAATGCCAGATGAGGGCAACGCCGACAATGATAAGGACAGGCGTTTAGAAATACAAAATACAACTAAAGACATTCTGAATGAGATTGATAAATATTTTGCTTTTAATTTCACCCCTCTTGCTGCGGGAGGTTATTTGGACAAGTTTGGTGTAAATTCAATTGCAAATATTGAGATACATCCTAATACCACCTCAAATATAGGGCACGTTTACATTGTACAGTCAGTAATAGCCGACCTACTAGGCCCCCCCCAAGAAAAACTAACCTTAAAAGATGTTCAAGATACCTTAAACTTACTAGCGGTTAATACTACTCCAGCCGTTACTATCTCCCCCAAGACTGCAAACAATATTTTAAACCTAGAAAACAAGATACATCAGCAAGAGTATCCTTTTGTTGCCTTGAAGGAATATAATATTGATAAGCTGCCAAAAAACTGGCAGGAATATTTGAGGGAAACTGGTATAAGCCAGCATACGCGCAGCGTGTTTATCAATACATTTTTTTATGACACAATAAACGATTTGCCATCAGATCGGGAAGTATGGAAATGGTATTTCAAATTTCGTTTTGCAGTTGCATACAAAAGAATATTATTATCTGCACAGCATAATACCGAAGTTAATCGTTCTTTGGCATTTGAACAGATTAAAGTAAGCTTTGGTAATGAAATAAACAGGTTATGCTTTGATGGATATCTAAATGCAAATAAAGGGGAGATTGACCAAATATTTAATAATATTAAAACAGCATACCTTAACGGTATTGAACAGTCAGTATGGATAAAAACCCCTAAAACAAAACAAATTATAACAAATAGGATCGCAAATATGCGATTGGCCATTGGCTATCCTGGCTATGACTATTCTGGTGATAGTGCTTATGCGTTAATTGGATCCAGTAATATTATCGAACCTAATCACCCCTTAGGAAATACACTACGAATAAACCAGCAGTATTATCAGTATTTCGTTGATAAAATTGGTGTAAAGCTACCCTTATCTTATGTAGTTTGGGATCAAAATAATTTATATCATAACCTGAGCCCGGCATATTTACTTTATCAAAACGCTCTACTCTTACCAATCACTGAGTTACAACAACCATTTTTTGATTCTAGCAAGGATAAATCATTTAATTATGGCGGCATAGGCTCTACTATTGGACATGAAATAAGCCATGCATCAGATGTAATAAGTTTGAAAGAGGTTAGTCAAATAACAGGAAAATCTGTGCCCTTTGCATCACAACAAGAAATAGACAGCCTAAACGCGTTGAGAAGTCAGTTAAGAACTCAATATCAAAATGGTGGATATACACCAGCTGGAAGTACAGATGAAGATATGGCAGATAACCGTGGTCTGGAAAAAGCATATGAAGCATATCTTATCTCATTAGATGGTAAACCAATTCCAAAACTTGATAATGGTATGACAGGAGCTCAGTACCTATACTATAATTATGCCAAAATATGGCAATTTGCAAACTATAACGAATGCACCAGTATCCATGCCTCCGCAAAAACCAGGACAAATGCTGTTTTAAGGAACCAGCCAGGGTTTATTAAGGCATATAAGGTAAAAGCCGGGGATAGAATGTATGTAAATCCACAGATAATGACATGGCAGCTAAATGCTCCTTAGCCATTGTTGATTAATTGAAAATCATATACCGGGATGCAAATTAACTGGCAGGCTCAACGCCTTTTGGGCGATTTCAAAGTCGGAAAAATGGTGTTTTTCACCTTTTATCTCCTGATAAGTCTCATGCCCCTTGCCGGCAATTAAAATAATGTCGTTATTCTTGGCTTTAGAGATTGCTTTAATTATTGCATCCTTACGATCTATGATCACCTCATAGTTGCTAGTATTTGATACTCCGGCAACAACCTGCTTAATTATTTCTTCCGGTTCTTCATACCTTGGATTATCGGAAGTAATGTATGTAAAATCAGCAATTTTGGTTGCGATATCCCCCATAAGTGGTCTTTTCGCTGCATCACGATTACCGCCACAACCAAATACACAATATAATTCTCCGCTGTGTTCTACATCGCGAAGAGTGTTAAGTGTATTTGATAATGCATCCGGGGTGTGTGCATAATCAATAACTATTAATGGTCGGTTTTTTTGGATAATAGTATCCATACGGCCGCAAACAGGTCTTAAATTGCTAAGTAGCGGCACAATTTGAGAAAGAGTAAAGCCATTTGTAATCAAGGTACCAGCTACAGCTAAAATATTGTAAACGTTAAAGCGGCCGATTACTTTAACATGTACCTGGTGTTCTTCACCACCATACATCAACTTAAAACTCATGCCGGATAAAGTAATTGATAAATTACCAGCTCTTAAATCCCCACTGTCAATTCCATAAGCGAATATTTTTAATGGTACCTTATATTTGGCGATATCATTTCTTAGTTGATTTATCAAGCGTTGTCCATATTCATCATCAACATTAATTATTGCATGCTCCAAATCATGCCAATAAAATAAATCACGCTTCGCCTGATAATAAGCTTCCATCGTTTTATGGTAATCAAGATGATCTTGAGATAAATTGGTAAAAACCGCAGTTTTAAATGCCACCCCATTTACCCTTCCCTGATGTAGGGAATGTGAGGATACTTCCATTGCCAACACGTCTACTTTTTGTTTTACAAAATCAGCTAATAATTTTTGTAACGTTATCGGATCCGGAGTGGTTGAAGCATAATCAATAATATCCGGATAAACCCCCGCCCCGGTTGTGCCAATAATTGCACTTTTACTCTCTAAAATTGTATATATCTGATTTAGCCAATGTGTAACCGAAGTTTTACCATTTGTACCGGTTACGCCAATTGTATTAAATTTTTTACTTGGATTATCATATTTGGCAGCAGCCAGTAAACCTACATACTGCATCAGATATTCTACAGCAATATGCTTAATAGGTATTTTAAAATCAATGCCTGGTTCATATATTATTGCCTGTGCGCCGCTAGATAATGCACCCTCAACATAATTGCGCCCATCATTAGCACTACCGGGATATGCACAAAAAATCGAATCCGGACCAACCTTGCGACTATCTATTTCTAAATTATATTTAGATAAAAAATCACCCAGATCATCAAGTATCCGGGTGAAAGTAGTAAAGCTGGCTAAACTATTCCGGCTAATCATAGCATCATATCTCTTAAATAAGTCTACATTGTTTTACCATGCAGTATTTCAGGCTTATACACAAACAATTTGAAACCATAGGTTTGATAGATAGTTTTATGATTTCAAATTGTTTGCATCCCCCTATGGGGGTATATTCTAATAAAGTAGCTAGTATTGGAGTATCCGCGTAGTACTTTTAATAGCATCCTCTATAAGAATATACAAAAATCATTACCAGCCATTTTATTTATCCTGCTTTACGCCTAATATATGCAAACTAGGACCGGCAATATCGGAAAATACCGGTGCAGCAACTACCCCACCAAAGTATTGACCGCGTGGTTCATCAATCATAACCGCAATTACCAATCTTGGATTTGTCGCCGGTGCATATCCAACAAATGAACCAACGTAACTATTAGCCAGATAACCTGCCTTACCTCTATTTTTATGCGCAGTACCAGTCTTACCTGCAGTTGTATAACCTTCAACTTGAGCTAGCCGACCAGTACCACCGGCACCATCCTCAGTAACCTTAGATAACATATCACGTACCTGCTCTGCAGCTTTTGGTTTCACTATCTGTTTACATGTCGGGGTAATATTACTATCAATCTTGTAGAAAGAAATTGGTAACATACAACCATTGTTAGTAAATAATGTATACGCACGTGCCATTTGCATTAAACTAACTGATACAGCATAACCATAAGACATTGAAGCCACATCAAGCGGACGTAAATCTTTCCAGGAAGATTTGAAAATACCTTTTGCCTCTCCCGGAAAATGAGTACCAACTTTTTGCCCAAAGCCAACTTCACGATCATAAGTCCAGAAAGTTTGTGGTGTCATCTTAAATGCAATTTTTGATACGCCCACATCACTAGATTTAATTATAATCTGGGAAACTGTCATCCGAGGGGAAGTATGCACATCTTTTATCAGGTGTCCACTTACACTGTACGGGATTGTATTAAATACTGTATCTGGTGTAACAATTCCCAAATCTAATGCCTTGGCTACCACAAGTGGTTTCATTGTTGAACCAGGCTCATACAGGTCTATTGCGGCACGATTCCTGATCATATCCAGCGTAGCTTTTTCACGATTATTCGGGTTATAGGTCGGATAATTCACCATAGATAAAACCTCGCCAGTTTTAGCATCTAAGACAACTGCCGAACCGCCTTTGGCATGAGTTTTTTCTACCTGGTTTTTTAGTGCATTGTAGGCAACATACTGAATGCGATTATCGATGGATAACGTAATTGTATCGCCATTAGTAGCAGGTCTTGCTGTTCCGGTATTTTCAATAACCCGACCTTGCCTATCACGTAATATTTGCTGTACTCCATCATGACCAAGTAAGTTTTTGTCATTGGCATACTCGATCCCTTCAGAGCCACGATCATCGATATTGTTAAATCCAACTACGTGTGCAGCTACTTCCCCACTTGGGTAATAACGTTTAAATTCCTGAATATTGTATATACCATCTATTTGCATATCATCAACCAGCTTAGCTTGCTCCGGACTAATTGCACGCTTGATATAAACAAAGGTTTTATCTTTTTGATTAAGTTTTGCGTTGAGCTCTGCTACCGTCATATTTAATACAGTAGCCAATTTATTTACCTGATCATTGGTCAGGTTATCCAATTCGGTAGGATCTACCCATACAGAGGCAACCGGTGTACTCACAGCTAATGGGTTATTATTTCTATCGGTTATCACTCCACGCATTGCCGGTATTTTCACTACACGTGAAATGCGTGTGTTTAATTGATTTTCCAAAAAATGATTGCTTACTGTATTTAGGTAAATTAGCCTGCCTAGTATTGCGGTGGTCAATACAATAGCAAAAATTAAAATTCCCCGTGAGCGGCTAAATGTATGCTGAGCCTTATCAGCAGATCTTATCTGAGTATAAGATCCCATATTTTCGGCGAGACTATAAAATTTGCGAATTTGTTGATTTGCTAGCATTTTATTTTATCCCCACAATATTTTGTTTTGTTGGTTGAATCAGGTTCAACTTATGCATTGCAACATCCTGTAGAACCAAATTCGAAGAATACGTACCTTCTTCAATTTGAAGCCTGGAATATTCTTTTTTTAAATCTTCAGTTTGCGTTTTCAATTTATCTAATTGTGCATAATGTAACCGTGATTGATAGCGCTCTTTGATCAAGGAAAACGCGCTAACAATGACGACCATGATTAATATAAAATTTACTACTTTCAACATAATTACTTGCTCATTTAACCTATTTAACACGCTTAAACAGATTGAAGTTATAATACTTTAGGTATTATAAATTCAATATGACTAAGTATTTCTTACGTGTTTTATCGCCCTCAATATACTGCTGCGACTACGCACGTTTTCTTCAAGTTCACCAGCACTAGCCTTAACTTTTTTTGCAATTACCTGATAATTTGGTAACTCCGGCTCTGCCATGATCCATTTAGGTACATGCTTTGCTTTTGTCAAATCGTTAAAGGCATTCTTTACTAACCGATCTTCCAATGAATGAAAGCTAATTACCACCATAACTCCATTTATTGCCAGTAACTGTGGTATATCGACTAATAAATGTTCCAAATCCCCCAATTCGTTATTGATAAAAATCCTAATCGCCTGAAAACTCCGGGTTGCCGGATTTTTACCCTTTTCTTTATAAGGCATCGCATTATCAATAATACCAGCTAATTCTTTTGTTGTTTCTATCGGTGCTACTTGCCGTTTGTCTACTATTGCCTTGGCAATCTTCTTGTAAAACCGCTCTTCACCATAATTCCACAACACATCAGCTAATTCTTTTTCCTGAGCACTGTTGACCCACTCCTTAGCACTTACTCCACTAGTGGTATCCATGCGCATATCTAAGGGCCCATCCAATCTAAAACTAAACCCTCGTGCCTTATCGTCTAACTGCGGTGAGGACACACCTAAGTCAAGTAATACACCATCTACTCGTTCAATTCCCAAACTTGCCAGATGGCTTTTCATACTAGCAAAGCTATTATGAACCAGGGTAAGCCTCTTATCCTTAAAGTGTTCTACTGCATATGCAAGTGCATCCGGATCTTTATCAAAAGCGATGATTCTACCACTCTTGTCAAGCCTGGATAAAATTTCTTTTGTATGCCCACCTCTGCCAAAAGTGCCATCAACATAAACCCCATCAGGTTTTATGCTTAATAACTCTATTGATTCCTTCAATAGCACTGAATAATGCGTATTAGTTGTCACTTACAGCGAAAACCCGGATAATAGCTGTGCCAAATCATCAGGAGATGCTTCCAGGGCTTTTTCAGTTTCACTTAACCAATTAGTTTTATCCCATAACTCAAACCGATTGCCTAAACCAACTAATACAGCCTCTTTATCTAACTTAACTAAATTCCTTAGGCTACCTGGCAATAAAACCCGCCCGGATTTGTCTAGTTCAATGGTTTCAGCATAACCTAAAACTAAACGTTGATAACTTTTTACCAAGGGATGTGAAGCATTTGGTAAGTTTTGGATTTTTTCACGTACAGTTAACCAATACTGCTCTGGATATAAAATGAGGCAATTAGAGGATTCAAGAGTAGCTGTAAGTCTTCCGCCAAATTGGGTATCGAATATTTCACGATACTTGGCCGGGATTGCGAGCCTACTTTTGGGATCGATACTCAGATGAGTTACACCGCCAAACATATTAACCTCTTATTACCACAATTTAACACTTTTTACCACCATACCCCACTTTAACATATAAATAATCTTTCAGTCAAGTAATTTATGAATTTTTTGTAACTTTTTAAATAAACCAGATACGTTGACATTTCTAAAGGCATGTGGTAACATCGATACTTAACATATGAGGAGACTATTCTAATGAAAAAACTTGCAATATTTTTGGTGATTGGTACCCTGGGAACTGCTTATGCAAAAACAACCTGGACATGTGAATATTATAAAAAGAATAATAAATTAGGGGATATCACCTGGACTTTGGATAGTAAAAAAATAACGTTTGAAGACAGTAACTATAATCCGACTAATTATACTAACAATAACGGGGCTATTACTTTGAGTAATAACAACCCTGATAACTTTCTTAGTGATATGTTATCGATAAAAAATACCTTTAACCTATTACCGACAACACAAACTCAACTGGGAAGCCAGATAATTAAATTTTCAAATCAGGCAGCCGGGCAGAATTATCATGTAAACTATAATCTAAGTCTACGTAAAGACGGCGGTTTGGATTCATTAGCTTTTGTTTTTTCAAATAATAGTGAACAACGTACATATGTAATAAAAAATAAATATGTGCATCCATTGGCAAGATACTCAAATTCTGATGAAGGTTTTGTTGAAGAAAATGTTACCGATAAAACCAGGAATTATGCTTCAGTGAGAAAACAATTTAATTTAAGAAATTGTAATCCTACAATTAGCTAAATTGACTAAATTTTATGTAAGTAAATATCTTATATACTCGCTGATGCCCTCTTCAAGTGAAAGAAAATTTTCCTTAAAACCTGCATCGCGTAAATTAGCCAAGTTTGCTTGTGTGTAGCACTGGTATCGATTAGCTAAATCACTAGGGAAAGAAATGTATTCAAGGATACCTTGGGATACTAATTCATTTAAAGTTAGTACCGGTTTGCCATCAGATACCCTACAGGCATTGACTGTAGCTAAAGCCAAGTCATTAAAGCTCCGTGCTACCCCAGTACCGCAATTAAAAATACCCGAAATTTCTTCCGCTTCATTTAAATGATTCATTAAAAAAAACATATTTACTTTTACGACGTCATGTACTGATATAAAGTCCCGTACCTGCTCACCATTGCCATAACCCTGGCAACCTTCAAACAATCTCACTTTACCATCTTTTTGATATTGATTAAAATGATGGAATGCAACAGATGCCATACGTTCTTTATGCCATTCATCCTGTCCATAGACATTAAAATAGCGAAGACCTACAACAGGAGCACTTAGCCCGTTTTTCAGATAACGCCTAACCACCTGGTCAAATAAAAACTTTGAATATCCGTAGACATTTAATGGATTTTCATATTGTCGCTCTTCAATAAACTCTGTCTTATCTCCGTAAGTTGCTGCGGAAGATGCATATACAAAAGGAATTTCTGAACGCTGCGCATACTCAAGCAGTACGTTTGAGTACTCATAATTATTCTTCATCATATAACGGCCATCTTGTTCAGTAGTTGCTGAACATGCTCCCTGATGCGATATATAGTCTATCTGATTATCATAATCACCATTGGCAATTGCTTGTATAAAATCTTCTTTATCTACGTAATCCAAAATCTCACAATCACATAAGTTTTTGCTTTTTCCACCGTTGGTAAGATTGTCTACAGCGATAATATCTGTAAACCCTTGTTTATTTAATGCACGCACGATATTTGAGCCAATAAAACCAAAAGCTCCGGTTACTACAATAATCATCTTTTACCTATTACTAATTTACAATAATTTCTCAATATTCCCGGTTATACCCAGCGGATCTTTTGCCGGAGCATAACGTTTTACTACATTCCCACTTTTATCTACTAAAAATTTCGTAAAATTCCATTTAATTCCCAATGTCCCTAATACACCACGGGCTTTTTTCTTTAAAAAGACATACAGTGGATGGGTATTTTTTCCGTTAACTTCAATTTTGGCAAACATCGGAAAATCTACACTATATGTAAGAGAACAAAAGTTTTTAATCTCTTCCATATCACCTGGTTCCTGATTGGCAAACTGGTTACACGGAAAACCTAAAACCACCAAACCTTTATCTTTATATTTCTTATACAACTCTTCCAGTGCAGCATACTGTTTAGTAAACCCACACTTACTTGCAGTATTTACAATTAATAATACTTTATCTTTGTATTTATCCAAGCTAACCGTATTTCCATCAATATCGGTAACTGTATAGTCATAAATTGATTTATTCAAAAACTCCTCCCATTTCATAAAGTTACTTCCAGCATACGCTTTCAGAGCAAGGAATAGCTACAACAAAGCAAGCGGAATGTACTAATAGTACATGAGCATTGTGTCTTGTAGCGTATGACGCAGCTATGGAAGATGTAGGCTGAGAAGTAACTAGACGTTGAAGCGGAAATGCATCACATCCCCATCTTTAACCACATACTCCTTACCTTCTAAACGCATTTTACCAGCGGCTGCCGCACCTTGCTCACCCTTAAACTGAATATAGTCATTAAAGCCAATTACTTCAGCCCGGATAAAACCGCGTTCAAAATCTGTATGAATCACCCCTGCGGCTTGTGGCGCAGTGGCTCCAACGGGTACAGTCCACGCCCTTACCTCTTTAACCCCTGCAGTAAAATATGTTTGTAAACCTAGTAGGCTATAAGCTGCACGAATCAGGCGATCTAAACCGGGTTCTTCCATTCCCATATCTTTTAAAAATTCCACCTTATCCTCTGGCGGCAAAACTGAAATTTCGGCTTCAATTGCAGCACTGATAGCAACAATTGGTGCATTCGATTCTTTGGCATAGGCAGTTAACTTATCCAGATATGGATTATTTTTAAATCCGGTTTCACTAACATTGGCCACAAACATTGCTGGCTTAATCGTCAGTAAACATAATGGTTTTATAGCAATTAGCTCTTCTTTACTTAAATTGAGAGTACGAGCAGGATTACCTTCATTTAAATGGGGTAATATCTTTTGAATAACAGCTACTAATGCCTGTGCTTCTTTATCTCCCGATTTTGCTTTTTTATTTTCTCTTAGCATAACTTTTTCGGCAGTTGCCATATCTGCTAAAGCCAGCTCGGTAGTAATAGTAATGATGTCATCAATCGGATCAATTTTTCCATTTACATGCACCACATCATCATTATCAAAACAACGTACCACATTAATAATTGCATCCGTTTCACGGATATTGGCTAAAAATTGGTTACCTAAACCTTCACCGGTGCTAGCACCTGCTACTAATCCGGCAATATCGACAAATTCAACTATTGCACTTTGAATCTTTTGTGGTTTTACAATATCGCTTAAGGCACTTAAGCGTGGATCTGGTACCTCAACGATACCAATGTTTGGTTCAATAGTACAAAAAGGATAATTTTCGGCAGCGATACCTGCATTAGTTAGGGCATTAAACAAAGTTGACTTACCAACATTGGGTAAGCCAACTATTCCACATTTTAAAGACATATATTCTCTCAAGAAACTATTTAAAGAATATATTTTATCAGATTTTAGCTTATAAACAAGATCTAACTAATAATTATTATAATTAGTCAGATTATCAAATACTGCTTTTGAGTTCCAATTATTTTGATTTCCACCGGCTTTTATTATATCGCTAAATAGTCCGCACTTAGCTTCGTAAGTTATAGGCATCCCATTTTTATCTATTTCCCATCGTTTAGAACTTGTGTATGCCTGTCTTGAAACTTGATAATTAGTGCCATCGCCAGATTTCCATGTGTACCTCTCACCTTTTTCATCTAGGGTTCCTTCTCCACCCAATATGGAACTTCCTTGCTCTAGGTTAGCTGTATTATCAAGGTTAGTCATAATTTTTTCAGAAGTGTAGATGCTGTTACTATCCTTGATATTGCTCCAAGCCAAAAATTTATAGGAATAGCTATCGCCTGTTTTACCTTCGGGAAACATACAGACATGTTCTATTTTATCGTCTATTACAACCCCATCAGGACTACCGCAACCTTGGATAATATTTGCCATATCACTTTTATACATACTAGCATTCAAGTCGCATACATCCACCTCTTTCCAACTAGCCTGGTCAAACACATCTTCGACAGCCCTACCATCAGGGCATTTATTGTCACTTACCCATTTAGCGTAACTATCTTTCCCAAACCACCATGTAGTACTCCTTTCACAACAAGTATATTGCTTAGTTTTATCCTTGTAACAAAAAGCTTTCCTTGCTTCCACAAAATTGTTTAGGCAAATGCCATAAAAAATTAAGAGTAAAATACTTTTCAGGTTTTTCATGATACATACCTTTTTATTAAATAGTTCAAATTTATACAGTGCAATCAAATGTAATGTAGATATTTTTATATGATAATTATGGCATGAATTATAAAAAGTAGGCTATACGGAATTTCGGTAACAAAGTAGATAAATTACCAAGCCTGACTAAGCCTGGCTGGTAATGACGGGAAATTTTAGGGGTTATTTAAAATTACGTTTGCAAGCTCGAGATAAACTACAGATAAAAAGGTGACTATGTCAGCGGGATTATAGAGTGAATCATCACGCTCAAAGTTAACGGGTAATGACCAATTAAAAGCATAAATTTGAGCGGGGCTTTGCCTATTAAGTATAACTTCATAATTTTGCGCAAACTGCTTTTTTATATCATTAATGCTTAGCTTATATTGCCGGGCATAAAGAGCTACATTATAAACAAATATTCCTTTGAACATATATTTATCCTCTGCGCAGGCATATGCATTAGTGCATACTTCTTCAATTACCCCACCCTTAGTATAATCGTATAGTGCCTTCCTGGCAATATCATCGGCAAATGATGCTAATTTTTTCTGGTGGTTGATTTGCTCTAACGTTGAAACAGCACTTAGCAACATTCCATTATTATAAGTAAAATGCCAATTTGCTAAAGTGCCACACAGCCCTTTCCGGCTAACGGCATAATTATCTGCCAGGCTGTGATCAAAGCCAATTAAACCTGACTGTTGTAACCATTGCCAGGTTTTATCAGCTATATTCTTATATTTTTCATCATGAGTTGCCTGATACAGCCGTCCTGCTGCCGTAATTAACAAAGTGTTAGCTATACTACCTACCTGAGTCCTGGCTACATCCCAGTAAATTCCTCCATTACCATGACATACATTTTGTGAGCCTTGATCTACAACAGATGCCACTAATGCTTTTGATCGGTTTAATGCATCAATATCACTGTTTACCTGATAAATTTTTAGTAGTGTCAAAGCCCACCATAAACGATCATCATAATACTCAGCATTTAGAATATTGTCCCAGTTAGCCAGGTACGAATCTTTTAATTGGCCGGCATATTTTTTGTCATTAGTAAGTTCCTGATAATTAACCAAAATCATTGCCGCTTGCGCCCAAAACCATATACCATGTTCACGGCCCTGACATGCACCGGGATGAATACAATTTCTATCCTGCCAAAACTTTACATCCGAAGAATAAAACTCCATCATTTTATCCACATCTTTTTTAAAATCTGCCATATACGGGTTAGTTTGGTGTTTATTTTGGTGTTTAATGTTTTGAGCTAGTGTGTTTTTAGCAAAGACTGCATTTGACATGATAAGAAACAGCAGAAGAAAAACCAGTATGGATCCCTGCCTCCCAGACGCGTCTGTCCCACACGCATGTGTTCGCGGGAATGACATTAGAGAAATAATTTTGTACATTTAGCGCCTTTAAATCATAGAGTGGAAATCGTCTCAGCCCCGTTAGCCTTAATTCTCAATGCCTGCCCTGCCGAGAGATTATTTCCCGGAATATGATTGTCAGTCCTGATTTGATTGATATCTGCATTAAATTTTTTTGAAATTGAGTACAACGTGTCACCCTGGTTAACAGTGTATTTTACCATACTACTCTTGGATGCTTTGGGAGTTAATGCAACTTTTGCGATAATAACCGGAGTGGCAGCCTTAGCAGTACTTGTGGTTACTTCATTTTTATCTATTTTAGCCAAAAGATCATCTAGCTCCTGCTTGTCCTGTGTTGATACACCTGAAGCTGTCGCAGTTGCATCCACAGTTGCTACAGTATTATCTGTTTTATCAAAGGTATTGTCTTTTGCTTGTACTGGCGTATTGTTAACATCAGTAGCATGTAATGTAGTATCCGAATTAGTATTGGATGCGGCCTCGCCTGTAGTCACAGTGACCAATGCCGCGGGTTTTAAATTACCATCAGCTATCTGGCTAACTTGATCATTACTAGCTAACTGGATTTCGTTGGCAATAACAACTGCCTTCCCGATATTGGCATAATAAATATTTTGATTGGTTTCAGGGAGCAAAATATTATTTTGTGCAGTCAGTTTATAATCGATATCTTTATATTGTGCATTTAATTTGGCAAATACCTGGCTATCAACATTTGATAGTTTACTTACATCGGAAACCGTAGTACTCGGCGCTGGAGACACAATAGCAAAATATGGCCTGTTTGGTGCATCATTTAATGTCACACCAAATTTACCCGGATTTTCAATAATAGATGCTAAAGCTATAATTTTAGGTACATAATCTGCGGTAATCTGACGTAATTTCAAATCGGAGTAGGTAACCTGGCCCAGTGGCATATTTGAATTAAGTATCGCTCTATACATTCCGCCTTCACCCCAGTTATATGCCCCGATTGCTACATCCCATTGCTTAAACATAAGATATAAATAGTTAAAATATTTTAGGGCTGATCGGGTAGATTTAACAATATCACGCCGCTCATCAATATCGCCGCTTTGGGCCATTAAAAACTGGCGTCCGGTACTTGGCACGAATTGCCACATCCCGGCATAAGCATCGGTTGGATTTTTAGCAAGCGGATCATATGAACTTTCTATTGCCGGAACTAAAGCAAGCTCGGTAGGTAAGCCATTACGTTCAGTTTCATTTAGCAAGAAATAAAGATATGGAATTGCATTATTCATTAGTTTATTAAATGTTTTGGGATTTTTGGTATAGAGACGTTCAAAATATTTTACACGGTCATTTTGGGTATGGTCTAATTTAAACCCGGCGCGCATGCGTGACCATATATCATTAAATTGCTGTGAATTTGAGTTATTTAAAATCATCAAATCGGTAGCTATTTCATCTGCTCTACCAATTAAGGCTACACTACACAAACTCATCAAAAACAGTAATTTTTTCATCATTTACCCTTAATAATAAATCTGCTATAATATGTACTTGAGTAATTTTAGCGTATCTTAGAAAAAAAAACAAGGGGCAAGTGTTGGCAAAAGAAATTTTAGTACTTTATTATAGCAAAAAAGGCAGCACTAAGAAGTTGGCCAATTATATTGCTCGGGGTATTAATAGCATTGATGGCACCGAAGCAAGAATAAGGACTGTGCCAGATGTAGCAACGGCAACTGAGCATATAGATAACGCGCACCCTAGTTCTGATTTATATGTGACTCATAGTGACCTGGAAGAGTGTATTGGTTTAGCTCTTGGATCACCCGTTCGTTTTGGGAACATGGACAGTAGTTTAAAATATTTTTGGGATAATACCACTCATGAGTGGTTAGTTGGTACTCTTGCTGGTAAAGCCGCCTGTGTATTTACCTCATCCGGTTCTCTACACGGCGGTCAGGAGGCTTGTCTATGGACAATGCTAGTTCCCCTACTTCATCATGGCATGGTAATTGTGGGTCTGCCTTATACTGATTCGGCATTGATGAACACAACTACCGGTGGTACTCCATATGGAGTGAGCCATGTTGCAGGTATTGATGATGATACGGCAATAAGTGAGGAAGAAAAGCATTTGGCTATTTTGCAAGGTAAGCGGTTGGCTGAAGCTGCATTAAAGTTGGCTAGATAAACTAGAAAGAATTAAGATGATTAGAATAATGGTATGTGCCAAACGAGTTGTTGATGCAAATATAAAAGTTAGAGTTAAACCTGATAACTCGGATGTAGATATCGAACATAGTAAAATGTCGCTCAATCCATTTGATGAAAATGCAATTGAAGAGGCTGTGCGTCTTAAAGAAGCCGGCCTGGCAAATGAAATATTTGCCGTATCAATTGGCAGTGAAAAATGTAGCGATACCCTACGCACATCACTAGCACGTGGCTGTGATCGCGCAATTTTAGTTACCAGTGAGCAAACGCGTTTAGAACCTATTCATATTGCAAAAATATTAAAACAAATTGTGTTAAAAGAAAGACCTGATTTAATTCTACTGGGTAAGCAAGCTATTGATGATGATGCTAACCAGGTTGGGCAAATGTTAGCTGCTATGCTAGACTACCCCCAGGCTACATTTATTTCTAAATTGGAATTGGATGGAAATAAAATAATTGCTAGCCGCGAGCTAGATAATGGTGTGGAAAATTTGGAAATTACCTTGCCTGCAGTAGTTACCGCAGATTTACATTTGAATGACCCGCGCTTTGTAAAATTACCGCAGCTAATGATGGCAAAAAAGAAGCCAATTGAACAGATTGCATTAACTGAATTGGGCATATCAATTAAACCTTCAACGCGATTAATAAAAGCGCTGGATGGAGAAATTAAAAAAAATTGTGTAATGTTAGATGATTATACACAAATTCTCAAAATATTAAACGAAGTAGCATAACAATGAAATCTTTAATTATTACAACTACTCACAGTGGAAAAATTAACCCCAACCTTTTACCTCTGGTTGATGCTGCGACTAAAATCTCTGATTACTGTGACGTACTGATATTTGGATCGGATTTGGCAACAGCATCCATTGAAGCTGCAACAATCAGTAAAATCAATACAGTCTTTACCATTGAAGCTGCAGAATTAAAAAACCCGCTTGCTGAAAATATAGCTACCCAATTGGCAGAAATTGCCAAAGGATACTCTCATGTCTTATGTGCTGCGGATAGCACTGGAAAGAACTTAATGCCAAGAATTGCCGGGATATTGGAAATCGGGCAAATCAGTGAAATTGTAAAAGTAGTCTCACCTAATATTTTCAAGAAATTTATCTATGCCGGTAATGTATTAGTTGAAGTAGAATCTCTTGAAGATATTAAATTGTTGACTGTGCGAACCTCTAACTTTAATAGCAAGCATGAGCCTGCAAACCAGAATGCAAAGATTGTTCCCATTGCCTATAAAAACCCGATTCATCCGCATATTAAATGGCAAAGCGAGAATATAGTAGATAAATCTGTAGATTTAAGCTCTGCTAAAATTGTTGTCAGCGGTGGGCGTTCACTGGGTTCAAAAGAAGAATTCGACAAACACGTACGTGGCTTAGCGCTTAAATTAAATGCAGCAGTTGGTGCAACCAGAGCTGCGGTTGAAGCTGGATATGCCCCCAATGATTGTCAGGTAGGACAAACCGGTAAAGTTGTAGCACCACAAGTATACTTAGCAATTGGTGTATCTGGTGCGGTACAGCATATAGCAGGTATGAAAGATTCGAAAATCGTAATTGCAATTAATACTGACCAGACTGCACCAATTTTTGAACATGCTGATTATGGAATAGTTGCTGATTTATTTGATATCGTGCCTGAATTAACTGAGAAACTCTAAAGGAATATAATTATGCAACCACATGCTAATACAGAAAAATCTATTGAAATTACGCAAAAGGACCTACCCTTACGCTGTCCTATGCCAGATATGCTTAGCTGGAATTCACACCCGCGGGTATTTTTGGAAATAGAAAAAACTAATGGCGAAATTATTTGCCCATATTGCTCAACTAAATATGTCTTAAAATCCAACTAATATATACATGCAAAGTATAACCCGGCAGATTCTGACCTTTTTGCTATTTATGGCTTTATTATCTGCCATACCTAATATGTTATTGATGTTTGTCGGGCGAATGAACGTAGGTAACGGGCAGGCTATCAGTGTTTTAATGTGGTGTCCGGCATTAGCTGCTTTTATTACTTGTGCTTTGTTTAAAATTGATATTCGCTCTCTTGGCTGGAACTTTTACCCACTAAAATATGAGTGGATATCTTACTTAATTCCAATTTCCTACTCATTGCCGGTATATCTTTTTACATGGTTAGTAATTGATGGTAGCCTCAACACTTCTTCATTTATAAAAACTCAATCTATTTTATGGGGGTTACCAGGCCTGCCATATTTTGCCACATGGTGTATCGCCATTCCAGTACTCTTAAGCGTTGGCTTTTTACGCGAGATAATTTCAGCACTAGGCGAGGAAATAGGCTGGCGAGGGTTTCTTTTACCACGTCTAAACACCAGATTTGGATTTAGTGCCGCCTGCTTAATTAGTGGGCTAATCTGGGCTATGTGGCATTATTTGGGTATTCTTTATTTTGGTTATCATGGAACCACTCCAAAAATTTATTCACTAATTTGCTTTACTTTGATGGCTGTAGAAGTCAGTTTTGTATTAAGCTATATAAGGTTAAAAACAAAAAGTATATGGCCATGTGCCATACTTCATGCCAGCCATAATTTATTTATCCAAAGTATTATGGATAGTATGACAGTCAAAGGCGGATTGGCCGCATTTATTGTTGGTGAATTTGGTGCAGGCTTAGTTATTAGTGTTGGCATAATGGCTATTTGGTTATGGTATAAACGTAATACTCTGATTATTTAAGGTATTGCTTATCTAATATGAAAAGACTTGTTACAGCAGTTTTGCAAAATTATAATAGTATAGTTTATTTCTGGCTACTGCTATTTCTTATACCAATCCCGGTTGCAATTTTTGGTCACGATACCGCTATACGTAATTTTAACTATGTTTGGGGATTACTATTTTTAATCTATTTTTTTAAAAATAAACTTATTATTAAAATTGATGATATAGTATTTTCGCGTAGAGCCCTTGGGGTATTTTTTTTCTGCGTGCTTATTTCATTTAATTATTCAGCATTAGCACAGTATTATGGTTTTCACATTAGCGGTCTTGATTTTAGCATATTTGATAATATGATCCAGGAATTCTTCCGTGGAAATTTAGGATACTCCACTATTGTTGGTTATTACCATTTTGCCACTCATCAAAATTATATATTAGCTCTCCTTCTTCCTTTATACTATCTGTTACCTTACCCAGTAATCTTACCTATCATCCTAATGACATCATTATGGTTTGCCGGCATACTTCTATGGGAAATTTCCCGTCTATATCTTAGTCAATTCTGGTCATTTTTATTGGTACTTTCTTTTTATTTGTCACCTCATTTACAAATTGGAGTAATTTGTTTTTGTCCGGAAATGCTTTATCCATGTATATTATTTTTAGTTGCATATGCACATCTAAAAAACAAACCTATATTGTTTATTATTGCAGTTTTTTTATTTTTCAGTATTAAGGAAGAAGCCATTTTATATGGTATTGGTTTTATGTTATGGTTACTTGTGAGCCGACATTATTTAAAAACATTTATTGTCTTATTTTTAATCTTGGTTTTTGCAACACTCAATTTCCTTATTGTCGAGCCATATTTTTTGAATAAAAGTCATTTGGCAGTCTCGCCGGCATTAAATTTTTGGAGTGCTTATGGCGGAACTAAATCAGCTATTATCATGTATATACTTAAACATCCAATATCAATAGCCTTACATATGTTTAATTCCAGCTCCGGTTTTTGGAAAATATACCCCACATTTTTGTTTATACCTTTTCTTTCACTCCCGGTTATTTTAACTAGTCTTCTTCCGCTTGGTTTGAGTTTAAGTGCAGCCATTAATACTTCCGGATTGCATATTCTAAACGGTTATTATCCAGCGGCCTTAATTAGTTTATGTTTTATTGGAATGCTTTGCTTTATAATTAAATCCAATACCAATATTAGAAAAATTTTGGTGCTAATAGCTTTAATAACTTCATCGCTTTGGGGAAGTGGAGCACAAACATTCTATCATGTTACTTTAAAAAATCTTAAAGATTTCTATCTTGTACATAATATTTTAACTACCAACTATGCTAATGCAAAAATATGCCCCGGGGGTACTATTTATCCTCATTTAAAAATAAGTGAGTTTAAAGAGTTAGGTATCGTTGCCGGCGGTGTAAAGGTACAAGATTTTATGGCGCAGAAAAATTGTATTGTGGTATTTTCAGAATTTGGCGATAATTTTCCATATACCATGGATGTTAGCTATATGGTAAATTATGCCAAATCCCATCCCAATTGCAAGAATGTCGGTGGGATTTATTTTTGTAATAATTACTCTAATAAATAAATACTCAACTACCAGGATATGCTTGCAGGTCAAGGAATAGCTAAGACAAAGCAACCAGGTTTAATAAGTCCAGTTGAAGATTAGTCTCGGCTGCCACATATCACCCCCATAGTTAGCTGGCTGCTGCAAATATACCATCCGCGTCCAGACGTTCATATTACTATGCGGAATACGGTATAAAAGTGATGCATCATATTCGGTTGCCTGAGTCATTTGTGTGGCATATACCTGGTTTACAAAAAATTGCGACATTGATAAATTAAATTTTAATGATTTATCTAAAAATGAAGTACTGTTTCTTAGTGTATAAGCCCATCCTGAACCAAGTTCAGCTATTGAAGTTAGCGCCGGTGTAGTATACAACGGATCAATTTCCATGCCATATGTATATGGGGTTACCATACCACCATTTAAATATGAACCTTGGCTGCCAAAAATATTATTAAATGATATACTACTTATATTATCACCTATGTTTAATGCCATTTTAAGCCCTAAGCCATTACTAGAGACATTACCTAGCGTAGTAGTCTGATTAGGGGATAACACCTGATTGGGTATTGATGAACCTGCTGAAGTTTGGGCAAAGGCTTGTAAACTAAAATCAAAGCTAAACAATTTAGATAACCCAACATGATATGTATTATCTAAATATGCCATATTTGCATAATCGGCAAAATTATATAACCATATCTGACCACTATAACTATCTACCGGGTTCCAGTTTAATCCCACGCCACTGGTACCGCTAGTTGGTAAACTATTCCCTAATATTCCACCCATGGTATTATAGAAGTTTTGTGGCCCAACCCAACCATTTGGATATTGTAAATAACCCCAGGCCGTATAACCTTTTATAAGTAAACTAGGCAAAGCCTGAACATTGACCAAAACGCCTTGATAAGTGTTATTACCCATGGCATAGGTACCCCCTTGTGCAGAGCCAAAGCTGCTTACCCATGGGGTAGTGATCAAAATATTACCAGCAGATACATCCACCTTGTTACTAAATTGGTAATTTAGATAAGCTTGAGTTGGAGCTAGCTGGCCAGTTGTATGGAATGTACCGGCATCCCCATTATCATTTATATTAAATACTGTCGTTACGCCGCCGCCCAAAGCAAAACCGCCAAGACGTGCTGTCTGCCCCCAAATTTCGCCAACATCGGTGTTAAATGTCATGTTATCACGATTAATCGGTCGATTACCCCCGGCGATAACACTAAAACCACCGTGGTAAGACCCATTGGGTGAATCGGTCCTGGTATCAAAACCCATATTTAAATCTATGGGATCCTGTAGATAATTATAAGGCGAAATGTAGGAATTTCTTAATACCTTAATTTCTTCTTCGGTCATTAAAACACCTACATCGTTACGAAACTCATCTTCGACAGTTTCATCATTGGCAGCACCGCTTGTGATAGCATTTTCGGTATCTACCGGTTTATCCAGGGGTATCGCATTAACTATTGCTATTTTCAATATGCACAAACCTAGAAACAGCATCTGCACATTGAAAATAGCCGCTAAGAAACGTCTAATCATATAATAACCTTTTCTTGATAGTTGTTAATTTAAAACGCGTATTATACAATAACACACTATTTAAGTCTAATTTTTTATTTATGTGATATAATTACAGATTGTGTTTTTAGAATTGTAAAGAAAGTTAAAATTTAATATGAGAAATATTCGTAATATTGCTATCATCGCTCACGTCGATCACGGAAAAACTACCCTAGTAGATAAATTACTCCAACAAGCCGGAACATTTTCAGCCCACCAGGCTGTGGTTGAACGCGTTATGGATAGTAACGATTTAGAAAAAGAGCGTGGGATCACCATTTTAGCCAAAAACGTATCGCTAAATTATAAAGATACTCGTATTAATATTGTTGATACACCTGGACATGCGGATTTTGGTGGGGAAGTAGAACGGGTTTTGGGGATGGTCGATGGAGTATTACTTTTAGTTGATGCCGTTGAAGGCCCGATGCCGCAAACCAGATTTGTTACCAAAAAAGCACTGGCTTTAGGACTTAAACCAATTGTAGTTATTAATAAGATTGACCGTCCGGGTGCACGCGCCAATTGGGTTATTGACCAGACATTTGACTTATTTGATAAACTAGGCGCAACTGAAGAGCAATTAGACTTTCCTGTAGTATATGCATCTGCTCTAAACGGTTTTGCAACACTAGATGAAAGCCAGGTTACCGATAATATGGAAGCACTATTTGATGCTATTTTAAAATATGTTCCAGCTCCGGATACTAATGTTGATGGTAGCCTCCAGTTACAAATTTCTGCTCTTGATTATTCTTCTTTTGTCGGACGTATTGGTATTGGCCGCATCAGGCAAGGTAAAATTAAACCGGGACAGCAGGTAATTTTAGCAACAGGTATTGATGGTGCAAAAAAAACTGCAAAGATTAACCAGGTGCAAGTTTTTAATGGTTTAGAGCGTACTAATGTTGACGTAGCAGAAGCCGGTGATATCGTTCTGGTTAATGGTATTGAAGAACTAGGGATTGGTCAAACGATTTGTGACGTGGCTAATCCCG
This sequence comes from Burkholderiales bacterium, assembly GCA_020697255.1. Lineage (GTDB taxonomy): Bacteria > Pseudomonadota > Gammaproteobacteria > Burkholderiales > UBA11063 > Aquella. The sequence goes on along the minus strand of JAJFBE010000009.1, from coordinate 46,060 downwards.
AGCCACTACCGATGCTTACAATTGATGAACCAACTTTGAGTATGAATTTTCAGGTAAATACCTCACCTCTAGCCGGAACTGAAGGTAAATTCGTTACCAGCCGCCAAATCCGGGATCGCTTAAATAAAGAACTTTTAACTAATGTAGCCCTACGCGTTGAAGATACCGAAAGTGCCGATGTATTTCTTGTATCTGGTCGTGGTGAGTTACATTTGACCATATTACTGGAAAATATGCGCCGCGAGGGTTATGAACTAGCTGTTGCAAAACCGCATGTGGTAATGAAAGAAATTAATGGCGAAAAATGTGAGCCATATGAGATGTTAACCGTGGATATCGAAGAAGAAAACCAAGGCGCGGTTATGGAAGAACTAGGCCGCCGTCGGGGTGAGTTAGTTGATATGTCATCTGATGGTAAAGGTCGTAGCCGTCTTGAATACCGTATTCCTGCACGTGGCTTAATTGGCTTCCAAGGTGACTTTTTAACTCTTACCCGTGGTACCGGTCTTATCTCTCACGTATTTGATGACTACGGCCCGGTAAAACCCGATATTCCTGGTCGTCATAATGGGGTTTTAGTTTCCCAGGAAAACGGCGAGGCTGTTGCCTACGCGCTATGGAACCTGGAAGACCGCGGACGTATGTTTGTCTCCCCTGGCGATAAACTCTATGAAGGTATGATCATTGGTATTCATAGCCGTGATAATGACCTGGTAGTAAACCCGATTAAAGGTAAGAAATTAACTAATGTCCGGGCCTCCGGTACTGATGAAGCAGTTAGATTGACACCGCCTATTTCATTAACGTTGGAGCGAGCAATTGAGTTTATCGATGATGATGAATTAGTTGAAATTACACCGAAAACTCTACGCTTACGTAAACGTTATTTAAGTGAACTAGAGCGTAAGCGCGCTGTTAAGAAATAATAAGTAAGCCAGCTAATACTGGCTTTGTTATTCATATGCTCAAATACGCTTACACAAAACGCGTTCCCCTTTGTCTGGATTGGTTGAATACTTGGAACCTCCACCAAAAAAATAGCGGTCTATAACATGTTGTCCACTATTACTAGCATTTTCTGGGTGTGAGTAAAGACTATTTGTTATCATCCACTTATCATTCTCATTATGAGGATTGATATAAACTATTTTTGCTAACTCCCAAGGTTCATCGTCCTTATCTTCAGAAAGAAAAACTACTTTTTGAATACCAAAATCCTTCTTAACTTTAAACCCCATTATTCTAAAACCACTTAATTTAAATGATTCTATCTTTTCCTCAAGTGGCACAATTATAATATCTGGCGGTTGATTACCTTCCTGCTCGACCTTAATATTTAATTCTTCATCCTCCACTTTCCAAGTTATAGTAACCGGCTTCTTAAGGATGGTCTTAGAACTGCCTTGTATACTTTTACACTGTACTGAAGCTGCATAAGCCACCTGAGCAGATAAAGTTAATGCTGCAAGTATGCTCATAATAAATATATTTTTGTTCATATTATTCACCTTATTATTAAAGTTAGGTTTTAGTTATTGCAAAACTAGCAATAGTTTAAATTAAATAAAAATTTTGTAAGTTTTGTTTAATTTGATTATCCTGGCTAAAAACAACACCAAACTTTTCACCAGCAAAATTCCAGCTTATCTTTATAGGGGATTGTTTCACTTCAGGATCATGGCTGGATAGGTTATCTATCTTACACTTAAACCCAACAGCATAGGTGTTATTTATACATACTGCAAACTGTGCTACCATTCCTATCATATAAATTTTATTTAGCTTCATCTTCTTTCCTAATATATATTTCATGCTAACTTTATAGTTAGCAAAATTTTTTATTATAAATCTTTAATACATTTAAAATATTTATACCTACTTCAGACATCATATGGCAGCAATTATTATACATGAATTTAAAAAACATACTCTACGGAAATTCGGTATTGATTATACTTTAAACATAAGATAGAATCCGATCATCAAAATTGTGATTATTTGTCAAAGTTCAAGATTATATAAAGAACTTTGTTAGGTGAACATAATAATTCATTGACCTTGGGTGCCATAAATATACACATTTATATTGCTTAGTCTTGCTTTGCGAACCTTCAATGAAGAAATAGTGTGTCTATTTATTGAACTTAGCATAAATTTAATTTTTATATAAGGGATAGAAAATGAAAGCTTTTAAAGTCAGCAAATATTTATTTCAAATAGTTATTGCGTTATCTTTATACACAAGTATGAACCCAGCTATGGCCTCATTTGTACGTGAGCAAGGTGAGTGCCTTGTAAATACAACCCCTGCCATTGCAGCTGCTTTATTTAATGAAAAGGAAGCTCAGTGTAATGGCAAAATTTCTTTTACCTGGCAAATTACTACTCCTGATGATAATGGTGTGGGAAAGGATCAGATAACCACTTCACTTACTACGCATTTAGCTAATAAAGAAGTTTTCTTGCGCAAATATACAGATTCTGAGGGCTATTTAAATTTTAACAATATTCGCTTATGGCAGGTAGAATGGCATGGATGGAGTGAGGAGCCGCCTATTGAGGGAGTCAATTATAACGTAGAAATTACAACAGAAAACCATGTTCTTAAACCTATCATTGAATTTAAAACAGCATCAAATCATAATTTAATTAGTAATGCAATTTGCAAGGTCATAAGAACGCCTACACCAATATCTAATCCCCTAACTCTTTATACTAGCGGTGGTGAAGCAGCCTGGAATAAAGCAAAAACTCCTTCTGGATGTGCTATATCATAAATATTTTTGGGCTGGAAAATCTAGCCCTATCGCGCAAATACGGAAAATCAGTATTGACCATCCTTCTGGTCTAATATAAAATTTAATCATAGGATTGTGCTTATTTGTCAACGCTCTTTATGCAGCAGATATAAAAAGCTTTGGCAGGTAAGCATAACCCGCCACTTGAACCTGGTGCTATGAATATACCTATATAGATTGCTAAACCTTTCCTAATTCTGGCGGTATACTTTTAGGTTAAATATTGGCAGCATTGAGAACAAGTATTCAAAAATATCGGCTTGAATTTGTTCAAATGTTGCCAAATCATATGTTGTAGTATATGCATACACTTCTAATGGCAAACCACCGACATTTAATGGGTCTAGATGGCGTACCATAGTCAGTTCATTATGATTTATATTCTTGTGTTTACTCAAATAATCTTGGAAAAATACCCGAAATAACGTCAGGTTAATAAACTCGGTATCTGGATTTTCTTCCATATAACGATTAATAACTTCTAAATGCTGTAACTTTTCTAATAAAGCAGTATCACAGGCAACAACGCTATCCGAATCTAGATATACCGCACGCTTAATCCGGCGACTGCTTGACTCCTCTACCGGGCGCCAGTTGTGTACAATTTCACTAATTAACATATATGTCGGTACACTTGCTACCGTATTATCTGCATTTTTAATTTTTACCGTGTTAATCGAAATATCCAAAACCCGGCCATCAACATTATATTTATTTAAGCTAACCCTATCACCAATACGTACAATATCCAATGCTGTAGCCTGAATGCTGGCAATTATACCCAACAATGTATCTTTAAATATCAAAACCAACACTGCTGATACAGCACCAATACCAGTCAGTAATGCCCAAGGGGAAGTCTGTAACGAAAATGAAATTACCAAAATTATCCCGATTATCCAAATAAATAAAATAGCTACTCTTAAATAGCTATAAATAGGATACTGTCTGGCAAAATCAAAATGTTTCTCGTAGTATGTATTGAGTGACCACACAAGACGACTGGCAATAAGCAAGCATGTAATAAAGATATATAATAATGCTAATTTACCTAATATCTCTGCTTCATAATTGGAATATGTATCGCTATGCTCTATAACTGTTTGACTACCACACCAAAGCACTATCCCGGATGCTATATGTGCAAAGGAGTGAAAGGTGCGGTTTTTTGATATTACCTTTAAAAAAGCTGATTTTCTGGATCTTATAAACCGGCCCATAACTAGCTTTATCATAAACTCAAACAGATAGTAAGTTATTACCGCTGTTACTAAAAGTAACAATAAGATAATAGCCGAACTAGCTACATGCATCCAGCCAGTAGCATTTAATAGTGGGGCTAGTATAGAATCTATAAACTTCTCTAACATATGTACTCCTGGTCTTTGAACTCTGGACTTTGTCGTTCCTTATAAATTGCTCCTCATATAGTAAATCTACACTTCGTCGCAATTTATTTCGTCATTCCCCACCCAGAACCTGAATACTTTGAGTATATTTTCTTAAAATCTGGAATGACTGCTGGTTATTTACTTCTTTCTTCTAATTCTTCCCAGCGCATAAATAGGCGCTGTAATTCCTCATCAACGGTCGCTATTCTTTTTTTTGTTTGCTGTATATACTGCTGGTCTTTTTTATAAAAATCAGGTTCTAACAGTAAATTATTTAACTCTAATTGTTCTTTTTCCAAATCCTGTAATTTTTGCGGTAATTGCTCCAATTCAAGCTTTTCTTTATAAGATAATTTATCTTGCTTTGAAGCTGTTGCTATCGGTTTCTGAGGGGTATCACCTGGTTTTATATCAATAACAGATGGTTGTGAATTTTGCCCATTAGTTTGTTTGTAACGCAAATAATCTGAATAACCGCCAAAAATTTCAACTATCTCGCCATTACCGGTAAACACATATGATTCGGTCACCACATTATCCAAAAACTCCCGATCATGGCTTACCAAAAATACTGTACCGCTATAATTAGCTAATTTTTCTTCTAATAACTCTAAAGTTTCAATATCCAGGTCATTAGTCGGCTCATCTAAAACCAATACATTTGCCGGCTTGGAAAATAATCTGGCTAAAAGTAAGCGATTACGCTCACCACCAGATAATGAAGATACTTTTGAGCGAAACCTGGCACTTTCGAATAAAAACTCTTCCAGATAGGTTGCAATATGTAGGCGGCGATTACCAATATCAATAAAATCATGCCCCTGGCTTACCACATCCTGGATAGTTGCATTATCATCTAATTGCTCCCGCAATTGATCAAAATAAGCCACCTCCAGTTTAGTACCTAAGCTAACACTACCGCTATCAGGCTTTAGTTCTCCTAAAATTACTTTAAGTAATGTGGATTTACCAATGCCATTGGGGCCAATCAAGCCAATCTTATCCCCACGTATTATAGTAGTACTAAAATTATCAATTATTTTTCTATCGCCAAACTTTACATTAATTTTATCCAGCTCAGTCACAATCTTACCCGATAAATTACCGTGATCCAGCGTAATATTTACAGTGCTTACCCGCTCACGCCGCTCAGATCTTATTTTACGTAGCTGTTCCAAACGCCGAACCCTACCTTCGTTACGGGTACGCCTGGCCTCTATGCCTTTTCTAATCCACACTTCTTCCTGGGCTAAAAATTTATCAAATTCATGATTTATTTTATCTTCATTGGCTAATTGGATATTTTTCCACTCTTTATATTTGGCATAACTACCAGGATACTCACTAACCTTACCCCGGTCTAATTCCAAAATCTTGTTGACCGTTTTATCCAGAAATGTCCTATCATGGGTAATTAGAATAACTGAACCATTGAAATTATTAATTACACCCTCTAACCATTCTATTGCAGCAATATCCAAATGATTGGTCGGTTCATCCAACAATAAAATATCCGGTTTACTTACCAAAGCTTTGGCAATTGCAACTTTTTTCCTGACCCCACCGGATAAATCACTAATTTTTTGCTCGCCGTTAAGGTTCAATTCACTAATAGTTTTATCCACCAGGTTTTTTGCCACCCAGGCATTATTATGGTCTAAAATTTCTTGTACACTCGTTAGCCGATCGACTAGTTCGGGGCTATGATCAGTTGCCATCTGATCTAAAATTTTATTATACTCTACAAGATGTTCTTTGATAGCACCTAAGCCTGAAAAAATTTCTTCAGCGATCGTATTTTGACTATCTAATTGGGGTTCCTGATGAACATAAATAACCTTTGCATTTCCGGCAATATATACTGCCCCATCATCAGGTTTAATTTCAAGTGCCAGAATTTTGAGTAAAGAGGATTTGCCAGCACCATTTCGTCCAATTAAGCCAATTTTATCTCCAGCTTCAATGCCCAAAATAACCTGATCTAATAATAAATGATGTCCAAAGGCCAGGCTGACCTTATCAACGGTAATTAATGCCATTTAGTTGTTAAGCTTAAAAATATTTACACTACTATTTTATTTTGCGCTATAATCCCTACAGTTTCGCGCTATATAATAGCGCGAAGCAGGGAGTAATCCGGGTCTTCACCCCCGAATTATTCGTTCACTGATAACCTTACGTAGAAAGGAACAGCTATGCTTCACGCTAGCGATATTTTACTACACTCTCGTCCATTCGATAGAACTTCCACCATAAATAAGTTTGAAGACCTAGTTTATGACATTCTGGGACAATTTAAATCAGAGCATTTGGACCGGTTAATTTATTTAGCCAACAAACGTGTTCCTGATATTGAAATCCGGAGGAGTTTAATCGATGGTATTATCAGTGGTAGGTGTAGTAAGCTCAAAAAACTATTCTCCAATTTATCAATCAATGAGCAATTTTTTATACTGGCTCACTTAAATCTGGATTTGTTGACTCCCAAAGTCGAAGATCCAAACCCGGTTTTTGTGAGTATGGTGCATTCTTTTATTCATGATTTGATAATATAAGTGTTAGTAGTTTCTAGCTGTAGGAATTTTTCTACAGCTAGTTTTAATATACTCTGCACCTTTGGATCCTGTACTTTGTCATTTTTATAAATTCCTCCTTATATAGCACACATCTACACTACGTCGCAATTTATTACCTCATTCCTCATCCAGAGAATCCAAATAATTGAATATAGGTGAATAAATAATGATTTATTAACTTTAAATTAGTTATAAAATTAGTTTGCTTCTGCCATAAAAGATCGTCGAGTTTTGCGAATATTCGCAAGAAATATCAATATTGATATGCTAGAATCGCTGCATAATTAATTTTGAATGAATGATATAGTAATAGATTTTAAAACCTTCGAGTTCGAGAGAATTAAAATACCCCTGAAAAATAAAAATATGTTACAATTTATATAGGAATAATATGGAGAACAATACTAGGAAATTTGGTGGAGCATTAATACAAAAATTTGTTAATGAGGAAATAATGACTAAAGCAGAATTAGATAATGTGCTTTCTAAGTACGTTGCCCATACAGATAATCGAATTGACCGTTTACAAAACGATATGGATAAGCGGTTTGATCGTTTGCAAACCGACATGGATAAGCGATTTGAACGAGTTGATGCTCGATATAATTGGATACTCGGTACAGTTTTATCTGTAGGGGCAGCACTAGCAGGGCTTATATTTGCTTGTGCTAATTTTTTATCTAAATTTCACTAATTTTAAAGGTCTCGAATTCAAGACCTTAACCAGCGTTACTTCAGCGATTGCTTAACAAATAGATTTTGGTACTGTAAAAGTAGGTTTTCTAATTGAAGTTTATAATTTAGCGGATGTAGAGTCCAATCTTGCAGAAAATTTACCTTATCAAATAAATAGTATATTTTATGCAACTCAATTCGTTTTGCCAGATTTTCTACCTGGTTAGAATAATCGGCAAAATAGCACATCGGTGCCCCTTGTAAAAAACCTGCCATATCACTTAACCACTTGCTTAGAAAATCGATTAAAAATGGTGCGTTCTTAGCATCAAATTCACTACTGGCCTTAAATATATTTTCTATACTTGGCTGTAATAATGTACTAACTAATGCATTAAATTGCTCTTCAGAAGCTTGTAGTTCAAATAGCGGGGCATTATCATAAAATTTAAGCCAGAATGCCGGCTTGAAAATTCCTGAATTATCTACATAATCAGCAGCATCAGGTATATTTACCTCAGATAATTTATAGATATGGCAACGACTTCTAATTGTTGGTAATATCCCTGAAATATTAGTTGTTTGCAAGATAAAGCAGACATATGATGGTGGTTCTTCCAGAATCTTAAGCAAAGCATTAGCGCTATTTATACTTAACAAATCTACATTGGGTATTAAAACTATCTTGCACTGACCAAGATGAGTTGTTGTTGCAACAAAATCCAACATTTGGCGGATATCTTCAGTACTAATATTTTTTTTATCCGACTCTGGATCTACTACTAACTGATAAATATCAGGGTGGTTATCATTAATAAGTAAAGTGCAAGACTCACATTTATTACAGGCATAAGATACGCTATCTATTTTTTGTGGGTTTTCACACATCAGTAATGCGGTATACTTTTGGATTAGTATATCCTGACCAATACCATTTCTTGCAGATATTAAGAGCGTCTGACCATGTCGACCTAGCATATTGCTTAATGCTTTATAATCTTTAGCTTGCCATTTATATAACTCTGTCATATCAGTTCTTTTTAAGTAAACCATCGAGATGCCTGATAATTTCTTCGCGGCTTTCATGCTTAGGTCGATTTGTACGTATAACTTTCATACGCCCTGGCTCTTTACTGGCTATATCCAGATACGCGTTTTGCACTTTGGTAAAAAAATCTATGCTTTCTTTTTCTATTCTATCCTTATTTCTATTCTTACCCACTCGCTCAAAGGCAACTGATAATGGAACATTAAATAAAAAGGTTAAATCCGTCTTTAAAACTGGTTCAAGCCAATTCATCACCTGATAAACCTTATCCATACCAATGCCGCGCCCCGCCCCCTGATAGGCTAGTGATGCATCGACAAATCTGTCGGCAATAACGCAAACCCCCTGTTCCAGGTTAGGACGAATAACTTTATCTATAAGCTCCTGCCGGGACGCAAACATTAATAATAGCTCGGTATTATGGTGCATATTGTGGCTATGTAATAATAAATTACGAATTTGCTCCCCCAATTCAGTTCCCCCCGGCTCACGGGTTACCACCACAGTTTTACCCTTACTCTCCAGATATTCACGAATTAAATTTACATGCGTAGATTTACCCGCTCCATCAATACCTTCAACCGAAATAAACAACCCTTTATTCATTTTATATTACTTCTTCTTAACTGCTTGTTTGCTATGTCTTTCTATTAGCTTTGCTGCAGGTTTCTTTAAATATCTATTAACCGCGCTCATATGCTGGTTATATGTATCAGAAAACTGCGTTTTACCACTACCAATTGCCACAAAATACATCAAATCCGGTCGGTTTAATGGCTGGCTTGCCGCCTTTAGTGCTGCATCTGATGGAGTACAAATTGGAGTTGGCGGTAATCCTAAACGTAAGTATGTATTATAAGGGGTATCAATCTGGAAATCAGCACGAACAATTTTTCCATCTCTTATACCCTTCAAGCCATAAAATACTGAGGGGTCATCCTGTAATTTCATGCCCTTACGCAATCGGTTGTTAAACACTGTAGAAACTAGATACATATCCTGAGGCTTGGCTGTTTCTTTATGAATAAGACTTGCCATAATTAATAGCTGGTATGGAGAAGAATAGTATGCGCTAGTGCTTCTTGCAGCATAAAGAGCAGTTAATTTATCCTGTAGTGTGTGATATGCCTGCTGATATATTTCCAAATCGGTCTGATTAGGGGCAACGAAGTAAGTTGATGGATAAAAAATCCCCTCCAGGGATGGCTCTTGAATTTTTAATGCCATTCTTAACTCATCATCTGACATTTTAGCTGTTATGTGTTGGATATCAAGCAGACTATTTATATAAGCTCGTATTTGTGAAGTTACCCAGCCATCAATCAGGGTAACACTTAATTTATCTGGATGTCCGTTGGTAATTCTAGCAATTAACTTCCAAATTGACATCGGTTGGTTTAAAATATACAACCCAGCCGTAACTTTCCTATCTTCGTGCATAATTCTGAGTAAAAATAAAAAGACTCGTGCGTTTTTTATTATACCTTTACTTTCAAGATCAAATGCTAAAGCTCTTAGATTTACCTGACGGTCAATTATCAATCTATAGCTCTCACCCGGCAGGCTGGCTGGAAAAAATACCACATTCCCGATATAAATAGCACTTACAACAAATATTAATAAAATTATCTTAATAAAAATATTTGTTTTTTTGGGTTTTTTAATCATTGTTGTAACAACTACCTAAAAATATCCTATATAGTTATTTTATCATAATGGATTCCCGCCTGCGCGGGAATGACATTAGCTGCATATATTATCAGATTTTGCTTTTGCTAACAATTAAAGTACCGCACATATTGCTAAAAATATTTACCATAGTTCTAACCCGATCAACAAAACGATCTAGCGGCATCAAAATGCTAATTGCCGACAAAGGAATATGAGCCATGTTAAAGATGGTTACAAAACTAACCATACTGGTTTCCGGAATGCCACCAACAGCAATTCCTGTTAATATACAAGCAATAGCCAGTACAATTTGAGTAACTAAATCAGGATGAATACCAAAAATATGTAAGAAAAATAAAGTTGCAGTTATTTCATACATCATACCGGAAGCAAAATTCATAGATGCACAAATAGGCAGCATAAAATTTATAACCTTTGGATTACCCCCCAACTCTTTTGCTTTTTCCAAAGCAATTGGCAGTGCTGCCAATGAACTGGAACTAATAAATGCAGTAGCGAATATCGGGATAGCCTCAGTTAAAATCCGTTTTAAAGATATATGTCGATAAAAGACTATAACTAAAATTAGCGGCCATAAAAAATGAATAAATAACGCTACAAAAAACAAACCAACAAATTTTAACAAGCCCAATAAATTTACCGACAGTGAACCAGTTAGATAACTATTGGCTATAGCATGGCCTATAAGTACAAAAATAGCAAATGGTGCTAAGTACATTACCGCATTTAGTAAATGTAAAAATATATCACGTGCACTTGCAAAAAACTCCAATACCGGCTTTGCTTTAGTCTGGTTAAATGCACAGGTTAGGCCAAACATTATAGAAAAAATTACTATTGGTAATATGTCAAATTTAACTAATGAATCAAAAATATTGCCAGAAAATAAATAGTTAAACACCTGGGAACTATCTATCTTTGTAGTATAAGGTACGTTATAAACTGCTCCTTTAAGCAATGCTGCACCATTTATGCCCTTGCTCACATCAAATAAATTGAAAATTATTAACCCGATTGTAACAGCAATTATCTCGCTAGCTATAATATATATAGCTGAATTTATTGCAACTTTTTTTAGCTGGCTAATTTGCGAAAGGCTACCAATACTGACTATTAAAGAAGTACAAACTATTGGCAGTGCACACAATTTTAATAGATTAATAAAGGTGTTACTGATAAAGTCTAAATGTAGAAATATGCGTGGGGCATTAATACCCAGGATAAAGGCTAAAATTAATCCCAGCCAAATGATTTTACCTTGATGAAACTTGTACCAATGTAACATACCTTTAATCTCCAAAAAGGTGTTATCCCAGGTCCCGCCGTGGATCTGGATTCCCGTCTGCGCGGGAACGCTACATACTTTGCTGGCATGGCGTATTTTGCGCGGCGTGCAGCCTTGCGGAAATTAATATCTAATAACGGTAGCAGCTTACTAAATGATCATTCACCACACCAATTGCCTGCAGATGAGCATAAATTGTTGTTGAACCGACAAATTTAAATCCACGCTTTTTTAAATCTTTTGCTACACTATCGGATAACTCGCTAGTTATTGGCACCTCGCTCAAAGATTTCCAGGAGTTTTTAACTATTTTTCCGTTGGTAAAGCCCCAGATATACTTATCAAAACTTCCAAACTCACTTTGTACTTCAATAAACTTCTTGGCATTATTTACGGCTGATTCAATTTTTAGGCGGTTACGGATAATTCCGCTATCTTGCATTAATTCTTCAATTTTTGCCGGAGAATATTTGGCAACTATGTTTGGATTAAACCCACTAAAAGCTAAACGATAATTTTCACGCCGGCGCAAAATAGTTAGCCAGCTAAGACCAGCTTGCATAGTTTCAAGTAACAAAAATTCAAAATGCTTTTGCTCATCATGTAATGGCACACCCCACTCTTCATCGTGGTAGCGTTCATAAATATCGTGACCCAAACACCATGAGCAACGCTCCATCGTTACATCCTGTCTACAGTTGATATACCTAATAAATCTAAACCATCATATAAGATCTGTGCAGTTAAAAGAGCTAAGCCAAGGCGGCTTTGTTGCTTAGAAAGACTATCTGCCCCAAGGATTGGGCATAATTCGTAAAACTGCATAAATAAACCAGATAAATTATACAAATACTGACATAAATAATGTGGGTAACACTCTTTTGTAGTAGCTAACAATGTCTCAGAAAATTTGGCTAAATGCAATGCTAATTTATGTTCGCTAAATTCTATGGGTATAATGGTACCGGGACTAAGATTAATATCGTTTGCTTTACGTAATACCCCTTGTATCCGGGTATAAGCATATAACAAGTACGGTGCAGTATTCCCATCAAAAGCTAACATTTTTTCAAAACTAAAAATATAATCGCTGGTTCTGTTTTTGGACAAATCGGCATACTTAACTGCACTAATTGCCAAAACTTCTGCCAGTTCATTTCTCGACTTTTCATCCCAATCGGGATTTAATCCTTTAACCAATGCGCTTGCTTTTAATATTGCTTCATCAATCAAATCAATCAGTTTAACCGTACCGCCATCCCTGGTCTTAAATGGACGCCCATCTTCATTCATCATAGTACCAAACGCACTATGGATAAGTTCAGTCTCCATTTTAGCTAAACCAGCCTTACGCCCGACTATAAACAATTGCTTAAAGTGCAGTGATTGCCTTGCATCAACAACATATACTATCTTATCAGCAAGTAATGTGTTTACGCGATAATCAATAGCTGCCAAATCTGTACTGGCATAAAGATACCCGCCATCTTGTTTTTGTACTATAAAAGGAGTATCCTCACCACCAGGCAATTCCCCCGGAGCAAAGAAAACACATTTAGCACCTTCACTGATAGTTATTAGATTTGCTTTTTCTAACCTATTTATAATATCAGGCAGTTGTTCATTATAAAAACTCTCACCACACTGGCTTAAAACTGTATATTCCTGGCCATTGGCAAAATAATGCCCACCACTTTTATTACTACCTAAATTTATTTTTAATTTATCATAGATCAAATCACAATGCTTTTGTGATTCTTGAGTAAATAATTCCCAATAATGCAATATAGTTTTATCGCTGCTTTGTAATTTGACTACATATTCACGCGCTTTATTAGCAAATTGGGGATCGGCATCAAATTTTATTTTAGCTTCACGGTAAAATTGCTCCAAGTCTACGATAGCAAAAGATTCTGCCTGATCATTTGTATTTGCATTTTTTTCCTGCATATAAGCTATTAGCATACCAAATTGAGTACCCCAATCCCCCACATGATTTTGGCGAATGACATTATTACCCATGTAGGCAAAAACACGCGCCAGAGAATCTCCAATCACGGTGCTGCGTAAATGTCCAACATGCATTTCCTTAGCCAAATTAGGCGCAGATAAATCTACAACTATTGTTTGGCTTTTGTCTAGTTTAGCCCCAAATTTATTTTGAGGTGTTAATTCACCCAAAAATTTTGACAAAAATTCATTATTAAGTGTTATATTAATAAAACCCGGGCCAGCTATCTCAACTTTATCTGCCATACTGGATAAATCGAGATGCTTTATTACTTTTGTTGCTAAATCACGGGGATTGGTTTTGAGTACCTTAGCTGCTGCCATTACCCCGTTTACCTGGAAATCGCCAAACTCAGGACGTGATGCTTCTGTTAAAATAATTGGGGTGTTTTCATTAATACCAGCATCAAGAAAGGCATCGGTAAATTTTTGCGTAAGTAGTTGTGAGATTGTTTGCATAAAAATTCAGTTAGTTGAAATATAACAAAAAATAAACCCCGAAAGATCGGGGCTGTTATTATAAAGAAGTATAAAAACTACGCTGTCATAGCTTTTATCTTAGCAGATAAACGGCTTTTATGCCTGGCTGCCTTATTCTTATGAAAAATCCCCTTACGGGCAATTTTATCAATTGTTGACTGGGTATTGATAAACTCAGCCTGAGCTACAGATTTATCACCACCTGCGATTGCTTTTAAGACTTTTTTAATTGCAGTTCTAAATTCAGTTCTATATGCGAAATTTCTTGCGCGACGAGTTAAATCCTGACGTGCTCTTTTTCTTGCTTGTGCAGTATTTGCCATTTTAAATGATCCTTATTTTCTATATAATATAAATATAGCTTTTTATGCAGTTATCTATGAGGGGTAGATATGCAAAGCTATGCTTTAAGACACTATTGGCGTTATTATAACATATTTCATATGTAATATGCCAGCAATATGGTAAAATACAAATTCAATATGATTTAATATATTTTGGATGCAAGTATACCTATGGTGCATACTGTTCTTGCCCGCAAATGGCGCCCTAAAAAGTTTTCCGATTTAATCGGTCAGCAAACTGCAGTTACCGTACTAAATAATATCCTACAAAATGGGCGTCTACACCACGCATACCTGCTAACCGGTACCCGTGGTGTTGGTAAAACCACTATTGCCAGAATAATTGCCCGGGCATTAAACTGTACAAATCTACAGCTAAATGAGCCGTGCGGTGTTTGTGAAAACTGCCAGGATATCGATAAAGGTAGCTTTGTTGATGTAATAGAAATTGATGCAGCCTCAAATACCGGTGTAGATAATATTCGCGAACTGATTGATAATGCTGCGTATGCCCCAACCTTGGGTAAATACAAAGTCTACATTATTGATGAAGTACATATGCTCTCCAAATCAGCATTTAATGCTATGCTAAAAACCCTGGAGGAGCCACCGCTTCATGCAATATTTGTCTTAGCAACTACCGATGTGCAAAAAGTCCCGGTCACCATATTATCACGTTGTTTACAATTAAAACTACGTAACCTCCTACCTCCTGAGATAGCTGCACATTTAGCCATAGTGTTAAACCAAGAAAATGTCGTTTTTGAAGATACAGCTCTGGACATTATAGCCCATGCCGCACACGGCAGTATGCGTGATGCGTTATCTATTACCGATCAGGCAATTGCTTATACCAATAATAAAATTAATTTAAATGACATAAAAAGTATGTTGGGTATTAGTGATGATGATTTTATATATAACTTATTAGATGCTATACTTGAACAAGATAGTAATAAACTAACTATAGTTGCTAATAATATTTATAACCATGGACATGATCTGGAAAATGTATTACTTAAACTAAACCAAATACTATGCAATATAAGCCTGGTACAACTTGGCGGCTTACAAAATGAAAAACTAAAACAATATGCCGGTTCTTTTAGTATTAATGATGTACAACTATATTTTGAAATAACTAATCTGGGTTTAGAGCAAATAGTAAAAGGTAATAACAAATTCCAGGTGTTTGTTATGACGTTATTACGCATGATTGCTTTTACCCTAGGCAATAATACTGAAAAACAGCTAATTCTTAATACCTCTTCTGTAAAAACAAAACAGACTACATCTTCTGAAACAGCAATTTCATCTTCTATGCAATCTCCAGCAGTAACACAAGAGATTAAGCCTGTATTAGTTACTAGAGCTCCTGAGACTAATCAGAAAAAGGAAGAGGCTGCACCTGCACCAAATCCTGCAGTTGTTGCTAACATTAATGTGGAAGTTAAATCTTTTGATGGTAACTGGATTGGATTAATTGAAGAGCTGGAAAATAAACTAGATAAAGCCATTCACCCAGTACTTGCAAATGCAAAATTTAACTCATATAATAATAAACAATTTAATATTACTGTAGATAATAAATATGAAAGTGCTGTTAACGTAAATATAATTGCTAGTATCAGCAAAACATTTAGTGAACATTTTGGCTATCCAGTTACATTTAACCTTGAGTTTTCTGGTAATGTAGATACTACGCTTAAAGAAAAACGCTATATTGAACTAGCAGAAAAACAAAAAATTGCAGAAGATGCAATAAAAAATGATGCAAATCTGGTACAGATACAGCAGTTATTTTCTGCAACTATCGTGCCTGGCAGCATAAAACCAGTGGAATAATTCAAGATTAAATATGATTACCGTCATTGCGAACCATTGCATCGCAATGGTGTGGCAATCTTACTAATTAAATACAGATCGCCACGAGTTTTGGAAAAACTCTCACGACGAAAAGATATACATTTATTGAAAGGAAAAATTTATGTTTAACAAAGGTCAATTAGCAGGACTCATGAAAAAAGCTCAGGAAATGCAAAAAAATATGGAGTCAGCGCAAGAAGAAATTGCTAAGCTTGAAATTGACGGCGAAAGCGGAGCCGGAATGGTTAAAGTGGTTATGACCGGCAAACATGATATAAAAAAAGTAACTATTGATCCATCGGTTATGGATGATAAGGAAATGCTTGAGGACTTGATTGCAGCTGCAGTTAATGATGCCAATCGTAAGGTCGAAGCCAAGAGTGCTGAAAAAATGGGTGGCCTAACCGCCGGAATTCCAGGTATGCCAGCTGGATTTAAAATGCCATTCTAAATCCAACGTATGCTATAAATATATAAGGTGTACTCAAGGGTTTGAGTACACCAAAGCAGCAAAATGAATCAAAACCACACTGATTCCCAGCCAAAAAAATATCTAGCATTAATCACGCTATGCGCTACATTATACGGATGCATTGATACAAACAGCAGTAGTAAGAGTAATAATGGTATAACTACGCCTGTTACACCACATATACAAAGTAATATTAATAATAAACCTGAAAAATCTGTTACTTTAGAAGCCGCCAACGACAAAGCTCTAGATGGTACGTATTGCTCTCATAATGAATACTGCGTATGGGGATCTCCCTTAGGGCAAGAGCTATTACATGGAAGAGGTGTTGACTGAAAATACAGCCGCATAATAAAAACATTCACTTTCATCCATTATTTTAAGCTATAATAGCCCCCTACTCAATGGTGGGTCTCCTTGCATTACTATGTGCAAAACCTGGTCAGGTCGGGAACGAAGCAGCCATATGCATTATTAGTAAGTGCCAAGGGTCAGGCTCACCTACCTATACCCTTAGCCTGCAGTCTTTTTTATAGCTACCAAACTGTAAAGTAGTGGATTAATTTATCTTAAAGAAATTAAAATGAAGATGTTTAACATATACAGTAGGCCATTTATAAAAAAGTGCCAAACTTTTAGTCCACCACGCTTTAGATTAAAGTATATCCATAACGTTGCAAATAATGTAATCGCAATATTTATCGCAGGTATTTTGCTCTCCAGATGCCAGTTTGCAAATAATATCCCAATAGCCGGCAGTAGCGAGCCCTGAAACACCATAGCCCCGGTTATATTACCCATTGCCTGGGTATCTTTGCCTCTACGTAGCCAAAGAAGACTATTGATCTTTTCCGGTAACTCCGTTGCAATCGGAATAATAATTAATGAAAGTAAAAATGGTGAAAATTTATTGGCAAAGGCAATACTTTTTACTGCATCAATAAACATATCTGCACAATAAATCAGTAATGCTAACCCTAGAAATAACTGCAGTATAATAGTTATATGATTCACTTTAAAACGGATAAAAGTTAGATACAACTTTTCATCGGCCACCGTCCCGTGGCCGCTCTTGGCAAGCTTTGCCGAACTCTTAACTGTCAGCAAAATATAAAGAAAATAACTGCCAACTAATAAGGTAGCTATCGCAGGATTAATAAACCAGGATAAGGAATTTATTGGAATAATTGCACAAATAAAGGCTAGCATAAAACTTGCCAGAAAAAAGAGTAAATCCCGCTCCAGACCACCTGATTCCGGTCTGATTGCCCCTGTAAATCCTCTCTTGGTATTTACCGACAACGCCATTACAAATACAGATAATGTAGATAACATTAATGGTGCGCCTAAAATAGCCCCAACCCCAATTTCATTATTAACCGAATTACCATTTGCAGTATAAATAGCTAAAATTGGTATTATGGTCTCTGGCAACGCAGTCCCGATTGCAGCAAATATAGAGCCTGTAACACCAGCCGAAACACCAAGCTTTTCCCCAAGGTGCTCTAATGCATTACAAAATACCGAAGATGCAACTACTATAAATATTAAGCTTAGCAATAACTGGATATAATCATGCATGACTTACTTATAACCCATAACCGCTAATTCGCGTAATACTATTGCAGTATCCGGAATATAGTCAAATAAAGTCATAAATGCAATTTTCGCCTGTTCAACTAACATACCTAAGCCATTATAGCAATTTACAGTAGTATTTTGCTTTTTCATACTAGCTAAAAACAAGCTTTCCTTATTATAAGTCAGGTCATAACATAGCGCATCATTGCTTAAACATTTGACCTGGGAGAATAGTGAATTGTCAGCTGTATTTGGAGTTGAGTTAAATATAATATCGTAATAGGTAATTGGATCAAAAACATCTGTTGCAAATTTTTTGGATAAATAATCTATCCGATCAGTATTTCTAGCTAAGATGTTAATTTGAGATGGGTTATGTGCGATAAGGTCTAACAAGATGGAATCTAAAACAAACCCACTACCTAAAACCAGGATTTTTTTGCCAGATATTTTAAATTTTTTATTCCCGGTTATATCTTCAACCAATCCGATTCCATCAGTCGTATCAGCAAGTAATTTATCTTTTTCCATACGGATAAAGTTGGCTGCCTTGCAAAAATTTGCTCTACTTGTTTTATGCAAAGCAATTTCGTATGCATCATTTTTAAATGGACTAGTAACATTAAGTGCCAAACCACCACATTTAAAAAAATCATTAACCTTTAACTTAAAATCGGCCGCATCTTGGGCCAACATTTTATTATAACTAAGCTCTACATTAAACTGTTTAGCAAATAATTTAAATATCACCGGTGACAGACTATGCTCTATAGGATTCCCCACAACAGCTAGTTTATATTCTTTCATATTAAAGCTCCAATATTGCACATCGCTTCTTTCCTATAATTTACAGGTGGCAGTATCTACAATGTAAAATTCTCACCTAAGTATACTTCTTTAACTCTCGGATTATTCACCAACTCATCCGGCACACCACTTGCTAAAACATTACCCTCGCTAATTATATAACCACGATCACAAATTCGTAATGTTTCACGTACATTATGGTCAGTAATAATTACCCCAATCCCCATGTCTTTTAAAAAGGTAACTACTTTTTGGATATCGTTTACCGCTATTGGATCTACCCCGGCAAATGGCTCATCTAATAAAATAAACCGTGGTGAATTGGCTAGTGCCCGAGCAATTTCGCACCTTCTTCTCTCACCTCCGGATAAAGCCATTGCATTCACATCGCGTAGATGTTCTATATTTAATGAAGATAAAAGCCGGTCAATTTCTTTTTTCATTTCTTTTTTACTCATGTTTTTCAGTTCCAAAATTGCCTGTACATTTTCGGCAACCGTCATCTGCCTGAAAATTGAAGCTTCCTGCGGTAAATACCCAAGCCCTAACTCTGCACGCTTGTGAATCGGCATGCTTTTAATATTTACACCATCAAGATAAATATCTCCGCCATCACTGGCTAAAAGCCCGGCAACCATATAAAAGCTGGTTGTTTTCCCTGCTCCATTAGGACCTAATAGCCCAATAACCTCACTACTTTCAACATGAAAGGAGACATCTTTAACTACAACACGATTTTTAAATTGTTTTTTTAAATGCTTAACATCTAAAATACTATTTTTTGACTGCTCCATTTTGTCCATCCAAAATAACCGTTATACGACCACTGGTTTTGCCAGGTTTTACCCCATTAGCCGGAGCTGCAGCCGCACTATACACAAGAGTTTTTGTATTATAAGTAAGCGTATCCCCAACTATCAGATTCTTACCTTTTTTTACCCGAGCTCTGCCGGATAATATAGCTAAACTAGTTTTTGTATTATAATCAAATCTATTGCCTTGGCCTTCAATTAATTCTCCATCATCTGCCTTTTGTACAAATGTAACCGGATTACCTGTTAATAGCAAGGTTTTATCCCCTCCACTATCCTGAGTAGCTGTACCTTGATTTGCATGTACCACCAGCGTTCCATGGGTAATCACTACCCTGCCGGAAAATACAGTCACCATTTGTTTTTGATCAAGTGTTGCATGATCAGCCTCAATTTGGATTGGTTTACTTTCATCCGAGCTTACCCCGGCGTAAGATACAACCGGTATACAATAGGTCATAATAACCATACCGTATAAGAACCATTTTTTATTTATCATTTATTTTACCTGTAATAAATAATCTTAACTTTTGAATTAATTTCTAAAAACTGCCGATCCCGATCATAGCTAAATCCATGACCGGTCAATATGTTTTTATCCTGGATCGCTTTCACATCTTCGTTACTCTTAAATATATTTTTATTTAAATCTAAATCCACTGCACTTGCAAAAATCCGGGTAATTTTCCTGGGATTCGCGTCTTCAACTACCAATTCTGTGTTTTTACCTAAATAACCTAATTTACTACTATGATTCACCCAACCATCATCACTGGTTAAATCATATTTTATACCTTCATTACTCTCATTATACATCTTGATGTCCATCATTTCCATATAAATACGTTTATCTTCAGGAAACTGCCAGGCTGTATTACTCTTCAGGTTATATTGTAGCTTACCATTTTTATTATATACACTGCCATTTACGCCTTTGGCATTATATTCAGGACTATTTTTTGGTAATTCAATCTTATTAAAATTGATTCGGGTTAAGGTATCTAAAAGTAAACATAACACCCCCATGATAATCATGGCAAAGGCAGTAAATGTGCGGGAAGAGTAAAATTTATGCATTTTTATAAATTAAAAAACTGTTTCACATATTCGTCATAACGACCTTGAGAGTTGAGTACCAGATCAACTAGTTCTCTCAAAGCACCATCACCGCTGGCAGCGCTAGTCACATAATCTACATAATCTTTTATTGTCTGTACCGCATTTTTGGGGGCCACTTTAAAACCAACCAGACTCATTGCACCTAAGTCAATTAAATCATCACCAATATAGGCCATCTCATTAAAATTTAAGCCCAAACGTTTGGCAATTTCTTTTAGTTTTTCCGATTTATTAGGTACTCCGGTATATACTTCATCAATTCCAAGTTTTCTACAACGGACCTCAGTACATTTGGATTGCCGACCCGAAATGACAATAATTTTCAGACCGCAAGCATGCGCCATTACTACAGCAAAACCATCATATATACTAAACTTACCAAATGGTTCATTTCCGTTTTCAT
Organism: Burkholderiales bacterium; assembly: GCA_020697255.1. Taxonomy (GTDB): domain Bacteria; phylum Pseudomonadota; class Gammaproteobacteria; order Burkholderiales; family UBA11063; genus Aquella. Next base: position 24,701 of record JAJFBE010000009.1, on the reverse strand, counting down.
CAATTGTAATATAGCCATCGGTTAGAACACCATCTACATCTGTCACTATAACTTTCACATCTTTGGCTTTTTCAACTATAAAATTATCGCTCTTCAAAAACTTAGTCCCTCTATATTTTTAAGACAAATCCCCGATCAAGTCGGGGATGACACAAGTATTGTTAAATTAACTTTGCTTTAAATAAATCATGTAAATTAAAGGCACCTACTAGCTTCATCTTATCATCTACCACCAAAAAACCAGTGATCTTATATTTTTCCATAAGATTAACTGCAGTTGTGGCAAGATCCGTATCCTTTAATAATTTGGGATTTTTATTCATTATATCCACCGCCCGGACGCTCCTGATATCTACATTATGATCTAAAAGCCTGCGTAAATCGCCGTCAGTAATTACCCCACAAAGCTTTTGTTTGTCATCAATAACTGCAGCAAGGCCCAAGCCTTTATTACTAATTTCAACCACTGCATCTTTTAAACTGGCACCAATAGATACTGCAGGCAGCCTATCGCCACCATGCATAATATCACTAACTTTAGTGAGTAGCCGCCGGCCAAGGCTGCCCCCGGGATGAGAAAGTGCAAAATCTTCGGGTTTGAATCCACGTAATTCCAATAAGCTAACTGCTATAGCATCACCTAAAACCAGACTCACGGTTGTACTGGTAGTTGGCGCCAAATTTAGAGGACAAGCTTCTTTTTCAATTTGAATATTTAATACATGAGTTGCATATTTTGCTAAACTTGAGTTTACATTGCCAGTCATAGCAATAACGGGAATTGATTTATGTAATATAGCTGGCAATATAGCAAGAATTTCGTCCGATTCGCCTGAATAAGATATAGCAATTACAACATCCTGGCTTCCTATCATACCCAAGTCACCATGAAGAGCCTCTGCCGGATGTACAAAAAATGAAGGAGTTCCGGTTGAGGCAAAAGTAGCAGCCATCTTTTTGGCAATATGGCCGGATTTGCCAATACCAAGCACAATAACCTTACCCTTACAATTTAAAAGAAGAGTGACAGTGCTGGCAAAATCAGCGTTTAGATTTTTGGCAACCGTATTTATACCTTCAATTTCATCGCTAAAAACCCGGTTGGCAATAGCAAAAATTTTTTGGTATAAAGTATTAGCCATCTAACCCAACACCCATTATGTTATAACCAGAATCAACATATAACACTTCACCGGTTATACCACTGGCTAAACCAGAGAATAGGAATGCAACTGCATTACCAACTTCCTCAGCAGTAATGTTACGTCTTAAAGGAGCATTTTTAGCAATATGGTCTAAAATTTTTGAAAACCCCGAAATTCCACTAGCGGCTAAAGTTTTAATTGGCCCAGCTGATACTGCATTTACCCGTATCCCTTCCGGCCCAAGGTCATTAGCCATATAACGCATTGTTGCTTCCAATGCTGCTTTTGCAACGCCAGACATATTATAATTAGTAACTACACGCTCTCCACCCAGATAAGACAGAGTAACCAATGAACCTCCTGATTTATTTAATAATTTGCGTCCATACTTGGCTAGTGCCAGAAAACTATAGGAACTAATATCATTAGATACCTGATAAACTTCGCGGCTTACATTATCAACAAAACTTCCGGTTAAACCTTCTTTTGGAACAAAAGCAATAGAGTGTAAAATACCATCTAATTGCCCCCACTCTTTGGCGATTCCATTAAATAACCCTTCAATATCACTATCTACCGTTACATCACATTTAAAGAGCAGTTTTGAATCAAACTTTGCAGCTAAATCTCTTACTCTTTGTTCAAATCTATCACTTTGGTAAGTGAAAGCTAACTCCGCTCCCTGCTCTTTGCATACTTTAGCTACGCCAAAAGCAATCGAGCGATCGGATAACAATCCGGTAATTAATATTTTTTTACCCAGAAGAAATCCCATAATAATACTCCATTGTAATCTAAGTTTAATAATGTGGATTATATCATATACATACTAGATACATTCCATTTAGTGTAGAATATAGACTTAACACTTTATAGGTGCCACCAAGCATGAGCAATAATTTTGTTTCCGATAATGACCAGCAGATTGATCTAATTGTCAAATACATTACTACAACTATATGTGATTTACTAAAACAGCAAAACCAAGTTACTCTCGCGGTTTCAGGCGGCAAAAGCCCAATTCCGTTATTTGAAAAACTAAGTATTGCTAAGCTTCCATGGGAGAAAATAACCATTACTTTAGTCGATGAACGTGTAACAGATACCAACTCGGCAGATAGCAATGAACTTTTAGTTCGTACTCATTTATTAAAAAACCAGGCAGCAAATGCCAAATTTAGCGGTCTTGTTTTAGCAAAATCAAACCTGCCTGAAATGTTAAATAATGCCAACTCTTTAGTTAACCAAATTGATATTGCCATACTTGGCATGGGCGAAGATGGGCATACTGCTTCAATTTTCCCTGAGTGCCCTGAGTTTAAACAAGCAATTGATATAAATGCAAAGCCAGCTTATATCGAAACTAATCCACTTAGTGCAAAATATACCAGAATCGGTTTAAATTTAAGCGCCTTACTTAAGATCAGGCACCTAATCCTGGCTGTAATTGGTATAACGGCTAATGTCACAAAACTAAAAGTATTAGATGATGCTATAAAGGGGCATAACCAGGACTATCCCATTAGCTACTTACTAAGAAAACGTCCTGATGTTTGTATATTTTCTTCTTAATTCCAGTATTATATAAGGGTTTCCTAATGACAACTTTCCCTCGTTTAATTTCCGATATCGGCGGAACTAATGCCCGCTTTAGCCTTGAAGTAAGACCTTTTGAATATGAATCAACAAAAATTTTTGCCTGTAAAGATTTTAAGGCTTTATCCGACGTAGTAATCGAATATCTAAACCAAATCGGGATGAGCGGTAAAATAAAAAATGCAGCGCTTGCCTTACCAACCCCGGTAATTGACGATAGCATATTTATGGTTAATAGCCCATGGCAAACATTTTCCCAGTCACAAACCAGAGCCGAAACCGGTTTTGAGAATTTAATTTTTCTCAATGACTGGCACGCTATGGCACTCTCGATACCTCATATCTCTAAAGAATGTTTAGTCCGGGTAGGCGGTACAGAGGAACCTGATCATAGTAAACCCAAACTAGTAATTGGGCCGGGTACCGGGCTTGGAATGGCTTCACTAATTCGCCATCCGCTTGGTGAATACCTGGCAATCGCTGCTGAATGTGGCAGATCAAGTTTTCCTGCAGTTAATGAAGAAGAAGTTGAGCTGTGGAGCTTTGTACATAAGCGTTTTAGCCACGTATCAGCTGAACGCTTTTTATCTGGTCCCGGATTACAGCTAATATATGAAGGCTTATGTTATATCCACGGCCAGTCAATTACTACCCTACCAACTCCAGCCGAAATAACGCAAAAAGGAATTGTTGGACTTGATTGGCTATGTCAGCAAAGCGTAGATATTTTTTGCCGCATGCTGGGTACTGTTGCATCTAATGTTGCCGTTACACTAAATTCGTTTGGCGGGGTATATATTGGCGGCGGTATAATTCCAAAAATCCTGGATTACTTTATACATTCGGAGTTTCGTTCGCGCTTTGAGGATAAAGGACGCTATCGTCCATTTTTAGTAAAAATGCCAATTTACGTAATTACTCATGACTTCCCTGCATTTCTGGGAGCCAGTCATGCCCTGGATAGCTATTTAACCAAAGGGTATATACCTTAATTGTTTAAAAAAATAATTTTCTTTATACCATTGATATTTGCTTCTGGATGTGCCACAAACAGTACATGGATGAAAGATAACCACCGTATTATTGATGATAAAACTATTGGTGAACTTACCCTTCCGGGAACCCACCTGGCTAATGCCTATAATATAAAAGGTAGCGAGTCTTTATGTGTTGGAGAAAGTATTGATCCTAAAAATATGTCTATTAACGCTACCTTGCAACATGTCATGCAAGAGAGTAAACGCTATAACCGTGAATCATTTGTTGCTTACCTAAATACACAAAAAGAAGATATTAACCATCAACTAAGTGATGGTATTCGTTATATCGAGTTACAGGTATGTGGACAAAATAATTCACTCTATACTTCAAATATATACTTAACCGATAAGCTGGATAATATTCTTACAAGTATAAATGATTATGTAAACAATCATTCCGGGGAAATTATTATTCTGGATCTGGATAATAATCTGTGGGCTGATTATGGTAAAATGAATGCCAGAGATGCTACACTATTATATAATCATATTATCACTATCATTGGACATAGTTTAGTACCAAAATCTATGTTTAAAAATAGTGTCGGCCAATTAAAAAAAGCTGGCAAACAAATCATTTTGCTGTCAAGTAATCCGCAACTTGCAACCTTTCCCTTTGTCTGGGATAAGACTATGGTTGCTATAACTCCACAAGCCGGCTATTCAACCGTACAAAAAATAGAAACCATTCAAAACATGTATAAAAAAGATCCCGAACTGGCGAATATAATAAGTATTATGCCACTATACTCAGAGCTACCGGCATATAATATCGATAACGGAATTTCAAGTACTAACCAGGATGATCCACTTATATTAAATTATTTAAGCCAAACTTTAGCAAATCATGCTATGATAATAGTAACTGATTACAAACATCTTGATGCAATCATTGATTTATCAATACCGAATAACCAAACCACTCTTAGTAATCAGTATACTGTAGAAGAAAAACCAGAATAAAATATGAGGTTTTTATGATGCAACAATCAATAAATAAAATATTTTTTTTCATATTTTTTGCTATAAGTTTTAATAATGCACCGGCAATTGAAGTATTTACCAAAGCCCAGGAAGAAAATTTTATCCAAAAATACGCACACAGGTATCAAATACCTGAAGACTATATAAGAATAGTTTTACATCAGGCTACGTATGAGCCAGCTAGCGACCAGCTTAAGCCGCCAGTTAGTAGTATAATTACTATAGCAGATAGTCGCAGAAAATGGGAGCACTATAGAGGGCAGTTTATATATCCGGCCATGATTAATACAGGTGCCAGGTTTATGTGTGTGCATAAAGATGCTATACGTAAAGCTGGAATTGATTTTGGAGTGCCACCGGAAATCATCTTAGGCATACTAGGTGTTGAAACCGCATATGGTAAAAATGTTGGTCATCTTAAAGTCCTGGATGTATTGGCTACTATTGCGTTTAATACGCTCCATCGGGTCCACTTTTTTCAGGATGAACTAGCCAAATATATACTAATGTGTTATAAAAATAAATGGAATCCTACTGCAATGAAAGGCTCAATTGATGGAGCATTTGGCATGGCTCAATTTATGCCCAGCTCTTACCTCGATTATGCTATTAGTTACACCGGAGAGATTCCAGACTTAATGATTGCGGATGATGCAATCATGAGTATAGGCAATTATATCAAACAACACGGCTGGCAAAAGGGCGCTCCTGTATACTTAAATGTTAACACCAACCCCGCAACCTGCCAACAATTAAACTGTCCCACTCAAGCAATTGCCTATGATCTCTCTACCTGGCTAAACAGTGATATAGCAATTAAACGTTCTTTCACAATCGATCCATCAAATTTATCCAGGGTTGTTTCAGTTACTAACCTGGCCAATCACCCGGCATGGCTGGTACTAGATAATTTCTTTACAATCTTTTCTTATAATCATAGTACCTATTATGCATTAACAATATACCAGCTAGGTACTTCAGTTGTCTCCCGCGCCAATGAATTAGGATGTAAATTATGATATACAAAACTATTTTTACTGCTTATCTTAGCCTAAATTTTACATATGTATTTGCAACTAAAGTATTTACCGATGATCAGGAAGAAAGATTTGTCAGCACGTATTCAGCTAAATTAAATATCCCTGAAAAATATATGGAAAAAGCCTTAGAGCGGGCAATTTTTCAACCTCGCAGCTATCAATTACAACAACCAAGTGGAAAAGTATCCCAACCAAGTCAAAGAAGCTGGGAGCGCTATAGGCGGCAATTTATTTACCCGGCTATGATCAACCGGGGTGCCCAATTTATGTGTAGCCATAGAGATGCACTACATAAAGCCCGAGAAAAATATGGTGTACCGCCTGAAGTTATCCTGGGTATCATAGGGGTTGAAACAGCTTATGGCACTAATACCGGGCATTATAGAGTACTTGATGCGCTGGCTACTGTTGCCTTTAATTCACCAAGACGAGTTGAATTTTTCCAGGAGGAATTGGCCAAATATTTGCTTATGTGTTATAAGAATGATTGGGATCCCGAAGAAATGCGTGGCTCAATTGATGGTGGGTTTGGCATTGCCCAGTTTATGCCTAGTTCATATCTGGATTATGCGGTTAGCTATAACGGAGATACACCAGATTTGATGATTGCCAATGATGCAATTGTCAGTATTGGTAATTATATTAAAGGACATGGCTGGAAAAGCGGCGAGCCAGTATACCTGAATGCTAAACATAATGGCAAGACATGTCAAACGCTTCGCTGCAATAATAGAGAACTTGCTTATTCTATAGCCACCTGGAAGCAAAACGGTGTTACGGTTCGTAGCTCGGCAATTGATCAATCCAGCATGGCCGATTTGATCTCATTTAGTAATTTGGCAAAAAACCCTGCCTGGCTTGCCTTAGATAATTTCTTTGTAATCTTTGCCTATAATCATAGTAACCGTTATGCTTTAGTCACCTATCAATTGGGCCAGGCCGTCGTTGCCAAAGCTGCTAAAAATGGCTGCATATAAGTTACTTGGTGGGGATTACGCCACATACCATGCGTGGTCCTCCACCACCTAATAGTTTTGGCTCATCTGAATAATTATCACCACCATTATGAATCATTAAACTATGTCCCAAAATATCTTTAACTTTTAGGCGTGGAGCCACAACCGGTAACGATAATGTACCGTCTGCAGCAATATACACCGCTGGCAAATCCCCAAGATGTCCGTTAGGATTGTATGGGCCTAAATGGGTTTTCGTTTTTTTTGGATCTAAATGGCCACCAGCTGCCATCCCCATATCAGCACAAGAGGCTTTTTCATGAACATGAAAACCATGAACCCCGGCACCTAAATCAGGAACCAATCCCATTAGTTTTGGTATAAACATCAGACCATATTTGCTATCAGTTGCCGTTATACTACCAACAGAACTATGTGCTTCGTTGGTTAAATACATCGGTATTTCGACACTTGCAGCGAAACTTGAAACTGTAGTAGTACTCAGTATAGCAAGTAATTTTAAGCCATTTTTCATTCTGATCTCCTCAATTATTTTCAAAGTAATTGCAAAATAAATATTGTACCTTGAGTCATTGCCGATAAAATATCAGATCTGGCAATTTCTTGTCCGGTTGCTGCATTTCTCCCAACAGCATAATCATGGGAGTTATTTCCCGGAATCTCTGCTGCTGGGATATCCGTACCAACAATTATCCGACTTCCCACAGTTCATATTAATGTAGTAAATTTTGTAGTTGTCTGATTTGCTTTCCATAAAGTTTGTAACCCATTTGGTGTTATTTTTACTAAAAAGATTCTCCAATATTTATGTTAACCAATCATCATATAAAAACAAAAGCAGATTCTATAATAATTTATTAATAATTACACTTTTATTTTCTTTTTGTGCAACTAGCTTATCAGCTAAATGGGTTGGTTCAGGTAAACGAAACCTGCCGCTACAAGATATGGTTAGTTCGGTGGCGGTTTTTAGATCAACTTTATGCCCTACACTAACAAAAACCGGTCGTACATTGCTGCGAGTTCGTATAACATTACCTATAACTTTCCCTTTTGCCATTAGAGGGCTTGTAGAACCACGCTCATGTGCCGGATCTTGATAATTGCCATATAGCAAACTTTTTCCACAACCAAACGTAGGTACATCAAAAATTACTCCTATATGCGCAGCAATCCCAATACCACGCGGATGAGCGATACCATGCCCATCAACTATAAAAATATCCGGCTTCTTATTTATTTTTTTCATAACTTCTATAACGGCAGGAATTTCACGAAAAGATAATAACCCGGGAACATAAGGAAAAGTTAATGGAGCATCTGCAATATGATACTCAACTAATTCGCGGGTATGTATGTCCCAAATTACAGCCGCCGCAAAATATTTAGACATATCTGTTGAAGGTGCACAGTCAATTCCACCAATATAACGTAAACTATTTATATCTAGCGGACTTACCTGCACCTTAAGGGCTAACTCTTTTTGTAAGTTAATAGCTTCAGGAATACTCAGATCCCACTTATGCTCTATTAATGGCTGCATATTTAATTCGCAGTTTTAACCCATTTTGATTTATACCAAATTAAATTCTCTACCTGCTTAACATCATCAATCTTCGAGATCTCTGTAATTGCCAAATCAATTTTACTCTTATTTCCAGGATCCCTGCCAAGTAAGTAAACTACGCCATTATCTGTAACTACTTTTATGTTATTGGAGTTTACTCCTTTTTGCAGCATTAACTTATTTTTCGCAGCTGAAGTAATCCTTGCATCATTTGAAACAGCTTTGGCACTTTCATTTGGTTCCACAGTTAAATAATCCCATACCCCTTTAACCTCGGCAGTATTTCTCACCGCAAGCACAGCCCTTTCTTTAGCCTCTTTATTAGGAACCTGCCCAGTTAATAATATATGTTTGTAGTAACTAGCTACAGTAAATTTTCCGCTAGGTACCTGAGCAGAAAGTACATTATTTACCTTGCGTTCAAGATTTTGATCGGAAAATGCAGCGCCTGTACTGTTTGTAGTGTCCTTAACTGAATCAACAGCGCTATCAATATAACCACCAATTGTTTTTGCTCTTACTCCTGTGGCAACAAGCATAACGAATGTTAAAGATATTAAAAATTTAACTAATTTTCTCATTTTATTCTCCTTAATAATATTGCTAAAAACTGCAACAGGTTTTTAGTATAGCACAAATTATTTTCTAAGATTTGCTAAATTTACTGGTATACTTATTACCTAATTAAACAGTTATGTTAAATTCACTGCTGGTTGTCAAGGAAGCTAAAATGAATACGAGAAATGAATACACTGCAACAGCTAAAATATTACATTGGTTAATGGCAATTTTGATAATCCTGCAGCTACTTACGGCATATTTATTCCTGGCCTTTGACAACGAAACCCTGAAACCTTATGCCGGGATTTTGTATTTTTTGCACTTTAATATCGGGTTTAGTATATTACTGCTATTTATCCTACGTGTATGTTGGCGCTTAACACATAAGATCCCGCCATATCCACCATCTCTGCACCCAAAAGAGATAACCATTGCCAATCTAGGCCATATAGTAATTTACGTTTTAATTGGAACACTTGTACTTACTGGCATATTGAGATATAACATACACTCGGGCGCATTTCATTATTTTAATTTCATAACTATTCCAGCAATAATTACCACTCACAACCAGATACTCTATTCTATAATAGCAGTAACCCATAATCTCAGCGGAGATCTTTTATTAGCAATTATTGCCATACATATAGCAATGGCTATTCGACATCAAATAATTGACAAGAATAATATCTTGCAGCGTATGGTGCCTCGTGCATTACATAAATTTTTACGAAACTAATAAAATTAAATATTCACAAATGCAATAATTAAATGTACCTTATTCATGGCCTACTCGTTTATATGGAATATACTTAGGCTCCCATATGTTGCTTTCAATTAACTGCAACAAAGCCTGATCACTTTCTGGCTTAATTTGGCTTACACCAGAATCTATAGCTTCTTTTGCTACCCGTAGAGCTATATGCTTAGAGATATTTCGTATTTCATTAAGCGGCGGCAATAGATTATTAGTTGGATCTGTTGTTGCCGGGGATAATTCGGCCAGAGCAATCGCAGCAATTAAAAACATTTTATCCGTAACAATAGTTGCTTTAACTGCCAAAATACCTAAACCAATTCCAGGAAAAATATAGCAATTATTAACTTGATCTATCCTGGTCATTTTACCATTACGATTGGCTAATGGAAATGCTGTACCAGTACCAATAATTGCGTTGCCTGCAGTCCAGTCTAAAACATCCTGAGGAGCTGCCTCAGCTTTAGTTGTCGGGTTAGACAACGGAAATACAATAGGGTGCGGCGTATTGAGAGCCATCTGTGCAATCACAGCCTGAGTAAAAATACCACCCTGAGCCGATACACCAATTATAAGATTGGCTTTAGCATTTGCAACCGTTTCCAATAAAGTAATATTTTGCTTATCTTTAATTTTCCACCTAGCGATATGCTCATTGGATTTAACATATTCATGTTGAAAATCGAGGCTGTCAATATTTTCGGTTATAAGTCCATATCTATCTACCAAAAATATCTGCTCCTGCGCTGCCTTACGGGATATACCCGTATATTCTAGATAATCAACTAATAAGTTACTTATACCAATTCCAGCCGAACCGGCACCCACTACTACAGCTTTTAAATCCTGGAGTTTAATTCCTGAGGATTTGATTGCCGCAATCAAGGCACTCACAGTTATTGCAGCTGTTCCTTGAATATCATCATTAAAACTACAAATTTCTTGCCTGTGCCTATTTAAGAGCTTACCTGCATTAGCTTGGGCAAAATCCTCCCATTGCAATAATACATGCGGAAAACGCTTTTTAACAGCCTTAACAAACATATCTACAAAATCATCATATTCCTGACCCCGAATGCGCGGATTACGCCACCCGATGTATAGCGGGTCTTTAAGCCGGTCAGGATTGTCTGTACCCACATCAAGTAAAATTGGCAAAGTTTTTTCCGGTGCAATTCCGGCACAAGCTGTATATAAAGATAACTTACCAATCGGAATTCCCATACCACCGGCGCCCTGGTCACCTAATCCTAAAATTCGCTCCCCGTCCGATACAACAATCACCTGAACATTATCAAAATAAGGGCTAGATAGCATAGCATCAATTTTATCACGATTAGGATAACTTACAAAAACCCCGCGCGGCTGACGATAAATATGGCTAAACTCCTGACAAGCCAAGCCTACAACAGGAGTATAAACCAATGGCATTATTTCTTCAATATGCTTATCTATAAGAGCATAAAATAAGGTTTCATTACGATCTTGTATTGCACGTAAATAAATATGTTTTTCTAGATCGCCCTGTTTTGCAACCATTGTCATATAGCGTTTTTCTACAACCTCATCCAGAGTAAATACATATGGTGGGAGAAGGCCATTCAAACTAAAATCATCTCGTTCTTCCTGGGTGAAAGAAGTGCTTTTATTCCAGCGGGAATTATTAAGTAAATCATAACCATAAGCTTTTGAGGCCAAATATACCTGATTATCTTTATCAAATTTTAACTCAAAACGCATATTAATTCCCCTTTACCATATTAAAATATTCCCGCTAAAAGGCTATTTCTCACCTTATTAGTTTGCCGTGCGTAATTATTAATAAGTTCTTCAGCAGTCCAGTTGCTACCATCACCTGAAGTCACGATAATATTTACTTAATACTTCCATTATTATACAGCTTATCCCGCAAAAATATGACCAAACTTTATACATTAGACAAAATAGCTGAGATAGTACGGTTGAGCTCATATAAATATACTTCAAATAACCAGGTATCTTTATATTTTATTGTGTATTAGGCGTTAAATTATAATATAGAAATTTTTAGTCTAACTAATCAATAAGCTGATAAAATAACTCTTGGATTCAATTGGTTTATTAGAATTTTTTAAAAATGCGCTTGGATAAATAACCATGTACTACTTTTCTAGCTACGACCTGCACTTTAATATTAACTATAATTAAAATAAATAATCCACACTAAAATTAAATATTAGCAAATGCAGGATCAAATACTAATGATTGATAAATTAACTACAATACACCAGAAACTATTTGGTACGGCTCAGGAATTACGCAACTTTTTTGCACCAGGACGTATAAATCTAATTGGTGAACATACCGATTATAACGGCGGGCATGTATTTCCCTGCGCCCTGAATAATGGAACCTACGCGGTAGTTAGTACCCGTCTGGATCAGAATATCCATTTATATTCAACTAACTTTAGTCAAGATAATACTATTGTATTCTCTCTTAGCGAGGTCCCAATTAAAGCCACTTCCAAATCATGGATTAATTACCCTAAGGGAATGTGCAAAATATTTTTGGATAATGATTATAATATACCTTATGGATTAAACATTGTAATTGGCGGAGACATTCCCAATGGTGCTGGTTTATCATCATCTGCATCTATCGAAATGCTAATGGCAATTATCTTAAACAATATGTACAATCTTAATGTTCCTCCAGTGTCTATGGTTAAATGGGGACAACAAGTAGAAAATAATTTTATCGGCGTTAGTTGCGGTATTATGGATCAATTTGCCTCCATGATGAGCCGAAAAGATCAAGCCTTATTGTTAAATTGCACTACTTTACACTACCAGTATGCGCCCCTTGAGCTAAAAGATTATGTAATTATCATAGGAAACACAAATAAGCAACGTACTTTAGCAGGCTCTAAATATAATGAACGTGTATACGAATGCCAAACAGCCTTACAACAACTACAGCAAAACATTCCTATAGAAAACTTAGCGCAATTGGATGAAGCCAAATACTTTCAATATGAACATTTAATTACTAATCCCATACATCGCCTACGGGCCAAGCATATTGTTACCGAAAATGCCCGCACACTAGAGGCTGCTAATTTATTAAAAAACTACGATTTAATTGGCTTCGGTCAGTTGATGAATCAATCACATATTTCATTAAGAGACAATTATGCAGTTACCGGGCATGAACTAGATAGCTTAGTTAATGCAGCGTGGCAAACAGCAGGCTGTATCGGTTCACGCATGACGGGAGCTGGATTTGGTGGCTGTACAGTTAGTTTGGTTAAACAAGCTAACGCTCAGGAATTTATTGATAAAGTTGGGGCCAGTTATCTTGAAGCTACTGGCTTGAGAGCAGATTTTTATATCGCCGGATCTTCAGATGGTGCCCGGGAAATTAGCCAATGAAAATCCTTTCTCACGTAATTGGTAAAATTAATCATCAAGAAATCATTAAATATCAGTTAATCGCTGATTCGGGAACCCAGGTTAATATTTTAAATTATGGCGGAATTATAAGCGGAATCTGGGTACCGGATTATACCAACAATTTTGCTAATGTAGTCTTAGCTTACGATAATCTAGATAGCTATATAACTAACCCTGGCTATTTAGGAGCAATTATCGGGCGCCATAGCGGTCGAATCGGGATGGCCCGGTTTAAACTAAATGATACTATTTATAACCTGGCCAAAAATAATGGAGAACATAATTTACATGGCGGTAATATTGGTCTGGATAAACGTATTTGGCAGGTAACACAATTAGCTGATGGCTTAAAATTAACCTATCTGAGCCCACAGTTTGAAGAAGGTTTTCCGGCCAATGTACATTTTGAAGTATGTTATCAATTATCTGAGCCCGCTACTTTGTCTATAATCTATAAAGCTTATCCGGATGCTGCAACTATTATTAACTTAACTAATCACAGCTATTTTAATTTATCTGGTTCGCATAATTCGGGCACAGGACAAATACTCCAAATTGTAGCTGATGAATATTGCGAAATTGATCAAAGTGCCCTGCCCACAGGAAAAAGGCTTCCAGTTGAAAACACGGCTTTTGACTTTAGAGTACCTAAATTAATCCAAAGTGATATGCATGCTAATGAATTACAAGTAGCTGGAGGGTTTGACCATCCGTTTATTTTAGCCAATACATCAAGCCCAAATATTATATTATTTGATGCTAAAACCCGGAGAGAACTAAAGATCATGACTACAGAAAAGGCAGTAATTTTTTATACCGGGAATTTTCTTGCTAATCCTAATTTAGTCAATGGTGGCCGGGAATGTATTAATCATTTAGGTATTTGCCTTGAGACACAAAATATTCCTAATGCAATTAATTTGGCAAATTGCCAGGCGCCTATTTATTCACCACAAAAGCCATATTTATCAACTACAATATGGCAATTTGGAGTCAGGTAATGGATATTAAGTATGAAATAGAACGATTAATTAACTATGCTATTAATACGCACTTAATCGAAAATAGCGATGTAATGTATGTGCGTAATCGTTATTTTTATCTACTTAATATTAGGTATAATTCTAGCGATGATAATTTATTCGAAGCCCAAAGAACTCAATTAGCAAATGAAACTCTAGAATACCCAGATGAAATCTTAGATAATATCGTCCAGTATTGCCAGGTTAATGGTATATCCAAACCAGGATATACACCGGATATTATAAAATGTAATTTAATGGACATAGTTACTCCCAGACCTAGCCTGGTTAGAACAAATTTTAAACATAAATATATAAATTTTGGTATTAGCAGCGCACTACAATATTTCTACCAATTAAGTGTGGCCAGCAATTACATAAAATTAGCTGATATTAGCAAAAATCATACCTGGGTCATTAGTACTAATTATGGCAATATGGAAATTACCATTAATTTATCCAAACCGGAAAAAGATCCTAAGCAGATTGCAGAAGCCAAATTGCAAATAGCTACCGATTATCCAAAATGTTTATTATGTGCTGAGAACGAAGGGTTTGCAGGTGATTATACCAGGCCTTCACGTTTCACCCTACGTCTTATCCCACTATGCCTAAATGGTGAGACATGGTATTTTCAATTTTCGCCTTATCTGTACTACCCTGAGCATTCAATCATCTTTAGCAGCGTGCATCGCGATATGCTGGTTAATTTATCTACTTTTACAGCAATGTTTGATTTTGTCGATTTTATCCCTGAATATATAATTGGCGCTAATACAGATATTCCTATTGTTGGCGGCTCAATTCTAAGTCATGATCATTTTCAGGCGGGTAATTACTCTTTTCCAATGGAAAAAGCTAAAATTCGCCAAACCATAACCTGGCCTAATTATCCGCAAGTTAGCGGGCATATTCTTGAGTGGCCGCTTAGTGTAATTAGTTTAACCGGTAACAGACAAGATTTAATCAGCTTGAGTAATAAAATTTTACAGCATTGGCTTAGCTATTCTGATGAGACTGTAGGTATATTAAACCATACTGCCGAGCGTCACAACGCCCTTAATCCCATTGTACGCAAACTCAATGATGATAATTATCGGATATATTTAATTTTGCGCAACAATCGTAAATCTTCCAAACATCCGGATGGAATCTTTCATCCACATGAACATTTGCATCATATCAAAAAAGAGAATATTGGTTTAATTGAAGCTATGGGGTTGGCTATTCTACCGGGCAGGTTGGATAATGAATTAAAACAGGCAGAACAAATCTTATTAACTAATGATATAACACAAATCAATGCAATAGACAAAAAACACTTGCTGTGGCCTCATAAGGATTGGTTAACCTACTTAAGTAAAACTTATGGTCAATTTAGCAAAAAAACAATTACCGAATGCCTAAAAAAAGAAGTAGGTAACAAATTTGTTCATGTGCTGGAATGTAGCGGAGTATTTAAAAATACTCCTGCAGGTTTGGCGGCTTTTGAGCGTTTTATTACCCTTACGTCAGAAATTAGTCCGGAATTAAATACTAAAAACTAATTTTGCCATAAAGTTATTGGTGTATATGGCGGCAAAGCATTTATCCGATATATACTTCCCTTTCTGGCTATAGTCTAACAATCATATAAGTTATACTCCCTGCTATAGTAATTCTCAAATTAGTTATATATTATATAAAGTGCAGTTAAAACATGAACTATAGCTTTTCAAAAAATAAAAAATGGTGGGTACTAATTGGCGTAGGAATCGCAAGCTTTTTAGGCTGCATAGATTTTACGATAGTAACCGTTACCTTGCCTGCCATTCAGAATGATTTACATGCAACCATCGAACAGTTACAATGGATTATCAATATTTTTATATTAGCATTATCGTCATTTATGGTGGTAATGGGGCGCTTAGCTGATATTTATGGTAGGCAAAAAGTTTTATATATAGGTATGACTATTTTCGCCGGCTCATCTTTACTGGCAGGATGTGCAGTTAGTATCCAATGGCTAATTTTCTGGCGCTTAATTCAAGGCATTTCCTGTGCTATATTATATACAGCGTCAGGTGCAATAATCTCACATATATTTTCTGTCGAAGAACGCGGTCGGGCAATGGGAATATTCTTTGGTATTTCATTTACCGGGCTCGCAGCCGGACCTGTGCTTGGTGGATTAATTGTCGGCGCGCTTAGCTGGCGCTGGGTATTTTTAGTAAACATACCCATAATGCTACTTAGCCTGGTTATCTGTATCTTAAGTGTTCCAAGGTCTAGGGATACCGCACTTAGTACTAAAATTGACTATCTGGGTGCACTTATATTAACACTTGCTATTTCATCGTTAATTTTTACCATAACTCAGGGCAATAACTGGGGTTGGGCATCTTATAAAGTACTCATCTTGCTATTATTTTCAGTAACTATGTTCATTATTTTATATTATATCGAAGAGCAACATAAATCACCAATTATTAAATTTAGCCTATTAATAAATCGGGGCTATATTTCCGGTATAATTGCCAACTTTTTTCTATCTTTTTTCTATTCTCTGGCATTCTTTCTTATGCCATTATTTCTTCATACAATTCGTCATGAATCGGCATATACTATTGGGCTTATGTTACTGCCCACAACCTTAATGGTTGTATTATTATCGCCAATTGTTGGAAAAATCGTTGATAGGCGCGGACCACAAAAGCCTTTATTATGGGGGTTTGCACTATTTATTATATCAGCAGCACTGCAAACATATTTTCAGGCCAATACCCCTTTATTAGTTATATTAGCGGCATTTATAATCATGGGTATAGCCTGGGGCTTAATTGTCGGCCCATCTACAATCTTGGCAATAAACTCCCTGCCCAGATCAAGCGAAGCTCTTGCAATTGGTACATCCTGGACATTTCATAATATCGGCGGCTCACTTGGACTTAGTATCGGAACTGCAATATATCATATCCAATATGTAAAATATAATAACTCTTTTATCGCAGGCTACCATAGTGCAATGCTATTGCTGGTAGCTAGCTCAATGTTTACCTATATATTTTTATACAAAAGCCTTAGAAAAATTAATATAATACTTATTAGCAATGCTTAAGTATAGCTATTAATCCAACAATAATGTTGTTGGTTAAGTGTGTAATAAATTTTTTGTCTTGGTTTAGGTATAATTTTTTTCAATATATCTTGCAAAATATTTTACATCGCCTCAAGACTGTGTGCTTTAGTAAAATTAATTGTTAACTGGTCATTAGTTTTTATACCTGTGGCAGGATTACATGTTGTAGGTGCAGCGATTTTATCTATTAATACTGCATTAGATTTATCCATGGTTTGGTCGCCATGGGCATATATATTTTCCCAGCTAACATTACAGATTTTTCCATCATTAGTATATGTACCACTGACTAATGTGCCAGCTGGAATTAATATTTTACCCTCTACATTTTTCTCCGGTAGATCTTTAGCCACCTTGAAGCTCACAGGTAGTGTAGATGTTTGACCTGCTGCCGGTGCAGGATAATTATTCATTGCTGTAACGGTCATGGTATCAGTTGATACTATTAATCCCGCATTTTGGTATAGTTGCCCAGTATAGGGCGGCTTAACTACTGGTGTATCATTACTGCTCCCAAAAACGCCACATCCGGATAATTCTAATGCAAAAAAACAACCTATAGTAATTAAAGTTAATCTAGTCCTATTTTTTTGTGTAACTTGTTTCATAACGCTTAGTCTCCTTATTAAAAATATTATTTGTGTACACTATATGGTACAAAATATTATTGCATCATTATAGCATACTACTTTAGTATTAAATTAAGTGTGATACCTAAAAATATAACTATAATTTTTCACTAATTTCACAGCGTATATGTTACTATATGGAATTTAAAATAACATAGTTATTGCAAATACCTTAATATGATAAGCATGCAAAAAACACTTAGGGCACTCACTATTTCAAGCCTATTTTATTTCTCCTCTGTTTCAGCAGTTGAAAGATCAGCTTCTGAGCAAAAAGATAGTTTAGATAAAAGTAATTCATTTAGTCTTACAGGTATTTCGCAATCCAGTATTTTTCAAAAATTAGCTTTCTTATGCAGTTCATAATAACCTGAACTTAAATTTTAGGGGTCAATACTATATGAAACCAGCAATTACCTGGGAGGACTTTGAAAAAATAGATCTACGTAATGGCACTATTATAGATGCCAAGCATAATAAAGAAGCAAAAATCCCAGCGTACATTTTAACTATAGATTTTGGAATATTGGGCATAAAAACAAGTTCAGCACAATTAACCCAACACTATTCAATAGCTGATCTATTGGGTACAAAAGTTATTGCGGTAGTGAACTTTCCTGTAAAAAGAATAGCTGGTGTTAAATCCGAGGTTTTAGTTTTGGCAACCGTTTGCGATGAGACTGGTACATTGCTGGTATCTGCTGATAAGAGATCGATTAATGGTAGCCAAATAAAATAATAGCAATCGGTTTATTAATTTTTAAGATGAAAGCTAAATGAATAAGATAAAAAATACAATAATCTCAAGTTTAATTGGCGCTTCTACATTTATAGGAGTGTCTTCCAGAGCTCAAACACTAAATTATTTCATTTATCCACCAACTGGTCAACGCTTATCTGTTTGTGATGGTCTGGGTACTTGTAATACTAATACAGGTCAAATGAATATAGGAGCTGGAAAATTCTGTATGCAACGCTATGTAAATTTACCAGCTCTTTGGCTGCATCAGGTTGTAAAATTTATCGATATCAACAGCCAGGCAAGTGTATCATGGGATGGATCAAATCTGCAGCTTGAAAACTCGATATTAGTGGACTCTAATCCAATAAATGGGAAATGTCCGATATGGGGCACTAGTGACAGACTATACTAATAATGATTAATATAATTTGTGGTAACAATTTTAAATTTTAAAACAGGGCTTTATAAAAAGCCACATAACAATCAGGTATTACTAATCAAAACGGTGCTGTCGGACGAGATTACTGGAAAAAAACCATCACTATAAGATAAGACATGTGAATATGATCTGCTGACTGGAAAAAGAATTATCTTTTTACCCTAATGTTTGTATCAACTATGTTGTAAAGTAAGTTTTTAGGATGCATATTGTGCTTTTTCATACTAAAATTATTATTAAAAAATATTTTTATATGGAATAAGCCATGAAAAAACTACTATTTAGTATAATGCTTACCACTGCAGCTATACGGATTATTTATGCTGATGACACCCTATCGTATTTGCTTATCAATGATTATGATTTTTCAGAATTGTCTGCTTGCAGCGACTATGATGGGCAGTGTTATCATGGAATAATGGGGACAATAGGTATCCACAAAGGGTTTTGTATGCAATACAAATCAACAAACCCTTTTAAGCGTTATACAACTTATGCGTTGTATGAGCTTATTGACCTTAGCCAGCCTGGAAACATCGGTGCTGATGTTCATGGCGATGGTAATGTATCTATATCGCTTACTAATGCAAATCAAGTTTTTGTGGGAGGACAAGGTACCTGTCCTAAAATGGACCCGGTTCCAGACGCCGGAATAGCATACACTGTACGTAATGATACGAATAAAGCGCTCACTTTTCTGCGAGTTTTTACTACTGAAATTAACAAGAATCAGGATTGCCCAGGTTGTCAATATTGGCATAGTTGGCATATTGATGACTATGTTAAAGGAGATGGTTTGGAGCCTAAGGCCTATACTGCTACTGGATACACAGGCTGGTATGATAATATACAACCTGGCTATACAAAGACCAGGTGGTATATTATATTTAGCCATGGAGATGATTGCTTTAGTACGGTTCCTTATGGAGACACACCGCTTGATTTAAGTAATGTACTTTCATATACAAAAGATGATTTAGATAACCAGAAATACTATATGACAGTAGTGAGCATTAATGACAATGACACTAATGTATTTTACCCATCTGGGAATAGTTTTCCAATAAAACAGCAACACTTAGTCCACCAAGTAGATCCTAATGTTTGTAAAGAATGGGCCCCTCCTGTTACTCCAAGATAAAACTAATAGTATTATCATTCTTAATGGCATCAGCAATTAGTGAGTAATGGTAAAATGATTAGTTATATATATAAATGACAAAATGAAACTTTTATTATAAGGAAATATAAAAAATTTTGGCAGTTTGGTTTTAGTGGGTGTACTATAGTTATATTACTATGTCGAGATGCAACTCCAGAAACAAAGTTTGATTCCGACATCTATACTTACTCGGTAGCTTGCTCGGTAGCTTGTCCGGTGACTTGCCAGCCTTATGAGCAAGTCTTCCTCGCCAATTTCATTACTAATTTTTACTAAACTAATCTGATAATAAGCTAAATAATTTTTTGTTTATAAAATAGTGGTGTTTTCCTAAAACCATCTTATCTAAAACTCCAATATCAACTAATTGACCAAGGCGAATAGAAGCAGTTTGGCGGCTGATACCAAGCTGAACCTGAAGATATTCAATCTTAGTATATGGATGTAAAAACAGGCTATCTACTAACTTACGACTGTATAACTTAGGTAATTGTTGTTTGATTATTTCTTTGGTTAATTGATGTGTATCACGAATTGCTACTATCTGATCTATAGTTTGGCTAGCAATTTGCTCAACCCCTTCTAGCATATACATAACCCATCTTTTCCAGTCTCCGGTAGTTCTTGTACTTTGTAGCAATGCATAATACTCATCTTTATTACGAATGATGTAACGGCTCAGATACAATACCGGAATATCTAAAAATCCTTTCAATACCAAGTACAAAACGTTAATGATTCTACCTGTTCTTCCGTTTCCATCAAAAAAGGGATGAATACTTTCAAATTGATGATGCAATATAGCCATTTTAATTAATGGATCCAAATCATCATTATCTTCATTAATATAAGTCTCAAAGTTTTTCATTAACCGCCTAATCTGCTCAATATGCTGTGGTGGCGCATAAACTATTTCTCCAGTGCGATCATTTTTTAGAACAGTACCACTTTGATTCCTTAATCCACTATTATTATTTTGTAAGATGTTATTTATTTCAATAATATAGCGTGTTATCAATAGTTGATTATCTTTTACCAATTTATAACCATGTTTTAAAGCATCAATATAATGCCTTACCTCTTTTGTTGCACTATTAATATTTATATCAATTTCCTGCTTACATAAATCATTATAAGTGGTAATAATATTCTCAATTTGCGAGCTATCTTTAGCTTCTGTCAACGACAAAGTATTAATCAGTATTTCACTGTTAGGAATTGATTGGCATATACCTTTCAACTCAGCCAACTTACGGTTAGCTGCATTACATTTTTTCAAAATGTCAATTTGATTAAAATCATAATCAATTGGTAAATCACTTAATACCATATCAAAATCATCCTATCATTTTATTCTCATGTTAAGAAAACATCAAAATCTTAACATATCTATCACGTCATGTTAAGAAAATCGCATTATATTAACATGAACCAACTTTATTTTCATGTTAAGAAATCGCCAAAATCTTAATATATTCATAAAGTCATGTTAAAAAAACCTCATTTTCTTAACATGACACGTCTTAGCTAGTGCTACTACAATTTAGCAAAGTTTTAGCTTGGCAAAACATGTATTAATCGGCCCACCAAGGTTTTTACATAGCCCTTAGTAATCTAATTCTGCTTTTATTGCAGTATCAATATCGCCAATACAATGTTTGAGGTATCCTAACCATATATAAACGCTCCGGGTATAAATAGTTACAGGTGCTTTATTTATCTGTTGATAGCCCGAGGCTAAATTGCATCTTCAATATTCCCAGGAGCCTTTGCTATATGCCGGCTGCCGACATCTGATTTAATTCACTCTAGAGGGTCCAATATAGGCTTGCTTTTATTAACATATCCCCTAGCATCAGTTCGGTATGGTTTTTGCATTCCTAAAATGCTAAGACTGAAGTTGTTATGTGGTTCATAACCTAATGTAAGTCTTACACCATTTATTGTCTAGATAAACCTATCATCTTGCATATTTATTAAGTTATTATAATTTGACAATTAATTTACTGCTAGTAGTTACTAATTTTTATAGTTAATCTTGAACTATTAAATTTTGCTTAATAGTTCATTATGAGCTACAAACTGCTTATCTAATCCATTAGTTTTTAAAAACATTTGCTTGTTTTATAAGTATCGGTTATAATAATGTTATCTTGGATTGCGAAATCGCGATCGGTAATTAGTCTCTGAGAAATCTCGGGGGCTTTTTATTTTCCAGGTAATAAGCTCAAGCCACACCCTATATAATTTCCCTTGCTATCACTCATAAACTTTTTCTGCACTATGTCAAATCCACGATTTGGTTGTGTAGGCCTCAATATTCTTAGCCCAATTGGACGAGCAATTAAATCAGCGAGCTGAAGACCAGCGCAATTAGTTTGCTTGCTCGCCATTCTTAACTTCAAGTTATATTTGTTATTTTCACAAATTCTTCTAAATGCTAGCTCTAGATTGGCATCTTCGTTTTTTCCGCGCTTTTCAACTACTATATAGTTTATAGCCCTCTCGCTAATATCATTTATTTGTAAAAAATTGCTAAATTGCTCTATACAAGTTTTTATTGATAATTCATACGGATTATCTGGTGCAATATATTTTTGTTTATGCTCAAGCTTATCAACCACACAGCTAATCAAAGTAACATTCGCTTCAATAATTATTTTCCAGTAATCATTCATAAATGCAGCTTGGGACTCACGATTAAAAATTTTAAAATCACCAATTTTCCTGCGAATATCTGTTTCATGAAGAATAACCTTATCATGACCAAAGTACTTAAATTTTAAGGATGTGATATTTTTAATAATTTCAAGATAATCAGATTTTCTAAAAATACAAAATACTAAAACAAACATGGGATATTCCATATTTATATTACCTAACGAATGATCTCCACTTTCATCGACATAAACAATATAATCACTAAAATCATCAAAAGCCATATATGTTACCAAATTTCAAATATTAGTCAGCATTCTATCATCAGTCACTAAGAAGCCCGCCGCAATTCCTACGGCGACCTGAACATATGATCATAGCTAATAGTATTTTAGTAATGTAATTCTGCATTTATTACAGTATCAATATCACCAATGCAGTGTTTGAGATACCCCAACCATATATAAAAGTTCCTTGTATAAATAGTTGCAGGATGCTTACTTATATGTTGATAGCCTGAAGCAAAAACTTCATCTTCAATATTGCCGCGTATATTAGCGATACTATTCTAAAAATTTAAAAATAAAGTAAAAATGGAAGATAAATCTCTTAAACATCTTGGTCTATTAATTAAACAGGCAAGAGCTAATAAAAAGCTTTCGCAAGAAAAATTAGCTTTCCTATGCGGTATGACTAAAAATGGACTAGGTAAAATTGAACTTAGTCAAAGTGATGTAAAAATTATTACTTTAGCTAAAATATTTGCCAGGTTAGAACTAGATTTTTCTGAAATTCAAGCAATTTTTCCTCATCAGAAGTTTTCCAAAAATAATTGAATATTTAAATATAGTACTTAAGGAACAAGCAGGCTATGTTATATGGAGCAGAAAGACTTAAGGTGCAAATTGTTTCTATATTAAAAATGGTCATCATTATAGTGAGAAAAACTCTATTACATATGAAGAATTTAAGAATATTTTTTGTCAACAGTTTCCCAATGATAAAGAATACACTATCTTTAGTGTAATATGGGATTTAATTATGTATGTAGATAATGAAAGAATTATTACTTTAATCCGAGGAGCTGCAAATACCCCAATAGATACAGCAAAATTATTTCTAAATTAAATAATATTCAAATGTACTATAAGTGTACCAGCCTGGCATTTTCCAGACACTTTTGGACACTTTGAGAAAAAGTTCAGATTGCCACGCTTTACTGCGTAAAGCTCGCAATGACAATTGTTTTGCCAATTACTCGCCATGACGGATGCTAAATCAGAATGGTGGAGGTGGCGGGAATTGAACCCGCGTCCGAAAGTCCTCTACAACGAGTACTACATACTTAGTCAGGTCTATTAAATTTTCGCTATCCATACGCCGGCCAAACAGGCTTATGGTTCGCTAACTACAATTGAGTTTCAGTACAATCAAGTAGTCAAATTATACCAAAGTCTATTAATCTGACGCCAGATCTTAACCTATAGACAGATCAAGGTGGCGAAAGCCGTCTTAAGCGACAGCTAAGTTAAACGTTTTATCGTTTGCGTTTATTTTTTTTACAGTGTTTTACGTGGAACTGAGATCACGGTATGCGCTCTGTTGCTTTGCTACCCCCGTCGAAGCCATGTCACCCCCAGGAAATAGAATCGCTCTATGTTGTTATTATACCACAAATTGCCGGAATATTCACATCAATGTACTGAGATGCATGGGCCAGATACATACCGGAAACTGATACTACGCGATTTAGTTAATAAATTTACCCTCATTGACCAGCTGTATATGCCGTTCAAATGGGGTTATTTTGTTCCCAAACCTGGCATGCAC
>JAJFBE010000003.1 GCA_020697255.1 Burkholderiales bacterium | reverse complement strand
ATTTATTGGTTGACCTATTATTTTATACATACAAACTTCTCCATTAAAAAACATTATTTTAATAGATCAGTTTTCCGGTATGTGTTCTAACTTTTACATGAGAAAATATTATATGGTGCCTGGCTCGGCCCCAAATAAAGGTTTAGCTATCGTATACCCTGAATGCATTCAGTATAACCCTGCAAGTCAGTGTACTTTATACCACAGTAATAACTCTTCCACTTGGCATCTTCTGTAATGAACCCATTTACCGCACCATCTCCTCCACTAAAGTAATTACGATATTCAATCACCCTTGGATCAGTAAAATCATAAGGAAAGTTCTTTAACGTAAGCGTTATCATTGCCGGAGTGCCATAGGTTGAGGCATAATCATACAGCGGTGTCCATACCATAGGCGCACCATTTACCTGAGAGAAGAAATATGTTATATAGCCATTAAATTTGCCTTCTGAGGAAATATTAACTACTTTAAAACCCGGATTGTTACCAAAAAAACTATTAAATGCTATTGTACCAATAAGAGGAATCTTACCATCTACTAAAGATAAAAATTCGCTATGAAAATGTCCTGCATATACGGAGGAGATCACAGAAGAATAACGGTTTAGCAAGTCTAAATAACCAGCTTGCAAGTTGTCGTTTAATGTTGAAACAGCCTGCCCGGATGCTGCTGCAAAATATAAATTTATTCCATAGGGAATATGTTGGAAAAGGATAACTTTTTTATTGCTATTCTGGGCCTTGATAAGCTCACCTTCAAACCAAGCCAACTGCTCATTAGAAGCACTTCCATCAGTTGTAGCGGTCGAGAAACTATTGGTGTTTAGTCCAATTAAAGTAAGTTTATCCGATAACGGAACACTAAAATACCCGCCACTGCCAAATGAAGTAATAAAATTGGCTTTATTATTACTGTCAACGTACTTAGCAAGTACTATTGCCAGTGCGTTTAAAAAAGCCTTTGATTGTACTTTATAATTACCAATATCCGAATCATTATTACCTAGTGTAACGTAGATTTTAGTATCAGCAGGTAGCCTTTTTTGTAATTCCTGAACTACATATAGCAAGGTTTTTGCACAAAAATCAGTAAAATTGTTTTGATACTGGGAGGGAGCAAATTTATTGTAATTAGTGTCAAAGTCGTGGGTGAGTAAATCTCCGGATATTAAAACAATATTTACATGTTTACTTGCCACAATTGGAGCCAAATTATCAAACCCACGCGTTAAAAATGCATTATTTGTCTCTTCTTTATAATTATTAATTGCCTCTGAACTTAAAAGACCCGGCCATTGGTCTATATTGTTTTCTATAAGGGCTTCTAGGGATGGACACGGAGTAACATCAGCAGTACATTCTGCGAAAGGATTAAAATGTATATCAGATAACAGCAATATATTTTGAGAAGCTGGCCCACTCGAACCGCTTCCGCCTGAGCCACTACCTCCGCCAGGTATACAGCCTACCAAAAACGGAATAAGAATGCATAAATATAACCAAATTTTTCTTGAACTAAAAGATTTTAGCATAATTTCACCCACTCTACTTATTTTACCTCAGATTGTAACATGAACCTTTTAAAAAAACAATTCCTAACCGTTTATAACAATTTAAGCTAAATATTCGGGGCAATATAAGCTTATGGTTATTCTTGAAAATGATATAGTTCTTAATATGTAAATTTATGTGTATGCTTTATATCCCAGAGAATCAAAATAAGAGTATCGCATTTATGTATACGCTTATATAGTGAGCTGGCAACATCGGCAGCACCCAACTAACAAAATCCTTATGATATAATAAGTACTCACTCTATTCAAACAGAATTAAATATGACCAGTATTATCTCTGGGATCAATTAGCTGCCCTGATTGCCACACTGGATGAAAATGGTGATTTGGTTAAATACTAATACACGAAAATTATTATAAAATTTATGGGATCGCTATGAACAAATTATTACAAAAAAACTCTTTGTCTTTAATCTTGTTTTTACTACTTTGCATCGCAGCGTTATCTGGATGCATAACCGGTGGCGCAAGTGGTGCTGGAGGGAATGGTAATATTAACGCGGATTTGGTTACACAAATGTACAATAACCTTCCTCCTTTAGGAAATGATATGTGTGGATTTGGGGTAGAGTCTACACCTATTACTAGTAATGACTGTATCATAAATGATCAGATTTTTTATGATGGTGTAGATAGCTCTATAGCATTTATTTTAAAAAATGATGGGAACTGGTCAGATACAGATATAGCGCAATTATTATCATACCCAACAGTTGAAGAACGCTATTTTTATTTTATAACACATAATCAAGGACCGCTAAATCTTCAATGTAATAAAGGCCTGGAACCAACGGAACCAAATTGTAAACCTGCATTATTCGGCAATTCAGAATTCGTCATTGATTATCTGCTTTGCCCCAATTTAGCAAATAAATTTCTTATTCTAGATAGTGACCATTGGTCGTTACACCTAAATGAGATTTTTATATACTGTGCTGCAAATAAAATGCTAAAAAATCAATGTCAGTCACAGGCAACAACTTTAATTGCAACACCGCAAAGCCTGATAGAAAATGGCCGCTATACTTTTACCTCTAGGGAAACTTGCTTATTAGTAGACCAATATCGACTTAATCTTCACCCTACTCAAAGCAAGGCACGCTATAATATATTTTATATATATTAAATCTATAAAATATGGTTTACTTTTGGTTTATGGTATTCATTTCATGAAATGACATATTTAAAATATATTCTAATAACATATCTTTATCCGCAGATAATACAATATCTTCCTTTAACACCGAATAAGGTATAAATAATTCATTGTTATACCTTAGATTAATTAGCAGGTTATCCTTTAAAATATCACTAACCTCTACATGCTTTTTTAATCCATGATCTTTTTTTATACTATGCCGGATTCGACTTAGCATATCCCGGTTATAATCCTTGGAAAAGTGATTCTCCCCCCGCTTATTATTAAATATTTTTAATATATCAAAAAATGCCCAGGAACTAATCATTCCAATAAACCCATTTGGTATATGCATCATTAGGGGGCTTAGTGATTTAAACCAATACATCTCTGATAGCTGCGCAATTTTCTTCCGATGTTTGGATTCATCCATATGGGTAATCATATTATAATTATTATCTATCGAAGAATTAAGTTGCCAAATCCAATTTAACCAATTTACTAGTCTTACAATTATTGCATCAGACTCTTTAGTTACCAAAACATATATAATTGAAACTAATGGCTCTGTAACTTGGGCTAAACTATGGTTTCTAAATATCAGAAAAGATCCAGGCCTATCACCACCTGATGCACATAATTTTAGATATACCTTCTGAGTGACGCCCGGAATAACATTACTAATGAGCTGTCCGAATAAATTCCCATTGTTTTCCAAACCAAAAAAATTAATAAAATTTTGGTTATAACCGGTAATCTCATATTTTAAATTTATTTTCACATACGAAACCTGTATGCATTGGTTTTTTAACTGCATATTTTACTACTCTTTCTTATGTATTTAAATCTATAAAACCACTTTATGCATAATTTTAAATCGCCTATCTTTTCAAAATTATGAATACTAGCCATTATAACTGCGAGATTATAATACATACAGACAAGGTTATGTAATATTTTATATGAACTTAAAGTTATATCCATATATACTTGTGTTAATGCATACTAAAATCTATTAAAGTTTTTGGAACTATTAGTTTTACGACATCTAATACATTATATATCGTCCACACCAGTATTATGACTGACTTAATAAAAATATTTGGCTGCGGTAACACATGTTAAAATAACTACCGGCAAACTGCCATAGTCATTATATTGTTTGGATCCCAGCTTTTGCAGGGATAACAGGTCACATGATAAATCACAAAATTATTCATATTGATATGGACTGCTTTTATGCAGCAATTGAGATAAGAGATAATCCTGAACTAATTAATAAACCGGTAGCAGTAGGTGGTACGAGCCAACGTAGTGTATTATGTACCTGCAATTATATAGCCCGTAAATTTGGGGTTCATTCTGCGATGTCCAGCCAGATTGCCAAAAGCAGATGCCCGGATTTGATTATCATCCCCGTAAATATGAGTAAATACAAAAAAACCGCAAAGATTATTCATAATATTTTTCATGAGTTTACTGATCTGGTTGAGCCCTTAGCATTGGATGAAGCATATCTCGATGTAACCAATAACCAAAGCCATAATAATAGCGCCACCTTGATTGCCCGGGATATTCAAAAACGGATATGGGAAGAGGTCAGCTTAACCGCTTCTGCAGGTGTTGCCCCAAATAAGTTTTTGGCTAAAGTAGCCAGCGGCTGGAACAAGCCAAATGGTTTATTTGTTATTTCTCCACCTATGGTTAATCAATTTGTAGCAAATCTTCCGGTCCAAAAAATTTTTGGCGTAGGCAAGGTCACTTTAATAAAACTACACCATATGAATATAAAAACATGTGCCGATTTGCAAACATATACATTAGCCGAACTTATTAATAAGTTTGGCAAATTTGGCCATACTTTATATAATCAATCACGCGGAATTGATTTACGGGCAGTAGAACCAGACAGGCCCAGAAAATCCCTGAGCGTTGAAACTACTTTTATAACTGATATTGATAATCATTTTCAATTGCAAAATAACTTATTGACATTATATGATAAGCTGCAACTTCGCTTAAATGATATGGGATATGATTATAAAATTAAAAATCAATTTGTTAAGGTTAAGTTTAATAATTTTAAAGTAAAGTCGGTGGAGATAAGCAGTCATTCAGTCAATCTGGAAACTTTTATATATTTACTAAAAAGCATAGCAATTATAAACAAAATACGTCTACTGGGAATTGGAGTGCACTTTGATAATAATAACCGCCTGCCAGAACAACTGCAATTATTTTAAAGAATAAAAAAAGTGCCATAAAACCTGAGCATTAGGCCACCGGGCAACATTGTTGCGGGGGGTAACCAGGTGCTCAAATCCATGACACTTCCCTGATATACATGATACGAACAACCGCGTGACATGACTACTCTTAAATAAATAGCACATTAGCTGCAGCACTCATATTTTCAAAATATTTTATGCGCTTCTTCAGCTTTAAAAGCTGGCACATAAGCAAATTTGAATTGCTAAACTAAGTTGTTAGCAACAAAAATCTGCTAGTAATGGCTCGGCTACGAACAATTACTACTAAACTCTTTCTCTACACCGATACTATAATATAAACTACCACTATTTTACTATCAGGGTAAACCCCTATTTTTTAATTTTTTTAAAATTCTGTACCGATAAATTCATTAAAAACAGCTGGCGGAATTATAATTGCATGAGCCCCCAGCTTGGCAGTATAAACAACCTGTTCTTTACTCTAACTGCAGCTACAATTAATTTTAATAAGTAATGGTGAATTGCTATTACCTCAAGCATATCTTTTAGCACCTGAAAATTGTCTTGCTTTGAAAGAGATATTTTGCAGCCCCAGGTTTTGGCTGGCCGCTCCCAATTCAAACATTGTACGGCATTTTAACTTATTTTTTATATTCCCAATATGTGTTTCTGCAGTTTTTTCGGAAATAAATAACATTTTAGCAACATCAACCAATTTATTACCATTGCATAAATGTAAAAGTATTTGCATTTCCTTACCAGTCAAGTATACATCACCAAATTCATCACCCAAATAAAACCGTTTTATCTCACCTTGCTCTAAAGCACTAAGATTATTTGCTCCCACCACATCTTTTATTTCATATTGTGTATTTGACTTGGTGGGTAATATAAATCTGGCTACCTCAGATTTCTTAATTAACCCTCGCGCTTTTTGCTTAAATACTGCAATAAATTTATGCAAGCAGTCTAGTTGGGAAAGTAATGTAGCTTCAGAGATTGGGTTATTTACATATGTTCCAAAATGAAAAAAATCACAGTATAATTTATGTGATTGAACAATTGTTAGCCCATGATCTATATCATGTAATGCTGCTTTGGAATATACCGGATCACGATTTAACCAAGACCAGAAAAGTACTCCATTACTAAACATGGCCGGATTTTTTTCAAAAATCGCCACATCATACA
Source organism: Burkholderiales bacterium (assembly GCA_020697255.1). GTDB lineage: Bacteria > Pseudomonadota > Gammaproteobacteria > Burkholderiales > UBA11063 > Aquella. Next base: position 264,065 of record JAJFBE010000003.1, on the reverse strand, counting down.
ATTTTTGACGATAGTAATACTCTATCCATTCACCAGAACTGGTTAATCTCAAATGGGATCCATCAGTATATGTACGATCAAAAGTAAAATAAGTAAGGCCAATTCCACTTAGCTCTTTTAACATTTCCTTTATAACACCAACTGAAGTGAATGTTATATGATTATGGTAAAAGTCCTCATTTGGTAAGAATATTTTTGGTGCATTTGACATATTTTCTCTCATATTAAAGTACTAAATAAGACATCTCGTAAAACATCTTATTTAGTTTTCTAAAATACGACTATATATCAAATTCACTTACTATTTAGAGCTGAAGCTCTAAGCATCACGCATGCGTTTAATTCCATCAAGATCATTTTTTAAAATCACACGCAAATAATCTGGTGCCTCTGCAGAATCTATATCATTACCGGACAACATATATAAATTGGTAAACCCCTTCTCATACAAGCGCTGGGCAATTTCAATCCCTTTAATACCTGATTTTTCAAAGTTATTGTCCAGACAAATTTTGGTATTTTTTTTGTATTTAAGAATATCCTGCAGCAAATGCTCCGGATCAAAAAATGTTTCTACATACTGCCCGGCAAAAAAGCCACGTATCATATTTGTAACAAACTCTTTATCATCATCAGCAAATATCATATTAACTTCTTTTTTGCCTTCTGCCGGCTCAACCCTGGCATCAATGGTAATAGTAACCTCCGGGGCTAACATTTTAGGTAAAATTTTAGCTTTTGCCGCCTGAACGTCAGCTCTCAATTTTCTACTGGCAAAATGACTGGTAACTAAAACTGAGCGTACAGATTTTAACTGCTCTATAACATCCAAACCATTTAAATCCTGATTTTGCAGCTCATAATCAGCTAATAAAAATATTTTTTTCTGCTTTTCCAATGGCAGGTAGTTGATAAAATTTATAACTTCCCGACCTGATTCAAAATGCTTAATCGCTACGCGTTTGGTGTGCAACCTGAATCGTGAATTCCATGCCCCGTGGATAGATGGTTCATCATCTAAAATTACCACCAAATCATCACCATTTAGCTCAATCTTATCAGCGAGCCATATTGGTGTACTAATTTTGGGAAAAGATAGTGTTATTTTAGTGCCCCGACCAACTTCTGAAGTTACCAACAATGAACCCTGATTTTCTTCTAAAGTGTGTCGTACATATATTAAACCAGTGGTATTTTCTAAAGCATCTCCTTCGGGACGCGCAGTTTGCATAATATGATTAATTACCTTTTCGGACATCCCGCGTCCGTTATCCTGAACAACAATTTTAATCATATTATTTTCAAGGGACAGTCGAATTGTCACAACCCCTGTATTGCGATCTACCGCATCAACAGAGTTGTTCAAGATGTGGGATATTATACGTTTAAATACAGTGGCCTCAATACTTGTAAATGCAAAATTACTATCTTGGCTAAAGTTATGCTCAAAACGCACATTCAGCAGTTTATACTGATACCTTTTTTCACCTAAAATTTCGAGTAAAGCCGTTGATACTAATAGTGAGTCATATTGGTCAGTTACTGCGGATGCTTTTCTATGACTGATGTTTTGATATTCGGTGTTTAAACTATTGGCAATATCGTTTATTCTGGTTATTGCGCTTCTTAAAGCAACCCTATCTTCTTCGGGAATACCGGTACACATGCCAACTATCATAGACAGGCTACTTAAAGGCGAACGAATATCATGCGAAACTCGTTCAACCATTCTTTGGAATTTATCACGCTCGCGCTGTAGCTCTTCTTGATTAATAGATAATATGTTACTTTTTGGCATGACCGACCCCCCAATATAAACTTAAGCGTAATTAACTCAAACAAGTTGGAATCACAGCCATGTGATTTCAACTTGGCTAAGTAAAATCACTCAAAAAATTTAGTATTTTGATATCCGACAATAACTCCGTATATTTGATGTTCCTGCTCATTGTACTTAACAACATTGCCCAGATCGGCAATAACACTTTGCAAATAATAAAAATCTTCAACGATCAGTTTTTTTATGTTTGCAGTTCCGCTGTCTTTATTTAATACTATAACATAATCATTACTTTTCGGCTTTTTCTGTGTATTTACAAAAACATATGATCCGCTCTTAAATTCGCCATAATCATGAACCAGATGAAGCGCAAACATACTATCCCGGGAACTATTTTCCACAACAACCGACCCAACCGGTGATTCATCTTTCCATGACTTAATTTTTGCCCAGTCAACTACTGGAATGTAGTTTATCTGCTTTTCTATGATATGGTTACCAATATTTTTTAAATCGGCGAAAACTAACTCTTGTAATGTTAGATTAAAATGTCTGGCAATTCCGGCTAATACCTTTAAGGAGGGGTTACTCAACCAACCGTTCTTTAGCTTTCCTATTAATTCGGCAGAAACCTTGACACTTTCAGCCAAATCTACTGACGTAACCCTGGTCTTTTTCATTAAATATTGTAAATTAGATGTTAAATTTGAGTTTGGCGTCTTGCTCACTACAGACTCATTCTTATTACCACTTGCCATATGCACCTCATGCCAGAAATAAATAAACAGTCAATATGCGTATTTTATCATAAGGCGTATCATTGTAAATATATAAATTTAGGGTAAAGGTTGAGCAGCCTATAACACAGGTAAAACTAACATTAAATATATTGGGTTTTATTTACATTATTTTCATTGTCGGTGGTTGATAAAAGTGATTTCTTTATATCGTCTATGCCATGCCTGGCTTCAGCCTGTTTGATCCGGTTTTGGATTGATATAGTAAAGTTATCTAATGCTTTAGCTAAACTTGATGAAGTTTCTTGCAAGAACATCTGTAATTCATTTTCTACAGTATTATTTATCTCACGCCGCTGCTGTAAATAACTATCTAGCTGTCCTATATACTTACGGCGATTAGACACTTCTTCCAAATATTTATCTGTCGGGGTAAAATCGTATTTTTCGCATAAAATTGCTAATACCTTCCGGGTTAGAACTTCACTCACCTGTTCAATAAATTCCGGGCTATTTATAAGAGATCTGGCAACTACGTCAGACATTGGCTCATGAACCGATACTTTGGCTGATGCCGCTTTAGGTTGTTGGGGAAACAATGATTCTGTTTCCGGCTTAGTAAGAGTTTTCTTGAATAATACCATACCCTGTTCTACCTCAAAATATTATGATATGGCGAATTATACAGATTTTTAGAAAAAAAGTTTTGCGAATATTCGCAAAACTTTTTATTTTAAGATTTTACTTGAAAATACTATTAATTACGTCAGCTGCGCCTTTTTTGATAACGTCAGTATTTTGCTTAATTATCGGATTAGAATCTTTGGTTAAGGTATCAATTTGCTTACTTACCTGATCAGTAGCTAGAGCTTTGGCCTGGGAGACAGCTTCGGTAACTAAATACTTAACCATTTGTGTTTGAATTGATATCCAGTCTACGCCCCCTTCAATGTTATTAAACTTGCCATGTACTTGATACGGGAATATCAACTTGTTTAACAACTGATTTTTCATTGGCGTTACTATTTGTGCTGAAATATTGTAATTTAGTGATTTGTCGACCATATTCACGCTACCTTTGCCATCTGCTAAAACTGTCGGACCACCGCTAACTTTAAATGAGCTTGGGTTGGCAACGCCATTACGCATAGTTACGCTTGATTGAAGCATTCCAAAATTAGTTTTCTCGTTATAGTTTTTATTTCCTTTCGCTTTTGCCCTGGCAGCAATATCCCGCATATTTTGCACAGCCTGAATGGCTCGAGTAGTATGGGAAATCGTTTGAAGATTAACAACCGCAACTACCTTACCGGTACTAGTTAGAGCATTATCAAATTGGGTAAATAAGTTATTCAGATCAAGCCCTAAAACTGTGACATTATCTACTGTAATATTTTGATTGGCACTAACTCCTGCCATGTTTTTAAAGTCAGCCCCACTATTACTAAAACTACCGCTTGCAGCAATTCCTGTTAAGGGCACTTTGTAACCATTGACATCAGTTATATCGGAAACCTCAAGTTTATTTATACGAATATTTTCGGACAAACTAAGCGGTTTAATTGAAGTAACGTTTACCCCACCACTTACGGTAGATCCGGAAATTGTGCTTAATAGATTGCTTAAATTAATACTATTACTTGTTGCCTGGAAGTTTGTCTTTAGACTAACTTTATCAAGCAATTGCTTATTTGGGATATCAATTGGCGCCATTGCCAGCTTTGCCATAAGCAAATTGAGTGAAAACGTCGGTAAATCTATATTTCCCGTATAACTGGGTTTAGAAAAATTTTGTATTTTTACATTGGTTATACCTTGCAGTATCCCCGGAAAATTAAAATTTAACTGCTGCAAATCTACATTATTAGAATTTCCGGCAAAAGCTGAGCTAAGTGCAACTTTGTTAAGTAGCTGATTACCCTTTCGGCTGGCAACCGCAATATTCATTTTATCCAGCACGCTATTTGCGGAAAATTCATTTAACTTTATATCTCCACTATAGGCAGGCGCAGAAAAATTTTGTAATTTAACATTTGTAACTCCCTGCAAAGTTCCCGGAAAATTAAATTTTAACTGCTGTAGGTTTATGCTATCGGTATTTCCAGTAAAATTTGTATTAAGAGCAACCTTATTCAATAATTGATTATCTTTCCTGGCAGCAACAGCAACATTTAGTTTATCCAAGAGCGCATTAGCTGAAAATTCATTTAACTTTATATCTCCGCTATAGGTAGGTGCAGAGAAATTTTGCACTTTAACGTTGGTTACGCCTTGCAAAGTGCCTGGAAAGTTAAAATTTAACTGCTGTAAATTGATACTATTATTATTACCGGCAAACTTAGTATTAAAAGCAACTCTATCTAATAACGGCTTGCCTTTACGGGCTGCAATAGCAATATTCATGCTATCTAGTACTGAATTTGCCGAAAATTCATCTAGTTTTATATCACCGTTGTATGCCGGGTTAGCAAAATTATTCACCTGAACATTTACCACCCCTTTAAACATATCAGACAAATTAAAGTTAAATCCATTTAATACTATAGAGTTTAAATCACCTTTAAAGGCGACACTAAATGCCACCTGATTAAATAAATTACTGCCTTTTAGTATTGCAATTGGTTGATTTAATTTATTGGCAAGTGCAGGTACAGACAACTTATTGATATTTACATCACCCTGGTAGGCCAGCTTATCAAAATTATTAGCAACAAAACTAAACTTCCCATTTAAAATATTATCAAAATCGATTTTAACTTTATTTAAGGTAATTTTTTGGCTGTCCGGATCCACACTAATTTGCCCGCCAAATTCTTTTTCTAAACTAAAGGCAAAATCTTTTATACTGTATTGTTTATTTGTAGTCATGTCATTATACGAAAATGTAGTATTAGTCAAGATAAACTTACTTAATTCAAGCTGCATTGGTTTATTTGCGTGAGCAGCTGAGGTACTACCGGAGTCCGGGTTAGCCGCCGATTTAAAAGTCCAGTTATTTGAGTCTGCTTTTTTAATTAATCCAATATTTAGACCATCAACTATAATGCTATCAATTACTACATTACGTGCTAGTAATGGCATTAATTCTACAGATACCGTAGCACTATTTACATCTAACATCTTTACCGGGGTATAACCTTCCGGATTTGACAAGCTTAGTTTCTCAATCTGTAAACCAATATTTGGCCATAGCTTCCAACTAATATTACCATCTATTGCCAGTTTACGCTGGGTACTTTCATTTACCGCCTTAATAATTAATGGTTTAAACGAGTTAGGATTTACAAAAGTGACTAATGCAACTGCACCGGCTATAATAAGCCCAAATACTGCCGATAAGCTAATTAAGCTTATTTTAGTTATACGACGTATATTCATATGTTTCCTGCCTGTAAATAGATATCATTACAAGATTATATAATATTTCTGCAATAAAGTACGGAATTTCGGTAGGCATATTCACTGTAGTATAAATTTATATTGCAATTGTTTTGCCATTTCTGGCAGAATAACTGCTGTGGTTATTTCGTTTATCTTGTAAAGCAATTCTTATTAAGGCTTTAAAGGATAAATATAATAAGCAAAATAAATTTACTCTCCTGAAGGATATAAAAATGAACAAACGCATATTCTCCTTTTATCTAATTACTGCTCTTGCTATATACATGAGTACGGCCAATGCCGCTACTGAGAAATGGGAATGCGCCTCAATACAGGTGCCAGATGGATATAATGATCGATTGCCTGACGGCAAATTACTCCCGATCACATTTACTTACAATCGCGACACTAAAATTGCCAAAGTAAGTCTAAGCGGTAATAAAGAAATTACAGGTTTTACAAATATAGGAACTATAAACGATTCTTTGACAAGCATATCAGGTACCTTAGAAAAAAATAGTTCCATAAAATATTTAATTGCTTATAAGCCTCTTTATAGTGTATGGGAAATTACATTTAGCAAGTATGAAGGGCAAAATTTTTTCTCAACTTCTCCAATATCATTAAGCTGTATTAAAAGTGAAATAACTGATGAACCTAAAATTCTTCGATTAGATATAGAAGAAGGCTCAGGATTAGAGCCAACAGTTACAACCCCCTTAAACAAAGACTCAACTCAGAAATCGTGCCTGGCTAAGTGCTGTGGCCTGTTATGCCGATCCGGAAATGATAGTTCTCAATGATAAATATACATAAGAGTATCATTCAAGTTATCAGTATATGCCTTGGCCTTTGCCAGGGCATATATGCAGCTACCAGCGAACCATCTTCTCTTGCTGATTGCCCGGGGGTTATACTCTGTAGATCAGGTGATAATTCAAAACGTACTTTAACGGCTTATGAAGAAGACCAGAGAGCTTACCGATGTTACTCTAAATTTGGTGATACCCAAATGAGCAAAATTGCCGGTCAGGCTATGACTACCTGCCAAACAATGTATGGCAGCATCACCCCAACCATCCGCAAAAACTAAGCACAAATCCCTACCGAATTTCGGTATTATTAAATATACTCTACTGCATCATTAGTGCGTAGCGTCATTTCGCCTAAATTATATACTGGTATATCGTATTTATTCATAATTTGCCTGACTTGAGCTTCAGTCTCGGTTTTTACTATTAAGCAATAACCAACCCCACAGTTAAATGTTTCTAGCATTTGCTTATCATTTAAATGTGCTGTTTCCTTTATCCAACTAAATAAACGGTTGTTTGGCAATGCGGATAATCTTATCTCAGCTGCCATATCATTTGGAAAAATACGGGGTAAGTTACCGGTTATACCACCTCCGGTAATATGACTCATACCATGTATATCTATTTGCGTTAACAGTTCTAATACCGGCTTTACATAAATTGTCGTTGGCGCCAATAGTACGTCTGCCCAAGATAATTTGTCATCGTAACGGCTGCCTAAATCCAACGTTGAAGCCTCAATAAGTTTACGCACCAAAGAGTAGCCATTGGAATGAAAGCCGCTGCTGCCAAGACCCAAGATAACATCACCTGGTGCTATTTTACTACCGTCAATAACCGCATCTTTTTCTACTACACCAACGGCAAATCCCGCCAGATCATACTCACCACCTGAGTACATACCCGGCATTTCAGCTGTTTCCCCACCAATTAAACTACATCCGGATTGTTCACAGCCCAAAGCTATTCCTTTTATCACATCAGTAGCTGTTACAACATTTAAATTGCCGCAAGCAAAATAATCCAGAAAAAAGAGCGGCTCAGCACCCTGAACTAAAATGTCATTAACAGACATGGCAACCAAATCAATACCAATTGTATCATGACGGTTTAGTTCAAAAGCCAATTTCAATTTAGTACCTACACCATCAGTGCCAGAAACTAAAATTGGGTGTTTATACCTCTTACCTATCTCAAACATTGCACCAAATCCACCAATACCGGCAATAACCTCAGGGCGCATAGTCTTTTTGGCAAAAGGAACTATTTGCCTGACCAATTCATCGCCGGCATCAATATCTACGCCCGCATCTTTATATGTAATTACATTTTGCATGTTATTTACTCGCCTTAGTGTATAATATCGCTATCTTTTATCAGGTATTTGAATTATGCAACCACAAAACTTTAACCTTAAGCCAATTATTAGCATTTTGCTATTTGTAGCAATTATATTTGGCATAATTATTTTTATTGGTAAAATTCTTGTACCTTTTATTATAGCCCTGATTTTAACTTATATCCTCAATCCAATTGTAGAAAAAATCAATAAAAAATGTAAAATAAATCGTACTGTTATAAGTTTAGTAATGTCAATTTTAATATTTTTAATGTTTATTGCCATTCCAATCTATATAATTCCTAATATGGTAACCGAAATTCAATCCATTATTGGTAAAATACCAGATTTAGTGACCCGGATAAATAAAACTATCCTAGCTACCATTAATCAAAAATATGGCACGCATTTTTTTCTAAATTTTGCCAATTTACGTACACAACTACTAAATAATGTAACCAACATTTATAGCAGAATAAATATATTTTCGCCACTTGCTAAAAATAGCATGATTTTGATAGAAATTGCTGTATATATCATACTTGTACCATTTATACTCTTCTACTCAATTTGTGATTGGCATACCATAGTTAAATTTTTTGATGGTTTAATTCCGCGTAGTCATGTAAAAGCGGTACATGCTATTGTCGGTGATATTGACCATTTGCTCTCAGCATATTTACGCGGGCAGTTTAGTGTCATGCTAATTATGGCCCTGTATTATGGAACAGCACTACAATTAGTAGGCATAACATCCGGGTTCATTATTGGGTTTTTTACCGGATTTGCTGTATTTATCCCATATCTTGGAATACTTACCGGTCTTGCCATTTCTTTGGCTGTAGCTTTTTCTAACTTTCAAGGCATGAACCAGATATTTATTATGCTAGGCGTATTTGTTGTAGGACATGTGCTAGAAGGCGGTTTTGTAACTCCATACCTAGTTGGCGGGAAAATTGGACTTAATCCGGTAATGACTATTTTATCATTAATGATTTTTGGTAAACTATTTGGTTTTGTTGGAGTTTTATTAGCACTGCCATTATCAACCATTGCAGTCGTTCTACTCAAATATGCCAAGTTATATTATAAGAAATCACATTATTATAATGAAGTTAGTTAAATGCAAATCCAATTACTAGACCTATTTGACCCACAACCGTTATTTAGCAATTTTGTCCCACTTAAAAATGAATTATTAGTCCATAGTTTGTCTAATTTTTCACGCCAGTTCACTCACATTGCCGGAACAAATAATAGCGGAAAAACCCATCTCTTAAAAGCATGGGTACATTTAGCCAAAAGTAACAAATTTTCGGCCACCTACATTGATATGAAGGTAGCAAAAACTAGTGTTAGCCCTGGCAAATTGCTTCAATATGATTATATTGCAATAGATAATATAGATAAGCTCACAAACCGTCAGCAAATATCACTGTTTGACTTATATAATAAAATCAAACAGGATTCTTTACCAAATATGCTACTTACCAGTTCATGTGCAACACTGGATAGACTTAGCCTTAGAGCAGACTTGATCACTCGCTTACAAGCCGGATTGGATCTTAATTTAAAAGCCCTAGATGATGATGAAATTCTACAGGCACTAAACCATATTGCCAACCTAGAGGGTATTGGTATTAGCGATGATGGTCTTAAATTTTTAATTAACCATTATGATCGCAATGTTGGTCAATTGGTAATTGCTATGCGCAATATTGCTGATACGGCAGTTTTGGAAAAACGTAATATAACCATCCCTTTAATCAAAAAAACCCTTAGCATATAAAAAATTCCAGCTAGTGCAGCTGGAATTTTATTTTTACATAAAGCGCTAAACAGCTTAAGGCTTTTCTTTAGTCTTGGTAGACTCTTCTTCATCGTCTTCCATATCATACAGTTCTTTCAGGATTTCCTGATCAATACCTTCGATTTGGGCAAAGCTATCGAGGAAACTCTTTAGCTTATCAGCACGATTTGGCTGACGTAATTTCCTGATTGCCTTGGCTTCAATCTGACGAATCCGCTCACGGGTAACATCAAACTGACGCCCCACTTCTTCCAAAGTATGATCTGTAATCGTATCGATACCAAAACGCATACATAACACCTTAGCCTCACGTGGTGATAAAGTATCCAGTACTTCGCGTACTGTTTTTTTCAGGCTATAGTCAACACCGTGATCCGATGGAATAACACTGGTTTTATCTTCAATAAAATCACCAAAACTAGTATCGTCTTCATCACCAATAGGCGCATCCATAGAAATTGAATCATGAGCTACCTGATAGATTTTACGGACTTTTTCTTCAGAGATTTCCATCCGCGCCGCCAATTCTTTGGTCATTGGCTCACCGGATTTCTCTTGTAATAATTTACGATGCTCTTTACTCATCCGGTTAATTGTCTCAATCATATGCACCGGTATACGGATTGTACGACCTTGGTCAGCAATAGCTCGGGTAATAGCCTGACGGATCCACCAGGTTGCATATGTCGAAAACTTATAGCCTTTACGGTATTGAAATTTATCAATTGCCTTAATCAGGCCAATATTTCCTTCCTGAATCAGGTCTAAGAAATGTAAGCCGCGATTGGTATATTTTTTAGCAATTGAAATAACTAGGCGCAAGTTTGATTCTACCATCTCAGTACGTGCTTTTTTCTGTTCCCGCTCAGCTTTTTGCAGCTGTTTAAATAATGTCTTAATAACGGTAACTTTTATTCCTAAATCACGCTCTACATCCTGAATTTTATATTGTTTTTCTACAATATCAAACTTCAATTTGTCAAATAAGTCTGAATACTTTTTATTAGGTACATGACTTTCGGCCCAAGAAGTTTCAAAACCAACGAATTCTTTTCTAAACTTATCCTCAGGAACTTTAATAATATCGCATGCTATGTGGAATATCTCATTTTCTAAATCTTTAACTATTTTATGACCATTACGCAAAGTATCACAAAAAATCTCTATTTGCTTATTAGTAAAGCGGATTTTTTCCAGATGATTGGTAAATTCAAGCAAAACAGCTTTATACTGATCAGACTCAGTAGAATGTTTTTTAATAACTTTATTTTGCTTATCCATCAATTTATCAAAAATTTCAAAAAACTCAGCAGTTTTCTTTATCAATAATTCTAATTGTTCACGGGATAGCTGCTCATCATCAGTCTCATCTTCCATACCACCAACAGGAGTCGGCATAGAAGCCTCTTCATCTCCACTTGCAGTCATATCGGGACTATCGTCCACAAATTCATCAATAAAATTCTCTATTTTTATCTTACCCTCTAGCATATCTTTATGCACCTGGGAAATTTCATTAATAATTTTAGGGCAGTTGGCAATAACCGAAATCATTAGCTTAACGCTATTTTCTAACTTACGTGCAATTTCAGCTTCATCAGTTTTATCCAATAAATCGTATGTACCAATTTCACGCATATACATCCGTACCGGATCTGTAGTTCTACCAAATTCATTAACAGAGGTAGTGCTTGCTAATATTTTTTCTGCTTCTTCTACGGCAAAATCATCATCATCTACTGTTGCTGATGATGTTCCGCTTAATAATAACTCTTCCCGGCTAGGCTCATATTCAAATACCTTAATCCCAATTGTTTCAATCATCATAATGATTTGATCAATAATTTCGGGATCTGTAATATGATCCGGTAGATTATCATTAATTTCAACATTGGTTACATAACCGCGATCTTTACCAATACCTAATAAAAAGCGCAGCTTCTTCTTTTGTTCCTCAAGCTTAACCTGTTCTTCACCAGAGAGATTTTCTGCACCATTACTAACCAGACGCATTAGCCTGTTTACATCAGTACCGGCATCTTCCTTAATTACCCTACGCCCCTTCGCACGACGCGGTTTACCACGTTCCAGCACATCTCCCGTATAGTTGTCATCCATATCAGTTTGCCGCTCACGAATAGGAGTGGCTTTTTCCAGAATTGCTATGCCCTCTGGATTTTTAGAAACTTCTAAAGGCTCCTGCTTTGCTAAATCTACCTTTGGTGTATCTTTTTGCATAGTAACTTCTTTTTTTGGTGTTACTTTTTGCGGTACAGCCTTTTGGGACACCATATTCTTTGGCGCGACTTTGGGGGATATAACTTTTTTGGCAGTAGCTTTTTTTTGCATTGCCTTTTTAACTGCCAATTGTTTTACAGGCGCTTTCTTTGGTAATGGTTTCTTAAGCGTAGCTTTTTTAGCTGCCACTTTCTTTGATGCAACCACTTTGGCTATAACTTTTTTTGGCGCAGTCTTTTTTTGTACTACCTTCTTAACTACAGGTTTCTTTGCTGCTACGCTCTTTATTACTGGTTTTTTAGCAGCAATTTTTTTTGCCGGTACAGATTGCTTCTGCACTACCTTCTTTGGCAAAGGTTTTTTGGCTACGGATTTTTTAGAAGCTGCTTTTGGGGCTGCTGACTGTGCCGGTACAGATTGCTTCTTGATAACTTTCTTTGGCACAGGCTTCTTGGCAATTACTTTTTTAATAGCCTTTTCTGGGGCAGTTTTAGTTACGGTTTTTTTGGGCACAGTCTTCTTTGGCGTTGCCTTCGCAGTTATAGATTTCTTTGCCGGCACTTTTTTAGCAACTGCTTTTTTTGCTACCGCAGTCTTAACTACAGATTTTTTGGCTGCTGCTTTCTTGGTAGAGGCAACATTAGCCGACTTGTATTTTGCTACTATTTTATTCTTGGCAACTGCCTTTGTGTGTTTTGCTTTAGATGTTTTTTTTACTGTCACTGCTTTTTTTACCCCTGATTTTGTCATAGTTTAAAACCTACTCAATTAAAATGTTTTTTTGCCTGATCCAAATAATAGAACATAGAAATAACAGTAAACATTACTGCCAATAACATAAACACATTACCAATAAAATTGGTATGGTAGTCAAGTAATAATAGTCCGATGGCAATTAATTGGCATGCAGTTTTAAGCTTTCCGATATATGCAACTGCAACATTTTGTGTTTTGCCAATTTGTGCCATCCACTCACGCAAAGCAGAAATAGCTATCTCACGCATGATGATGATTATTGCTGCAAAAACAAATGTCCGCCCCAAATTAACCAATACAACCAAACTAGCCGCAACTATTGCCTTGTCAGCTACCGGATCTAAAAATGCCCCAAAAGGACTTTCTTGTTTTAGTCTACGCGCCAGATATCCATCAAAATAGTCGGTAAGTGCTGCCAGGGTGAAGATTAGTGCACCAATAAAATTTTTACTAGGCATACTAAGTAGCGAATCCGGCAGATAATAGACTGACACAAAGAATGGCACCAGTGCTATTCTTGTCCACGTAAGCATTGTGGGAAGTGACATTTTTTTTGCCATGTTTTGATTACTCGTTATGAAAGTATGTAAAAATTTGCTGGGCAAGCCCCAATCCAATGCCTGGCACTTGTTGCAATTCATCAACACTTGCCTGCATTACCCCCTTTATTCCGCCAAAGTGAGTTAATAATATCCTGCGTTTTCCTGCCCCAATATTTGGAATGTTCTCAAGCGCAGATACAGTCATTGTTTTTATTTGAGATTTTCGATGTCCGGTGATTGCAAACCGATGCGCTTCATCGCGCAATCCCTGCAACAATTTAAATAATTCCGGATCATCCTTATACTGTACTATCATATGATCATGTATAATAACCTGGTCATATTGCGCTTTGCGTTTCTCACCTTTAAAGATAGAAACTGCCCTTATTTTACCACATAATCGACTATTTTGGATAAGGTTTTTTAACATTTTAAACTGGGTAATTCCACCATCAATCAAAATAACCTGCGGTACGGGCAAATCTGTTGCCGCAAATCTACGCTCCAACATCTGCTTCATACCCGCTAAATCATCGCCCCCGACTGAAGCCGGCAAATTATACCGCCGGTACAAACTGTTATCAATTTTGCCATCTTGGTATACCACACAGCTGGCCACTGCATTTGCACCATGATGATGGCTGATATCCACACATTCAATCCGGTTTATTGCCTCAATTTCAAGGAGTTTGGCTAGTTTATCAGCAGCTGTTTTTAATTCATTATGTCCGTTTTTATTTTTTATAACCCGTTCCAGATTTATTTCTGCCATCTGGAAGATTTTTTTAAACATTACCGGGCGGGTAAAAATTATTTTAACCTTTGTGGCCGAATAGAACATCTGCAAAAACTCATTATCCAAGGTTACATCTTGTTTATTATCAAAGCTCAAATATACCAGCTGTGTTTGCTGGTGTTCCAGATAATAATTTTGAACAAATACCTCCAAAACTTCTTTGATATCATCATCCGGATCATTAATTACAAAATGCTTATCACCGGAGTAAATTCCATTTTGCAGGCTGATGAGATAAATAAATACCCGGCCTAAATAGCTTTTGGCTATAATTATATCGGCAGTTATTGGCTGATTATGATTATTAATTACCTGATTGGTACTAATATTTCCAAGCAAAGTAATCTTATCTCTTATAGCAGCCGCGGCTTCAAATTCCATATTTTCGGCTTTTTCATTCATAGCCTTAGTCAAATCTGCAACTATCTGCTTATAATTACCTTTTAAAAACTCTATTGCCATATTAACCTGTGATTGATATTGCTCTTGATTTACATAACCTACACATGGTGCGGTACACAGTTTTATCTGATGTAGGATACAAGGTCGGCTTCGATTAGCAAAAATACTATCAGTACAAGTTCTAAGCTTAAATAACTTTTGGATAAGGTTTATCGCATGAGTTACTGCATATGCATTTGGATATGGTCCAAAATACTGATGCATCTTCTGATTGGTTTTGCCCCGATAGGCATCAATTCGGGCAAATTTATGGGTACTAATCCTAATTAAAGGATAGCTTTTATCATCACGAAACAGTATATTGTATTTAGGCTTAAGGCTTTTAATCAGGTTATTTTCCAGGATAAGCGCTGAAGCTTCATTATCGGTAATGGTTATTTCGATACGCGCAATTTGCGCTATCATCAGGCTTATCCTGGGGGATTGCTTTATAGTCTTCTGAAAATAGGATTTTACTCGTTTAGATAGGTTGATTGCCTTGCCAACGTAGAGCAATTCTTCGTTTTTGTCTTTTGCGGCGTAGAAGCGATAAACCCCTGGTCTATCCGGGATTTGCTTTAGAAATTCTTTATTTTCTGTGATGGTTAGTTCCATAATAAGTGGCAGCTCTTTTTTAGTAGGATTTTACCACATAATGAATTTCCCCTCCAAAATTAGAAGTTAAATTTATTTTTTATTGTATTTTAAAAAAAATTTATGCTAAAATACTCTTTATGTATTTTAGAAAGCTTATCTAGGGATGTTTATTCTCTTTACGTTTTTGAGGAGTATAATTAAGTACGTCATCCACCACATAGATTCTTCAACGATAAAGGCACCCATAGCCACCAGTTAAATTCATGAGTTAGTAATTAATATACAATAAATGTTTTTTTGCAGTTACATATATTTACAAATATATGTTATAATTAAAAGATATGATAGCACATTTAATTATTACTTTCTAGGTTGTGTAATACATAAAATTGCTACTAGCTAAATAGATATGTATCAAATTGTTAATATTTTATAAGGAGTTTAGTAATGAAATCTACCAGTTTGACTGAAGAAATAGCAAATTTTCATCAAAACGTGATGGATTACGAGTCATTAAAGGCAGAAAACCTACTAAGTATTTTGGGACCATTAAATGCTAAATTAGAAAATACTGCAACAATTATAGATGTAATATAAAATTATGGCAATCGTTTATTTCCCTGCACCATTTTTAAAAAAAACTAATGTTTCATCAATGACTATTAGACCAGGTAACTTACTGCAGTGCTTAGAACAAATAATCGAGAAATTTCCTGATGTCGCATCGTTTATTTTTTCTAATAGTGAACTGGTTCCTTTTATCAAAATATTTATTAACCGAGTTGATTCAAACAAATTGGATGGGTTAGATACGCATATTTCTAACGGCGATGAACTACAAATCGTTTTTGCAGTAGCAGGTGGTTAATGTTTAACGATAGTGAATACAAAAGGTATGCCCGGCACTTTACATTACAAAATTTTGGTGTAACCGGGCAACAAAAGTTAAAAAATGCAAAAGTTCTCTGTATCGGTTGTGGTGGGCTTGCTTCAAGTGCAATAATGTATTTAGCTGCAGCAGGTATAGGACTGCTAGGGGTTATCGATGATGACGTTGTCGATGAATCAAATCTGCAACGGCAAGTATTATTTAATATCAATGATGTTGGCAGCAAAAAAGTCGAAATAGCTAAAAAGCGTATTTTAGAACTCAATCCTAATATTCAAGTTAAAACCTACGTATCTAAATTTAACGATACCAATGCTCTTGAAATAATTGAAAACTACGATCTAATCATTGATTGCACAGATAATTTTTATGCAAAATATCTAATTAATGACGCATGTTTTGAGAGAAAAAAACCTTTTGTGTACGGTAGCATTTTCCAGTTTGAAGGGCAGATATCATTTTTTAATGGCAAGACCGGGCCATGCTTTAGATGTCTATTTGATTCCTGGCCTCCTCCCGGGCTTATAGCTAATTGTGCAGAAGAAGGTGTATTGGGAGTTTTACCAGGTCTAGTAGGTATTTTACAAGCGCTGGAAGTAATCAAATATATTGTAGGTATAGGCAGTAACTCACTTAGTAAACTAATACTAATTGATACATTAAATTTAGATACAACTCCACTAGAATTTGTGCAGTCAAAAACCTGCCCAATTTGTATAGATAAAAATCAGTTTAAAGATCTACCTAGACCAACCTTTAACAAATGTGAGTCACATGCCATTTCAGCTATTCATTTAAAAAATATTATTAATAATGTTACTTTAATAGATGTTAGAAACCCAGATGAGCGTCAAATCTGTGAGATCGGCGGGAAATTAATTCCACTTTATAATTTCAAATCCTCAGTAAAATCGCTTGATGCGAAAAGCACAATTGTTATCTATTGCAAAAGTGGTGCAAGAAGCCAGGAAGCGGTAAATTTACTATTAGAGGAAGGATTTAAAGATGTTTTTTTCTTACAAGGTGGTATCCTGGCCTGGATTAATGAAATAAACCCTAACCTATCAAAATATTAAATACTAAAAGCCTGAATGAACTCTTCTATTGATTCAATTCGTACAACAACACAAGAAGAAACTTTACAACTACTAAAGCCAATATGTGCAAAGATAGGAATTACAAGAGTTGCGAATATTACTTACTTAGACCATTTTTATGGTATTTTTGTCAGTAACTGTATCCGGCCCAACTCCCAAAATCTATCAATTTCCCAAGGTAAAGGCAGCAGCATAGAAGCAGCAACTATTTCTGCCATAATGGAAAGTATTGAGGGATACCATATTGAAAATCCACCAGCTTATAAATTTAATGGAACATTTAATGCATGTTCTATCAAGGAAAATTGTGTAAACCCCAATTTATTTCCACAAACTCAATTTAAAGCAAATCTTACAGAAATAAGCTTCAATTGGAGTGAAGCATATAATATATTTGATAAAAGCCCTGTTTTTTTACCTACAGCTATTACACAAATAAACACATGCAAACCTAATTTTAATTATCTTTATTTTGATATAAGCACTAATGGGCTTGCAGCTGGTAATTCAATTGAAGAAGCTATTTTTCATGCAATTTGCGAAATTATTGAAAGAGACTCCCTGGCTAAATGGCAAAAAAGCAATATACACTATATAAATCAATGCTTAATAAAGACAGATACCATTGATGATTTTAACCAACAATATATCCAAAAATTACAAGAAAAAGGTTTAGGAATTAGGGTTTGGAACATAACCTCAAATTTAGAAGTTCCTAGTTACCAAGTAGCTTTATTGGATAATAATAGCTTAAGAGGCCTAAATAGCTTTACTGGTAGTGGAACCCATTTATCTAAATCAATTGCACTATTTAGAGCAATTACTGAAGCCGTGCAGGCAAGAGTAGCTTATATAGCGGGTGTAAGAGATGATATTTTTGCTGATTATTATAAAAAAATGCGTATTAATGACGATAAATTTGTTCCTAAAGTACTACTATCGGAAGGTTCAGATTACTCTAGTAGTTCTTCTTTATCAGTCGGAAATGTTGAGTCAAATTTGTCATCAACCCTTGAAATTTTGCTTAATAAACAATATAAACAAATTTTTGTTATTGATCATACTAAACCAGAATTAAATATTCCTGTAGTCCAAGTTTTTATTCCCGGAATGCTGCTTAATAATTCGAGAATGTAAAATATGTCAACTTTTGTATTTCTTGGTCCTTCACTAGATATCAATAATGCTAAAAGTGTATTTCCAGAAGCTAATTATTTGCCACCTGTTGCATGCGGTGATATTATCCAGGTTATGAATTTGGGGGCTAGAAGAATTGTTATTATTGACGGATATTTTGAAAGCCAGCCTTCTGTATGGCATAAAGAAATACTTTATGCAATTAGTGCTGGGATAACAGTTTATGGGGCCTCCAGTATGGGAGCTTTGCGTGCTGCAGAATTAAATGATTTTGGTATGATTGGCGTTGGAGAAATATATAATAAATATAAACATGAAGAAATTGTGGATGATGATGAAGTAGCACTTTTGCATTTGACAGAGGAAAATAATTTTAAACCATATAGTTTACCAATGATTAACATACGACTTACTGTCTGGCATGCATTAGAGCTGGAGCTAATTACTCCAGATTTCGCCATAGAGTTTTTGACTATAGCAAAAAACATATTCTATAAAGAACGAACAGAAAAAGTTTTAAAAGTTAAAACAATACATTTAATAAATGTACAATCATTTTTTGTTTGGTTTAAAGATAATTATATCGATCAAAAAGAAATTGATGCTAAAAAAGTTCTTTCTGTCGCTAGAAGTAAGTTACTTCGATCTAATCCTTCACAAGCAAATAAAAGTATTTTTTCTGATACAGCATTGTTTAGAAATTTAAAGCTTGAAAACCTAGCCATCCCATTTCGAACATTTAAAGAATGGTTACCCATAGAAGCCAAATTTTATATTTTAGCTAAGCTCTTTGATGAGTACCCTATCAGCAAGCAAATTGCTAAGGCAATTGGAGTTTTGCATGAGATTGGCTGTATTATAATTAAAGGTCACGAATTAGTTTTTCTTAATCCAGCATTTTTAGACTCAAAACTTAGTAAACAGAATTGTAGCTGCTTTATGAAACTATTAATCAACAATCCGCAAAATAATATTGAAAATACTTCTGCAGAAATATTAGCAAAAATAGCAGTATATCTATATGAGTATTTGTGTAGATCTTTCAATATTATAGATGAAAGAACTACTTTAAGGATAACTCAGCAATTTTATTTAAAAAAAAATATAGACAGTAAAGAGAAATTTGTAGCGTGGTTAGAACAGAATAATATGAATATTAATGAATTTAAAACAGCAATGCAGCTTCTACATATTTATGATTACTTTATCCTACAGAACAATTTATCTACTCTAATAAAAGCTCGTAATAAAGATTTGTATGACTATTTTTCAATCGCAATATCTTTAAACGGATTAGACAAAAAGATACTACAGTCATTTACCTATAAGAAATATGAATTGATTACCCAATGCTTACAACTTCTAGCAGCAGAAAATGATCTATATGCAATAGCTCATGATTTTAATGATGCTTTTACCATGAGAAATTTTCTTAAGGAGATTTCTAATTCAAATACAGGCTGGATAAGCAATGTTTCATTAATGTCATGGAAGCTGCAATAAGTAACCCTACCCCGGCAAAAAGCAAAAAATTCTGAAAATAAACATTACCTAACCTAATAATATGGTAGTGAGAACTAATTACATCTGCTATAAGGGATGAAAAATATGCTGAATATCCTATTGATAAATACCATATTCCCATAAAGACACCTTGTTTTCTCTCTGGCGCTAGATATGTTACAGCAGAAGTTATAACAGGACCTATTGCTAACTCTCCAAAGCCAAGGGCAAGAAGGGCCATAACGATCAATACTAATTGACCATGAAAAATAGATTTTGAGAATAATGCGCTAAAAGCTATCAACAAAAATCCAAAAGACGCAGCATAAACACCTATATTAACCCTTGAAACTAGAGTTTTACCACTTGTTATTTTATTTTTTTGCCATAATAATGTTGCTAATGGGGTTAGGAGGACAATAAATATTGAAGAGATAGACATAAAATATTCCGGAGGTATACTATATCCAAATATAGTCGTATTAACACTTCGGGCTATATAAAGTATAAGTGAGCTAGATACTTGTAAGCTGGATGCATAAAAAAACACCCCATAACACATTGATATTATAAGGAGGTACAATTTTCTCCGCTCCTCAGATTTCAAATTTTTAGCTACTTTAAAAATTATATAAATAACAGCCATTGCCGACAATAAAATTAAACCGATAAGACATAAATGGCAAATTAAAGATGAATAAACCAGGAAAAATAAGCCAATAACAAGTATACCAATTTTATATAGTGTTAATTTACTTGCGTTATTAGCGTGAGTCTGTATATTTCTAAAATATTTTGCACGTAAAAAATAAAGACTAAAACACATAGTAAAACCTACTAAACTTGTACTAAATCCATATTTCCAGCCATAAATAATATTAACATTACCATAAATAAGCGGACCAGCAACTGCCCCCAAACTCATTGCCATATAATAGTAGGTAAATGCAATATCCCTTTTTTCCGGCCTATCATTGAAAAGAGAGCCGAATAATACTGCATTATTTGCTTTGAAAAGGCTTATACCAATAAGAATAAAACAAAGCCCAAACAAAAACATTTCTGAAGGATAGAGTAGCAGCAGTAAACTGCCACAGTATATAGAAAAAATACCAGCTAATATAACATTATATCGACTTAATGAAAATTTATCAACTAGGTAGCCACCAAATATTGGTAAAATAAACCCCATTGATGAGTATGCGCCATATAAAGCTATACTATTATGTTCAGAACTTAATTTAATATTTATCATATAGAGTATTAAGATAGATTGAATTCCATAGAAATTTAGCCTATCAAAAAACTCTCCTAAAATTAGCATATAATTATTTTTAAAAAATTTCATATTGTTCTTAGCTACTAAATATTAAACTTATTTTTTTATTGAAATACGAATACAACCTCTTAAAAATGGACTAGTATCACAAAATGGTTTATCATATTTTTTGCACTCTTGAACAATGTTTTGATCAATTTTTTGTAGTAAAGAGGTTTTGCTAATTTCGTGATACTCATCATCATCTGTATGGTAGTACTCAAAGGTATTTCCATCAATAAGTTTGAATAATGGTGTATACTTTAGACCTAATTTATCCTCTTGCAAATAATCTGTTATCCTTTGGACAATGTGTTTTATCTCTCTTAAGTCCTCTAATTTATTTATATTCTTTTTTGATTTTGGGGAAAAAGACATAAGGGTGGGAACCTCAAGAGAATAGTATAGGGATTTTGCAGAACTGGAATTTAAATATCCTGGAACAAGGAATGTCGGTTGATATTTTAGCCCATATATATCAACAAAAATATCCTGAAGCGATTTTAATGGAAGAACTAAATTAGTAGTGGCAACCTCATATGCCGGGTATCCATCTTGCCATATGGTTGTTAAATGTTTTATAGTATCTGTAACATAGGGATTTGGTTTTAGATTTTTCTCTTCTAAAGCACATGAAAAAGCCAAATCCGAAACAATTTGATTTCTTAAATAGTTAGTTTTTGCCCAAGCAGTTTCAAGTAAATAATATCTAAACATTTTCCATTCAATATCTTTTTTTAATTCGAGCCATTTTTTACCAAAATAAATAACCGTAGCAGTCCACTCTTCTGGAAACGCTTGGTGCCTGGCAAGTTCCGCAAATACAGGCCACTGATCAGTTAAGGTTTCTGGCATTTTACATTGTAGTCCAAAGGCTTTTTTTAATTTTTTAAATCCGATTGCATCGCTTATCTTAGGTAATAACATAGCGGATCTA
Source organism: Burkholderiales bacterium (assembly GCA_020697255.1). GTDB lineage: Bacteria > Pseudomonadota > Gammaproteobacteria > Burkholderiales > UBA11063 > Aquella. The sequence continues at coordinate 241,952 of JAJFBE010000003.1, read as the reverse complement.
GCACCAGCAACTATGTTAGAAGTTTTACCAGTATAATTAGCAGCAAACTTATCTAAACCAACCCATAAGCCAAATATTGTACTTTGTGGCATATACACAAAAGGAATAACGCGACCAAGTGCCTCCATATATAGTTCAATTGAATTTTTTAATACTACTCCAAGTGGCATAGATATATTGTATGATAAATCTTCTGCCACCTTTTTATCAATAGAGGTGTCGTCTAATCTTACCCACTTATTGTCTTTGTTTGGAAGATATAACACTCCCTCCTTAAGTAAATGTTGTCCCCACGGGTAGTCAAGTTTATAAATTTTGTATTCATCCGTCGGGTTTAGTGCATCAATAATTGAAGCCAGCTGTGCATCAACAGATTTGATATCTTTTCTGACTTGTTTCCAAGTCAATATTTTTAGATTATGCGTCATTCTCTCTCCCAAAAATTAACGGTGAATTATCTATACTGTAAGTGTAGCACATTATTCCTAAGCCCGCGTAAATTTCCAATAAATATCTTGCATATTCATGTATTAAATTCACATATTAATATAGCGCACTAAAAAAGCGTGCTAATTTGGAATTCTAACATTTCTTCTAGTATGATTAAATATTGACTTAGCAAGTGTAGATAAACTCATTTAAAAATAAGTGATTTTGTTTTGCTTGTTTTAGAAGCGGGCCTGTTAAAAACATTAATTATTAGTGGTTTTGATTAGCCAGTTTACCATCTGGAGGCAATGGCTCAAATTACGAGTCTTGAAAAGCGTATTGGATAAAAATCATAAAATTTTGGTGATTTTGTTCAAGCATGTTTGCCTCCAGATATATCTCAATAGCTTAATTTAATAGTATATTTTGCCTCCAAAATTAGGAATTACATTCTTCTTTTGGATATGGTCAAATAGCTACTGCGCAACTACCTTTCTATGAGCAATTATGTTCGTGAAGGCTTATTATTCAAATAGAGTATTTGCTTAAGTACTCTAGCGAATGCCATTCTAGTAGTGGTTAAAAAGCCTTCACGAAAATGATTGCATGATTTAAGGAAAGGGTTGGCAATGTATCAAATTAAACCGCTTGAATGGCACAAACACCAGGATATTAATGGCTTTTATGCAGCACCAGAAGATCTTAAGTGGCGCTATTCAATAATTGTTCGTAAAAATAAAAAAGTTGAATTTGCACTGCTTGATCAATACTTTGAGTATGCACCAGGTTTTCCACAATTTTATAATTCAGTTGCTGAGGCACAAGAAAAAGCTGCAGAACATTATATAAAATTATTGGAAAACTTTATTCTACAAGAAAGCGCCTAAAATAAGGTATCTGAAATTAGTAAGGTGGATAACCGCTTACGCGGGTATGATATTTCAAAAATGCCGTTTTGCAAAAATTGTGGAAAATGCTCCTTATTTAATCCAGTTTCTTTGGCTACTCTATAGATAGCATCGGTATATAAAATCAGTTCGTTTGCCATGTTTAATCATATAATCTACCTGATATTATAAACATTAACTACGCCTGATGATTCAACTGTGTTCTTTATAAGAGTTCCGCTATATTTGATTTCGGTAACCCCGGCTACGTTACCACTTAATTTACCATTGGTAAAGCTATTTAATTCAAGTTTGGACATACCGCTGGTGTCAAGGTCTACATTTTGTAATTTTGAATCATTAAATTTAACGCTTGATGACCCTGACATACTAATATGCACTTCTTTATAACTGGAGTTGCCCACCACCAATTTGCTTGCGCCTGATAAATCTAACTTTAACGAAGCTAAATCATGCCCTGCAAAATTGGAAGCAGTTACACTACTTGCACCGGATATACTAATACGGGTTAAAACCGGCAAGTGAACAGTTATTTTCCCAGTTCCCGGATTATTGGAAAAATCTGTCCTACCTAATTTTAACACCTCGCCCTCTAACTCTACAGACACCGCATTTTGCCCATTATCCATCTCAATAGCATAATTACCACGTACAACTTGCACCTGCCATGCACCGCTAATCTCAATAGCAGTATATCCTTTATAGTTTAAAGCTCCCGTGTTTGTCTGTGTATTATTGTTTGTTTTAACCCCAAATACAGCTCCCCCTGATAACCAGGTTATTACGGGTATACTTAATATGCCTAATACTATTAGACAAATTACAGTAAGTAGTATTTTATTTGTATATTTTTGCATTTTGTATTCCTTTTAAATAATTTTCGTTATAAATTCTAATGGATTCCCGTCTGCACGGGAATTACATTTTGCAACTCTTCCCAGGTTATTCCGAGGGTTTTCATCTGGCGTACTATTAGTGGTAGCTGAATACGCATAAATTCATCGCGACGAATAGCCAGGGCCGTAGCTTTTGCTTTGGCTCCAATAAAATAGCCTATCCCACGTTGCTGGGTTAAAATACCCTTAGCCTGTAATTCGGTATAAGCTCGCTGCACCGTATTAGGATTAACCTGCATATTAGCCGCCATTTCGCGAACCGAGGCAATACGCGTACCTTCGGTTAGTTGATTATTCAAAATTTGTTCTAAAACCAAATCGTATATTTGTAAAAATATAGGCTTCTGGGTATTAAAATCCATTTAACGCGCCTCGGTTTCTCTTAATCGCAAATAACTAATGCCGCACATTATTATTCCGATAATAAAATATAGTATGCCTGCAACTTCACGCATTTTATAAAAAAAGGTAAAATCCTTTGACCGTGCCAGCTTCGCTACAGCCATTGCAGGGCCAACGTGGTTAACCAATATTGAGACTTCAATCATAAATAAAGCTGCAGCTACAAGAACAATTAATAGTATTGAAACTGTTAATTTAGTTAAGGCAGATTTTTTAAAGTAGCAGCTGGCAAATATGCTCAAGCTTTGCAGAAAAAATACTCCGGCAACATTTGGCAATATACTTGAAAAGATACTGGCAAGAAGGCTAAACATGTTTGCAAACGTAAATGAATTTCCGGAAAGTATGCCAAATGCAATTGCGGCTATAACGCTTGCAATAATCCATGTAATTACAAATAATACCCACCAACCAAAAATATAAAATACAATTTTTGCCAGAGCTTTTTCAAGACTTTCGGCTGGGATTAACAAGAAACTTCGCATTTTGGCAACCGTTCCAAACTCCCAAAATGCCGCACCTGAGAAATAAGTCCCAATTACAACAAACAAGAACTGAATGAAACCGTTAGCATTATTCATATCAGCTGTATATAACCGCCGTTGACATACAAAGAATAAGGTTAACGTACAAAATATACTTAACCAAATTAAATTTTGCCGTCTTTCATACAGTTCTCGCTTAATTAATATGTATATTGTATGAATACTCATTTTTAAACTCCAAATAATTGGTTAATTACGCCTGGGTTATTAGTTACTGCATTAAATAATAACTCCAAGTCAACTCGGGCGCCATAATCTGCATCTGGATGACGCTTTTTAACATAAGCAAAACCGGCCGGAACTGGCATAGAATATAATAAATCTTCATCTGTTGGCGTAGTTTGGCTAAGCCCAAAAGATAACTGTTCTTCAATACGCTCTATTGTTTCATTTAATATAATTTTGCCATTATCTAAAATAATAATCGGATCAATCAATCCTTCCAAATCACGTACTTGATGGCTTGAAATGATCATACTGGTTTCATCGCTTATTGCACCTGCGATTTGGCTACGAAAAGTACTTTTAGCCGGAATATCCAGCCCATTGGTTGGTTCATCTAATAGAATCAGCCGGCACTTAGTTGCAATAGCAAAAGCAATTAAAAATTTTTTACGTTCCCCGTGAGAAAAATTATTTATTTTATCTTGAAAGCGGATATGCCATTCATTAGCAATAGCATAAAATTTGTCAGGATTAAATCGTGGATAAAAAGCGCCATATATTTTAAGATATTCATTTGCGCTGATAGAATAATCAATGTTATCTTCGCATAGAAAAAATATGTCTTGTAACATTAGCTTGTCACGAGTTACTGTATCATGCCCAAATACTTTTGCTATTCCTCTTTGTGGAAAAATAGTTCCATTAATTAAATTTAACAAGGTGGTTTTACCCGCACCATTTTTTCCTAATAAACCATATATTGAGCCTGGCTTGATTGTTAAATTTAAACTATCAAACAAGGGGTAGTCCCTATATGTAAATTGTATATTTTGTAGGGTTATCACGTAATTCGCTCCTTTCATTTGGTGTATTAATGCACTAATACACTAGTGATTATATCAGGAGGAAATAGCAATTGTCAAATATTTTATGGAATTAATTAAATTATATAAGATGCAGCTGTGATAAATAACCTAATAGGATAGCAATAAACAGGATATACCCTACTCTATTATTTAGTAGGAACATTTGAAAGAGTTTGACTTTTTTGCGGGCTGATCTTACCTGATGCGCTAATATTAATACTGCATATAACCAAAATATCCAGAATAAAATTCCAAAATGTAGCAAATGTGCAACATAAGCCAATAAAATTGCAAAAGCCATATAGCAACAAGATATTACAGGAACTACATAATCCCCAAAAGTTATTGCCGACGTTTTTACCCCGAGTTTTAAATCATCTTCTATATCCACCATGGCATAAATAGTATCATAACCAATAACCCAGAAAAAATTTGCTACAAATAAAATCCAGGCAGTAACCGTTAAAGTACCCTTCACCTCTACAAAAGCCATTAATATACCAAAGCTATAAGCTATTCCCAGATAAGCCTGCGGAATTGCAAAAAAACGCTTGGTAAATGGATAACTGACAAATATTAATAATGCCGGGATACTTAATAATAAAGTGGTAACTTTTAATGTTGTATAAGCCATAAAAAACGCAATGAGACTCAATCCTATAAACATATAGAGTGCTTGCTTTTTAGTTATCTCACCACTAGTTACCGGGCGGTGTTTAGTCCGTTCAACATGCTTATCAAATTCAGCATCGGCATAATCATTTATAGCACAGCCGGCACTTCTGGTTAGAAATACCCCTAAAGCAAACACTATAACTGCATATAGAGGAGGATGGCCGCTACCAGCGATAACTAGAGCCCATAAAGTTGGCCATAGTAGCAGTAGTGTGCCAATTGGTTTATCGAAGCGAATTAATCGTAAGTAGGGGTTTTTCATATCGTTTATCTTCTATCTCATGGATCCACGCCTGCACGGGGATTATAGGCTGCCCAGATTTTAACAGAAGAAGTGACATATTTGTTATAATAATGTTCTATGGAAAATATTGTTAGCATTAAAAATGTCACCTTTGGTTATGATGAAGATAAGCCAATTTTAAAAAACATCTCTCTTAGTATACCACAAGGCAAAATTACTGCAATTATGGGTGGCAGCGGTAGTGGTAAAACCACATTACTACGCTTAATCTCCGGTCAATATAAAGCCAATAAAGGTTCAGTCAAGGTATTTGGCCAGGAGGTTGGGGCTTTAAATAATCGTGAGATACTGAAATTACGCCGCAATTGTGGCATGTTATTTCAATTTGGCGCTTTATTCACCGATATGTCAGTATATGAAAATGTAGCTTTTAGCCTCAAAGAACATACCAACTTACCTGAAGCAATTATTGATAAAATAGTAGCCATGAAACTAGAAGCTGTTGGCTTATTTGGCACACAAAATATGATGCCGCAGGAACTATCCGGCGGTATGGCAAGACGTATCGCTTTGGCCCGATCAATTGCACTTGATCCAAAACTCATGCTCTATGATGAGCCATTTACCGGGCTTGATCCGATTTCGCTTAATGTCTCAGCAATGCTAATAAAAAAATTAAATGATGCTTTGGGCCAAACTTCTATTTTAGTAACGCACGACATTGAAGCTTCCCTAAAGATTGTTGATTATATCTACTTTATGGCTGATGGTGAAGTAGTTGCCGCCGGCACACCTGAAGAAGTGCAAAAAACTGATAACCCAATTGTCAGGCAATTTGTTGATGGTAAAGTAAACGGACCGTTTAGCTTTGAATATAATACCCCTTTAGATTATACCTCCTATATGGGCTTACCAAATCAAATGAGAGGATTATCTTGAAAAAAGTATATAATGCCATTGCACATTTAGGCAGCCCATTTACTACTTTTATCCTGCACTTGGGCCGAATAACCAATTTGTTCTTTCAAATACTCTTAAGCCTTGGTTATCCATTTAAAAAGTTTTCATTGGTAGTAAAAGAAATTCACTTCTCAGGAGTTCGCTCAATTGTAATTATTACCGTATCGGGATGGTTCGTTGGTATGGTGCTTGGACTACAAGGCTACAATACTTTAGAGCGTTTTGGCTCGGTCAGTATGCTTGGGTCAGTTGTTGCACTATCATTATTACGTGAATTGGGACCAGTACTTAGCGCAATCTTATTTGCTTCCCGTGCCGGATCTGGAATGACTGCTGAAATTGGCCTTATGAAAGCAACCGAACAAATTGATGCTATGAGCGTAATGGCAGTAGATCCTATCAAGCGGATTGTTGCCCCTAAATTTATCGGCGGTGTTATTGCTGTACCAGTGTTATCATTACTCTTTAATACAGCGGGTATCTGGGGTGGATATTTTGTTGGCGTTATTTTACTGCGCTTAGATAAAGGAACGTTTTGGTCACAAATGCAAAATAGTGTAAATTTTCATGAAGATGTAATTAATGGATTAATTAAAAGCTTTATCTTTGGTATTGCCGTTACACTAATTGCCGTTTATCAGGGCTTTATTGCTAAACCAACAGCCGAAGGCGTATCTTTGGCAACTACTAACACCGTTGTCAGCTCTGCACTGGTAGTATTGGCTCTTGACTTTATTTTAACTGCATTAATGTTTTAAAAAAATAACGAATTGGAAAATATATGAAACGTATGTCTTTAGATTTTTTTGTCGGTGTGTTCGTATTAATTGGTATAATATGTATTGCATTCTTATCTTTGCGCGTGGCCGGGGTTTCTGATTTTAGCAAAAATAGTTCCGGGACCTATACCTTATATGCCAACTTTAATAATATCGGATCCCTAAAAGTTGATGCACCGGTTAAAGTTTCAGGATTTATAGTTGGTCGGGTAAATGGTATTAGGTTAGATCCAAAAACTTATCAAGCGCAGGTGATAATGAACATTGACAAAGATTATAAATTTAGTACCGATGCATCAGCCCAAATCCTAACAACCGGTTTACTGGGTGAGCAATATATTGGATTACAATCCGGCGCTGATACACAGTATCTAGCAAATGGTGGAAATATACAGATTACCTCTTCAGCTATGGTTTTAGAAGATTTAATCAGTAAATTTATGACAAACATGAGTTCAAAATAAATAAAGGAGATCAATATGCAAACAAATTTTCCATCTGTCCCTACAAAAACTAAAAAAATACTAGTAAGCGTGCTAATTACGTGCTTGGGCATGAGCAGTTTTGCAAGCGGTCCAACAACTGCTAGCACAAGTACTTCTGCTGCAGCAATGCCAACTTCTACAGTTACGGTAGCTAAAGGTGTTGAGTGTAGTGCCGGAACAGCTTGTTTTGTTGTAAGCGATACGTCAAATCGTGCAATCGACCTAATAAACAAAAATAATGCTATGCAAATGACTAATGTAGTTACATCGCAATTTGATTTTAACTTAATGACGAAATATGCTATGGGTACTAATTGGAAACTGGCAACTCCGGAACAACAAGCAAAATTAGTTAGCCTGTTTAAACAACTACTGATATCAACTTATTCAACAGCGTTATCCAAATTTAAGGGAGCCAAAACTAATATTGTAAGTACAGCAATATCTACTCCAAACCCCAAAAACTCAAGTATACAAAAAACAGCTGTTGTATGTCAAATCACATTGCCTAATAGCAATAATGCCCCCATAAAGGTTGAATATGACCTGGCAAATAATACCGGCCGCTGGCTTGCTTATGATATTAAAATTGAGAATGCCAGTTTGGTAACTACTTACCGCACTCAATTTAATGATGTAGTACAAAGTAGCAAAATCCCTGGGTTAATCAAGCAACTACAAGATAAAGTTAATAACTTACAACGGCCTAAAAGCGATAGTTAATGAAACAATATAAATTGCCGGATAAGGTTGCTGTAGACCAGGTAACACAAATATTAAAGCAAATAAATCAGCAATTTCGTGACGTAAATGATGTAATTTTTGATCTATCTGAAGTTAAATTAATTGATTCTGCCGGCATTGCATTTTTGGTACATCTAAAATCAAAATTTAAAAACGCCAAATTCTTACACCCAACGGCACAAATAAAAAATTTGTGCCAGCTATATAAAGTTCAGTTGTAAATTGTGCGTATACTTAAAGCAATAGTTTATCTGGCTTTCCTATATTGCATAACACATAGTGCTATAGCTAAGTTGGCAATTCTTGCGACTAATCAGCCGATAGCAGCCCCAACAACCATAGCTACTCCACCAGTCACAAACACTAAAGTTATATCACCACAATCTATAGAATCTGCTGCTAAAGCAGCACCAAATTCAGTAGATCGTTTTGAAAATTATAACCGTAATGCTTATCGGCTAAATGATAAGCTCGACAAAGCAATTATTCGCCCTACAGCTGTAGGATATATTACCTATGTACCACTGCCGGTTAGGGTAGTGCTTTCCAACTTTTTTAATAATCTACGAGATTTTGTAACTCTTGGTAATGATATACTACAACTCAACGGTCAATCCAGCATGAAGAATATTATGCGAATTAGTCTAAATACAACTATCGGATTAGGCGGTATCCTTGATGTCTCAACCGGATTGGGATTAGTACAAAATAAAAATTCGTTTGGTAATACTATGAAAGTATATGGCTGGACAAATAGCAGCTATTACATAATACCACTTTTAGGACCATCTACGGTTCGTGATGCCCTTGGTTTAATCCCGGATACCGTATTCAATCCGACCTGGATAGTATTTAGTAATAACTATATCTCTGTTGGATTATTTGCAGTCAATGCTGTTAATAACCGCGCTCAATTTCTAGGCTTTGATAAAATCCTGGAAACCTCGCTTGATCCTTATGTTACAATGCGTGATACTTATCTGGCTGCTATTGGCGAATCTGCGGTGGCAAGCTCTAGCACTGAGAGCGCACCAAGTATTGATTCGCTACTCGACGAAGGTGATACCCCGCCACAGAAGAAATGACAGTTGCCATTCCCAGTCAAGCTGAGAATGGTTGGGCATGAAAATCCTCGAGCGAGTTGGGGATGACAGGCTTACTCTGAATAGAGTGAGCCTTCTTTTAGCCTGTAGCGATACTTGGTTAGTGCCGCAATTGCAGGGTCGTGCGTTACTATCACTAGACTGGTTTTTAATTCTTTTTGTAGCTCAAAAAATATTTCCAGTACCTGACTACCAGTATGGTTATCTAAATTGCCAGTCGGTTCATCTGCAAAAATCAGTTTTGGATTATTGATAACTGCCCGGGCAATAGCGACCCTCTGGCGTTCACCCCCGGATAGTTGCGCCGGATAATGCAAAAGCCGTTTAGCTAAACCCAAACGCTCCAAAATATGTCTGGCAAAATCTTTATTTCCTGGGCTTACATTACCACCAATTAATAATGGCATTACTACATTTTCGTATGCAGTAAATTCGGGTAATAAATGATGAAATTGATAAATAAATCCCAACTTTTTATTGCGAAGAGCGCAAACCTGATCATCATTTAATCCACTTAATACATGCCCATCTAAAATAATTTCACCCGAAGTTGGCCGATCAAGCCCGGCTAAAACATGCAATAATGTACTTTTGCCGCTACCAGAACTACCAACTATACTAACCGTCTCACCTAAACCAACCTCTAGGTTTATCCCTTGTAAAATTGGCAATAGCGTATCTGCCGATACATATGATTTGTGTAAGCTATTACAAATTAAAACTAAGCTATCTATATCTTTATTCATAACGCAAAGCCTCAACCGGATCAGTTTTGGCGGCATTGCGGCTTGGATAAATGGTAGCTACAATACTTAACAAAATTGAAACAATAAAAATACTAATTACATCACTTGGAATAACTTGGGATGGCAGGTAATCGATCAAATATACTTCACTACTAATTAACCGAGTGCCGGTGAGCACTTCAAAAAAATGTACTATCCGGCCAATATTAATAGCCAGTAATAAGCCAAGGATAGTCCCGCTTATGGTACCGATTATTCCGGACATGCCCCCCTGCAACATAAAAATACGGGTAATGTTATGCCGACTGGCACCCATAGTACGTAAAATAGCAATATCCGCCCGTTTATCATTGACCGTCATTACCAAAGTAGAAACTAAATTAAACGCAGCAACAGCAACTATTAAGGTTAAAATTACAAACATCATCTTCTTTTCCAATTCAACCGCCGAGAAATAATTGGCATGTTGATCTATCCAATCAGTAGCTAATACATTGTCCGGCAAAACTTTGCCCAGTTCTGCCTTGACCTGTTTAGTATTCATTACATCATCTACTGTCAACCGAATGCCGCTAACATTATCATTCATTTTAAACAGTACCTGTGCATCGGCCATATCCACTAAAACCAAACCACTATCATATTCAAACATATGCATATTAAAAATTCCGGAAATGTTGAATTGCTTAAGACGAGGAATCATCCCAGCCGGCGTTGGCTGACCATCAGGTGTTATAACCGTCATCTTGTCGCCTACCTGCACTCCAAGCTGCCTGGCCAATTCGCGTCCAATAATAACATTAAATTTACCCGGAATCAATGAATTTTTATCCCCGGATACTATATGATCGGCAATATCATCAACAGTTTTTTCTAACTCAGGTTTCACCCCCCGGATCATAACACCACTAACATTTCCGTCATAAGAAACCAATGCCTGACCATCAACATATGGGGCATAGCTTACAACCTGCTTATTGATTTTTGCCCGTTTGGCAATATCTTCCCAATTGGCCAACCTACCGGATGCATCAATTAATTGCATATGCGCAGTTACACCAATAATCTTACTTCTGATTTCGCGTTGAAACCCATTCATTACTGATAAAACCGTAATTAAAGCGGCAACTCCCAGTGCAATACCAATAATTGATACAAAGGAAATAAAAGAAACAAAGCTGCTTTTTTGCTTCGCTTTCAAATAACGCAGCCCAACCATTAACTCAAATTTGGAAAAAAACATAGCTTATAATTCACTCTTCAATAAATTTGGATTCCCGCATACGCGGGAATAACACGACTTTCACTTATTCATAGGGGTTACGCAGATTTTGTATAAGACTCTGCAGATATTGTTTTAATTGCTTTGGATCTATATCCATCAAAATGCCGTCTTCAAATAAATCCTGGGCAATTTGCTGCAACTCTTCAATATTTTGTTGCATTACCTTAATTTTTTCAGTACACGAAACTTTGTCACCCGCTACGTTTCTCCATACCGGGTATCTAATTGTCATCTTGCTTTCTTCTTTTTAGTTTTATGATGGGTAGTTTTCTTACTTACCCGAGCTTTAGACTTATGGCTAGTATGATGTCCACTATGGCGAGCTTTGGTCTTGCTATGTTTCCCTTTACGAGAATGCTTTTTGTATCCGCCAGGTAGCGCTTCATCTAACTTATCCTGGAAACTCTCAAGGCTGGTATTACCGCCATCATCTTCATTTTCCTGTACAATACGTTTAGCACCATTTAAGTGTTTATGCCAGTAACTATCTAAAACTGATATCTGGATGTCCTGCCCGGTTCTGGGCGCAACAATCATTCTATTATTACCCAGATACATCCCTACATGGGTATTAGCCCCGCGCCTTGTATTAAAAAACAGTAAATCACCAGGTTCTATATCATCTACGCTGATACGCTTACCAACTTTAGACATTTCAGCAGCAGTCCTGGGTAGCGTAATTCCCAGAGAAGTTTTATATAAATAGCGAATAAACCCGCTACAATCCATTCCGGTTTCCGGAGTATTGCCTCCCCAGCGATATGGAATCCCAATCAGACTTATTGATTGAAGCAACATATTTCCAATAGCATCGCTTGATTTGGCCGGAACCGTTACCGTCGCCGGATCATCATCCATATCCTCGCTATCGTCTGCGGTTACTGCATATGCAAGCTGCCCGGACAATGCTAACAACGCCAGTAAAATGATTAATCCAAATTTTTTAAATCTCATATGTAATCTATATTTTCTGTAATCTGTATAAATGTTCAATATACAAGTATTCTCTAATAAACTCGGTATTTTCTCATACCTATAACCTTTTTATCAACTAATTTCCATAAATCGACTGGAATATGCTCAGTAGATTATGCTATAATTTTTGCTTAAACCTAAAAAAAGCCGTTAACGTTTGCTATGAAATGATTTTGGGCTTTGCATATAATATCTTTTTTTAGGCTAAAATCGATATTTTTTATATGTTCTCATTTGGAGGCCAAGATTGAATAAAAAATTATTAACCGTAGCAGCCAGTATAGGCACGGCTATAGGTTTGGGGCTAGGGGCTTGTACCGGTGGTGGTGGAGGTACTACAATAACTCCTGTGCCGGCAAGTGGCAGCACCATTCGGATTACCATTAATGCCGGCTCATCAAATGTATGTAGTTATTTCAATGCGCCCTGCGCAACTGTTACCATATGTCAAAGTGGAACGTCTAATTGTGATACGGTTAGTAATGTTCTTGTTGATACCGGCAGTTTTGGTTTGCGTGTATTTAGCTCATTATTACCGAATACTAACAACTTGCTACCTGCAATGCAGTCTTCTAATGCCCAACCAATATCTGAGTGTGTCTTTTATGCTGATGGCACAGCCAACTGGGGGCCGATAAAATATGCAAGCGTAACCCTAAATAGCACAACTACTGCCACCCAAATTCCAATACAAGTTATAGATGCAAGCTACCCTGGCGCAAGTAATTGTTCTGGTGCATCTGCTACACCAACAGACTTTGGTGTAAATGGTATTTTGGGGATTGGACCTCTACAAACAGACCAAGGGTATTCAGGCTATTTTACCTGTAATGGCAATAATTGTAATCAAATCTTGCCACCGGCATATGTAACAAATCCGATAACACAATTTGCCAGTGATAACAACGGTTTAACTCTGACATTTGCCAGTGTCCCATCTTCAGGAGCTGCTAGTGCTGATGGTTATGGAGTATTTGGCGTTGGAACAAATAATGCCAATACCCCGGGTTCAGGAACTCATATATTCCAGATTAATGGCACTGGTTTAACTGTAAATAGTACGTTTAGGGAAACAACTTATCCATCATATCTGGATACAGGCTCACAGGGATACTATTTTACCAGCCAGTTCTGGCCTAATTGTGGCGGTTCTTTAAATGGTTTCTTCTGTCCATCAAGTGAAATTTCAGACTCAGCCACTATGACAGGCATTGACGGGCTGGGCAACACGGCAAGTGCCACAATTAATTTTAATATTGGGAATGCTTCTGATCTTTTAAATAATAGTACTAACAATGCATTTTCTAATATAGGTGTCAACATTGCTTCCCTGGCTGGCTCAAGTCCTCTGATTGACTGGGGATTACCATTTTACCTGGGCAAAACAGTATATATGGTATTTGCCGGCAAGACTGCAACGGTTAATGGCGTTACACTTCCGGCAAGCTCTAGCGGTTACTGGATATATTAGAAATTAGGAGAAATGAATCATGAATAAGCTATTAATTTTATTATCAACTATATTAGTAGTTAAGCTATCTGGTGCTATCTCTTTAGGTGATACCCTTAATGAAACAGTTGCTGCACAAAAAAATACCACTACTTCAGCACTTAAACTGGTTGAAAAGAAAAGCACCTCTTCCAAATTTCAGAGCACATCAGCAGATGGGAAGGCTGTCATCACTTATTTGGTAAATAATAAGTCCAACAAGGTTTATTCTATTAGCTGGCAGGATAGTAAGGCAACTAATTTGCAAGAAATTTTAGGCAGTACGTATTACGCTAAATTTGCAGCTTCTAAGACAAAAAAACGTATTCCTTTCAGAGGTGTTAATTTTGATGATAACGATTTAGTCGTTACTCAATTTGGTTCCATGCTCTCGGGTGTGCAAGGTGCAGCCTCTGTCAAAAGTTTGGCACCGGAAGAGGAATAATTCTTTTGAAAGAGTACGAATTTAACAAGCTAACCAAGCGCCTCCGCGCTAACGTGGGTAAAGCAATCCATGACTATAACATGATTAGTAATAATGATTTGGTCATGGTTTGTCTCTCTGGTGGCAAAGATAGCTACACCCTACTTGATATCTTGCTAGGTTTACAAAAGATTGCGCCAATAAAATTTGAAATTGTTGCGGTCAATCTGGACCAGGGACAGCCTGGCTTTCCTAAGGACGTATTACCAAATTACCTATCATCTCTTGGGGTACGTTATCAGATAATTACCGAAAATACTTATTCAACAGTTAAGCGCGTTATTCCGGAAGGCAAGACCACTTGTGGATTATGCTCTCGCTTACGCCGCGGAATACTCTACCGGGTGGCAAAAGAACTTGGCGCAAATAAAATTGCCCTTGGTCATCACCGGGATGATATTCTTGAAACTTTATTTCTGAATATGTTTTATGGCGGCAAGCTAAAAGGTATGCCGCCAAAACTAATTAGTGATGATGGCAACAACATAGTCATCCGCCCTCTGGCCTACTGTAATGAAAAAGATATTATTCAGTATGCCAAAGTTCATGAGTTCCCTATTATTCCATGCAACTTATGCGGTTCCCAGCCAAACTTACAACGGCAAGCTGTTAAAGAGATGTTAAATGATTGGAATAAGCGTTATCCTGGACGTATTGAAACTATGTTTCGCTCGATGCAAAATATTATCCCGTCTCATTTAATGGATACCGGCAAGTATGATTTTGCTAATCTACAAACTACCGGTAAGCCGGAAATTAATGGGGATGTTGCTTTTGACAAAGAAAGTTTTGTGGAAAGCTCAGTGATTAATTTTAATTAGCTTAAATTCCAATGGATCATGTTTGGTATTGAGGGCTTTAAGTATACTTAAATTGGAACATTACATGATAACCCTATACTATGATCATAACTCTTATGCTTCAATGAAAGTATTAGTATACTTTTCTGAAAAAAAGATCGAATATAACAGTCATCTTTTTGAATTACTCAAACAAGAACATATTTTGGATGAGACATATAAACTCATCAATCCAAAAGGAACTGTTCCAGCTTTGAAAGACGGTGATATAATTGTTTGCAACAGCACAGATATTATGGAGTATGTTTCTAAAAAATATCTGCCCCAATCTGATGTATATTTTGATTCATCAATATCTTTAGCGGTACATAATTTTTGTAAGCAAGATGAATCACTCCATGACCCGCATATCAGGACTTTAAGCTACTACAATTTATGGATGCACAATACAAAAAGCGTCGAAGAAAAAAATCGGATTTTAGAGATTGCTGCAAAACATCCAAATAAAGATCGTGGCGCATTTTTAGCTAAAGCCGTAAGAGGCAAATTTACTCCCGAGGAGATAGCAATAGCTAATGCCGCAATTACCAATGCTTTAACCGATGTAGAGCAAAAATTGGCAAACAATAAGTCTGATTTTTTATTTGGTAAAAAATATACCATGGCTGATGCAGTTTGTATAGTCAGGCTACTTCGCTTAAGGCGCCTAGGCATAAAAACCGAATTACTAAAAGATCAATCCCCTTTTACAGCTGCGTACTATGAAAGAATGAAGCAGCGCAGCAGCTTTAACAAATTACTAAATTAAGTTTTTTCGAGTAGTTTCTTTATCTTCTGAAATTCTTTAATCTGCTCTTTACTAACTTCAGGATAATCAATGTCTAATGAATCTATCGCATGCGATATTGTATCGGCAATTATCGCCCGGGCTATTTTTTTATCATTTGCCGGAACAATAATCCATGGTGCATGAGGATAACTTGTTGCAGACAACATATCTTCAAAGGCCTCAATATACTCATTCCAAAACGGGCGTTCTTTAAAATCCGAAGGTGAAATTTTCCAATATTTATCCGGATTATTTAGGCGTTCTAACAAACGATTTTTTTGCTCATCACGCGATATATTTAAAAAAAATTTAAGGACCAATATGCCATTTCTAGCCAGATGCTTTTCAAAAGCATTAATGTCTTCGTATCTCTGAGACCAAAAATCTTTATTATTTTTTAAACTTAACTCTTCAGGTAACGTCTCCAGTACCTCTGGATGTACACGCGTTACTAAAACCGCCTCGTAATGTGAGCGGTTAAAAACTACAATCTCACCACGAATCGGCAACTGTAACGAGCAGCGCCAAAGATAATCATGAGATGCTTCCAAGGAAGTCGGCGCCTTGAAACTAGCAACCCTACACACCTGAGGATTTAAACCACTCATAACATGCTTAATTGCGCCGTCTTTTCCAGCGGCATCCATACCTTGCAGCACAATTAAAATCCCATACTTTTTTGCAGCCCATAACTTTTCCTGGGCCATTTGTAGTCTGATAATTCCCTCTGATAGTAAATCTTTAGCTCTATTTTCTAACTCTTTAGTAGAGTATTGCTGAATAGCTTTATATTTTCTAGGATCTGCCGGATATTTACTTAATCTGATTTTTTTACCAGCCGGAGCAATTATAGGCGAGAAGCGCTCGTGGATAGTTGGCTTAATAATATTCATCGCCTAATGCTTTCCTGTGCTACCAAAACCCTGTTCACCTCTTGATGTTACGGTAAATTCATCAACTAAGTTAAACTGAGCCTGAACAACCGGAACAACCACAAGCTGGGCAATTCGCTCCATCGGATTTAATTCAAAAGTTTTATCCCCGCGATTCCATACCGAAATAAATAACTGGCCCTGATAATCGGAATCAATCAAACCAACCAAATTACCCAGCACAATCCCATGTTTATGCCCAAGCCCTGATCTGGGCAAAATCATTGCACATAAATTTGGATTATCGATATGAATTGCCATACCGGTTGGAATTAAAATTGTTTGTCCGGGATTAATATGTGACACTTCATCAATACATGCGCGCAAATCTAACCCGGCAGATCCGGTTGTTGCATATTCAGGTAGGTAGTCACGCATTTTATTATCAAGAATTTTTACACTTATTCTATGTTGCATATTAATTTCCTATCATTGTATGTGGATCAACAGGTTTACCATTTTTACGCACTTCTAGATGCAGCATAGCCTGATTATCTTTACGTCCCATAGTTGCAATATTTTGCCCTTGCTTAACTGCTGCACCTTCTTTTACTAAATTTGCCTTATTGTAAGCATACGCACTTAAGTATGTATTGTCATGCCGAATAATAATCAAATTACCATAACCTTTAAGACCATTTCCACTGTATAAAACTTTACCATCAGCAACGGCCACGATTGGCTGACCTTCGGTACCTGTAATATCTACACCTTTAGCCGCTGCTGAGTAGGGACCAAGCGTACCAGATGTTGGCATTTTCCAGCCACTATCGCTAACATCATTACCAGCATTTGCCGGAGGTTTAGCAGCTGCTGCCGGTGCTACGGCGGCAGGAGCTGCTAATGATGTTGTTCCTGATGTAGCTGCCGGAGCTGGATTTGCTGAAGTCGGAGTGTTCGTAGTAGTTGTTTTTATATCCTCATCATCCGGCACAGCTTCCAGCTTAGCAGGTGCAGGTACAGCAGGTGTTGCCGCTGCCGGAGCTGCACCTGTTCCAGGAGTCTGTGCGTATGGTGGTACATTATTGGCATTAATCACCTGTGCTGGCGGAGTGCTTCTTGTTGCACATGATATTACAGATAAAAATAGTCCAATGGATAATATTTGCAAGAATTGCTTTCTCATTTATTCGCTCCTTTGTATTCACTGAATATATAACTTATATGCTTAATGCAGTAATAACTGGCATCTGGCTATAATCAGTAGGCAAAACTTTCAGTGGTGTAATTGAAACTTTTTCTTGTTTTAAAAAAACATCTATATCTGTACCAATGGGTGCTTTATCCGGATTGGATGATTCACCCTGCCAATATATTACATGTCCTCTGGGCGTAATTTGCTTTTCCATTGGCTGGTGCGGCGGGCGCAATCCCAACTTGGTTGCTTCAAAACCGGTTATCAGATGGTACGGTTTATTTGGAATATTAATATTCCAAAGAAACGGATTGACCATAGTTTGGGAATTCTTTTCTAAACGGGAAACCAAATCCAAAACTACTTTTGCTGCAGAATCTAAATGATTAAACAACGGACCAGGAGTAGAAAAAGCCATACTTGCTATATCATGCATAACACCTTCACGAGCAGCTCCTACTGTACCTGAGTAATTAACATCTTCCCCGATATTTTCACCCATATTTATCCCCGAGATTATTAAATTGGGGTAGTTTTTTTTATGTTCATAAATAACATCCAATCCCAAACGCACGCTATCTGCCGGGGTACTGGATACAAAATGAACACGCTCACTAACTTTAGTAATTGTAATTGGTGAATATACTGCTATTGATTGACCTGCGCCACTAGAATTTAGCTCCGGTGCAACCATTATAACATCATGACCGGCTTCAAGCAAGGCTTCAAAAACCGTATTTATCCCCGGTGCACGATAACCATCATCATTAGTTAAAAGTATTCGCATTAAATCATTTCCCGCCATTTAATATTGTTGGTTTATATAGCCAGATTTTATCATAAGTTATAATATTTTATGATTAATTCGGCAAACAAGCTGTTGGCCCAAGCAAACCACGGCCTGGAGTAATCACTTACATCATCCTTATTTATCGCTTCATGCATAAAATAAGTTCCGGCATGTGTCTTACTTAGCTGCCATATACACTGCAAAATCTCAGCTTTATTATTACTCGTTAATGCCTGCATTGCCAAAGCTATCGGCCACACCCGATTAACTCCGGTATGAATACTGCCAACACCACTTAACTGGTTTCCCCAAAAATACCAGGGGTTATCTTTAGACAATATAAAATTGCGCGTGTTTTGGTATATTTCACTCCCAATATCAACACAACCTAAATATGGGAGGGAAATAAGACTTGGAACATTGGCATCATCCATCAAAATTTGCCCGCCAAAACCATCTATCTCATAAGCAAAAATATCGCCATATTTTGGATGTTTAACAATTGCATAATCATGTAATGCCCGATCAACCTCGCTGGCTAATCTTTCGCAATCGGAAGCAAAAACCTGCTCATTATAAACCTGTCTGGCAATTTCTGCCATTTGGAATAAACTGGTTCTGGCAAAAAAATTGGACGGGATCAAAAAAGGAAGAATTGTTGCATCATCTGAAGGCCTGAATGCTGAAGCAATCAGCCCAACAGGATTTACCGGATTACCACGTCCCCCATTGGGTAAAGTGTCGGTCGCAACTGTAGTATTTCTGGCAAAAGTATAATGATAATTGCCATCTAATAATTGTTGCTGTCTAAAAGTTGTATAAATTATTTTTGCGCTCTCAAGCCAGCTGGGGATAAATATACTCACATCTTTTGTTTGCTGCCAATAGTGGTAAGCTAAACGAATATGATAGCAAAGAGAATCAACTTCCCATTTACGCTCATGCAATTGAGGCAACATCTGTGTTATATCATCTTCCCATATAGAGCCATAATCAGCAAAATTAAATGCATTAGCATACGGATCAAGGCGAATATAGCGTGCCTGACGGTTAATTACACCGGCTATTAGATTTTGTAGTGGCTTATCTTTGACGGCCAGTGGTAAATATGGCCATACCTGCGCGCTGGAATCTCTTAACCACATTGCATCTATGTCACCGGTAATAACATATGTATCATGCCCCTCATCGGTGTCATAATAAAACACTGTGGTATCTAAGGTATTGGGAAAAGTGTTAGTAAATAATTGAAATAGTTCTTTATCATTAATGACTGCTTCTGATCTTTTTATCAAATCTTCAACTGCGCTACTAATAAAATTTTTCTGCAGTGGCCGACCCTTGGTCCAGTCAAATTGGTTACTTATCATCTTCACCCTTTAAATCAAACTTGCAAGTGTTTCACTATTTTATCATTAATTATATATTCATCTATAATTTGTTTGATATCGGTTTCGTCAATATACGTATACCACACTCCTTCTGGGTAAACTACGCAAATCGGGCCATCCGTGCAACGCCCCAAACAGGCCGATTTACTTGCCCGGTATTTACCCTCACCCCATAAACCTAAAGACTGTAAATATATCTTGGCAAAAGCAAAGGCGTTCTCACCGCCAAGCGCACCACAACCTGCTTCATCAGCTTTTTTATTACAACAAAAAAATATGTGCTTTTTATAAAACATTAGATCATTAAACTCCGTAAATATTAGTGTATAGGACAGAGGTTTTTAACTACTACTTTTTCTTACTAATCATAATATGATGATATGGTAGCATGGATATTCCAATCTTGTCAACAATATATACCAATATCCAAAATATGGTAAACTCCTTACCGGATGTGAGTTTTTGAGGTAGATATGGATACACAAATGATAGGGTTAAACCTATTTGACAACGTTGATAAATTATTTTTCACTCTATCTATTATTGTGACTGTAACATTCGTTATTTCACAGTTATTATATAAACTCGGAAAACCGATTGTAATTGCCGGTATACTTGCTGGTTTAATTGTACAACACATTCCCATTTCCAGAAAATTTTTTGACCCAAGCTCATGCGATGCTTTAGGCAAATTGGGAATTGTAATTTTTATGATGCTAGTTGGCAGCCAACTCGATTATCATCATTTAATAAAACGTCGGGTTAACATTATAGTCTCTACCTTACCTTTAGTTATACCCTTTATAATAGGTTATCTATGTTCAGTCTTTATAGTACATATACATCTAGCTTCTGAAGTTGGAAAACGTGATCAATTATTATTTGATCTTTTTTTTGCTCTTGCTATGTCTATGACAGCATTCCCTTTATTGTCAATGTTTTTAGCCAATAACTCCCGCATTAATAAGAGAATTGCGCACCTTGCATTATTTTGCGCCTCTACCAGCGAGGTAGTTTTTTGGGTGATGCTTGGGTTTGTACTAATTTATTTTCAACACAGTGCCGTACTAATTAATTTACGTCCATTTGATATCTTGTTTTACTTAGTTTTTATTATTGGGGTTGCACCAAGATTGATCAGATATGTAGTTGGGAAAATAACTTCCATACGGGGCATGCTCGGATTTATATTAGTTGGTTGTTTACTATCTGCCGCTTTATCTGATTTGGTGGATTTACATCAGGTATTTGGCGGGTTTATCTTTGGGGTTTTATTACCACGCGATAACGAATTGGTTAAAAAAATACATAACCGTATGAGTGATCTAATAACTTCATTGTTACTTCCTGCATATTTCTTTGCAACCGGTATGAACACAAATTTAAATTTTATCTGGAACCCTACTACAATAATTTTAATTATTGGTATTACAATGATAGCATCAATTAGTAAATTTGGCGGAGCATTTGCTACCGGACGTCTAATGGGGTACAACATGAAAGAATCGGCCCTGCTTGGTTCATTATTGAATATGCGCGGTGTATTTGAAATAATGTTATTAAATATTGGCTTTGAAATTGGTATAATTAATAACCAGATTTATACTATTCTGATTATAATGACTTTATTGGCCACCTTTAGCTCAACAATGTTGTCCCCGTGGTTTAATAATTTTGTGGATCCCCGATCCCCGGATCAAGTCCGAGGACATCGGGGATGACAGCGTCATCTCTATTCAAACGGCATAATTGTTATGGTAACACTATTGTTTTTTGGCCCGATTTGCAGACTATTCTCCATATGCCAAAAATCTTCATATGATGTAGCATAAATTTTATTATCGATCGCAACTGAAGTTAGTACTTGTTCATATTCATTATATGGTCCGGTTTTAAACCAATACTGATAATATGCATCTCCGCTATTAACCTGGCCATTTGTACCCCACCAGGCAGGATTAGCCAGAACACCGCGGTTGATTACAGTTGCTATCATGCCTGCAAAATTTGCTGCAATTGCAGGTGATCCAGCACGAGTGCTGTATCCTACATTTCCTGATACCACATTGCCAGTTGTAATACCTGTTAACTTACAAATATAAGTTCCTACATCGTCACTACATGTTGCACTAAGCGTGTTTGGAGCAGGTTTAGACAAGTTTGTGTATATAAAACCTGAGTACTGGAATTTAAAATTCGGATTATTATTAACCAAAGTAGTTAAATTCGCATCAATACTACTATCCCATTGATTCCCAATATCAGTATAAAAATGCAACGGTGAAAAAACTCTGGCAAAGTTATTTTTATCCCCATTTGGTCCAAAAAATCTATTACCATACATACCCGGATTTGCATTATATACAGCTAATAACTTATCATCAATACTTTTCCTGGTTTCGCCAGATTTAATACCAACTGTTGAATGACCATCAGTCATTTGAAATGGTATGGCAAAAAAATCTACGGCTGTAAGATTCCAGACAGCTGTTCCATCAGAATCCGTAGGGTACCCCAATTCAATTTTATCAAATATATTGGTATAGGTAGCTAAATCCGGCGTTCCTGAATTAAAATTTTCATTTTTGGTACCTTTTGCAATAACTAATCGTGCTCCACCAATTAAACAAGAATGATCTACTACCAGCTTGGTTTGTCCTTTTGGTAAATCAATTACATTAGCATCATGGGTAAATGTGGTCCAGGTTTGGTTAGTAAAATTATACACTTTGCCGGCACAACTAGCGCTATTGGAGCTGCTTGTTATCTCTGCTGACATTGGATAACCGGAATTATTAATCATATTCAGGTTAACCATGCCAGCAGGAGCTGGTACTGTTACCGTTACCGTATAATTTTGGGTTGTTCCATCCATAGCCACAACAGTATACCTAAGCGGTGAACTAAAATTATTGGGAGTATTTCCGCTATCCTGAGTAGTACTTCCTACCATAACTTTTTGCCCAATAAATTGAAAGGCTGCTTTTATTGCAGTCACATTTGTCCCTGCAGGTAATGCAACTGCAATATTAGTTCCGCTTATGGTACCAACAACACCATTTAATGAGAACAAAGTTATCAGTTTATCACTACTTGCTGCAATAGTCACAGTTACCGTATAGTTTTGGATTGTGCCATCTGCTGCAACCACAGTATAAATTACCGGTGCACTAAAGTTATTCGGGGTTTTTCCGTTTTGTTGTACTTGCTTTCCAACAAGAACTTTTTGTCCGGTAGTTTGAAATGTAGCAACCAATGCAGTTACATCAGTTCCAGATGGAAGCATAACTTTGATATCTGTCCCATTTATAGTTCCGGCAAGGCCATTTATTGAAAAGGCAGTTATATTTTTACTATCAATACTTGCAACAATAACAGTTAATGTATAATTTTGTGTTGTCCCATCTTCTGCAGTAACAGTATAAGTGATAGGTACAGTATAATTAAAGGATGTTATACCGCTTGACTGAACTTTATCTCCGATAGAAACCATTTTTCCCGTAGTTTGAAACGTAGCAACTAAATCATTTACACTAGTACCATACGGCAACGTAACTGTAATATTTGTTCCATTTATAGTTCCGGTAAAGCCATTTAATGAAAATGATGTTATTGCTTTTTCACTACTTAACCCCGCAGCAGGAGAGCTACCTCCACCACTACCGCTACTAGTGCTGCCACCGCCATCACCACCGGTGCATCCGCTTAAAATAAATATACATAAAAATCCAAATACGGCAAATACGATTTTTAATTGTTTCATTGATACCCCAAAAGTGCTACTATCTTTAATTAATTAGTTAGTTAATTATAAAATTTAAATTAGAAAAACCTGCATTGTGTTTATATACCACAAAATATTGTCTTGACCAGGATAAGTTAAAAATTTCCCTACATACTACATAACTTAAATCAAACTTTTATTCTAAAAGAGGACGTTATTATAACATATTTGCCTCCCTGTCCAAACGCCCTACAAGACTGACATCTATTTGCTCGTAAAGTGACCTGATGTAGTACTATTTTTCTTGAGGTAAGCCAAAATTAATTTTATTTTATAATACTCTAAATTTCCATTTAAAGCCTCAAATATTTGTTTTAGTGATGGTGCTTCAGCCAATTCAGGAAGTACTAAACGTAGATGCTTTACTTCATCTGCTGATATAAAAGAATCGAGGCTAGTTATTTTATCTGTACTGTATAATAATTCGATATGTGAGTAAATAGTATTTACATTAAGATTACGTTTTACTGCAATTTGATCTACTGTTAGTCCAGCTTTATATAAAGACAAAGTTTCCACATAAGTATTAGCGGAAGCTATTTTCTTGGGTTTTTCCGGTGCAGACCAATTATGTCGATTAACTCCTGCAAAATTATTTAAATCAAGGAAAAAATCCAGAAACTGTTGCCCGTATTGTACTAATTTATACTGCCCTACGCCTGAAATACTTAACATTTGCTGGCTGGTATGTGGGCATTTTTCGGCCATTTCCTTTAAAGTTGCATCACTAAATACTATATAAGCCGGAAGATTTTTGGCATCAGCAATTTGACGGCGCAGTTTACGTAAACCTTCAAAAACCTCTTTTGAATAATTACCTGTGTGCTTATTTTTACCTGAAGAAATAGAATCTGGCTGAAGCGATTTGCTTATTTTGATAACTTCTTGCGGATTGCAGACATCGCAATTACCGCAGTCAGATATTGGAGTCTCACCAAAGTAAGTTAAAAGTATTTTCCGACGACATTTATCTGTCCGGGCAAAGTTTTGCACTTGCTTTAATTTGTCCAGGTTTAACTGACTTTGGTTACTCTCCATAGCAAATGAGCTTAGAATTTTAAAGTCAGCATAACTGAAGTACATGACAGTATCACTAGCAACCCCGTCACGCCCGGCGCGACCAATCTCCTGATAATACCCCTCAATACTTTTGGGCACATTAAAATGAATAACATAACGTACATTTGACTTATCAATACCCATACCAAAAGCTATAGTAGCACATATTACCTGAATTTTATCCTGAATAAAATTTTCCTGTACTCTATGCCGCTCACCTGCGGATAATCCGGCATGGTAACTTGCCGCATTGATTCCACTTAACTGCAGGCTTTGAACTAACTTGTCACAGCTGCTACGGCTTAAACAATAAATAATACCCGTTTCCTCTTCCCTGGTTTTGACAAAATTAATAATTTCTCGGGTACGCTCTTTAGGTTTAACTTCAAGCTTAACTGTAATGCTTAAATTTGGCCGGTCAAAAGATGCAACAAAAACTTCAGGGCTTACTAAATTTAATTGCTTAATAATATCAGCCCGGGTTTGTAAATTTGCAGTTGCAGTTAATGCAATTAACGGAATTTTTGGAAAGTTAGCTTTTAAACTGGCAAGTTTGGTATATTCAGGTCGGAAATCGTGTCCCCAGCTAGAAACACAATGTGCTTCATCAATAGCAAATAAACTAACCGGCAGATATTTTAATAAATTTTCTATATCTTTATTTACCCGCTCCGGGGATATATAGAGTATCTTGACTTTATTATTGCTACATTTATCGATAATAACATTCTGAGTATGAAAATCCAGACTGCTATTTAAAAATTCGGCAGCTATGCCATTGGCATTCAAGGCATCAACCTGGTCTTTCATTAAAGAAATAAGGGGAGATACTACTATACATAACCCCGGCAGGATTAAGGCCGGGATTTGAAAACAAATTGATTTACCACCACCGGTTGGCATCAGGACAACTGTATCTTTTTTATCCAGAACGGATTGGATTATTTGTGCCTGCATAGGGCGAAAGCTGTCGTAGCCGAAATATTGTTTAAGTAAGCTTGTTGCTTGTATATTCATAGCGGTTCTTTCTCTGATATCATTGGTTGTATATTATATATTTTTTGTAAAATTTAAATAAGGGCGTCACTATTTTACACTAAAGAAAAGTAATGTGCGCCGCATAATCAGCGGCGGCAATTTTATACGCTACGCTGTAACATTGTGTTGACAGCTATATATATGATGCGGTAATATCTCATCTGGACTTCAAACATCCTTTAGCAATTAGCGGTCAGCAGCTTCCGATAAATATGGCTATTTTATATATAGCTATCTATAGACATACTTCTATGGGCGGGAGGGGCAAATAATATAACTATTCAGCTAGAGGTGTCAACATGTCTACATTTTATACAAATAAATCCACATCAACACAATCAGTAACTATTACAGATAATCAGCTTAAAAACCTTTACATTCAAATTGAAGGTATTGTCCGTTATTTTAAAACCAGATTGCTTGATAATAGCGTCTCTGACGGATTACAGGGGAGAATTTGTAAACTGAATAAAGTAGAACATCTCAACCAGTTAATCCAGAATCAATATAATAATGCTATTCATCATTTACAGAATATAGAACATATTATGCATCAATACTTTTGGTGCATTTCATTAATTGAAGACAGTTTATTTAATTCCTTATTAGCCAGAGAGATTGACCACACCAATATTTTATATAATATGAATAAGTTACACGCTGGAAGTAATCGGTTGACAAGGATTAAAAAGCTAGCTAAAGAGTTAATTAATTTGAAAGTATTAAAGGAGCTTTATTGACAAGAGGTTTTATATTTTAAAATTTTATTTTTTATCGTTGCATTTTATACAATAGTGGGGTTTGATACTATCTGGCAACTGCTGTTGGATTCATTACTTTTTTATTTTGTTTTATGATTGGTTTTTTGGGTCTTGCGCCTAATTCAATATCGTAATTTAAACCTGCCTTGTCAATACTGGCTTGAAGCGCCAATCGGATAAACTGCTCTTCATCGTAGCCCAATCTATTAGCGTACTGTGCAGCTAATTTGGGACTTACTAACTTACGACCATGTTCCAAATCACATAAATGTGATTTGGAAATATTAAGTAACTGAGCAAATTCAGTTTGCGTCATTTCTTCGCCAAGTCTGATACTATAAATTAACATACCTAATGTTAGTTTTTGCCCGGTAATTTTTTCCATAGTTTTTAAAGTTTGTTTTGTCATTTTACTTTTAGTAATCATGTTTATTTACCTCTTGAACTTCTACAAATTCAATCATAGAATCATTTGTAATTATATAAATTGCACGGTAGCTTTTACTCAACCTAATAGAACGCTGGCCTGATCTTTTACCCTTTAACGGTTCATCATGATAGCCTGGTCTTTGTCTAATTTTATTTAAACCCAAAATATCCAACACTTTCAATCCAAGCTTGTAACTTATAAGACACATGGAATGGTACCTTTTTTAAATCTCTTTGAGCTTGCCTTGCTAATTTTACATTAAAAATTTCATTCATATATAGTGTACACCAATCTAGTGAATTAAGTCAACTTTTTTTAATCTAATTAAAGTACGTGATGGATTATACCGAAGGAATAAAAAAAAGTTTTGCGAAGATTCGCAAAAGTGGCTACATGCTACAAGCAGAAGTAAATTCTTTTGATGTCTTTATTTTAGTGGAAATAATGCTAGGAATTTTATCGATTCCCGCTTACGCGGGAATAATAGTTATATTAAAAATCCACCATTAGAAAATGGTGGATTTTATTTATTTTGCCAAAATATTTTTACTTGAAGTATTTAGCAAACATAAGGCTAACTGTAGAATTTTGTTCAGCAGGAGCTCCATTTGCATCAATGTACTTCACATTAACCATTACATCTCTTACTATTGTTTTTGCATCTTCCTGAGCATGCGCTATTTGTGGTGTCGATGCTGAACTATACGTCACTCTTTTTGTTATGCCAAGGCAATTTAATTCCATCTTGCCAGTCAAAACCATTTTTTGTGGTTGTATTGCAACATCTGGGCTTTCATCTAAACAAGTTTTAATCTTATCGCCATCTTGATATTTAACCGTTACAGAGTTTACTGTAATTGGCGAAGCATTATAATTAGCAACTTTTAAGACAACCCTTGTATTTCTATCATCCTGACTCCAATCATATCTTACGTTACTCGCTAACTCTGCGGGAATAGATGTCATAGTAGTTTCATCGTTATTAGAACTCTTACTATGTTTCTTTGAACCTGCAAAGGCTAAAGAACTTAATAAAATAAATGAACTGATTAATAATAATTTTTTCATTTTGATCTCCTATCAAATTAGTAAATTATAAATAACAAACTTAAATTAATTAAGCGTGAGTCATTATACAACATTTAAATTGAGTGTATAAATTAATTTAACCTAAAAATTACATCTTGGGCATTAGGTGGCGGAAATTTTTCATCATTTTCATCATTCCGCCGCCGCCAAATTTTTTCATCATATCGCTGATTTGCTCATATTGTTTTAAAAGCTGATTTACTTCCTGTACCGTTGTTCCACTACCCTCAGCAATACGTCTTTTCCTTGAAGCCTTAAGCAAATCGGGTTTACGCCGCTCCACTTTAGTCATTGAATTTATAATAGCAACGTTTTTCTTTATCATTTTATCATTTACCATTTGCGGAGCCTTGGCTGCAATATGACTAGGCAGTTTATCCATAATAGCATTCATACCGCCCATATTATTCATCTGCTCAAATTGTGACTTAAAATCTTCCAGGTCAAATTTCTTACCTTTTTTTACCTTATCCATTAATTTTCTGGCTTCAGCTTCATTGACTGAACCCTTAACTTCATCAATTAGAGATAAGATATCACCCATACCTAATATACGGGAGGCTAACCTATCCGGATAAAATGGCTCTAACCCGGTTACTTTTTCCGATATACCGATAAACTTGATTGGCTTTCCGGTAATTTGGCGAATCGACAACGCAGCACCGCCACGTGAATCACCATCCATCTTGGTTAAAATAACTCCAGTTAGCGCTAATGCATCATTAAACGCTTTAGCAGTATTAACAGCATCCTGGCCTAACATACTATCTGCTACAAATAATGTCTCTACCGGATTTAGGAAGTTATGTAACTGTTTGATTTCTTCCATCATTGCTTCATCAATCGTCAATCGCCCTGCCGTATCAATAATCAGCACATCAAAATAATGTAATCTGGCATACTCCTCAGCTGCTTTGGCAATATTTATCGGGCTTTGCGATACATCGGATGGAAAACATTCTATTTCAAGGCTCTTAGCTAATACCTTTAATTGCTCAATTGCTGCCGGACGATATACGTCGGTACTTACAACCAATACTTTTTTCTTATCAACCTCTTTCAAACGCCTGGCTAATTTACCAACTGTTGTGGTCTTTCCTGCACCCTGCAATCCAGCCATCAAAATTTTTGCCGGCGGTACGCAATTTAAATTCAGGGCATCATTAAAAGAGCCCATTAATTCAACTAATTTGTCATTTACCACACCAATAAAAGCCTGATCCGGCTTTAGACTACCAATAACTTTTTGCCCTAATGCCTCAGTTTTTACCTGGTCAATAAATGTTTTTACAACCGGGATAGCTACATCGGCCTCAAGAAGCGCAATCCGCACTTCACGCAGTGCATCGTTGATATTACTTTCTGTAAGTCTGGCATTACCGGAAATAGTTTTTATAACACCGGAAATGCGGCTGGATAAATTTTCTAACATATTTATACTTTCTTATTAAGCACGTAACTCGCCGGGAAGGGCGAATACCATATGCTCTTCTATCGTCGTTAAAGTTTCTATGGAATTAAACCCATAGGTTTTAAGCTTGTTAATTACACCTTCAACTAAAACTTCAGGAGCTGAAGCACCGGCGGTAACTCCAACAGTATTTGTTGTTTTTAGCCACTCTTCATTAATCTCACTGGCAAAATCGATTAAATAAGACTTAACCCCCAGATTTTCAGCCAGCTCTTTTAAACGATTTGAATTAGAACTATTTTTACTACCAATTACAATTAGTAAATCACAAATTGTTGCCATTTTTTTGACTGCATCCTGCCGATTTTGTGTTGCATAACAAATATCTTCGTTTTTAGGCAAGCGTAAATTAGGAAATGTTGTTTTGAGTTTTTCTATAATAGATTTGGTTTCATCAACCGACAAGGTGGTCTGGGTTACTACAGCTATTTTTTCAATATCTCTGGGTAATGGCAAAGTTGCAATATCGGATTCGGTTTCAAGCAAAAAAATATTACCGTCTACCTGTCCCATAGTACCTTCAACTTCAGGGTGATTTTTATGGCCGATCATAACGATAGCATACCCCTGCCTATGCAGCGTTTTTAATTCAACATGGACTTTGTTTACCAATGGACAGGTCGCATCAAAAATCATGCGTAAATTTTTGGCCGCTGCTTCCATGCGGACAGATAGCGGTACACCATGCGCCGAATAAATCAAGATACTATTTTCTGGCACATCTTTTATGTCTTCAATAAATATAGCTCCGCGTGCTTCTAAATCATCTACAACATATTTGTTATGTACTACTTCATGCCTGACATAAATCGGGGCACCATATTTATCTAATGCTTTATCAACAATGGCTATGGCCCTGTCTACCCCCGCACAAAACCCTCGCGGGTTAGCCAGGATAATTTTTTTTGTGCCCGCCATTTTTTACTCTTTGCCCCTGGTAATAAAAATACTTTCTATAATCAGCAAAACTACACCTACAGTAATAAAACTGTCAGCCAGATTAAATGCAGGCCAATAATGGGTTTTATAATACCATTGAATAAAATCAGTAACTTTCCCATCAATAATGCGATCAATTAAATTTCCTAATGCCCCACCCAAAATAAAGGATAACGAAATACCGGTTAAACCGGAATACATTTTATTTAATAGAAAATAAACCAAACTCATTGAGACAATAAGTGCTATACCCCCAAAAAATATTTTTGCCAATTCACCTTTATTTGCCAGCAAACTAAATGCTGCACCCTGATTGTATATTAATGTCCAGTTCCAAAATGGCATAAATGGCTTAACTTCAAATAATGCAAGGTGATGTCTGGCATAGTATTTAGTCAATTGATCCAATAAGATTATTATAAACGCTATACCCAAAAATAAAAATCTATAATTTTGCGGAACGTGGCATTTATTAAACCATGTAAATTGTATTTGCATTTTTTCTTCCTAAGTTTTTATAATTTAAAAGCATAAATTCCCGCCTCCGGGAATTACAGATATTACGCATAAGTCCTTACCTCACCACTACCTGCCACATTTTCTACACAACGGGTACAAATAGTCGGATACTCAGGGTCTTTACCAACGCTATCTAAATAATGCCAGCACCTCTCGCATTTGGCAGAACTACTTACCAAAACTTCTACACTGTTTTCTTTTGCTAAGTTTAATGTAACAGTAGATACCATATACGCAAATTTTAAATCAGCGCCTAAAGATAGTAATACCGTATGTAAATTTGCATCGGCATTTATTAGCAATTCTGCCTGTAGAGATGAGCCAATGACACCATTTACTCGCTTATTTTCCAATTCTTTTAATACCTGAACTCTAAAATCACGTATCTGCGCCCATTTCACCAAATAACTTTCACCCGATTTTACTACAGGCACTTCATGATGCAAATGATATAGCGTCGAGTCCTGTACATCGTCCATCAAAATCTCCCAAGCCTCATCAGCAGTAAAGGCTAAAATTGGGGATAACATCAAAAGCAGTGTCCGGCTAATATGATATAACGCAGTTTGACAACTACGTCTGGCCAAGCCGTCTACTTTAGAAGTATATAACCGATCTTTTAATACATCCAGATAAAACCCGCCAAGCTCTTCTGAACAATAAGTTACCAGCTCCTGTACAATTAAATGAAATTGATATTCCGGGTATAAAGTATTAACAATTTTATCTTGCAAACCAGATAAATATACAAGTGCATACTTATCAATTTCTACCATGTCCTGAGTGGCAACTGCATCCTTTACAAAATCAAAGTCGGATAAATTGGCCAGTAAGAATCGAATTGTATTTCTAAGCCTACGGTACGAATCTGTAATTCGCTTAATAATTTCTTCAGAAAAAGCAATATCACCTGAATAATCGGTACTGGCTACCCAGAGGCGTAAAATATCGGCACCATATTTTTTCACTCCATCCGGAATTGAAATAATATTCCCTTTGGATTTGGACATCTTATATCCATCACCATCAACTAAAAAACCATGGGTTAATAATTGCCGGTACGGTGCACTGCCTTTTATTGCACAAGCGGTAAGCAACGAAGACTGAAACCATCCACGGTGCTGATCAGAACCTTCAAGGTATAAATCAGCAGGCCACTGTAAATCCCGCGACGGATCTTCTAAAACTGTTTGATGCGTAGTGCCTGAATCAAACCATACGTCCAATGTGTCTGGTAGTTTGACGTAATTTTGCAAATCTGCGCCAGATAATAATTGCTCTGGTTTAAGATTAAACCAGGCATCTATTCCGTCTTTTTCAATTAAAATTGCTATTTTTTGCAATAATTCATAACTATCCGGATGGAGATGCCCGGTTTCTTTATGAATAAAAAACGTCATTGGTGTACTCCAGTTACGCTGTCTGGATACACACCAATTAGGTCGTGTTTTTATCATAGATTCCAGTCTGGAGCGCCCCCACTGTGGGAAAAATTTAGTTTTATTAACTGCCTCAAGAGCTATATTACGTAAAACTTTTTCTACATTTTTCTGCCCACCGGTCTCAAAATCACAATCACGAATATTACCCTCTTTGTCTGTAGTAAAGTCCATTGTAATAAACCACTGCGGCGTGGTTCTAAAAATCAGCTTGGATTTATGCCGCCAACAACAAGGATAACTATGCTCAAGCATATTTTTAGCCATTAATCGTTTGTTATCTTCCAAAACTTTGACTATTGCATCATTTGCCTTAAATACATGCATCCCACCGAACAATTCGGTAGTACTAATATAACATCCGTTATTCCCAACCGGGTTATAGATATCGTTTTTAGGATCATAATCACGCTTAAAGACTTTATTGATATATTGCCCATATACATTATAATCCTCGATCCCGTGTGCAGGTGCAGTATGGACTAATCCGGTACCTGCATCATCGGTTGCATGCTCACCTAAAATAAGCGGAACATTCTTACTATAAAACGGATGTTCAAATTGTAATAATTCAAGTTTATACCCCGGCACTACTGCCATAATTTTATGCTCTGAGATAAATGGATAACGTTTTAAGGCTTCTTCAACTAACTTTTTAGCCAGGATAATATAGGTACAACCACAATCTACAAGGGCATATTCAATTTCCGCCCCCGCACAGATTGCCTGGTTTGCCGGTAGCGTCCATGGCGTAGTAGTCCAGATAACTGCAAATATATCCTTATTTTGGGCATCGGTGTCCAAAGACATGTCAAATGCTTTGGCGATTGCGGCTTTGTCTATACCCTTAAAAGCTACATCAATTGCCGGGGATTGTTTATCATGATACTCAACTTCGGCCTCGGCTAAAGCAGAAGCACAATCAATACACCAATAAACCGGCTTTACACCCTGATGTAAAAAGCCGTTCTTATATATTTCACCTAAAGCACGTACTATCCCGGCTTCAGTTTTATAATCCATAGTTTTATATGGATTATCCCAATCTCCCAATACGCCCAGACGAATAAAATCCTTTTTTTGTGCTTCAATTTGTGAATTGGCATATTCACGACATTTTTTACGAAATTCTGATGGTTCTAAATTTTTACCAAATTGTTTCTCAATGTTTAGTTCAATCGGCAAACCATGGCAATCCCACCCTGGCACATAAGGCGCATCAAACCCAGCTAAGGTTTTGCTTCTTAAAATTATATCTTTCAAAATCTTATTAGATGCATGGCCTATATGCAATTGCCCATTAGCATACGGAGGACCGTCATGCAGAATAAATTTATTCCGGCCAGCACATACTTCCCGGAGCTTCTTATACCGGTTTTGTTTAGTCCATTTATCAAGCATTTCCGGCTCGCGTTTAGCCAAATCGCCACGCATTGGAAATTTTGTATCCAGTAAATTTATCGTATTCTTATAATCCATTGATTTCTGCTTTTCTCATAAAATAATCGCGTGCCATCTGTAGATCGGTGTATATCTGTTTAAATAAACTATCCAGATCATCAAACTTGCGCTCTTCACGCATAAACTCTAAAATTTCAATAGTAGCAATTTTACCATATAAATCAAGGTTGACATCCAACAAGTGCGCTTCGAGCTTATAATTATCTACCGTACTTACCGTTGGATTTTTGCCAATGCTGGCAACTGAGTTATAACATATCCCATCAATATACACGTGCGCTATGTAGATCCCCCATAGGGCCGGACAATTCAGCCCCAAGGACAGATTTATCGTTGGTACATTAAATTTGCGTCCCAACTGGTTGCCATATATAACCCTCGATGTATAGGTTATATTATGCCCTAAAAATTTCTTCACCTCATCCAGTTTATTGTTACTTGCAAAATCACGAATAAGAGAACTGGAGACTCTATACTCATTTAGATAAAAAGGAGGCATATCATAAGTTTTAAGCCCATATTTGGCAAAATCATCAATTGTACCACTTGCTTTTTTACCAAATTTAAAATCATGGCCTACCGCCACATGCACAACACCCAAATCCTGCTTAAGTAAATTATGAATAAACTGCCCCGGTGACAAATTAGCAATACTTTGTCCAAAATGTATAACTACCAGTTCATCTGCCAAATTATTATCACGTAAAAATTTAAATTTATCTCGAAGTAAACTTAAACGACTCGGGCGCAGCTTTTTTTTCTGATCAGAAAAATACTCTAGTGGTAATGGCTCAAATGTAATAACCAATCTACGATAAGTATATTGACTGGCAAGCAAATTTAATTGTTTGAATAATTGTAGATGCCCCAAATGCAGGCCATCAAAGTTGCCAATAGTTGCAACCGCGGGCAGCTCATAGTTTACATTTGGATTTAATTTAATTCTATACATAAATAATCAGAAGCAACAAAAAACCCCACAATTGTGGGGGTTAGTCTACTATTGACCGTCAGCCGGTGGCTGCGGTAATTGACTTACATCCGGCTCTGGCGCTGAAGCTGTCTGTTTTACCATAACTGTCTTTTCAACATGTTTATTGTGTACAATAGTAAACACAACTCGTCTATCCGGTGCAGCACATGCAATCAAATCACTACGTTTTTTCTTTAGGCTATATTTCTTCATACAATCAGTCGATACCTTTGTATCTTTTTCACCATAGCCATGGGTAGTAATAATTGCGGCAGGAACACCATTCTTTATAAAAAACTGTTTTACTGCAGCAGCACGATTAGCGGAAAGTTTTAAATTATACTGACTACTACCAATCGCATCAGTATAGCCATCAATCGTTATACTTGTAATATCAGGTTGCTTACCCAATTTTTTACCAAATTCGTTTATCTTTGATACACCTGTTGGCGTTAGAGTTGCAGCATCAAAATTAAATAATACATCCCCTGCATCAGACATTGTCACTGTTTCAACTACTGTTTGCGGCACTTCCACCGGAGTGGACTCTACATCCCCACACTCAACCCGCTTATCATGCTGAGGGTCATAATACGCAGTGTGCACACAGTCACCATATGCACTTTTAAGAGCATGCCCATAAATTGACATGACAAATCCGTGCGTTGCATCTTCGGCATAAACATTGCCAGCTAAAACACATAGTGCCAACCATACTCCCGAAAAAACATTCTTTCTCATAAATTTATTGTGCTCCAAAACATTTTGTCAACATATAAATTTCGGTATTATATACTAGTTACTTAATAACCTGTCTAAAATTTGCCAATGTTTGGCAGAGACTTTAGTAACTGACAATCTATTACCCTTTTGCAGCACTTGTAAATCACCAAGCTTTGGATGCATACGCAAATCACTAATTGATAAATATCTGGTCTTTGTTACTAACTGGACATCAACACACCACCAACGTGGATTATCTACGTTTGATTTTGGATCATAATAGTGGCTATCTGCCATAAATTGGGTACTATCAGGATGTGGCTTTGTGATAATTTTTACAATACCGTAAATGCCTGGCTCTTTACATGATGAATGCCAAAATAACGCTAAATCACCCTCTTTCATTTCATCACGCATAAAATTGCGCGCCTGATAATTACGTACTCCAAACCATTCGACCCGTTTACCTGGAAGCTTTGCCAGATCATCGATACTTAGTTCACCCGGCTCAGATTTCATCAACCAATATTGCATAGGTATATCCTATTTAAAAACCCAAAACTTACTAATTAAAAATGTAATTCCCGGAGTGAAGATTGTTGGGATAATCCCGTAATGAGGATCTAATTCTAATACCTTGATAATAAACCGAACCCCGCCCACATTAATGATAAACCCAACGCCGGAAGTTACCAGAAACTTCATAAATTCACTATGAGAAAACTTATGTGATTTTTTAAATGTAAAACGGATATGCCCGAAATATGCCGTCACAAAACCGGCAAAGCACCCAATCATCATTGATATTGAAGGAAATACATGTGCCCGGATAAGCAAAACATATAGCACTGTTTGTACCACCCAGGATACACCGCCAACCATTCCGTAAACAAATAACTCGCGTACATGCTTACGGTTAATTTTTTTTATCGCCTGTTTCATTTATTACCTTTTAAACGTGGAAACCCTTTTTTATGATATACAAGAAGTAGCGATATTGCTGCAGGAGTAATCCCTGAAACACGAGAAGCTTGCGCAAGAGTTTCAGGCTTAAACTTATCTAGCTTTTGCACCACCTCTGCCGATAACCCACTAATTTGCCCATAATCAATATTAGAAGGTAACTTTATATCATCCAGATATGCATATTTACCAACCTCTTCTGTTTGCCGGCTGATGTATCCTGCATATTTTATCTGTACTTCAACCTGACTAAATACACGCTCATCTTGCAAAATTAATTTATCACTAAATTTGGTAAGTTTGGCTAAATCAGTATAGCCAATCTCCGGACGTTTTAACAAATCATGTAAAGAATATTCACGCTCTATCTCACCACCTAATAATCCCTTAATTTCATCATCCATAATCCCCGGATGGACAAATACCTTTTTTAAATGCTCAATTTCATTAAATACCATCTCTTTTTTATTACAGTATAAAGCCCACTGCTCTTCACCTACTACACCCAATTCCCTACCAATTTCGCTCAGGCGTAAATCTGCATTATCTTCCCGTAACTGCAGGCGGTATTCAGCCCGTGAGGTAAACATTCGATAAGGTTCTGCCACTCCTTTGGTAATTAAATCATCAACTAAAACACCAATATAAGCCTCACTACGTTTTGGACACCAGCTATCCCTGCCTTGTACAAGCAAACCCGCATTTATCCCAGCTAATAGCCCTTGCGCCGCTGCTTCTTCGTAGCCAGTAGTCCCGTTTATTTGACCGGCAAAAAATAAACCACTAATCAATTTGGACTCGAGACTCGACTTTAAATACGTTGGATCAAAATAATCATACTCAATTGCATAACCCGGACGCAGTATATGGGCGTTTTCCAGACCCGGCATAGAATGAACCAACTTTAGCTGAATATCAAAAGGTAACGAAGTTGAGATTCCGTTTGGGTAATACTCGTTTGTAGTTAACCCTTCCGGCTCAAGAAATATCTGATGTGATTCTTTGTCCTTAAAGCGATGTATTTTATCCTCAATTGACGGACAATAGCGTGGCCCAACCCCTTCAATTACTCCGGTAAACATTGGTGAGCGATCAAGCCCGCTTAAGATAATATCACGGGTTTGGCTATTAGTATGCGTAATCCAACATGGGATCTGCTTAGGATGATCTGTAACTTTTCCACGTTCCGAGAATATCGGCAGCGGATTGTCGCCTGGCTGTATAATCAGTTTACTAAAATCTATAGTTCTACCATCTATACGTGGCGGTGTGCCAGTTTTTAAACGGGATACGGGCAATTTATATTCACGTAACTTTTCGGATAATCTCGTGGAAGCAGGATCACCGGCTCTACCTCCAGTATAATTATCTAAACCAATATGAATTTTACCACCTAAAAATGTGCCGTTGGTTAGAACAACTGCCTTTGCCTTAAAAATAATACCGCTTTGGGTAACTACGCCGGTTACTCTGTCGTTTTCAATAATCAAATCATCGACAGCTTGCTGGAATAAGGTGAGGTTTGGCTGGTTTTCCAAAGCGTTACGGATATAGGCTTTATATAAGATTCGGTCAGCTTGGGCGCGGGTTGCACGTACTGCCGGACCTTTACTTGAATTTAATATACGAAACTGGATACCGGCATGATCGGCAGCAAGTGCCATTATGCCGCCTAGTGCATCTACTTCTTTTACCAAATGGCCTTTACCTATACCACCAATTGAAGGATTACACGACATCTGGCCCAAAGTTTCGATATTATGGGTAATTAATAACGTTTGCATGCCCATACGGCTACTAGCTAATGCTCCTTCAGTCCCGGCATGG
The DNA here is from genome assembly GCA_020697255.1 of Burkholderiales bacterium. Taxonomy (GTDB): domain Bacteria; phylum Pseudomonadota; class Gammaproteobacteria; order Burkholderiales; family UBA11063; genus Aquella. The sequence goes on along the minus strand of JAJFBE010000003.1, from coordinate 203,419 downwards.
CCACCGCCAACTACTATTACATCGTACTGTTTATCAAATATCATTTCTAATCTAAATCTTTTTATAGCTACTTTGCTACATGGTTATTAAAATATGTCTCTAATATTGCACAAGCTGCCAGCTGATCCAATTTTTCGCTTTGTCTGCGACCAAAAACATTTTGTTCATTTAATTGCCCAGATGCCAGGCTCGAGGTATAATCTTCATTAACAAAGTTAACCGGCAGGTTAAATCTATGACTTAAACGATTAGCAAATTTGTTTATGCTGGCAAATAGTTCTGTTTTGCCCTCAATATTACCAGGTTTTCCAACAACTAATAACTGTGGTCTCCACATCTCTATTAATTTGGCAATTTTATCCAATTTATCAAACTTATTCCGACCAGTCACCGTTTCTAATGGATGAGGAATTTTTAGTTCGGTATTTCCTGTGGCTACCCCAATTCGGCTCTCACCATAGTCAAAAGCCATTACCTGTATAAAGTTAGGCAAATACTTCACCACCACAATACAACTGTCCAGGGTTTTTAATACCTAACAAACCTAGAGCCTCATGGTAACGAACCGATGCATCTACATCAAAAATCAGTCCGGGATCAGCTTTTACCACCAACCAGTTATTATGTTTGATTTCATTTTCTATCTGATAATCAGCCCATCCAACATAACCAACCGAAATAAATAAATTATCCTTTTGGTCACTTGCAGCAATATCCGTTAATACATTGCGGTTATTCGTTAATTCATAGAGATGCCGATCAGGCTCACCTGTTTTATGCAGTACAAAGCCACTTTGTGCTGACATCGGACCGCCCCAATATAGAGGTGCATCAGCCCAAAGCGGGTTATATTCACTAATATCTAAATCTTTAAAAGCATCTCTTAGGGTCCGGTTTAATGGCTTATTAACAACAACTCCAACCGCACCATTAGCAACATCATGGTTTGTCACATAAACCACGCTGCCTCTAAATGCATAATCTGCAACAGTTGGCATAGCTACTAAAAAATAATCTGTTAAACTTGTCATATTTCCTTTAACCTAATAAACTTACGTAACTGGGTATTTGCCCAGTTACAAATACACACAATTTTACCATAGTTTGCGCTTTAAAATGATATAAATTGGCATTGCCCAAAAATGAGTAAGTGAATTGAAAGGGAGCAGCCCTACCAATTAGAAATATGTAACAATACTCGGTTTAATACTGTAAATAAGTATTTTACACAATAAAGGCAAATAGCCATAAGGAATTTCTGTGGGCTGGCCCATTAATTTTAAAATACTTTTGTTTTAATAGCTTTCAGGCAGAGTTCAATATATGAATGTTGGTAATTAAAGTTTTCTTTTATCAACCTTGTAGGTACAACACTTAAGCTATTTAAGAATAATTCCTGTCCCATCTGCCCAAATATAAGTCTAATTAAAGACTCCGGTATCCTAAATATACAAGGCTTATGCCATGTTGCTGCTATGGTTTTAGCCAGTTGATTATTGCTAATAATCTGTGGTGCAACTAAATTATATATTCCAACATTGCCCGTATTTATAATGTAATTCAAGGCATTTAGCAGATCAACTAGTGAAATCCATGGGAAATTTTGTAATCCATTCCCCAAGGGACCGCCCATATACAGTAAAAATGGTTTTAACATTTTAGGAAATGCCCCGCCGGAGCTGCCAAGCACTACACCAAAACGGGTAATGGTTAATTTGCCTTTATATTTTCGTGCCGCGCTTTCCCACTGTCTGGTTAATTGCTCTGAGAAGTTGGTAGCATCTTCACATATGGTTGGCGTATCTTCGTCATTTTGTGCATTTGGCGGGTATACGCCAACAGCACTTGCTGAGATAAAATGTGCTCTCGCCCCGGCTTGATTAAAGATAGTTACTAATTGTGATGTAGTTTTTAGGCGACTAATTAATAACTCTTTTTTGCGCGCTATACTCCAGCGCTTATCCCCAATGTTCGCCCCGGCTAAATTAATAACCACATCTATGGATTTGGCTAACTCCCCATTGGTAGCTAATTCCTCAAAAGTTATGTGCCCCGGCATTGATTTGCGGCTTAATTTTATAAATTTATAGGTGCCAGCAAATTTCGTTATGAAATTAGTTGCAATAAAGCCATTTGACCCGCTAAGCAAAATAGTTTGCATTTCATTATCTCCATGAAAATTGCAATAGATAATTATCGCATAATTTATACCCTAATTGTAGTAAATAAAGGCTAAATTTTAAGGCTTAAAATTCAATTAATTATCTTCTGCCAGTAAGATGTGATTAGTTTTGCGAATATTCGCAAAACTATTTATTTTCAAATTGTTATAATCGCTGCTTTAAGGTTTATATATACATAAATTTTCACAATTTATGTATAGTTTGAGGTAAAATACATATGAATGATAAATCAAACATAGCAGGTCTATTGCTCGGGAAGTTTGTAAATGAGGAAATAATGACTAAATCTGAACTTCAATTAGCTATTGATAAAATCATGGATAAACATGAAGCTAGTATCGATAATAAATTTCGAATATTTGAAGAAAGAATTGATCGCCAATTTCTCAAAATTGATAGCAGGTATAATTGGATTATTGGTCTTATCATTACGGCTACCATAACACTGGGAGCTGGGTTAGGCGGCATATTGTTAAAAATTATGACAATGTTACCAACAATTACACACTAAAATAATTTAAATCAATAGTTTATCAATGCACGTTATTTTATAAGAGCAATTTCACTTGTTATGGCGTATTTATTTTTAATTCCCACTACCCTGGCAAATGACATAGACCATGCAGGTATAACTCAAACCGAGAAAATAAAACATCTACAATATTTTATTGTAGAAACAGCTAAAACTGCCAGAGCACACCTAAAACAGTTACATTTGGATACACCTTTACAGCAACTAAATATTTCTGAGTTAAATAAGCATTCACATGATATCGCACAACTAATCAAACCACTGCTAGATGGGCAAGATGTTGGGCTTATTTCTGATTGCGGGATGCCAGCTATTGCTGACCCTGGAAGCAAGGTGGTCAGGCTAGCGCATAAACATCAAATACAGGTATGCCCTTTAGCTGGCCCCAGCTCATTAATGATGGCATTAATGGCTAGCGGTATGAACGGGCAAAGTTTTGCTTTTACAGGCTATTTACCTATAGATAACATAGACAGGAAAAAGCAAATAAAACGCTTGGAAGAACTGGTTCTTAAATATGATCAAAGCCAGATAGTTATTGAGACTCCATTTAGAAATAACCAACTGCTTCAATCCCTTGTAGAGACCCTAGCACCACAGGTATGCATATCAATTAGTACTAACCTAATGAATAAAAATGAATGCGTTATTAGTAAAAACGTATCAGAATGGAAAAAAAAGCTTCCTGATATTAATAAACAAGAAGCAGTCTTTATAATTGGAAATTGTTCATAAAGTAAGCAATAAAAAGCCTCTTAATTGAGTCCTTCGAAATTGCTATACGAAGTTTATATCACTGGTTTTGCGTTGCTGAAGCATGATTTTGAATGATTTCGTCGATCACAAATCCCCTTGTCCAGGTTCCTGTACTAGCTGAACCAATATCCTGGGCCTTAAGATGAGTCGTATTAACAGATAAAAAGGAGCTGTCTAATTTACCTAGAAATTCATATATGTATGCCGCATTAGCACAATTTACAAGCTTTTCATTCAAATCGAGTGTTTCGTTACACATATTCTTTTCTTCAATACTAGCATATTCACTATCCTTGGCATGATTACTGTTCTTGTTAAAACAGTATTCATATTTTGCTGAAGCTTCTGGTGCAAGCGTGAGTGAGGAGCAATACCCTTTGACTTTATTTTCAAAAGTATTGACATCAAGCGCAGAAGTAGAAGCCAGACCAAAGTTTTCAAACCTCCAATATATAGAAGCCAATCCCATAAAAGTAGTGCTTTTAAAACCGCCTATTTCTTTAATCTGTGCCAATGAATTAAAAAGTGGCATTGAAAGAACATTTTGGTAGTTGTTAGCACAATCAGAAAAGCTATATTTTGAATCCTTTACAGTAAATGTACTATCATGACCAGAAAATGAACTACCTGAAAATAAAAATTCAGGAAATAAAAGTGGCTCTTGTATATTTGTATAACCTGTAGGGTAGCACTGGTCACGGGTTTTAACATTAGCAGCAAGGTTATTCATGTATTTCCTGGCCATATTTTGGCCTAAACCTAAATAACTTATGCTAAATACATTATAGAGTTTACCATTGAGATTAAAAGTAGTAATTTTTGCATCCGTCGGAATTTGTTGTTGTGTAGTAGCAGTAGTAAAGGCAATCTGCGCTGAGGCTCCGCCGATTTCTATAATACCATTAGTTGCTATAGCCTTTTTTAGGGCTTTATAATTTACATCAAGCCAGGAATATAAACCTTCATCATACCCAGGTATAATTCCGACTTTTCCCTCCTTGAACCCCTCTTCTTTAATAACCTTTTTAACTTTTTCAAATTGATCTGCTACTAAACTAGTACCTTTTTGTTTATCCTCTTCCTCAAGAATACGCATACCGGCTGTAGCTAAAACGCTAACTGGCACATCGCTAGGATTAACTTTCTTCTCTAAATTTGCCTTTGCTAATTCTAGTAGGGGCTTTATTGACATATTAATATCATTTCCAGCTAATGGAATAGAGTTTTTACTTTTTATAAGTTCTCCATTTGAATAATTAAGGCCTTGAATTTCAGCCACCTGGATTGATTGTATATCAGGAATATCTGAATCTACCAACTTTATTTTTTTGTATATATAAACCCGGTTACCGCTGCTACCGGAATCAATTACAATTTCGTATGATACTGTATTATTATGGGTATTTGTTACAATATCTGCAGCATACACTGACACCCCTGACACCATCAAAAGAAGGCTAATTAGAACTTTCTTGGTCATTTTTGACTCCATTTACCAGAATATATGCGAATATAGTAGGATTATCACATAAAGTAAGAAAATAAGCAATACGAAATATCCGTGTTTTTGAGAATATCCCTCTTAAATACGAAATCTTGCTTAAATTCGGCTGGAAAATTTAAATATTAGCATTTAAATGGTATAATAAACACCTGAGTTGCTATAAATTTTTCTTGTAGAGGTGATTAATTATGGATGAAAAACCACAAATCATAACATATCTTGAACAGGTCGCTTCATTAATCCCGTTTCCCTTATACTGGGGCGATAAAATTAATTTAAAAATTTTAGGCTGCAATCAAGCTTGTTTAAATGCAATTGGGGCAAAAAGCTTTGAGGATATTATAGGTAAAAGCCCGCATGTATTATACTCTAAAGAAATGGCAGATAATATACTAAGTCATGTTAAAAAAGTAATAGAGGAAAGAGCACCTCTTTATCAAGAAGATGTTGTAACAGATATAACTAACGGTAGGCTTAGGTATTATACAGCTTTTCGCGCCCCTTTATTTAATGATAATAATGATATTATAGGAATTATTGGTACTGCAATAGAAATTACAGCAGAAAAAGAAGCAGAACGATTAAAAATAGAAGCTCAAACCGAGCAGAAAAAGATATATAATACGTTTAAACAATTTAGTAATGATTTGTATAATTTAATGCAAACTTATAAGTATACTTTCTTAAATGCTGAATTGGGTAAAAATAAAAAAGAATATGATTTAAATATCCAAATAAAATTGTCTAAAAGAGAAAAAGAAGTGCTATATTATTTAGCACTTAATCAATCACCCAAAGAAATATCCAATATTTTGTCTACATTGGAAAATAAAATTATTACTACAGCCACAGTTCAAGCACTTATTAATAAAAGGCTCTATACTAAATTTGATGTAAATACCTCTAGTCAATTAATTGAAAAAGCAAACTCCCTCAGATTAATCCCGTTTTTATTGGATCAGTGATTTAAAATTCTTTACCATATTCTTGTACCAATAACTGGTACGCTATTATTTCCAGGTTTAGATATAATAACCCCCTGATTAGTTAATCTTATATTGAGCGTAAATTAAGATTTTTGTTTTAACCTATTAGAGTTGTCCTATGCTATAGTGGTTTAGCTAAGAAATACCAGATGCTTACGCTCAAAATACAGATTAATTTGCCTTACCGCATTAAAAAGCTTACTTTTTTACCCTACAAGGAATAAAACACCTGGTGGTTTAGTTTAGTGAGTTTGCGTGCTACGTGTAGGGATAACATAAATTTGTTATCCCAGGCATAGCACATAAGAATAAGCTAATAAATTAAGAATAAAGGTTAGTCTTCATAAAAGGTACGGATTTTTTCACCATCATGGTAAGCATATAATGTCCTGGCTATCTTGGTTGAGCCAGTCACAAATTCACCATTGTTATCCAATGCTATCAAGCCAACATAGTCCCCAAGCTCATCACTTTCATTAATAGCTCGTTCTACAGCTTCTTTTAATGCCATTCCATCTTTAACCCGGGTATGGGTTTTGGCAGCAACCGCCTGATTAATAATATGTTCACCTATTCCGGTACATGAAATCCCCATTAAATTTGAAGCAAAATTGCCCGCAACAGTCGGAGTATCCCCAATACGGCCCGGAATTTCAAAACCGACCCCGCCGGTAGAGGTAATAGTACAAATAACCCCATTATCATCCAGTGCAACCACACCTATTGTGCCGGTTAGAGCTTTTTTAGATTCAAGATACTCCTGGTAACGATGTTCTGTTACAGGGTTATATATCGGAATATCCAGCTTATCATGTGCGAACTTTGTAGCTTCCTCGCCCCCTAGGATGCTATGGTGTTGTCCCATCAATTTGTGTGCAATAGCTGAGGGATATTGTACATTTTGAATATTGACTACCGCTGCAAATTTGTTATGGATACTATCCATTACTGAAGCCGACATGCGAATTTGCCCATCTTGCTGCAACCTTGAACCAGTGCCTGCATTAAAAATCGGATCATCTTCTAAAAGACCGGCTGCAAAAAGTGCACTTGATATAGCATCATTACTCTCTAGCAAATACTTATGTGCCCTGGTTATTATTACATTTAAATGTTCATGATACTTAATATATGGGGTTTTTGCATCTTCGCGGGCACCGCACCCGCCATGAATGATAATTTTTTTCATATATAAACTTATCCGGCTAAAACAGTATGATTCAAGGCATCATAACGTCCGCCCTCAATTAAGGTATGCATCCGGATACCAACTAAACTAATTGGCTCATTAGGGCCAGCTTTATGTACAGATGAATAACTTAAATGCGACATATCAACAATCGTAATTATCCCGCTACCTACCACTTCAATTGTACTATCGGGGCATAAAAATGCAGCAGTATCTTCATCGATACCAACTCCTGTAATAAATGGGTTATATGATAATGCTGTAAGCAACCGTCCAAGCCTGTCACGTTGTGAAAAATGCTGGTCAACTAATATTTTATTAGTTAAACCCAGACCGGGTGCTAACACAACCATATTACCACGCGGCATAAGCCCTGGCTGTCCACCAGCTATCATATGTTCAGGAATAAATGCTGCTCCGGCTGAAGTGCCTGCCACATGCGTACCTGCTGCATTTTTACGCCGAATTAACTGTGCAACCGGGGTTCCCCCTAAAGTTGTGGATAATAGTAATTGATTACCACCAGTCATAAAAATTCCGGTGGCTTGGTTTAAGTGTTTAAGATAATCTTCCCGTGAAGCATCCGACCTTTTATCAATCTCTAGACTATACGCATCTTTAACGCCTAGATTTTTAAATAAATTTACGTAGTTTTCTCCGGTGTCCGGTAACTCTGATGCAGTTGGAATCACCACGATATAGCCATTTGTACCACCGGATAACTGAACAAATTTTTCTAAAACCCTTGGATTTGCCAGTTTACTTTCCCGTCCACCAATTGGAATTATATAACCTCTTTTACTACCTGTCACTTTTTTTCCTTTACTTTATAATTGCTCTGCAAGAGCTTTAAGTTTTTCTACTATTTCAGCTGTAGATTCATGCGCAATAAATAAAAAAGCATCGCCTGGTTTAACAAAATTAATTGCTACATCCAGCCCATCAAATTCATTATCAACTAACCGAATATTATTTTTATCCATACCTTTAGCAATCAACATCTCTTCTATTTGCCGAACTACTTGTCCCGGCTCTGTGCCGCGTAAGTATGTGGTAAGTTCTTTTATCACCACGAAATCCGGCCGGCCGCTTATAACTGCATCGGTAATTTTATCCGTTAAGCTCATGCGATTACCGGTATTGCCTAGCAATATACCTAGCCTGCCGCCGTTGGTTACGTAAGATTTTACCAAACCGACCATGGCTTCAAATCCAGCCGCATTATGCGCAAAATCAACAATAATTTTCCCGCCGTTATACTCAAATACATTCGCCCTACCTTGGTTGTTCTCTGCTGTATTCTCATATTGTGTTAACGCTTTACCAATTTGCGTAATACTATTACCTAATGTAAATGACAATGCTATTGCGTGTAACGCATTTTCAATATTATGCCGTGCATGACCATTTACTGTAATTGGCGTATTAGCAAATGTTGCGATCCGCTGATCATTATTATTATCCCGCCAATAAAATGCATTATTATCAGCATAGCACACGTATTGCGCATCTTTCAGATATGGGCTATACTTCGAATTTGTAATATCGCGCGTAATATAAATTTTTTTCTGAGCTATCTTTTTGGCATATTCCCGCATTAATTTATCATCAAGATTAATCACTGCATAGCCATCTTTGGCAACGCCTTTATATACCAAAGCTTTAGCCTGGGCTAATTCTTCTAAAGTATCAACTCCGTCTTCATGTAGATGATCTTCAGATACATTGGTAACGGTTGCAGACTTAACAAAATTAGTTAATATCCCGCGTCTGAGTAAACCACCTCTGGCAACTTCTAAAACTGCCACCTCCACCTGAGGGTTCATCATCACACCCTGGTTACCGCTTGGACCGGATAAATCACCTTTTTCAATAATTTTATCATCAACCATAATCCAATCCGAAGAACAGTAACCAACAATCTTGCCGGCTTGTTTACATATAAACCGCGTTAATCTGACTGTTGTTGTTTTACCATTAGTACCGGTTACTAAAACTGCCGGAATTTCTTGTATCTTATCCCATGGGATAGCATCAGGGGATAATTTATCAAAAGTAGTAGTATAGGAATATTTACCCGAGCCAATTACAACCGAGTTACCATCTTCAAAAACATTTAATCCACGCTCTTTGGCTTTTAGATAAACCTTACGGTAAGCCAGATTGGTATGCCTGTCAATTATCGGCAACATATGTGAACGGGCATAATCTTCACTTAAAAACTCACCAAATTCAAATTTATGCCGTACAGATAACCATAAATATTCCACCAGATCAGTTGCTGCCCAAAGTAAATCAAAAGGAGCGGATATGGCAAAACGAATACCCATACTATATTTTTTATAACCACTTTGGTAATTCTCTTCCCAGCCTAATACCGATAATACGCGTTTTTGCTCTATAAGCATAAGTTTAATCAACTCATCCTGATTATCAGTAACAGGAACATCTAGTACAGCTCCCGGGTTATCAAAAAATGAATTAGCGCCAAAAAGCCTGGTTGATCTACCTTCAGGTAACTGTGGTTTATTAATCGGATGCTTCATCATCTTCAACGTACGCAATCCGTACGCCTTTCTCATCACTTACAATTCCACTACGAATTATTTCACTCAGTTCTTCAGATAAATTACTCTTAACTTTAATCGGTTTTGCATTTACCGATGCTGTGGCTTTTACCTGTTCTTTGCCACCAGCATTAAAATGAGTTATCTGCTTCCAACTGCGTTTAATATCATCCGCCAAAATCACTAATAAATCATTTTCTGAAGCTTTAGACAGACCATAATCAATTGCCTGGACTTCATTTGTAATAATCTGGATATTTTCTGGTTTAACCCCTGCAGCAATCAAGCCTTTTTTTAATAATTCAGGAATCTCACCATCAACACGCCCACGCCTGCCATCATCCTGTTTACATATAAAATTATCAAAACAACCTGCAGCAATTGTTGCCAACTCTAAAATATCTTGGTCACGCCTATCACCTGGTGCTGCTAGTATACAAGTTCTTTTACCGCGGACATCCAGTTTACCAACTAAATCACATAAAAGAGTTAGCGCTGCAGGGTTATGTGCATAATCCAATAATACTTTAAATGGATGTTCCTCAAAGAAATTCATGCGTCCTGGTGCTTGGAAGTAACTGGTAGTAAACGTCATCAATCCGTTTTTAATATCATCCAGGCTCATACCCATACTGTATGTGATAGCTATAGCAAACATTGCATTTTGTATATTATGAACCGCTTTGCCCTCAATTGTTGCCGGAATCAGGTGCGTCCATAGTACCGGCATATGCATATGATTATCAAAGATAGTAATCATTGAGCCATTTAGCCCGTTTTCTAAAATTGCAGCTTTTCCGCCGGCGCGGATATGTTCACGTACCAGATCATGCTCGGGGTTCATTGTTATATAAAAAATATTTTTAGCTTTAACATGTGCCGACATTTTTAAACACTCTGCATCATCAGCGTTTAATACTGCAGTATCTTTTGCTGCCTCAATTACTACACGCTTTATCTTGCCCAATTCGGCAACACTATTTATTCCATGTATTCCCAAATGATCAGCCGTAACATTTAAACACGCACCTACGTTACAATAGTCATAACCTAAACCACTACGTAATAAGCCACCACGTGCTGTCTCAAAAATACCGATATCTACTGATGGATCACGCAAGACCATTTGTGCAGATTTTGGACCAGTAGTATCCCCGGCTACAGTTAAACGCCCATTAACATAAATACCATCAGTTGTAGTTAAACCTACTTGTTTACCTGCATGTTTCCACATATGTGCTACCATACGAGATGTGGTAGTTTTTCCGTTCGTACCGGTAATTGTTGCAATTGGAATACGTGCTTCATCCTGATTGGGAAATAGCATATTCATAACTGCACCGGCTACATCACGTGGTTTTCCCTCACTAGGCGCCACATGCATTCTAAACCCGGGTGCTGCATTTACTTCTACAATTGCGCCTCCAACATCCAAATATGAATGAGTAATATCAGGTGTTAAAAAATCTACACCCCCGACATCCAAACCAACCGCCTTTACCGCTCGCTCTGCCATATCCCGATTATCCGGATGAACAATATCAGTCATATCAATCGCTGTTCCCCCTGTAGATAAATTGGCAGTGGAACGTAAATATAATAACTCACCTTTTGGCAATACGCTATCTTCAGTAAATCCCGCGACTGTCATCAAAGTTTTGGCCTGATAATCTAATTCAAGACGGGTCAAAACTTTTTCATGGCCAACTCCACGTCTCGGATCTTCATTAACTATATCGACCAATTGACTAATAGCATGTTTACCATCACCTATCACATGACCTGGAACACGTTTTGCAACAGCAACCAACTTACCATCAACTACTAACATCCGATGATCAAACCCTACGATATATTGTTCTACCAACACATAGCGCGCATGCTCATTTGCAACTTCAAAAGCTTTTGCAACCTGTTCATCGTTAGTCAAGTTGATTGAAATCCCGCGTCCATGATTTGCATCCAATGGTTTTACTACAACCGGATAACCTAAACGATTAGCTGCAGAAACAGCATCCGCTGGCGTTCTCACCAATCGCTGATGAGGCACCGGCAAACCTAATGAATCTAATAATTGATTAGTTAATTCCTTATCGCTAGCCAAACCCACTGCAATATCGGTAGTCTGGCTGGTAATTGTTGCCCGGATACGCTTTTGAAATTTACCGTGTCCAAATTGAACTAGCGACTGGTTATTTAAGCGAATATAGGGAATGCCGCGAAGCCTGGCCGCATCTACCAATGATTGGGTACTTGGGCCGAACTGTTTGCCTTGGGCAAAACGAATAAAGGATACCCGCTCATCTTCAAAATTAAAATCTTTTAAATTTAAGCCAATCTGGTCTTGTATTTGCTTGGGCATTAGAGAAACTAATAAATCACGAGCTAATAAACATGCACGTAAACCAACATCTTTTTGTTTATATTCAAAGACCATGTTATATTCACCAGTTTTATTTGTAGAGCGAGTTTTACCAAAGCTCACATCGTTACCGGCTAGTGACTGCATCTCAAGTGTAACGTGCTCCCAAATATGGCCAATCCAGGTGCCCTCTCCTTCTCTTAGTCTACGAATAAACCCGCCAGGCTCCCGATAAGAGCAGCCATGCGTTTCTAATCCCGGTAGCGCACTAATTAATCCATCAATAAATGAATCGCCTAATTTTACAGAGGGCCAATTTTCCAGCAAGCCTAAATCAATTACATGACGAATCACCGGAAATGAGGCATATATATTAGGACCCACATAAACATTCGTTGACAAAATTTTCATAATGTAACCTTATCTAAATAATGATTAACGTACCTGGATTATTTTTTACGACATATTAATTGATTAATTAGTTCGCGTGATTTTTTGATAACATCTGATGCCAGAATGCCAATTAATCCGGGGAATTGTGTAGTTAGCTCATCAGCGGCTGCCCCGTGAACAAAAACACCAAAACGTAAGCTGTCAAATAATGGCATTCCCTGAGCTATAAAAGCAGAGATAATACCACATAATGCATCACCCTGTCCGGCATTTGACAAGCCTGGGTTTCCTGTTGGATTTATAAATAGTTCTTTACCGTCATAAAGTAGTGATGCATAACCTTTTAAAACTGTTACCGAATTGTAATACTCGCTAAGTTTTTTTACACTTTCAACCCGGCTATCCATAATTTGTTTCGTACTACAGTTAAGAAGGCGCGAGGCTTCTTTTGGATGAGGGGTTATAATTTTATTTGGCAATGCACGAAACTGGTAATGCCATTTAGAATTGGCTGCAATCAGGTTTAATGCATCTGCATCAAAAACAAATTTTGTAGCAGGTTGTAAATCAAGAATTTTTTCAAGTAATTTATGTGCGCCATCCTCCTGGCTTAGGCCAGGGCCAATTACTACTACTGCATAATTTTCAATATGCTTTAGTATATCTTTTGGTTTTGCGGTTAATAATTCCGGCATTAATAAATCAAAACCAAATTCATCATCCAAAGATGCCAAAACCACTCTTCCTGCACCACAAGACATTGCAGCTCTACCGGCAAGATACATGGACCCATGCATACTACGGGCACCACCAATTATTCCAACAGTCCCAAAATCACCTTTATTGGTATTTAATTTGTTACGAAGCAATTGTGTATATCCAATATTTTCCAGATCATTCTTAAATACTGTAATCTTTAGCGCTTTAGCTTGTGCTAATATCTGCTTATAGGTTGAAGCGTGGATTTGTGTTTTCATAATTTATTGTAATAACTGTTGTAACTCACCAGATTCATACATTTCAGCAACAATATCTGAACCACCAATAAACTGACCATTGATATATAATTGCGGTACTGTTGGCCAATTGGAAAAATCTTTGATTCCCTGCCGGATTTCTTCGTCTTCCAAAACGTTAACGGCAAGAAAATCCTTAATCCCGCATGCGGACAAAATCTTTAATACACGTCCAGAAAAACCGCACATTGGAAACTTGGAGGTTCCCTTCATATATAATACTATTTTGTGTTCACTTATTTGTTGCTTAATTTTATCCTGTACATTTGTCATAACCGTCTGCCCTAAAATAACTATTAACCCTATATTGTACCGTAAGTCATACAAACCACGCAATACCAATTAACCAACAGCACGCTCCTGACACCCCCAAGGTTTTACTAAGCTATTAGTAAGCCCTAACTGGTCTAGGATACGTCCAACAATGAAATCAACAATATCTTGTACACTTTTAGGGTGAGTGTAAAATGCCGGCATTGGCGGTAATATACACACCTGCAATGCTGCTAATTTTTGCATATTAGCTAAATGTATTGCTGAAAGAGGCGTTTCCCGGGGCACTAAAATTAGGTTTTTACGCTCTTTTAGTATAACATCCGCTGCCCGACAGAGTAAATCATCCCCAATTCCACTGGCAATTTTGCCAAGGCTTGCCATAGAACATGGGCAAATAACCATAGCATCACTAACATTTGTACCAGACGCCATGGGCGCATACCAGTCATTATTGGTATACACATAAAGATTATCACAATTTATTAAATTTAAATGTTTAATTAAACTATTTCGAGTTGTATTCGGATTAGCCGATAAACTAATTCCAGTCTCCTGATTGGCAGTTATAATACCTGCCGAAGTAATAACTAAATGTACCTGAGAGTTTAGTTCCAGCAATTGCTTCAGTAAAGTAAAAGCCAGAGGTATGCCGGTTGCACCAGTTATCCCAAGAGTTATATTCTTCATGCTGATGTCCCAAAAGGGGCGAGTTTTGGCTCTACTTTATGTTTTTTTAAACGCACATAATCCGGTAAGCCATTTACAAATGGTGGAAATTCCTCGCCTTGAATTAAGGGTAATAAATATTCCCTACACTTATTCGTAATATGAAAGCCATCTTCACTAATAAAATCGCGCGGCATATATTTTTCTTTATTGGCAATTTCGGTTAAAGGTGCGTAATCTATATCCCATAAATATGGGTTTTGCGATATGCGCTTTATATAGGGCATAATCGCATTATGACCGTTTAGGGCCAGTTTTACACCGGTATGCCCAACTAAATATGCGTGCTCCACATCTGTTTTAGATGATAGATGCCGTGCTGATCTTTGCAAATAATCGGCAACTGCCCAATGATATTTTAAATTAAGCCGCTTTTTTACAATCCCGGCAATTAATGGTGCTACACCGCCTAATTGCTTATGCCCAAAATCATCTGTAACTTGTTGTGATGCACTTAAAAGATCACCCTTTTTATCCTTAATCCCCTCAGATACAGCTATCACGCAATATCCATATTGTTTAACCGTAGAGTCTACTTTAGCAACAAATAAATCTTCATCAAACGTAATTTCGGGAAACAAAATAATGTGGGGTGCTGCGGCTTTATTATTGCTGGCTAAACCACTGGATGCTGCAATCCAACCGGCATTACGTCCCATAACCTCTAAAATAAAGACTTTAGTTGAAGTCAAGCTCATCGACTCCAAATCAAAACCAGCTTCACAAATTGAAGTAGCTATATACTTGGCAACCGAGCCAAAACCCGGGCAGTTATCTGTCACCACCAAATCATTATCAACTGTTTTAGGTATATGTACTGCTTTAATCGGATAGCCAAGCTCATCAGCAATCTGGGATACTTTAAGACAAGTATCCGCCGAATCATTACCGCCATTATAAAAAAAATAACCAATATTATATGCTTTAAATACCTCAATCAAACGCTCATATTCCAAGCGGTTTTGTCCTAAACTTTTTAATTTATAACGACATGAACCAAATGCACCTCCCGGAGTATGACGTAGTTTTTTTATATTCTCCATACTTTCATGTGCGGTGTCGATTAATTGTTCATTAAGGACACCTAAAATCCCATTTTCTGCTGCATATAAGGTACCAATTTTATCCGCATTTTCACGACAGGCTGTAATTACACCACAAGCTGAAGCATTTATAACCGAAGTTACTCCACCTGATTGAGCATATATTGCATTTTGCACATTTATCTCCCGGAATTTATAAATTCAACTGTTTGATTAATCGCATATAATAAACTTTTACTGCTGGCTAAACCTGTACCAGCCAGATTTAACGCTGTACCATGATCAACAGACACGCGTAAAATAGGTAATCCTAGTGTTATGTTAATACCATTTTCAAAATCGGCATATTTCAAAACTGGCAACCCCTGGTCATGATACATTGCCAAAATAACATCAAAATCTTTTAAATGATTAAAAATTGTATCAGCCGGATATGCTCCGGAAATATTATATCCCAAATCCCGCATCTGCCGAATCTTAGGGTTTATTATTTTTATTTCTTCATCACCCAAATAACCGCCTTCGCCGGCATGTGGATTTAACCCACACACCCCTATCCTCGGATTATTTATTTTATAATAATCTTTAAACGATTGCCGGATTATTTCTATTGTTTGCTGTATATTAGCTTGTGTAACATGGGTGGCAACCTCCTTTAAGGGTAAATGTGTAGTTAAAAGCGCCACCCTCATTAATGGGTTTGCTAACATCATAACTACTTTATCCCGACCAAATTTCTGGGCTAAATATTCAGTATGCCCATAAAATTTGTATCCGGCTGCATTTATAATTTCCTTACTAACCGGAGCAGTAATCATTGCTCTTGCTATACCATCGCTACACAAATCTGCTGCAATATCCAAAAGCTTCAATACGTATGCTGCATTTTCTTTATGTAATTGCCCAATAGTATCTACGGCGGGGCAATCAACATGCAAAACTAAAATTTCATTATTTATCTGGACTATATTAGAGTGAGTGCGCAAATATTCCAGTTCAATCTGGCAAAGTTTGCGCGGTTTTTTTAATAACACAGCCCTATTTTTAAGTAACTGTATATCACCTATAACCACTAAGATAAAATTATCTATAACTGGTATGTCAAGGCATATATCTGCACCGATGCCACCTGGCTCGCCAAGAGTAATTACAATAATTGGATTAGTCATCATTCATCTTTACATACGCCATTTCGCGAATATCACGAAGCCATTGAGTGTATATCATAGTTCCTTTATTTTCACGCAGCTCCTGACGAATCTCGGCTTTTTCCCGATCATTGGTTTGGTTAGAATTTCTAACCTCCAGGACCTGTAAAATATGCCAGCCAAACGGGCTACGCACCGGGCTACTCACCGTGCCAATAGGTGTTTTTAGCATAGTTTGTTCAAACGCAGGCACCGTATCCCCCAGGCTTACCCAACCCAAATCACCACCATTTATACTACTGGTATCTTCCGAATATTGTTTGGCATATTTAACAAAATCACTGCTAAGTTTTACCGTATCTGACTTATCATTATCCAGTTTGGCTTTTATTTCGCTTATTTTCTGCTTTGCTTCATCATCACTAGTATTTTCATTTACCTTTATTAAGATATGCCGGACATGGTATTGCTTAATAATCTGCACCGCTCCATGCTTCCTGATCTCGTTAACTTTGAAAATAAAAAAACCAACCGGTAATTTAATGACATTGGTATAACCATCAACTGATAAATCTTTTAAGCCATTTGCAATAACCGGAGGCAACGCAGCACTGTTACGCCACCCCAAATCTCCTCCGCTTAAGGCATTGGGTGCATTAGAATATTTAACCGCAACTTTATCAAAGGATATCCCTGACTTTAATTCATTATATGCATTATTAGCGATACTTTGTCTTTGTTTTAGAACGTCAGTCGTTGCCTGCTCAGGTATGGTAATACTAATCATCGCCAAATGATAATCTATACGGGTTTTATATGCTTCACTGTTTAAAATCCGGTTTACCTCATCATCATTAACTACAATCCGGCTATCAACTTCACGCTGCTTTAGTTTTTCCATAATTATTTGTTTTTGCATTTGATCACGAAACTCATCATAAGTAACGCCTTGCAGCTTCGGCAAATTATTTTTAAACGCCTCGGGTGTCATATTTTGCGATTTTGCCATATTATTTATCGCATCATTAATTTCAATATCATTAGTTTTAATCCCTGAGCGCTGGGCCAAATCTAATTGGATCTGCTGCATTATTAACTGCTCAATTACCTTAGAGCGAACATCATTCATATTCGGATTAGTAATCCCTTTTTGTTTAAACATCTGTACCGTTTGGGCTACTGTCATATTAACTTGATTTGAGGTTATAACACCCTTGTTAACAAAAGCAACCACCTTACTCACCATTTTTATCTTCTGGGATTGTAATTTTACCGCTTGCGACTCACTAAGCGGTATCTGGGTTGTACCATTATTTAAACTTGGAGATGTATCAACTCCCGATTCAGCAAATGTAGCCGAACGTTTAGAGGAATAGGACTTTATCTCCGGTAAACCGGACGAAACACTTTGCGGGCTATTATTAACTGCAAATACCGCCCCAAAACAAAAAGTACATAAAATAAATTTTAATTTCATAATCTAAACTCTAATGTAATTGTGTAATAGGCGCAAAGCCAGGAGCACTGGTGATTGGCCTATATCCCGGAATTGCTGTTTGTAAATATGGTGTCGGATCATTACCAACCCCCGATAAACCCTTTAGTTCAAAATCTAAAAAGAATGTACTGGTATAATTAACCGAGTTGGCTAAATAATTACCATACACTCCACGGATTGCCCAGCAACCACCATTATACTCAAGCCCACCCAAAAAATTCAGCCATTGCTGGCGGGTAAAATCATAATTGGCCCGTCCGGATACCAGCCAATGGTTAGAAAATAACGGCCACTGTCCGGAAAAATCTATTGCATATTGGTTTTCTAAACACGGTAATCCCGGAGGACATTGGAAGCTTTGTCCCGGCACATAGGCATAATATAAAACCGGCATATTGAACTGATAATTAAATCTGGCACTAAGCACCTTAAAGTCATCCGGATTATAGCTCATTTGCAAGGCATAGTTATCAATTTGCTGATACACCGTATCATACTGGAAATTTGCATTACTGGTTATTGTTTTACTCCAATAATTAACAAGTTCCGCGATTAAATTTGGTTGTGGCTGATACAATGGTTGATATTGTTGGTAATTACCATAGAGTAAATTATTATAGCCGGCTAAATACTGGCGATAGCCAATACCCCAATTGGCAATTTGGACACCATTATTATCATTGATTAATTTTGAATTAATCCCCATAGTTAGGTCATTTGCCGCATTTACCCTATCAAAGCCGGAAAAACGGTTTTCACTAAATAACTGATTAATATTGTACGAAGCTGTTGCGGTATCAAATGTCGGGGTGTTATTTTGCAAAACCGAAGGAATATATAAGTAGTATAACCTTGGTTCGAGTGTTTGTATATAGCTCGATGAACCGAGAGATGCTTGACGTTCAAAAACCATCCCCGAATCGATTGAGCTAATAGGAATACCCCGGTTTATTGCCGTAGGTGCATTTTGCGTCCCTGCAGCAAACTGATTTAGCTGATAACCGGTATAGTTGTAGCCAACCTTGGGAGTTACAAACCCCCAGGCATTGGTTAGCGGTATAGTCAAGCTTGGGTAAAGCACTACCCTCTGCCCGGTTTGTAATGCATTATTTGCAATGCCAAAATTGGTATACTGACTGATTAAATTGCCTTTAATCAATGTATCACCAAGGTTTACCGGATCAATATTAAAATCTACCTGCGGTAAGGATTGATAAATCGGTGAAGTTGTTGGCATGCCATTGGGCTGCAATGTCTGATAATTTTGTAATTTAACATCGAATAACCCCCACTTTGGTTTATATTTCAAATACAACGATTGATCCAGATTAATATTATCCACGCCGGATACAAAATTACCAAAATCAGTAAAGTAATTATTATCGGATACCCGATTGTAATCATAGCCAGCGGTAACATCTTGCATAAAGTTATGTGTATCTAACAAATGCCAATAATAACGATAGCCAAAAAAACTACCGCCATACGAATTGGGCATTTGCTCGGTATACATATCACCAGAACCATTACTCATCAGATAACGAAAATCATCAGTTACCATAAACCCGGCATTGGAATAAAATCTAGGCTCAATGACATTATCATAATTCGGTGCTAAATTGGAGTAATAAGGTATCCCAAGCATAGCCCCCACATTACTGTTATAGCCGATATCCGGAGTTAGAAAACCTGATCGCCTGGCACCTAATGGAAATTGCCAAAACGGCATCTCAAAAACCGGAACCGATTCTGCATAAAAAGTTGCTCCCCGGGCGGTGCCCTGACTATCCTGGTAATCTAAATTTATCTGTGAAGCCCGGATCTCCCAGGATGGATGTTTGGGATCACATGAAGTAACTGACCCATTTTGTACCTGAACTTGTTTACTGTTTATAATATTTATCTGTTTGCCCTGAGAGTAAAGCCCGGTTTTAAATGATGTAGCTGTTGCGTCTTTAATAACCCCCTGATCTAAATCAAGGTAGTAATCCATCCATTGCCCGCTTATAACATCAAATTGCCGGGATAAAACCACATTTCCTCCTGCTGTTGCGTGTGCATCTCTTTGATCATATTTGAGCCAATCAGAGACAATAGATTTATCCTCTTTATATGCCTGCACATTTCCCTCCACATAATGTGCGCCGCTTTCCTGACCCACTACATGATTGGCAGAAATAAATACACTAGTTGCCTCCGAGGCAGGTGCGGGTTTTACGCTATCAGGGCCTGATTGGTATATCCAATAGTCATCCCGATTGGTACATGCAGGGTATGGTTCTTTGGGGTTTATTATTTTATCCAGATCGTTATGCATTACATTGACACCGGAAGCTTTGGTTGCCGATGCTGGTGTTTGATCCGATACAGCATAGCATATTGGCAGCAGGCATAAACATGCTGCCAATATGCCAGACTTAAATAACTGCAACGGTTTATTCATAGATAATTCACTATATGAGTTTCATTTACATAAAGGTATAATTATACCATAACTACTGCGTTTTCATTGATACCGAGTAAAATATGTGGTAAAATCCTCTGATTTTACTAATTTGGAACTTAAATTGAATAATGATAAAATTGTGGCTATAGCAACTAGCCATGGCTATGCAGGTATTGGAATTGTGCGTATCTCTGGCCATGGTTTGAAAGATATTCTGGCTAGTTTAAGTGGTAAAAATAATTTATCGCCACGAATTGCACATTATTGCAATATTTACAATTCTGATGACGAAATTATTGATACCGGTGTACTTATCTATTTTAATTCCCCACATTCTTTTACCGGTGAAGATATTATTGAAATTCAGGGGCACGGCAGCCCTATTGTACTTAATATGATAGTTAAACGATGTATAGAACTTGGCTGCCGGATGGCCCTACCCGGCGAATTTAGCCAAAGAGCCTATTTAAATGGGAAGATTGATCTGGTACAGGCAGAGAGTATTAATGACCTGATTCATGCAGAGAGTGAAGCCAGTAGCAAAAGTGCACTAAAATCACTACAAGGAACCTTTTCACGGCATGTTAATGAAATTAATGAGCAGTTAATAAATTTACGCATGTTTGTCGAAGCAACTCTTGATTTTCCAGAAGAAGATATTGAATTTATTGCTCAGGCCAAAATTCGGGATAAATTAACAGTCTTACAAGAAAATATCTTGCAATTACTACGAAATACAAAGCAAGGGGTTATACTAAATAACGGTGCTAATGTCGCAATTATTGGACGCCCTAATGTCGGTAAATCAAGTTTAATGAACGCACTGGCCAATGAAGATGTTGCTATTGTGACTGAGATAGCGGGCACTACCCGTGATATCGTTAA
Source organism: Burkholderiales bacterium (assembly GCA_020697255.1). Classification (GTDB taxonomy): domain Bacteria; phylum Pseudomonadota; class Gammaproteobacteria; order Burkholderiales; family UBA11063; genus Aquella. The sequence goes on along the minus strand of JAJFBE010000003.1, from coordinate 181,909 downwards.
AGAGAAAATCATCGTAAATGGGATTGCGCTAAATATAATTGACACTGCCGGAATCCGGGAAACTACTGATACTGTTGAACAAATTGGGATCAAACGAGCAATAGGTGCCATGCAAAATGCACAGCTGTGCCTGATAATCTTAGATTCAAATATCGGCTTGACTACGGCAGATGAACAAATTTTACATAATTTACCAGAAGGAACGCCAAGATTATATGTACATAATAAAATAGATTTAATTGGATCAACAGTTAAAAGGGAAAACATTGAAGGATACGCTCATATTTATTTATCAGCTAAAATGCGACTAGGATTAGATTTACTAAGAGATGCTATTTTAAACAGCATTGGTTTTGATCAAAGCAATCATGATGTATTTATTGCCCGTACCCGCCATCTGGAAAGCATGAAAAAGGCAGTTAATCATATTAATTTTGCATTCGACAACTGGCATAACTTAGAAATACTTGCCGAAGAACTACGCTATGCCCATAACTGCCTTGGCGAAATAACCGGTGAATTTAGTGCCGATGATCTTTTGGGGGAGATTTTTAGTAAATTTTGTATCGGAAAATGAAGTTATCACCTCTATATATAAACCCTTTCTAGAACAAGCTCAAGCGACAATTTATAAGTTTACATATAAAAGCGTATCATAGTAGAATATAAAAAGTAAAGAAACAATAAATTTACATATTATATGATATAATGTCACTATAATAAATAGTATAATATTGAATAAAATATAATAAAGCATATAATATGAACGATAGCATTTTATCCGACAACTTAGTAGACCTAATGAAAAAAGGCAAGGTCACAATTGGAGAGCTTAGTGACGCTACAGGAATTGCAGAAATAACTATCAACAAATTAAGAAACAAACAGAACATAAACCCCACTCTATCAACTCTTGCCCAAATAGCTAATTATTTTGGGATAACTATTAATGATTTATTAGGCAGCAATAAAAAAGCCATGCCTATTTTAAATGAAGACGGGACAGAGATTGCGGAGAAATTACCAATAGATGAATTGAATAGCAAAGCTGAATTTGCTATTAAAATAGGGCATAATAATTATCCTAATTTTCAAAAAAATACTATTCTATTGGTTAATAGTCAAACTAAAGTAAAAAATGGCGACTATATCGTTATACAATCAAACAACAATTTTATCGTATGTAGAGCTATTATTGAACCGGATGGGATTCTGGGAGAATCACTCAGCAGAAAAGAAAACATTTATAAAATTGAGCAGGATAGTTTATTAGGTGTTATAGTGGGTGGATTATGGTTAAGAAATTAGTTGCAACGCATAGGTATAAAACAACTGTATTGTTTTATGATGACAATTTTGAATATTTGGACTTTTTAAAAAATAACCTTGCGTCGAATAGATATAATTTTAAATTTGTGAATAATTTAGATGACTTTAATCAATATACGAAACTAAGTGCAAGTGTTAAAGAAACCCTGCCCCAATTACTTGTACGCTTAGATAATGAATTATCTGATAACCCAAAACATGATTCCTTTGATTTTGATATATCAAGAATTAATAAATTGAGACAAGTAGCCAATAAATCAGACGAGATAAGCATAGTTTTTATAGATAACAACCTAAAAAACTCTGAATATAATGGATTATGTATTTGTGGTAATATTGGTGAATCATCTTTTAAGAAAGTCTTATTAACTGGTGAATGCGACAGAATTGATGCTATAAACGCATTAAATTCAAAACAGATAGACCTTTATATAGAAAAATACAATCTGACCCATAAAGCATTGGATAATGTAAATATAATCGAAAAAATTATGGCAGAACTACAAAAATTAACTGATCGGTTTTTTATAGAAAGTAACTCATATGTTAATGAACTTATATCTAATCAAGATTTTAAAGAACTATTTGATGAAATAATAAAAAAACTGGGTATAACTGAATACTACCTACAGGATAAAGAAACTTTTTTAATGATTGATTCTGAAGGTAGGGAAATTTTTTTAACTTGTTGGAATGAAGATAAATTTAACGTATACATAGAGTTACACTCTGATGAGTTAGATAGTAAGAAATTAGCTACCCTAGATGGGGTAAAACAACGAAAATTCATACCTACATATTTTGGGGTAAAAGAAGCACTCAAATTTAAAAATTTATACTACTGTATATATTAATGTAAGGATGACACATATTGTTTTAACACATAGTAATAATTTATCTAACCGTTGTTTTGTACCATTTCTAAAATTATATTACATATAATATAACACTTTGGATGAATCTCCACTGCTTAGTTGAAAAAGATTATCTATGAAAGAAAAAATAATTATTATTGGCGCTGGTCTTGCTGGATTATATGCTGCATATTTGCTACAAAACGAAGACTTTGATGTTATTATATTAGAAGCCAGAGATCGTGTCGGTGGAAGAACTTTTACCCAAAATGGCATCGACCTTGGCGGACAATGGATTTCAAGCTTACATCATAGAGCCATGAAAATTTGCAAGCAGTTTAACATAAATTTTCATCAGCAATTTGACCATGGTAAGACAGTTCGCTATTTTAATAAGCAAAGAGAAGAACTCGATGGTTCTACTAAGCCAGATGTGATAAATAATTTGACTCCATATCTTGATATTTTTGAAAAACTAATAAATAGCGAAAATTTTTTCACTACACAAAAATCCCTAGACCAAATTAGCTTTAAAGAATGGTGTGATAAAAACATTCCAAATAAAAATATTTATAATACTTTTATGTATAACTTTCAATTATTGACGTGCGCTGATGCCGATGAGGTATCAATGTTTTTTTGGTTATACCTTCTTAAACAAGGGAATGGGTACTCCGCACTAACTGGAATAAGAAATGGCGCACAAGAATTTGTTATTGATAGTGGCGCACAAATGCTGGCTCATTCTCTGGCCCAAGAAGTAAACATTATATTTAACTCCGAAGTCTATGAAGTATGCCGACAAGACAATAATTATCAAGTAATTACAAAAGATCAGCAAATATACACAGCCGATAAGGTTATCTGCGCACTGCCTCTTCAGCTTATTCCCCAAATTTCTTGGAATGGTTCTATTGAAGAAGATAGACTAAACTTTTACCAATCCTTTAAGATGGGGAGCGTATCAAAGGTTGTAATTGAGTATGAAAAGGCATTTTGGCGTGATAAAGGTTATAGTGCACAAATTATTTCAGACACGCCGCCAGTCCGTCTTGCTTATGATGCATGCAAAAAAGATTGTAATGCAATTGTGACTTTTATACCGAATGACATTGGATATACCGATAAAGAGATAACAACGCAGTTAGCTTTTTTATTAAATAACAATGAAGCAACTAAACCAATACACATACATAGAAAAAAGTGGGCAGAAGATAAATATTCTGGTGGGTGTTATTTTTCTATCCCAATGTTGAATATGCTTTCTAAAAATCACCATTATTTAACATCTAATTCGCATGAAATTTATTTTATAGGAACAGAAACTGCCAAAGAATGGATGGGGTATATGGAAGGAGCATTAGAAAGCTCAGAAAGAGTTATAATGCAACTAAAATGAAGAAAAAATCAGCTTTCTTCTTGTATTTATCTATATTTTATTTATTGAGTAAACCATGCCGCATGTAGTTTTAAGACATAGTAATAATTTATCTAACTGTGATTTTGTGCCACTATTTAAAAAATTACATGAATTAATGGTTAACAGCTTAGGTGTTAAGCTAACTTCATGTAGTAGTATGGTAATTCCACATACTCAATATCTAATTGGTGATGGTGATTCTAATAATGCATTTATTCACTTAGAAATAAAAGTAAAACCCTATATTGGAAAAAAATCATTAGACCAAACTGGTGAAAGATCATTAGAAATGCTAAAAGATTATATGGTGGGCTACGATATGTTTAAAATTAAAATGTCAGTAGATTGTTTAGTAGTATCCGAACATTTTAAAAGCTGAGTAAAATGTCATATATTATGTTGAATAAACTAACAAAAAAATTATGTAACCATAATATAATGTTATTTATTGCTATTCTGGGCATTATAATATGGATATTTTTACTTTTAGTTCAAGTTCTAACACAATACGACACTAGCGTTATTTGCCAAAATTTGGAATTTTGCATTGATTTGGTTAATATAATTCTAGCACTTATGATTTATTATAAAATGAACCTTGAGGAAAAGAAACTGTTCAAATTCTTTACCTTATCTATAGTTTTTCTTTTTATTTTAGATGTTTTATATTACATCGTTTATTCTATTCCTCATAAATCATCATATGCTTTTATTTTTGATATATTTCACTTTATATACTATGCAATCACTATAACTTTTATTGTAAGAGCTTTATTTTTATATGTATTAGAACCAAGAAATATTTTTGTGGGATTAATTGTTGCTTTTATAGTAAACATTGGAGTTTTTTTAATATTTTCTATCGATACCAAGTCTATTCATGAATATTGGTCATTGCGTAATACTATTCAAATTGATTTTATAGGAATTATACAATCAGTTGTGGACTTGATTTTATTTAATCTTGCATTTTTTTGGCTTATATACTCGAAAAAAATTGGAGTTGCAATAATAGCGTCTGCTTATATTGTATTAACTGCTAGTGAATTTATGATGACATCTTGTTACGTTTCTGGAATAAAAACACTATTACCCTGGGCTGAATTATTTTGGATGTTAGGGTTAATATTGCTAATATTTGGTATGACAAAATTAATCAGTACAAAAAGTTATGATATTAAGGCATGGTTCGCAAGTTCAACAGACATAAGAATAAAGTTTTCATTTTATTCTTTTGTTATGATCGTGTTTAGTTTAATTCTATTCTTTATCTTGCTTAAGCAAGTTGCTACAATAAATGAAAAGTTTTATATTTTTTTTCCAACAATTATTATGATTGGCTCCTTGATTATTGCATTTATTTCAATATTCATCGGCAAAACTGTGGAGCAGCCACTTTTAAATATCCAAAATGATATAAATCATGTGTTATTAAACGATAAGAGTGTTACTGATTTTAAAATTATAGACTCAAAGCACTATAGCGAGACCCAACGTATAGCACAGCAAATTAAAACACTTATTTCATTGGTAAATAAACAGTCCAAAGATGCAGCAATCGGGCTTTTAGCAAGAGAGATTGCGCATGATATTCAGTCGCCACTTTCAACCCTACAGTATTGTAAGGATAAGTTAAGCAACATTGTGGAAATTGACGAAAAGCTGCTAAAATCATTGAAAACATCCATAGATAGTATTAAATATATTTTGATTAATTTATTAAATCTTAACATCAAACAAACTAAAAGAAGTTATGAAAAACAAGACACTGTCTCCACACTACTTCATGATTTAGTGGATAGTATTGTTGTCCAAAAGTCGATAGAATATCACGCAAAGTGCGAGTTTAATTTTAATGATAATACTACTTGTAAAGTATTATGGCTATTTATCAACCCAGAAGAATTTAAACATAAATTATCCAACCTGATAAGTAATGCATGTGAAGCTACAGAAGCTAACGCGGGAGTAAAATGTATCAATTTTATAATCTCAAATGATAATGATTATGCATATTTAACAATAACTGATAATGGTTGCGGTATTAGTAAAGAAGCTTTAGAAAAAATCAAACATGGCTATTCTAGCAAGTCTGCTGGTAATGGCATAGGGCTAAAATCTGCAATTAAATTTTTTGAAGAAAACAATGGAAAACTATTTATAGAATCTGCCATTAACGAATACACAAAGGTTAATGTACAAATCAAAACGAGTTCTACTCCATCATGGTTTCCTACAACAATAACTCTACGAGATTTTGTAGTTGTGCTGGATGACGATCCAAGTATCCATTATTTTATCCAGTCTAATATAAGCAGAGCGTTAGAAGTAAAGTATTTTACTCAGATAAGTCAATTTAAAGAGTGGATAAATAATAATGAATCCATTTTAAATAGAACAACTTTTTTTATTGATTACTATATTGAGGACGGGCATGAAACTGGTTTAGAGTTAATTAATTATTATAAAATCAATATGAATGCTTACCTTTTAACAAATGAATTTAGTGTAAACTCTGTTCAAGAAAACGCAACTAAATCACAAATTAGAATTATTCCCAAAATCTTACTTACACATATAGCAGAGACCAACCAGCTTAGTACATAAAGCTTACTGAGCCCCCTAACTCTATGGGCTAGTGAGCCTAACACCTAAAATTCATGATGTTAAGTTCTGAAGCCAAGTTGTTTTATCATATATATCTTCCAATACTGTATTCATATGAACTCCCTGTCATAATCTTATTCTCATTTATACTTTTACCAAATTATTGGCTGCCATTTAATATCAATTCCCTGGTTAAAATATTTTAGCATATTAAATATTCACAAATAGATATTATAATATGCTATACTATAGTCTATAATATACCCGTATGTCGAAGGGTAGATTTTTAAATACAAGCTGCTGCACACTGACGAATATATGTATTAGGGGTTAAATAATTTTTCAAATTGGACTTTGAGTTAAATTTGACATAGTATCGACGTGGTAGTTTTTTATTTTATGCAAACATTTATAAGGGAGTGCTTCGTAAGATAGCATTAATAGTTCCGGAACTTTTAGTGATAAGAACTACCACTTAATATGCTGATGTCAAAAACTCTTATTTAATCTGATTAACTCTATTGGATCTTAAGATAAAACAGCAACATGATCCTACTCTAAATCCATATGAAAACTGGAATTAACATTCGGTTATGAAACAACATTATTTTATTGGAGGGTAAAATATGGAATATAATATTACGAGGCAGACTGAAACATGCCATGCTACAATCATACAATCAACCATAAATTCATCATGCCAAATTCTAAATACAGAAAATGCTCGAAATTATCCCAATAATGAACATATATACCATAATAACCTTAATCCTCTAGATTCACAAGAGGTTGAATCCCTATACTTTATGATGGAAGAGACGCTTATTGATTTACATAGCTTTAAATCTCTGCCGGATAGTATTATTCATCTTAGCCTACAATTCAATGAGCTTGGAGCATTAATTGCTAATGAAGAACGCAAAATATGTTTCAACCCCAATATTGTAGGTCTGGTTTGTATGCTCTTTTTATCAATTTTTGACGCATTACCAATATATTGCAAATTATTTACAGATGAAGATTGGAGGAGAGCATTAACAGCAAAAAAGCTAGCAAGTTTAGTTCATGATTACCGATTAATTATGGGTAATATATATTATAAAAGTTTAAATCGCGCACGATTAGCTAAATTTAAAAATGAATCAAAACATAACAACTGGAAAAACCATTAATTTCAGTTAATAGGATAAGAGCAATTCATCGACGGCATTAAGATCTATTAATGTAAAAATAGAAATAATAATCGATATAACTAACAAAATTGGTTTATTTTACTGTTCGAATTCAATTTTTTCTTTCAACTCATGTATTTTTATGCCACTATAAAGTATATAATAGTGAGTAAATTAATATCGTGAATATTAATATATATAGCTATGTCTATATATATTAAAGCATATTAGGCTTAGTTTTACCATAAAATATGCCAAAAATATAAGGGTATCCCGGATTTTTTGACCACACCATCCAGAAAATTTTTATTGCCTTATAAAATAATTGCTCACAATATATTATTTGTTTTTACATAGACTACCAAATTGGTAGTTTCGTGTGTAATAAATAATGTACTATAAACAAATTGGTTCAACCATCCTGAACCTAGGCTGAATAAATATCCTTTTACAGACTTTTTAACCAAGTGCAATTAGCTGGGCATCTTCGCGTAAACTCTTGTATAATTATCCGTTCCAAAAACAAGTTTTAGTTAATGCAGTCATAATTGAGTAGATATACTTATTCTTAAAGAGGATATCATATGCAAATTCTAGTTTCAGTCTTCTCGACTTTTCTAGGCGTATTTATTGGCGCATGGGTAAATAATATTTTTACTTGGAGAATTAAAGGGCAAGTTGAAATGTTAGATACTTTAGCTGATGAAGGTTGGAAATTAATGGCTATTTATACGCTTACCGAAGAGCATAAAACCAAGAGTAATAACGAATATAAAAATTTGCTAGAGGAATCTTTTGTAAAAATTCAGTCTAAATTAGAAATATTAAATATAGAAGAATTAAAACATCATATAAATATGTCCGTAAAAAATAAAGCCGCATTGATATCTAATTGCAACAAGTTTTTAGATAATGTGCAGAAATATAGGCGAAAGATAACATCATTTGGTTATATGCTAAAAGAGCTGTATCCATTTAAATTCAGTAATACGCGATTTTGTTAGGCTTTATGGACAAAAATAAATACAAATTAATGAACATAAAACCATTGGTATATCAAAAGCTATGCTGCATAATATATAAAAGACTTATACTTAGTTTTACCATTTAAAAAATAAAAGTTATGAACTTCTGCCACAGCAGAACACCTAGCATATTCTCAAAAAACCTGTGGAGCTGAAATAAAGCCATGTGGATGTTGCGTTATTGAAACGATTCATTGAACAAAAGATTATAAGGAATTAAGATAATGGAAGGTAAAATTTTTTCAGAAAGACATGGATTTAACCAACATGTTGAACCAGAAATTACAATACGCAATGAAGGTAACTCAGAACTCAATGGCGTAATAGTTCAGTTAGCTCTTGATTGTGGAATGCAAATAAAAAATTTACGTAGCTTAATATGTAATTTATTAATGAAGCGAAAAGATGAAAATAATTATGGATATGATTATGTTTATAATGAAGTAATTTGCCTTATTGATAATGCTCAATGGTATGAAGTTTATGATATTATTGAAAAAATAAATGCGGAATTAAATAGTAATGACTTTATGCAACGAATTAATAAATATTTCATAAAACATGGGATCGGCTGGCAATTGGTCAACGGTATAATCAAAACAAGGGCTCCTGAAGCTTTAGAACAAATTATAAGCCAATCTTTGAATCTATTGGACAACAGCAATATTGGTTATCAAACTACCTATAAAGAACTGCACAAAGCAATAAGTAATTTATCAATTCGCCCAGAAGCTGACATTACTGGTGCCATTCAGCATTCAATGGCAGCGTTAGAATGCTTAATGCGTGATTTAACAGGCGACACAAAGTCTACATTAGGGGTGATATTAAATAAAGATAATAAAAATGCTAAAACTATACCAACTCCTTTAAATAAAGCAATTGAATATCTATGGGGATATGCGTCTAATCATGGCCGGCATTTAAATGAGGGACGAAATCCAACATATGAAGAAGCTCAATTAACTGTTGGTATTTGTGCCACTACAATTACATATTTGTTAACTAAAAACATTAAGCATGTAAATAATATAGGAACGAGCACTATAGATAACATACCATTTTGAGCATAAGTTTACCTAAATTTTCATTATTGATTAGATCAGGATATGAAAGGATGCTAAGCCTATATTACATAATTTTCTTTAACACAAAACGCTATTGGCATTGCTGATATAATAGCGGAGATTTATTTGTTATTAATTTAAATTACAAGTGGTTTAATATGAAAAAATGTTTTGTAATCCAACCTTTTGATGCTGGTAAATTTGATGATAGATATGAAGATACATACAAGCCTGCAATAGAAGCTGCCGGTTTGGAAGCTTACAGAGTTGATAAAGACCCTGGTGCTAAAATTTTGATTGATGATATAGAGCAAAATATACGGGAATGTGCTGTATGTTTGGCTGAAATTACCGATAATAATCCAAATGTTTGGTACGAATTAGGATTTGCCTTTGCTAGTGGCAAAGATGTAGTTATGATTTGTGAAAATACACGAGATAAATTTCCTTTTGACATTGGGCATAAAGCAATCATATCTTATAAAGCATCCTCAGTCACTGACTTTAAAAAGTTAGGTGTTCAGATAACAAATAAGATTAAAGCATTTCTAGAGAGTAATAAGCAAGCAGAAAAAATTATTGTAACCCCAATTAAAGAAACTAAAGGACTAAGTGGCTTCCAAATTGCATTACTAATATTTGTATTTCAAAGCTCCTTTTGCGATGATACTGGAATACCTAATTATTCGCTTATAAAAGAAATGGGTAAAGCTGGCTATAATGAGTTAGCTACTGGTATTGCATTAAAATCACTAGAACAAATGAAAATGATTAAAATTGAAAAGAGAACGCCAGATGATTATAATAGTGCACCATTTAACGTTTGTACTATTACAGAAATTGGAGAAAATTGGATTTTAGAAAATCAAGGACAGTTTGAATACAATAAAAGCACAGTACAAACACTAAAATCTGAAGACATACCATTTTGAAATATTTATTACCATAGTTTTTTCATTAAAGTGTTCAGACTTTTTGATTATACTGGCTAATATATATAAAATGCACGGCTAAAGATGTAATAATTAGCAGATATGTAATTCCTATTTATAGCAAATAACATTTAATGTTATAAGCCTTTTATTGTATAAAAAAATATTTGTACAATATTTGTGACAATAAATGTTAATATGCGTCAAAAATCTAAGGTAACACCTAGTATTGGAATTATGCCATCCAGAAAATTTCTGGCTAAATAATTGTAGAAAAATAAAAATTAATTCATTATTAAACAATTAGTTAGATAATTTTGCGAATATTCGCAAAACTTTTTTAATTTCATATGCTAGAATGCCAGCTAATAAAAATTTAACTGTTGCATTTTTTGCAACAGTTCGAATTTAATATATATAACTTCAACTATCCGGAAATTCCGGACAGTTCAAAAAGAGCAGCATAGACATTATACGTCAAGCATGGACTGATATTAAGTAACCTAACTCAAGTAAATGTACTTACTTGATAAAAAAGCAATGTGCATTTTTTGCACATTGCAAAAATATTAAGCTTAATACTACTTTTATGATATAATTATCAGCAGCTCATATGTGAAAGCGTATAAAGTGCATAATGGTTTAGATTATCTTCTTGATCTTAATGGTGAAGAATTCACTTTACCTGGCGGTTACTGGGCTAAATTTGAGGCAACATTAACTGTACCGACAATAGAACGCCCACATGGTATACGATACTGTTTAACGTTACATGACAGGTATAACAAGAGGATTTTTGGCTTTGACAATGCGCATGCTATAAAACCAGGGAAAAAATTCAAAGGTCGAATTGTAGAATATGACCATATGCATAAAAATTGGGCAGATAAAGGCACAGCATATGAATTTATAAATGCAAATCAACTATTAGAAGATTTTTTCAGAAAAGTTGATGAAATTATAACAGGAGGTAGGATACAATGAAAACCCTAAAAGTTGGTATCATGTCTTATGAAAATTATAAAAAACGGGTATTAGCTATTGCCTCTGGCAAATATAAACCAAGCCCTACAGAACCAAAGATATGGTTTGAATCATTAAGATCGTTAGCGGAAGTTCTTAATGAAAATAATACCAGGCTTCTAAGTATTATTGAGAAGTCTAAACCAGCTAGTATAAAAGAATTAGCCGAACTTTCAGGACGTAAAAGCAGTAATCTAAGCAGAACCCTCAAAACCTTTGAGCGTTACGGTATTATTGAGCTTAAAAAGGAAAATAAGTTTATTAGACCAATAGCAAGAGCGATAGATTTTGATATTAAATACCACTGTGCATAAGCAAACTGTTGCATTTTGTGCAACAGTTTAAACTAAAAAGTAAAATTAATTTCAGTTATCCGGAAATTCCTGATAACTCAAAACAACTGCAGCAGAATTTTGTCATGTAAAATTGAGCACTATAATCCGGGAATAGAGTTGCCAAAATAACATAATTTATATGAAAATATTTACGTTTAATCCAGAATAATGGTATAATCTTTCAAGAAAAAATATATAATTTTTCTTGATAAATTTTATGGGATAACTTCATGCAATCCATTGAAAACAAAATATTTTCTATCATAAAAGGATCTGGCAGAGGGTATATTTTTTCTGGCGCAGATTTTACAGATAAATTTAATAGTGCAACAATTGATTGGGCATTGGCAAATTTAGTTCAAGAAGGTAAGATTCGGCGTTTAATGAGAGGGATATACGATTTCCCAAAATACAGCCCTCTATTAAAACAATACCTAAGTCCAGAAATAGATAAGGTTGCACACGCCATTGCCAGGAAATTTAAGTGGCGCATAGAACCTTATGGGGACTTAGCATTGTACTTACTTAGTTTATCCACTCAGGTACCAGGGCGTTATATATATTTTAGTGATGGGCCAAATCGAAAGTATGAGATTTTTGGCAATCAGTTAGAGTTTAAAAAAATTGCACTAAAAGAAATAGGTTTTAAATATCCTGAAAGTGCCCTAATAGTACAAGCCATAAAAGTATTAGGTAAGGACAATATTACCTCAGAAATAATTAAAAAAATTCGTAATAAAATTAATGAAAAATTATATGCAAAGATAATTAAAGATACTAAAACTATTAGTGATTGGACTTATAGCATAATCAAACAAATTTGCTGGGAAGCCTCATAACTGTATAAGATAGCATTATGGTCATATGTTCTAAATTTAATTTAACTATTGACTTTTCAGTTGAATAGAGATATAATTACATAGTTAAACATGTATTTAAAAGGAATTATAAAATGAGTTTACAAACTATATATGCGCATAAGACAATTGGCATAACTGATTTAAAGCGTGATGGCGGTATAATAGATCATATAAGTGAGCCAATTGCTATACTAAAAAGAGATAGTGTTAAGGCGTACTTAATCCCAGAAAAGCTTATGTCTGCACTTGCTGATTACCTAGAGGACATTAAATTGGCTAAAATGGCTAATGAACGAATTAGCAAAGAATGGGATAAAGCTATAGCGGTTGATATTAATGACTTATAAACTTAAATTTCTGCCCAGCGCAAGCAAAGAGTGGGAAAAATTAGATAACTCAGTCAAACAGCCGTTATTAAGCGCGCTACATAAACGCTTAGAAAACCCTATAGTGCCCAAAGATAGACTGCACGGTATAGTCGGCAAGGAATGCTATAAGATCAAGCTTAGAAGTTATGGTATCAGATTAGTTTATGCGGTTCAGAAAGATATTGTTACTTTAGTGGTAATTGGTGTTGGCAAACGTGAAAATGATGAAATATATAATAATATGCATGAAAAATTAAAGTAAAAAAATAATATCAGCCATTTTTCTAAAAACACACCTGGTTTTACACCTTACGGCATAGAACTGCATTAAAATAAGTAATAAATTCAATACTTTATAGAGCAACTTGATGTTTTGTATCAAAATGAAGTCACACTTTAATCAAGAAAGATCTATTCCTGATACTTTGGGTTTAATAAATGCAAATAATTTTAGAAAATAAATTATACGAGGTGAATTATGAAAATAAGTCGAATTGCTTGACAATTGGGAATCAATGCAAACCACTACTAAATATAAGAATATAACACCTTTAATTTGAGGAATAAATAAAATGTCTGAATTATTGGAAATAGTAAGTGCAAAATACTTACATGATAAATTAATACATATGAAATTTAATACTAACGAAGAATTTGATGTTGATTTATCTCCTATGATAGATAATGATAAAATTGGCATATTTAAACCCTTGAAAGATGACAAAATCTTTAAAAAATTCAAGGTAGATTACACATTATGCTGGAGTGATGATATTGATGTAGCACCTAAGTACTTATATTTTCTGGCACATAAAACTAACCCTAAAAAACAGCGGCTGTTTAAAGAATGGGGTTATACTAAGTAATTTCTTTTTTTAACTCTTTTTTCATGCTTGATAGCAAATAATTTAACTGTTGTATTTTTTGTAACAGTTCAATACAATCGTGTACAGAATTTCCACCCTTTTTTAGAGAGTTCATTTCATTAACTTTAAAAAACTAGATTAAATATATAGAAAGATTTAGGGCAGCTGCTAAAAAGACTATTTCCGCCAAGGGTATTTTAAATACCATTCATTATTGGACTTTGTAATCTTCTTTACCTGTTGGATACAAATTTATGACTTTAGTTAGCGAATATTGATTCGGTACAAATGTGGTTTCATTTATTTGTTCATTAAAATGATTACAGTTATTTTTACCATAACCTATACTATGCTTTTTAACCGATAGTAATAATTCATCTCTTACAATTGCTAAATTTTTTATTATATTTAAGTTGTACTATATTTAAAAACTTTTTTACCCCTAAAGTTTTATCTTTTCTGGCTATTAGACTAGTTTATAATACTTCAGTTTATTATATAAAAGATCAAGCATTACAAAGCAAAACAATTTTTAAAACAATAAAGGAAAAACCAATGCTAACTAATACCAGAAAAATTTCCTTCTATAAGATGTGCGTAACTAGTTTTGTAGCATTTATTTCGGTGTTTACAATAAATAATGGATATGCACTATCCAAGTCTAACTTAGCAACAGATGAAAGCGGTCAGTTAGCCCTGCTGGAGCCATTTAAAATTATAGCAGGAGATAAGCCCACGGCCATAGCTATTACACCAAACGGTAAATTTGCATATGTAATTTCTGCTTTAAATAAAGTATTTCAGTATAGCATTGATTCAGCTGGAGGACAGCTCTTTCTTGAACGAAATGATATTTCTACAGGAAAAAATCCTGTTAGTATAGCTATTACACCAAATGGTAAATTTGCATATGTAGTTAACCTCGATTCGCATGACGTATCGCAATATGGTATAGGTGATGATGGAGTATTAACGCCACTTGGAACTGTTCCTACGGGATACTTAGCTATACAAATTGCTATAGCACCAAATGGTAAATTTGCATATATAACTAGCATGGGAAGTTCAACAACACCAAATCTCGAGAGTCCTAATGTATCCCAGTATAGTATAGGAGATAATGGCCAATTGACGCTACTTAGCTCATTCCTTACAGGTAAAAACCCTATTTCAGGGATAGCTATAGCTTCTAATAGTAATACTGCATATATTGCAAATTATATAAAATATGGTTTAGTAGTGCCTTATAGCATAGGAGCAAATGGAGAGCTACAGGCACCTATTAGTTCTGGACAAAGTGCTGGCGGTTATACTACAAAAATAGCAATAAGCCCAAATGGTAAATATCTATATTCAATTAGCGATACCCAGGCGCCGGATACCGATATTTTTAATACATTTCTTATTGATAACAGAGGAGATATATCAATAACTCAACAATCATATGGCGGGATGTTTAAAGCTTCCTCAATAACAATGTCTCCGAATGGAAAATATATATATATAACCGATGCTGAATTTGGCGTTATATGGGAATATAGTATAGATGTAGGTGGAATACCTAGCCCACTTAATCCGGATATTATACAGACAGGCGAAACTCCTAAGGCCATGGCTATAACTCCAGATAACCGATTTGCGTATGTGGTTTCTAATGCGGAAGGGGCTGTATATCAGTATATGATCAAGCAATAAAATATATATTTAAATAGGCTGCTTATAAGCCAGGTTTTGTAACAGAATAAGCCCTTTTGAACATCCTAAGTAATTAGATAATAATGGTAAAATCTGTACTTAATACTGTAGGAATCAGTTTCCAATATGTATTTGACGCATACATTCATAAAATTGCAGTGTTTTGCTTTTATGCCATTTTCAAACAATAAAGGAAAACAATGAAACTAATTGATACACATTTGCACTTTTGGGATTTAAACAATAATATCAATAACTGGGTTTTAAGACAAACCAATGCACCATTTTTTAATAAAAACTATTTACCCGAAATGCAGCCTAAAATTTGTGATAATGAGCTTTATGGGGTGGTACATGTGGAAGCACATGATTCGGCAGTTACTACCATTACTGAAATTAAATGGTTAGATTCAATTATGAAGGGTAACGAGTCGCTTAAATACCGTCATATAGCTTTTGCCGATATTACCCTGCCTATTACTGAATTTTCTACTCTAATTAAACAAATTAAAGACTATAAAAAAGTAATCGGCATACGGCATATATTGTCTAATAATCCCAAGTTTGATTATAGCCCGTGTGGCGAAGATCTATCTAGTAATAGTAATATTATGCAAAATTTGAAGTATTTGGCACAAAATAACCTAATCTTTGATTGTCAAATGTATCCTTATCAAATACAAAATATCATACCAGCAATTACCAGCTCCAACGTTACCACTATCATAGACCACTTAGCATTACCAGCCTGGAACCAGGATAATGACGAAGATCATAAGGTATGGCAGCAAACTATTAAAAATCTATCGTTACTAAAAAATATCTTTATTAAAATGTCCGGATTAGATATGTTTAAACAAGAAGCTGAGTTTGATACAGTAGTAAATTATTGTTTAGAAAACTTCCCTATTGAACAGCTAATGTATGGCTCTAACTATCCAGTATCATTCACTCATGACTATAACTATTGGTACAATTATCTAAATAAACTTAATCTCTCAGCTGATGAAAAAGAGCAAATATTCTTTAAGAATGCACACGCGCTCTTTTTTAAAACATATAGTTAGTTAGGATTCATAAATATGAATATAAATAATTTTTATAATGCTATATTAAAATTTGTCAAAGGAGACAATTTTAGTTATTGTATACTATTCTTTGCTGCAATGTTATATGTTACTTGTAAATTGGTGTGTAATCCATTGTTTTTCAGACAAGTCGACATACATTTCTTCTTTTCTAATACACCTCTTAAATTAAATAGCGCTGCTTTTGTATACCCAGGAATTTATGTGCTTAGTGATTTAATTGTGGTATTGTCTAGCCGAAGATTTGGTATATTAATCGCTTTTTTTGGAATAATTTGTGATGGTATATTTTCATTCACTGTTAGCCATATCTCAGGCTTACCACTTCCTTCTACAATGTCTAAAACTGAATTATTAAGCACAACATCTGTTAATACATTAGGTTTACAAATGTGGCCGCTCTACTATCAAGGCGTTATCGCTGCTACAATTGCAGCAATAGCAGAGATATTGATATTTTCGACCATTTTTAAGCGATTAGACAATTTTGTAATTGCAACTGTTACAAGTGTAGTAATCACCCTTGTTTTTCATAATTTAATTAATGACTACCAAATGTTAAAAAATGAGCCGGATGTTTGGCGGTTAATTATTAATAATTGGATGGTTAATATAACAATACTATTTGTTTATGCAGTTATTATTGCAGGTGTTAGGAGAACTATAAAAATTTGGCAATCCTCAAATTAATAAAGACAAGCTGTAATATTTTAAATGCCAACATGAGTTTTTGACTTAATAACACAAAGGTAAAAATTGATCTAATATTTGTTTATAAAACGGTCAGCTTACCTACCTTGTTACAAAGCTCAATTAACCAAATGTTTTTATGCAAATTCAGGTACAATTATTCATTATAAAGACTATTTTAGTAGCCTAAAAGCCATATTGTATAAATATAAGGATCAATAAATTATGACAAACGTTACTGTAAATACAGGCACAGTAAATATTAATGGGGGTATTTTTGGGGTTAGAGTTGGAGAGCTAGAGTTGCTTGCTAGCGGCAGCATTTTAACACATGATAACAGCCCAATTGATACAAGTAGGTACGTTATCAAATAGGCCACTATTCTTTAGTTTTATTGTTTATACTATTGAAAATGATAATAAAGTTGTGCATTACTCATGGTTTTTAGGGCAAGTTATAAATGAAACCAAATGAAGATAATAATAACAATGTTTAACCGAATTACTGCATATTTTGTATTGGGGAAATATGCTATCGTGTATAATTACGCTAAATAAAACTAACTACCCATACAATAAACGTAAACGAATGATAGATACTGGAAAAATTGGCATTCTTGCCATTACAGCGCCCGGTGCTGCTATTTGCTATGAAGAGCTGGTATCATATTATGGACATCAATACGGTAAATATTCTCATCCAAATATATTTTTGCATAACCTTAATTTCCATGAATATCACATATTATTACAAAATGAAGATTGGGAAAATCTAACTAATTTAATGCTAATATCAATAAATGAATTAGCAAAGCATAATCCTGATTTCATAATCATTCCGGCTAATACTGTACATGTAGTTATAGAAAAACTTATTAAACGATCTCCTATTAAAATCTTAAACATATTAGAAATCGTTACTAATGAATGTGTATCTAATAATTACAAACGTGTAGCTGTTCTTGGAACAAAATGGACTATGTCTATCAAACTGTACAAAAATATTTTTGATATAAATAAAATTTCTTTGATCACTCCTGATGAAGAAGAACAGAATATTATACAAAAAATAATTTTGGACCATTTGGTACCGCAAACTAAGATTGAAGTTGCTAGAGATATGCTTAGCAAATTAATTGCCAAAATAACGCCCAATTGTGATGCAATTGCTCTTGCTTGTACCGAACTACCCATGATTCTAGATCAACAAAATTGCAATATCCCACTAATAGATACAACCAGAATTCTGGCAAGGGCTGCTGCTATACAAATACGGCAAATTACATATCTAATTTAAATGCGTGAACTAAGTAAAATTTTGGCATACATTTTAGTTTTTTGCTGTGCTATAATGACTCAAGATTAAATTTTAAGGAGACAGATATGATAGCTCATACAGGGGTAATTGTAAGTAATGTTGAAAAAAGCGGCAAATGGTATGAAGAAGCCTTAAGGCCCATTGGTTATGCTAAACTGATGGAATTTGGTAAAGCAATAACGCAAACGACCGATGTTGCAGGGTTTGGCGAAGAAAATTCAGGCAAGCCAGATTTTTGGATTAGTGGGGCTACCTCAGCCAAACCAGTTAATCACCCACCTATACATATAGCATTTATAGCCCATAATCGGCTACAAGTTGATGAATTTTATAAAGCCGCGATTAATGCCGGCGGTAAAGATAATGGGAAACCAGGATTAAGGCGCTATCATGAACATTATTATGCAGCTTTTGTACTAGATCCGGATGGACATAATATTGAAGTTGTATGTCATAATGCAGAGTGATATTGATCATTAAATTGGATATCTGATATGTTATTTAAATTACTAAGCGCGCCCGGTTTTTTCCTGAGCCTATGTACGCTAATGTTTATCTTTTTAGAGATTGGCCGCCGGGTTCGTATATTGATATCTGGCAGAGAGGGCTCTGCCAGCCGGAACAGTATTCAAGGGCCGGTTGAAACAGTAATTTTTGCGCTATTCGGGCTTTTACTTGCCTTCACTTTTACCGGCGCCGGTTCAAGATTTGAGGCAAGACTACATTTAATCACGGATGAAGTAAATGCAATTGGAACGGCATATTTACGTATTGATTTTCTTCCCAAAGAAATACAACCGCAGGTGCGTAGTTTATTCAAAACATATACCTTAGTCCGTGCCAATGTATATAAGCAAGTAATAGATGAAAAATATACTAAATCTATACTAGACTCTACTACAAACCTGCAAAATCAAATCTGGAAAGCCGCTGTACAAGGTTGTTATAAACCAGGCGCATCGGTTGATTGTGCCAAGATTCTAATTCCGTCGTTAAATGAAATGTTTGATATCACCACTACCCGGGAAATGGCCCGTTTAAATCATCCGCCAACTATAATTTATGTGATGTTGATATCTCTTAGCTTATTTAGCGCACTCCTTGTCGGTTACGATTTACCTAGAAGTAGCAAAAGAAATCTGCTATACATGCTTAGCTATGCAATAATTATCTCGTTGGTTTTGTACATAATCATAGACCTGGAAACCCCACGCTTTGGTTTTATTAATGTGAACCCGCTAGACCAAACGCTGGTAAACCTAGCAAAAACGATGTAGGGATTTTGGTTGATTAAGGTATTTATTAACTTTTTAGCCCGTATAATTTATAATTTTCGGGAAACAGAAATCTTTACCCGCTCGGGCAGTTTTGCCTTTACCGTACTCCTTTCCTTTGTACCCTTTACTATAGCTATGGTTGGCATAATTAGCTATTTGCCGGTGCCTGATGCTACTATTATCAAAATCCAACACCTTATCTTTACTGATTACCTACCCCCTGCTGCCGGAGACCAGATATATCATCAGGTTAAGATTTTTTTGCACCAATCCCGACGCTTATCGCTATTTGGCTTCATCCCCTTATTATTTACAACCTATATGATGATATACGCCATAGAACAACAATTAAATGCTATATTAAATAACAAGCAAAAGCGTAAATTGGGACATTCATTACTTACGTATACCTTTTTTCTAATTTGTGGCATAGTCTTAAGTATTCTTGTTTCAATTTTACAGCTCTCAAGCCTGGTATCCTTTTTTAGTTCAAACATTGTTACACTACTAAACCAAAGCATAAGTATTATAATTACAACTCTCCTGCTGGCTCTGATGTACAAATTAATCCCACACCATAAAACGACTTTTAAACATGCGCTCATCGCTGCAACTGCTGCAACAGTCAGCCTGATATTGATAAAAATATTATTTATCCACGTGCTGGTTAAGATATTTGTAAATTATCATATTATCTATGGCTCATTATCTTTTATACCGATATTTTTATTATGGGTATATATTTCTTGTATAAACTTATTTTTTTGTGCCGGGATTATTTATGCTTTAGAAACAAAGTTTAATCGTGAGCTGCAACGTAAGATAGATGAATTTATTGGGAAATGGGTTTAGTCGTTTGTCGTTCCCGCGTAAGCGGTAATCCAATTAGTATAGTAATATAATCTCCGGGCCAAGGCCCGAAGATGATAAAAGGCTATAATTAAGATGCCGTAAATTGACCTTTAGGATCTGCGGATAGTGGAACCATTTTCACATCCGGTTCCTTGCCCATCTTCTTCTGAACCATCTGTGTAATCTTGTCCTTACATGCATTTGCTGCTTTTTCCTTATCCGGAGAATAGCTCAATGTGATTGACTGTCCATGATTAGCTTTTAAGATATCTCTAACATTACCCGGGCAAGGACCAGCAAAAGAAAGTGATGAAAGTCCTAGTAGTGCTATTAATAATTTTTTAGCTGCTTTACCATTTATTGAACTTTGAATTAATCCCGCAGAAACTCCGCTTTGCTTCGTTTTCATATCATTATCTCCATAAAATATGATTGTTAAAATATATCTTGCCAAAATCATCCTGATTTTTACAAGATCGGAAAGCATTATACCATTCTTATAACTGGTTATGCCACATAATCTAGGTAAATCTTTTTATTTTTTTAATTATGCTTCCAAATTTAGGAGTTTTAATTATTTTACAAATATGGTTAAATAATTACCTGAACGATCACCTTTTTCATAAAGTGATTATGGTCGTGAGGGCTTATATAATTCAAATAGCGTATTCTCTGAGTATTTTATCGAATTACATTATCTCCAAGTGCACAAAGCCTTCACGAACATGATCTGATACAACCACCAAATTTATACAGCTTTTGTTTTAAAAATTGTATAATAACAATCTATAATAATCCAATTGCCTGGGCAAGTAGGTTTTAATGTAATTTATATAAAATGATTTCAAGAGATAGGATAAAGACTCACAGCTATATGAAACAGCAGTCAATGTCCGGTTTTCCTTTTATCATAGTGATACTGAGCTGGATAAATATAATGGTATAATAAAAAACAGTGCTTTATTACCTAAAGAAGATCCTAGGTTTTATAAAGAGGGCTGGTCTTTCCCCCACCTGAACGGGTTCGTTCGTGGCTGTGTAAAAATTGAACATATTAAATAGATTATTCTGAAGCTTTTTAGAATTATAAATCGGCCAATTCTTTAATTTTTTCAGCATCTGCTTTCAATACCACAGTCAAATAGTCCGGAATTATACTTGGATCAAGTTTTTCACCGGTTACCATAAATAATTTGGTATAACCTTGCTCATGTAGAGTTTTGGCAATAACCAGGCCATCACCAAGAAATTTTCGGCCAATACCTTCCCTATCATAATAATTCCTATCCAAGATAATTTTAGTATCCAGCGGATATTGGTGAACATCTTCAAGAAAATTATTCGGATCATAATATGTATCAATATTTAGATGCGATAAGCGTCGGGTCCAGTCTTTAATATACCATCTTGCATCATTAACCCACACCAGATCAACATTTTTGCTGCCTGGTTTAACATCTTTAATTAAATTTATAGTAACAGCAAAAGCCAGCATTTTAGGTAAAATCCTCACGTGCAAGTTAGCTGCATGCTCGCGTATCTCGGCATTAGTATAATGGCTGGTCACTAAAGTAGAGCGTTTTACTTTAGTTTGCTCGATTACCTGTAAGCCATTAATATCCTGATGCAGTAATTCATAATCGGCTAATAGGCATATATGCTCTTTTTCATATTCAGTGAGTAAATTGATAAAATTAACCGCTTCCTGCCCATCAGAGAAATGCATAACCCTGATTTCGGGCGTTTGGGTTACCACTGGCCTGAGCTTAGAATCCCAGGCGCCATGAATTGATGGATCATCATCCAGAACAACCACGGTATCGGTCGGAGCTATCTTAATCTCTTCAGCAAGCCAGAATGGCGGTAAAATTTTAGGGAATTTGAGCATTACTTTTGTATATTCGCCTTCCACAGAGCTTATACTAAGCTGCCCAAAATTTTGGTTTAACACTTCGCGTACCTGGGTAAGACCAAGGCCAATGCCGTTTTCCTTACCAGCAGTAACAGCCACATTACTCTCGATTTTATTGATTAAGTCCTGAGGCATACCACGGCCATTATCTTCAACAAATACCGTTACCCATTCGGCATTTACTTTTAGCTCGACAGTTACTGCCCCATCTGTCTTACTTCCAATCGCATGTACTGCATTATTAACCACATTGGATATCATACGCTTAAATTGGCTAGGCTCTATTTGAATACAAGCAAAATATGCATCTTTGGCAATATCGGTATCTATATTAACCGATTTATGTTCAAATCTTTTTTCACTTAATATCTCAAGTAATGCAGTCGAGACTAATAATGGCTCAGCCATTTCCGCAGCATTTGGTTCATTTCTGAAGTGAATTAACATGTTTTGTGCAATGTCGTGAATACGCATAGATGCCTGACGCAGGGTAACACGCTTTTCCTCCGGAATATTACCCGCAGTATCTTCAACTATGCCCTTGAGGCTGGCAAGTGGGGATTGGATGTCATGAAGGACCTGACCAACAATATTTCTAAATTTTTCTTGTTCTTCGGCAGCAGCCTGATGTTTTTCATTTTCCAGCTTCTGAACTGCGTTTTCCAGGCGTAGACGTTCTGTTTCGGCAGCCTCTTTTTCAAGAATTACCTGGTTAAGGGCATTTTGAGTTTCTAATTTGCGATTTTCGTGTTTTAGGCGTTCTGCTTCTTTTTCAGCTGTAGTTTCAATAGCAGTACCAACTATGCCTATAATTTCACCTTTTTTGTTGCGTAATGGCGCTCTAGTTGATAAAGAATATCGGGTCTGCCCCGTTGTAACATCAATAATTTTATCTTCCTTAATTGAAGAAACACCAGTTTTTATAACTTCATCAATATATTTCTGTATTTCTCGGGCAATAGTAACATCTTGGTAAAATTCATATACAGTCTTACCAATAACGTCTTCTTTTCTAGTTGCTCCTACAGCCTGCATAGATAAAGTATTTAACCCCAGGCAAATACCTTTTGCATCCAACCAATAAAATGGCGCCGGAATCAACTCAGCAATAGATTCCAAATACTCGAAGATTTGATCTTTTTTCTTCATTTTTTTATCTCCTAAAAATGACTTGGTAATTATATCAGATATAACCCTTGAAGTTATAGATGACCACCTAAAACCTAGCGTACTTAAGATTAGATCAGTTTTATTTTGCAGAACTGTAATTTTTGTTAATTGTTCCAAATTAATATCTTCAAGCCACATTTGGTGCAACATAAAACGTTCAATCTGCTCACGATCAATCTTGTTATTTAACCGCACCAACATTGCATCAATAAATTCTTCAAATACGACTATTTTTACATTTACGCCACTATATCCTGCAAATAAATCCGATAAATTAGATATATGTGGATTAGCAACATGATATATATTGTTACTTAAGTCTACTTTATTAAATAGCTTAACAATTGCTAATGCTGTATTATCTACTGGCGATATTTCAACTTTAGCAATTTCTTTTGGGATTATGCCCATTTTTAAAATTGTTTTTATCCTAGTAAAAAATGCGTTTTCTTCATAGTTTTCCTGGACGCGGTAATTCTCTGAATTCATAGCTAAATTACCTAAACGATAAATATTAGTATTAACACCAAATTCACGATATCTAATTGTAGCTAATTCACCCTCATATTTTGTTTGGATGTACACATTATTGTATTTTAACCCAATATCACTATCATCTTCATTAAAAATATAATAATGGTAATTGGGCATATAACCATTTTGAATCACGCTTAAAGTCGAAATATAATGGAAATCTTTCAAGCTGGTTTGTTTAGCTAATTCGAGTAAATTAATTGTTGCCTGAATATTTGCCTGATAAAATGTAGCATAAGCACCATAATGTTTAACCAATGCCGCAGAATGGACTATACTATCTATATTATCGATTAAATTATTGTATTGTTTTTTACTTAAGCTTAAATCTGGCTTTTCAATATCTGCAGCAATTGCCACAATTCGCTGCCGAAAATCATCCAAGCCAGTATCAAAATAGTATTTAAATTTCTTATTTATTCTGTTATAAGCCTCTACATTTGATCTAGCTCTTATTAATAAATATATTTTATATTCAGTTTCATGCAATAGTTGATATAGAATATGACAACCGAGGTGTCCGGTTACACCTGTTAATAACACATTATATATTCTTTTTAGCCTATCCATAAATCTAATATTTTTGACGTTATGCAAATATACTGATTTCTTTTTCTGCATATCTGGGGCGCCTTCTTTTCTATAAGAGGGTAGCTGGTCATAAATGACTTTCATTTGTATAAGCTTATTATATAAACTTTTTTTAGTAGAACTTTCTAATTGAGCAATTCGAGCCGGCGTTCTAAGACTAAATATATCATTTAAATTAATTTTAAACTCTTGCTGCAATTTATATAATAATTTAATTGCCAAAATACTATTGCCGCCTAACCTAAAAAAATCATGATTAATCCCAATTTGGTCAAAGGGTAAACTCAAAATCTCAGAGTAAATCATACATATTTTAATTTCTGCAGCATTACGGGGGGCTAAATATTCATTATTTAGTATTGGTAATGGTGATGGCAATGCTTTTTTATCTAATTTTCCGTTTATTGTGAGTGGGATCCTATTTATGTAAATGTATGCAGTTGGCAGCATGTAATCAGGTAATTTTGTGGCTAAATAAGCCGCTAGCAGTGTTTCATCCAGTTCATAGTCTGCTACGTAATAAGCGATTAAATATTTGCTATTATTAATTTCATTAACTACAACTACTGACTGCCAAATGCTAGGATGATGATTTATTGTACTCTCTATTTCACCCAACTCTATTCTATAACCTCTAATTTTTACCTGAAAATCATTCCTATCTACATACTCCAAGCTTCCATCAGGTAAATAACGAACTAGGTCACCTGTCTTATATAATTTGGTATTTCTATTTTGTAGCTTATCGTTTACACTTTGAAAAAAATTATTTATAAACCGTTCTTTAGTTAGTTCTAATTGGTTCAAATACCCCTGTGCCACCCCGCTACCACCAATATATAGTTCACCTATTGAACCAATAGGTAATGGATTCAAATTATTATCTAGTACAAATGCCTTATAATTAGGAATAATTTTACCAATTAAAACGCCTGTTCTTAGATCACTAGCTTTTATAATTTTGTATGTAACATGTACTGTTGCTTCAGTTATACCATACATATTGATTAACGATGGTTCTTCATCGCCATAAAAACTAAACCAGGGTTTTAACTGTAAAGTATCTAATGTATCTCCGCCTAAAATCACGAAACGCAATGAACCTAATTTTTTCGTGTTATTTATAGCAATATCTATAAATTGATAGAAAACTTTGGGGGTGTAATTTAAGACAGTTACCTTATGTATTTTACATAAATTATAAAAAGAAAATAAATCCCTAACTTGAGCATAATTTGGAATAATTAATCTTCCACCATAAAGTAAGGCTCCAAATATTTCCCATACGCTAAAATCAAAAATATAAGAATGGAAAAATACCCATACATCTTGACTATTAAATTTATATAAATTATCAGTAACGGTAAACAGGTTAACTACATTACTATGTGGCTGTAATACACCCTTGGGCTTCCCCGTAGTTCCACTTGTATAAATAACATATGCCAAATTTTTATTTGTGATATTTGGAGTTGTATTGGCTATTGTATATTTCTTAACAACTTGCACAAAGTTTTTATCATCAAGCACCAAGATACTTGGAAATGGATCCCCGCTATTGCGAGAGTAACATATTGCTTCCTCGCTACGTTCTTCACTCTTATTTGTAGTAATTAATACCTTCGCTCGTATATCTTTTAAAATATAACAAATTCTCTCAATGGGAAATTCAGGATCAATTGGCACGTAAGCTGCACCCGATTTCAATATTCCCAAAATTGCAATCAGCATATATTCGCTTCTGTTCAAGCATAAAGCAATTAAATCGTCACCTTGTATTTGATAAATTTCTCTTAAATAATTAGCTAACTGATTTGATCTTTCATTTAATTCCATGTATGTTAGTTTTATATCTTCATACACTACTGCTATATTATTTGGTGTTCTTTCCACTTGTTCTTCAAATAATTTATGAACTGTTTTTTGTGGGTATTTTTTTGCTGTATTATTATTCCATGTATGAATTACTTTTTGATAATCCTCTTTAGTCAAATAACTTAAATTACAAATTTGTTTTTGGCTATTTATGCCCAACTGGGCTATTTGTTCTAAAATATGTTTGTATGTTTTTATTAGATTTAAAATTGTACTTTCATTAAAAAGGCTTGTTGAATAATTGAACATACCGCCCAAGTTTTCATAGCTATCATCTATAAAAGTTGTAATATCAAATTTCGCCACTTTAAATTCGTAATTTTTATATGGTTTAAATAGTTGGCTCTTTGAGGTCATGCCTCTACCAAAGCTTTGTACAGTAAACATTACCTGAAACACAGGATGACGACTTGTGTCCCGAGGTGCATTAAGCTCACTTACTAACTCCGCAAAAGGAATATCCTGGTATGCTTGTGCCTCAATTATCTGTTCACTAATGTTTTTTATATAACTGATCAATCCATCACTCTTTGATATTCTGCTTCTTAACGCCAAACTATTTACAAAAAATCCTATTAAATACTCCAATTGTTTATAATGGCGGTTGGCAACTGGAATCCCAATGGTTATATCATTCTGATTACTATAACTGCTGAGCAAAATATAATATCCGCTTAAAAGTATACTAAATAAGCTTACATTTAAATTTTTAGCTAATTCTCTTATCTTTTTACTTGTTGCCTTAGCTAGCGTAAAAGGGATATCATTTCCAACATAGCTAATTTGTGGTGGTCTTGGATTGTCCAAAGGCAAATCCAATGTTTCATAGCCATTTAGTTTATTCTTCCAATAATCTATCTGCTCTTCCAGTATTTTTCCTGTTAAATACCTCTTTTGCCAAATCGCATAATCTTTATATTGAATCGATAATTCAGGTAAGTTGAGAACTGGTTTTAGTTTAATAGTGTCTTTATGCGGAACAACTTTTGACTGAATTTTTGTAATCTGATGCCCTTTTATAGCAAGCTTTTTACATTCATTATAATAATTATAGTATTCTTTCACCTCATTTAGAAATATATCAATTGACCAGCCATCAAATGCTATGTGATGAACTACAATACATATATAATATCGTTTATTTTTATTAAATAAGGATACTTTTATAGGATATTCTTTATCTAATTGGTAAATATGATTTATGGCCTGGTTTATTTGGGCGCTTAATTCTATCTCCGTAAAAACCTCATACTCATCAATAATCAATGGCTTTTGATCTAAATCGCCTATAAATTGACAACTATCTCCAAAATCATTAGTTTTAATTAAAGTGTGCAGTACTTCATGGCGTGCAGTAATAGAGATAATAGCCTCTTTTAATAATGCTACATCAACTCCATGATTAAGTTCTGCTACCAAAGGAATATTGTAGGCATTAGTGCCACCTTCATATTTCTCTATAAACCATAGTCTTTCCTGAGCAAATGAGAGAGGTAAATATGCATTTTCTGATACAGAGGCTTTAGGTATCACAATTGCTTGTATCCTATTGTGCCTTATATGTTTTAAAATTTTAGCAATAGTATTGTATTTAAATAAATCAACTACAGCTATATAAATATTTAGCCTAGTCGCTAATTTATTAGCAAATTTAATAGCCAAAATACTGTTACCACCAAATTTAAAAAAATCATCTGTAATTCCAACCTCATTAGGTGAGATGTTTAAAATTTCTGAATAAATTCTACATATTTGTCGTTCTAATTCATTACGAGGTTCTACATATACATTTCTGTCAACAAAGATTTGTGGCAATGCTTGTTGGTCTAATTTACCATTTTTTGTAAGAGGAAGTTTATTTAAGTGAATTAAGCTCTGCGGAATCATATATCCAGGTAATTGGGTAACTAAATAATTTAATAATAATGCTTCATCCAACTTTTTTTTAGATATATAATATGCGACTATATATTTGCCTGTTTTTTTACACAAACTCTCATTTAGCAGCACTACAGCATTTTTAATATCTGGATAGTTTATAATTTTGCTTTTGATTTCTTCCAGTTCGATTCTATAACCATTTAATTTAATCTGACTATCGCGTCTCCCCATAAATTCAACATAGCCTTTTTTATGCCAATAGCCTAAATCTCCTGTTTTATATATTCTTCCTAATTCCGGATGCAAAATGAAGCTTTCTTTTGTTAATGCACTATCATTCCAATAATTTAGCGCTACACCTATGCCTCCGATATAAATCTCCCCAATTACACCAAATGGAATCTGCTCTAAAGCATTGTTTAAAACGTATATTCTCTGATTAGGCATTGGCGTACCGTAAGGTATTTTAAGCAAAGCTTTATCAAGATTATACATCTCATACCATATAGACCAGATACTACCCTCAGTTGCTCCACCCAAACTGGTTAATTGAGCTGTGGGGCATATTTGTGATAACGCTAACATCAAATTTAGCGATACCCAATCACCGCTAATTAAAAATAATCTTAAGCTATTGGTATCCAAACTATCTATTAATAAATTGGCTAATTGTGGTACAGTGTTCCAAATTGTGATCTTATATTTATGAATTAGTTTTACCCAGGATTTAGGTACTGTTATGTCATTCTGCTTTGGAAACACTATCGTTCCGCCGGCTGCTAATAAACCAAAGATATCGTATACAGATAAATCAAAACTCAATTCTGATAGAGATAATATCTTATCCGTTTTTGTAACCCTAAACCTATTATTAATAGCTAAAATCGTATTTAATGCGTTACGGTGACTTATAGTAACACCTTTTGGTACTCCAGTTGAACCCGATGTAAATATTACATATGCAATATCATCGCTAGCAACCTCTGGCAATGACAGAGTTTCTAACCAGCTTTGTATTTTCTGATCCCTAGTTATTTCTGTCAAAACATCTTCTATTATAAGAAATTTATATTTACTCGATAGCTGCTTGATCTTTTGAACTTGTAGTTTAGAAATTAAAATCTTATCTACTTTGGATTGTGCTAATATATCTTCTATTCTACCAGCAGGCCAGTCAATATTTAATGGTAAATAACCACAACCAGATTTCATTATAGCAACGCTTGCAATTACTTGATTGTAGCCTTTCTCGCTTAAAATTGCAATTAGTTGCGATACCTTTGGATAAACAGCATCAACACTACAAATATATTTAGCTAATAGCTCACTTTCATTGAGTAATTTTGCATAACTATATTCACGGCTTATTTCCAAATTTTTATGATCAATAACAGCAGTATTTTTTAACAACTTATTTGACTTTACATAATTTTCGTAAAAGCTAAATAGAGTTTCTGTAGGCAATACCTGCGAGATATCATTTATTTTATTAATTAAAGCTATATCTACGTTTGGGGCCTTTAGATTAGGAAACTTATCATTCCAATCGGCATCAGCTAAATATTTAATTAAATAGCAGTAATGTGAATGCATATTTTCTATTGTTGATCGATCAAATAGCTGCTCTACATAATCCCATTCCGCAATAAAACCATCTTTTGTAGTATAGGCTTTATTGTCTAACCATAACTGTGAAGTTTGGGTAATTGAATAATTAACACCTTGATAACTATTATTAATTACGTTTGTATCACCAAATATGGTATTAGTCCCAAGCATGCTTGTTAAAGCCACTGGTGCAATTATATAACTACTTGCCAACTTTGATTCTTTACGGATCAAACGCTGAAAATCAATACCATCAAATAAATTATGCTCAATATCCGTCCACAATTTTTTATGAGTATATTGCAATCTGTCAAATATAGAAGCTTTGGTGTGCTTTTGACGGTAGTTAAATAGTTCTAATGATGTGAAATCTCCAATGACATCATTAATCTGAGTATGCAAAGGTAATCTATTAAATAAAGTTAAATTAATACATAGATTGTCTTGATTAGTCCAGTAACTTAAAACTCTGCCATATATATTTAAAATTAATGCTGTATTACTAATGCCATATGCTTTAGATTTCTCCTCTATTTTGCCCCAAATAGTTTTGTCAATTATCGTACTTATACGACGAAATATAGGATTTTCTACTTGGGAAACCTTACATTTTAAGGGTAAATTCATTGTAAAATTATAGTTATCCAATTTTTTTAGCCAATAATTCCGCGCAACATTAAATAAAGTACTTTGCCTTATTTGCATAAGCTGTACAATATAATCACGGTAAGTTACATTTAGTATAGGTAGTTTTGCCTGGGGATTATCATACAAAATGCGTAACTGATTGAATAATATATTGTAGCTATTACCATCCATTAATAGAGCATCGACACTAATATGTAAAATATAGCAACTATATAATTTACTTACTACAAAATCAAATAAGGGGAATTGATCAGCTTTATAAATTTTGTGTGACAATTTATTTCTGACTGCCAATAACCTCTTTTCGTTACTAATTCTATTATCTTTAATTTGATTGTTATATATTAACTCTTCTGTATTGCTAAAATCATTTAATACTATCTTATATCTGTGAACATTTTCCAGATATTGTTGTCGACCATTTATAAAAATTGTCCGCAATCCTACATGATGTGCTATTAATCTATTTAAAACTTCTTCTAATTTTAATGTATCTAATTCGTTAAAAATTAACTCACTATATATATGCGTTGATATATTACCCAATTCAAACTCACCAAGACGCCCAAAATAATATGCCTGTTGCACATTATTTAAATCAAACGGTTGGTATAGATTAACTCTATCTGTACCATTAATTAAATAGTTCTGGTACAAGAATTTGCCAAGACTTGCTTTAACCAAAGCAGAAATATTTTTACTGGTTCTATTATTAAAAACATCAATTACTTTTATAGCAGAATGGAAGAAATTATTTAATTTATTAACTAAATTAATTGCTAAAATACTGTTGCCGCCAAGTTGAAAAAAATTGTCATCAACCCCTACCCTTAATTTATCAAGCCCCAGCACTTCAGCAAAAGCAGTGCATACTTTTGCTTCTAATTCATTACTTGGTGCTATATACGCTGCCGTTACATTGAATTCCGGTTTAGGCAATGCTTTTCTATCTAACTTTCCATTAATATTTAGTGGTATTTTATCTAAATGTATTAGTATTTTTGGTAACATATAAGCAGGCAATTTACTGCTTAGGTAATTCAAAAGCTCTATTTCACCAAGTTTAGCGTCTGCAACATAATATGCAGCTAAATATTTATCATTATTACTATTATTTGTATCAGAATAATTCAAAGCCAATACAACCGATTGCTTAACTCCAGGGTATTCAATCAGTTGTGACTCTATTTCGCCCAACTCAATTCTATACCCACGTATTTTTATCTGAAAATCATTTCTTCCTATATAATCTATCGTACCGTTAGGTAACATACGAACTAAATCACCAGTTTTGTAAATTCTTGTGTTTCTATTTGATAACTTCTCGGGTTTTGTTTGAAATGGATTAGCAATAAAATATTTATCAGTTAAGTCTGGAAGATTAAGATAACCAAGTGCTAACCCCACTCCACCGATGTAGAGTTCTCCGGTACTACCAATGGGTAATGGATTTAATTTATTATCTAAAATATAGCAAGTAATGTTTGAAATTGGTCTTCCAATATAAACCTGATCTATTGCATTAATATTGTAGTCATAGTATAGTACATCAATAGCTGCCTCTGTTGGACCATATAAATTATGTATTTTAACTTCCGGTAATTGCTTATGCATATCTTTTACATAAGATAATGGCAACCTCTCTCCACTGCAAAAAATATGACAAAGTGTATTCAAATTAATGCTACTGTTTTTTAATATTACCTTCAACGTCTGAGTGAATGCCCTAAGCATGGATGGTACAAAATGCACTATAGTTATTTTTTCTTGCTCAATTAATTTTATAAGATATTCAGGATACTTATGTCCGTCTGGTTTAGCAAATACAATTGTTGCACCATACCAATTACCCCAAAACAACTCCCATACTGATACATCGAATATATACGGCGTTTTTTGCAATACCCTATCGCTCTCTCTTAATGGATATCTTTCATTCATCCATTCAATTCTATTTACAATGCCTTGATGCTGCAGCATAACCCCTTTTGGCAATCCTGTAGTTCCACTCGTATAAATTACGTAAGCCAGATTTTTACTTGTAATATTTAATATTGGATTTAAAATTGAATATTTTTTTACAACTTGCGCAAATGTTTGATCATCAACTCTTAGAATATCTAGGTATGAACTCCCATTTTCTAAACCCATGTGTTTGCAAGAAGTAAATTTAGAATCAGACATTAATAATTTAGCTTTCGTATCTTCTAATATATAATGGATTCTGTTACTGGGCGAGTCTGGGTCAATCGGTACATAAGCTGCACCGGATTTTAGCACCCCCAATATTGCAATTAGCATATATTTACTTCTACTTAAGCATAGAGCAATTAAATCATTTCCCTGTATTTGATAATTGTCTCTTAAATAATTTGCTAATTGGTTTGATCGTTCATTTAGTTGCTGGTATGTTAACTTTAAATTTTTATATACTACTGCTATGTTATTAGGGGTTCTTGCTGCTTGTTCTTCAAACAATTGATGAATAGTTTTGTCTTGCGAATACAATTTCTCAGTTTTATTCCAATCATAAACCACTTTCTGATAGTCTTCTGCGGATAATAACAATAAATTTTTAACCTGCTCATTTTTTCTTTTTGATTCTTTATACTCAACAAAAAGCACGTCAATAGTTTTAACTAGCATTTTTATAAAATCAATATCCTTTTTATAAAAGCTAACCGTTGTTTCACTTTGATTAACTGCAAAAACCACACTATGGTTATCTATCTTTCCCTGATAATTGTTAGTAATAGCAAAATCACTGTTTAAATCTAGCTTATATCTATAAGCAAAATCTTTAAAAATATAAATATTATTATCAATTTCCTCAGTAATTTTCTGAGCAAACTCAATATAACGTAAACCTAGATTAGCTTGACTTACTTTTAATATACTTATATTTTCAGTAACTCCTCTTATAAACTTACTTTTTCGGTTAATATTTTTATGGTAGATTTTTATAAAAGTCTCATTACCATTTAATCTACTTAAAATAATTGATAAAAACAGACTTAGCATGTCTATAGACAATTTAATGTCAATCTTTATCTTTTGTTTGCTGTCAGATACTGTAGAATAGGAAAGTAATCCGGTTTGAGCTTGGAAACCTTTAAGCAACTTAGATATACTATTATGTACGTTAAATTCTTTCTGTTTAAGTTTCCTACAACTGGAAATATCCGCAACACCTAATATACAAGGCTGGATTTGGCTACTATTAAATTCCAAGCTTATCTTTTTGCCATATATGTCTTTTAAAATAAAATCTGATGAATCAAAGATATCAATGTTTTTTTGTGGCCACTTCTTTTCCAGAATATATGATATATCATCAATTTCTATTTTGATTATTGCAATTGGATTAATGTATTCTTCGCCAAAATTTAAGCTATTAAACAATTTATTTATATAGAATATACTATCAGTAGCATTTAAATAGGCATAATTGTTTGGTATATAGTCCCGGCCAAAATAAGTTTTTTCAAATAAATCTTGCTTTCTCCCAATTAATTTATCTTGCTCAATATCTGTTATTAATTGTTTAAACCCTATTAATGCGGCATCAGTACATTTAAGATTGAGAGAAAATGCTGTTTCAGCCTCATCAACAGGAATTTTTGCTTGATAGTAAATATCGCCCTCATCAATACCACCAATCATTTCATGCCAGGTAATACCATGAAATTGCTCGTTACCAAGTAATGCCCATGTAGTACTATTTACCCCAGCATACTTGGGTAATAAACTATCGTGATAATTAATAGCTTTAATTGGTTTAATATGCGTCAGTAATTTAGCAGATAAAACGTATGGGTTAATGATACTAAATATAAAACAATTATTTGCATAACCAGCTAATTCAAAAGCTTGTTCAATATTTAAACACTGTATCGACTGATCTTTACACCAATTGTTCACAGTAGTGTCCTGTGTCAATACTGCAATAATATTCCAACTATTATGTAGTAGGTGTTCTATGCAGCTAATTGTCAAGCCAGTCTCGCCAAAGATAATTGCGTTTTTACTAACTAACATTTAGTATACCTAAGTAATCTAAAATTTGAACTATTGGAATGAATTAAGACCTAGTTATAAGCGTAATTCCGCAAATTATAAACGCTGCTCCAATTATTTTATAAAGCATACCTGTATTTTCTTTGAAAAAGATAAACCCTACTATTAGAGATAAAACAATGCATGTTCCGACATAAATTGGGTATAACTTTGAGTATTCATATTTACTTAGTAAATAAACCCAAAGAAATGTTGCTAATAAATAAAATACCCAGCCTATAATAAACCATATGTTTGTAAACTGCTTTAACAATAAACTATGCCCGTCAGATAATTGTAAAACCTGCCTGGAAGAAATTTTCCAACATATCTGACTAAAAACAGTTGAGGATGTTGCTATAAAAAATATAATGATACCATTCATGTCTATTCCAATCTATAAAAAGTTAGCACACAGTATTTCACATCCTGGCCGATGTATGATATCCTAAGCCGATTTTCGCTTGTTAGGTTTTGTAAAATTTGGTTTAAGAAAAAGCTTCGCAATTCTTGGAAGCGCTGATAGACAATTATATATGCCATTTGACAAACTATTTAATATTAGACTTTCCACTCTAACAGTAATCTTCTCTTAAGATAACTTCTAAAGTGATAAAAGTATAATAAACAAAAGTTGCTGTCCAGTGTATATTTTAAACCAAGTTGACTTAAAGAAGTAAATTTTCCTCAAATTTACTCGCTAAAGTCACTGAAAAATAAAAGATCAGATACAATTATTAATTTCAGGAAAATAGGATATGGTTTACAACTATATACAAAACAGCCTCATTAACCTTAACATTTTAAATATATAAGCAAATGTTTATAATACATTATTCTAGCATACTTTTGTTTAAAAGCAACTAAATATTTCTAATTTACCATGTTCTTCTGTTGCTAAATAAGGATTTATAGCTATATACTCGTTTAAATTTAAGCACTCGAGTCATCCAATAAGAAAGGGATTTGATTTAGCAGTATCGCTTTTTCAACTAGCTGCCCGATATTAAAAACCTCAAATTTAGGATACAATTTCTTGTTTATAATGGCATTTACTGTACTGTCAGTAACAGGCTTATCTTCTAAAATAGTTATAATCTGTGCTATGTCCTTTGGGGATTTATTTAGGGATAAAAAATATAGTATTTGCTGCTCCCGTTTAGTTAGTCTAACCTGTTCACCTATATAAGTAATAGGTGTCCTAATTCCAGTAGTTAAATGTAGTTCTCCTATTCTAAAGGCCTGAATTTCATGTAACATTTTATTTATAAAATTTGTTACTCTTTCCTGAGATTTCTTTTCTGCCAGGAGATTCTGGTTTTCTAGTTTCCGTAATTCATTTTCAAGTCTTAGCCGTTCTGATTCAGCAGCTTCTTTCTCAAGAATTGCCTGATGCAGTTTATGCTGCTCCTCTAGCCTTCTATTCTCATATTTTAATTGCTCGGCTTCTTTTAACGCAATAAGTTTTTCTTTTTCGGCAAGCATAGCCCTATTTGCTTCATTTTCTAGCTTTTGTAGTTCTGCTTCTTTATTGGCAGTGATATCAATTCCAGCTCCTATTAGCCCAATAATTTTACCTTTTTCATTTCGTAACGGGGCTCTAGCTGATGAAAAATACTTTACTTGACCAGTTGTCATATCTGTAATTCTGTCTTCTCTTATCGTAAATACACCAGTTGCTATAACCTCATCAATATAGCCTTGTATCGTATCCGCAATTTCTTTTGGATATGCATCATACACACTGTTACCAATTATATCTTCTTTGCATTGGCCACCAACCCCTAGTGCAGACATGGTATTTAGACCCAAGCATATTCCTTTTGTATCCAACCAATAAAAAGAAGCTGGAATCATCTCTGCTATAGATTCTAAAAATTCAAATATTGGTTCTTTTTTCTTCACTTCTATCTCTTGGGCCACAACAGTTACGACAATATATTATTTTAACAACAATGGTATTAAATCAAGCATGATTGCTTTCTCAACTAACTGGCCTATATTAAAAACTTCGAATTTTGGATATAATCTTTTGTTTATGATTGCGTTAATTGTGCTATCTGAAACAGGGTTATTTTCAATAATAGTTATAATCTGTGCTATATCTTTAGGAGATTTATTCATTGAAAGAAAATAGAGTATTTGTTGTTCTCGCTTAGTTAATTTCATTTGCCTATCAGCATCACTTATAGGCGGTTTAATACCAGTGGTTCTATGTAATTCTTCGATTCTAAAAGCTTGTATCTCATGCATCATTTTATTTACAAAGCTGGTAATTCTAGTTTGTGAGTCTCTTTCTTCCTGAAGCGTCTGGCATTGAAGTTGCTTCAGCTTGTTTTCAAATCTAACTCGCTCCACTTCTGTTCTTAGTGTTTCTTGCTCAATAAGTATTTGGTCAAACTTTGACTTTTGAGCTTCTTTCTCTTCGGTAATTTCGATAGCAGTCCCAACCACTCCGATTATTTCATTATTTTTATTGCGCAATGGTGCTCTTATAGCTGAAAAATATTTAAATTTACCTGTAGTTATATCTATTGTTAGATCTTCTGTTTGTTGATTTTTACCTGTATGCACAACCGCATCAAGAACTTTTTGAAGTCCTTTTGCTACAATGTCATTTTTATACATTTCATATGGAGTTTGACCTATAATGTCTGATTTGCATAATGCACCAATCCCTTTAACAGTTAGATTATTACAACCAATACTACGCCATTTCGTATCTAGCCAAAAAAATCCTGCAGGGATTAATTCGGCAATATCCTCTAAATATTCAAAAGCTGATTCTTTTTTCATTCACATCTCCTGAGCTACTTATCTTAAGAGTAATGGTATCAAATCAAGCATTATTGCTTTCTCAACTAACTGGCTTATATTATAAACCTCGAATTTTGGATATAATCTTTTGTTTATGATTGCGTTAATTGTGCTATCTGAAACAGGGTTATTTTCCATAATAGTGATGATTTGGGCTATGTCTTTGGGAGATTTATTCATGGATAGAAAGTATAGTATTTGCTGCTCCCGCTTAGTTAGCTTCATTTGCCTATCAGCATGGCTTATAGGCGGTTTAATCCCTGTCATTTGATGCAATTCTTCTATTCTAAAGGATTGTATTTCATGCATCATTTTGTTTACAAATCTAGTAACCCTAGCCTGAGACTCCTTTTCTGCTTTGAGAGCTTGATTTTCAAACTGTTTTAACTCATTTTCAAACCTAAAGCGTTCAACTTCTGTTTTTAATTTTTCTTTTTCAGCAAATATTTGGTTAAACATTTCTTTTTGAGCTTCTTTTTCTTTGGTAATTTCAATAGCAGTTCCCACTAGCCCGATTATTTCTCCTTTTCTATTACGTAATGGTGCTCTTGCTGTAGAAAAATATTTACGCTTGCTAGTAAAATCAACCATCATATCTTCTGTTTGGAAAATTTCTCCAGTTTTCAATACTTTTTTATTACCATTCTGAATGGTGTCAGCTATCTCTTTTGGATAAAAATCATGTACAGTTTTGCCTATGAGATATTTTTCATCGGGTGCTCTAATCATTTTCCAATTTAAAGTATTATACCCAACAGCACGCCCTTCTAAATCTAGCCAATAAAATACTGCCGGGATTAATTCTGCTATCTCTTCCAAATATCCAAATATAAACTCTTTTCGCTTCATTATTATCTCCAGAAGCTTGTTAAGATTAATTATTAGGTACTGTAAACTATATTTTGTTAATTTTCAATATGCTATTGTAATCTTCAAATTCAAAATTTGTCTATATTTTAAGATATAGTTTGGCATACGATTGCTATGCAATGCTTTGCAACAACCATACTGCTATATGTGTGACTAAATTGCCACTTTGTATAAAATAAGCCGGGTTTTGACAAGATTGTAATAAATTATAAAAAAATTGGTATACCAATTTTTGGTAATTATTCAAAAGGGTTAAGTTTTGCTTAAAATTTATCCAATCATAATAATCTCCATGCCCTAATTATTATTCTACTTTTTACTAGATAATTAGCTGTTGCTAAAAGAAATTAAAATAATTTGTCCATATAAAATCCCATTCTTTGTAACTTGAGAAATTAATACATAATTTCTATTTTTTATGTCTTTAAGCACTGCTTCAGATTTAAATGAAACTAAATTGGGCATATTAGCTTGATTATATACATTATTATCAGAAATTACTTTAGCTGAAAGCTTCGTGTTTTCGATAAATAACTTAACTGATATTGACATTTTACTCAGCATTGAAGGTTTACCTGTCTTTGAAATATCTGTAGTTGCCACACTGCTAGCAGCGCATAAACCATCAGCAATGATACACCTATTGCTTCCAGAAGATTTGTTGAGAAATTGCCTGGCTAATTTCTGATTGAGTTTGTCAAATCCTGCTTTTTGGAGCGAGCTAATAAAAACAATATTTTTTGATGAGCTTAGATTGGTTATTTTAGAGAAATCATTTGTTTCTAAAAATTTAGCAAACTCTTCTTGCTTCATATTATAGTTATATACATTATATTTCACATCCAACATTTGTGTTGAAGATAAGCCTTTCAAATTTTGTGGGCTTGTATTTCCAATATTACCAACGCCACCAATATTTCCAGCACCGTTATCTGCGTATAAAAGTGGAGATATATAAATTAGAAAAATAGACATACATTTTTTAAACATTACAGTTTTCTCCATAATTAATAATATTCATTTTATTTTATGAGGTTAATAATCTTATACTGTCATTATTTTGCTTAGCAATAGCATATATTGTATCTTATAAATTAGATGGTAGAGTTATCTAGCAAAAAGGGAATTTGATTTAACATAATTGCCTTTTCGACTAGCTGCCCGATATTAAAAACCTCAAATTTTGGATATAATTTCTTGTTTATTATTGCATTAATTGTACTATCAGAAACCGGGCTATTTTCTATGATAGTTATGATTTGAGCAATATTTTTTGGCGATTTATTCATAGATAAGAGGTATAGTATCTGCTTTTCTCGTTTAGTCAGCTTCGTTTGTCTATCAACATCGTTAATAGGTGGTTTAATGCCAGTAGCTCTATGTAATTCTTCGATTCTAAATGCTTGTATCTCATGCATCATTTTATTAACAAAGCGAGTAACTCTAGCTTGTGATTCTTTTTCTGCTTGGAGCATCTGACATTCAATTTGCTTAAACTCGCTTTCATGTCTAAATCGTTCAACCTCTGCTTTTAAAGTTTCTTTTTCAGTAAATATTTGGTTAAACATTTCTTTCTGAGCTTCTTTTTCTTTGGTAATTTCTATAGATGTTCCAATCACCCCAATAATTTCACCTTTTTTACTACGTAATGGTGCTCTGGTTGCAGAAAAATATTTGAATTCACGAGTAGCCACATGAACTATCTTATCTTCTGATTGTAGGAATTTTCCCATTTTTATTACTTTATTATGAATTTTCTGAAGTTTTTCTACAATCGCTCTATTGTTATAGGTTTCATACCCATCTTTTCCTATTAAATCAGCTTTATTAGTTACACCGATTCCTTCCATAGCTATAGTATTAAGTCCTAGCCACCTGCCCTCTATATCTAACCAATAAAATGGGGCCGGGATTAATTCTGCTATCTCTTCCAAATATCCAAATATAAACTCTTTTCGCTTCATTCTTATCTCCCGAAGCTGTGTTACATATAATTATTAGCAGCTTTAAAGGTTATGTCTGATAAACCTGCAATATGACATTGTAATCTCTAAATCCAGAATTAGTCTATTTTTTTGAATAAAGCACAAGAATCTATTGTATAGAATTGGAAAAAAAATGGTATACCAATTTTTGGTATTTTATTGTATCTGCTTGATAAAAGAACGAACTATACCAGATTAATTAAATTTTAGGCAGTACCAAAACCTGGTATATCAATCTTCCTCCGGTTTCTCTACAATTGACTCCTAAGACAAGTCTGGTTTAACTCACTACAAATTAGTGATTTTTTTCGGTCTTGCCTTATTTAGAAGTCCTGACTTTATTCTAAAATCAGGGTATAAATAAACTGAATTTTTATTATTTTCTATTGGAGAAATTTATGAACTTAAAAACTATTGTACGTACACTTATGCTAGCTTCATTGGCTTCTTTAGCTATTGCCGGTACTCCTGAACATTCACTAATTGATTCAACAAAGCTCTCAGAGGCTGAAGTTGAACAAATAGTTATGAAACCACAAAATCAGCAAAGAGTCGAATTGGTAATGTCTATTCTAAAAGCTATTGAAGATTTAAATATTACAGATAAGGACAAAAAAATAGATTTTGTCAACACAATGGAAGTTTCTGATAATATTAAAACTCTTGTAAAAAACCAGATAAACCTAAATATAAACTACTCTGACTTCCAAAGAGTTTCATATGGCATATATCGGTTAATGAGTAAGCAATGCGGTAAAATTTCCGGTAGCGGAGATGCACTTCCTGATTATATTCTTTTTCAGGGATATTGTGTATCTCAGGAATACTACACTTGCTAACTAATATAAACCTAAACCACTAGATTATTTATATATACTATTGGTAAAGGTATAATGTTCTTGAGTATGAATCTTTATATTCATACTCAAGTCTAAGCAAATTTATGATACTCTCTCAACCAATTGGCTAACATTCAGACAAAAATAATAATTGCACATAAAATGAATACTATTGAAAAAGCAGATTTTATTATTAATTTAAACAAATGAACTATCTCTTGCTACTTAATCTAATTAATTTTTTTGGCTCTACGCGGTTGAGTTATCTAACAAAAAGGGAATTTGATTTAGCATTATTGCCTTTTCAACTAGCTGCCCAATATTAAAAACCTCAAATTTTGGATACAACTTCTTGTTTATTATTGCATTAATTGTACTATCCGAAACCGGGCTATTTTCTATAATAGTGATGATTTGAGCTATGTCTTTAGGAGATTTATTTAATGACAGATAATACAAAATATCCAACTCCCTTTTTGTAAGGCGTATTTGTTTATCAGAATTGGATATTTTAGGCTTAACACCGATTTTTTCAGTTAGTGCTTCTATCTTAAAGCTTTGTATATCACGCTGTATCTTATCGACAAATGCTAAAATTTTTGCTTGCTCTTTTTTCTGAGCTAAATATGCTTCATTTTCTAATCGAAGTTGTTCAGCTTTTGCTTCAGCTGCCAGTTTTTCAAGCAGCACCTGTGTAAGCTTGTTTTCAGCCTCTAATCGAATATTCTCATTTTTTAGATGTTGGGCTTCTTTTTCTGCTGTTATCTCTACTGATGTGCCAATAACGCCAATAGTGTTATCATCGCTATTAATCAGGGGAGATTTAATTGCAATAAAATATTTTGTTTCTCCCGTAGTAAGATCTTTTATTGGCTCTTCTTGAGACAAAGTCTGCTTAACACGCATAACTTCTTGGTTATGTTTAACTATTCTATCAGCTATCTCATATGGATAATATTCATAAGGTGTTTTACCAATGAAATCTTGTATTGTACTACCGCCAATTGCTTTTACCACTCGTTTATTTCCACCTAAAGCACGGCTATCAACATCCCACCAATAAAGCGGAGCTGGGATAAACTCAGCAATTAACGCCAGATATTCAAATATGGGCTCTTTTTCCTTCATTCATATCTCCTAAGCGGTATTAAATGTAGCATTAGTTGCAGTAAAGAGTATGTTTTGCTAATTTTGCAATATGTTATTATAAAATGATTGGAAAAAAATTGGTATACCAAATTTTGGTATTTTATGAGATTGGCATGTGAAGGTAGGCTATAATAATACCTGTATTTTAGCACGTGAATAACATCATTTTTTAAGGTTTCCAAATGAATGAAATAATAGAAGCTTTTATTAATAGCTATAAAGAGGGATCTGCAGATATAGTATGGGATAAGTTTTTATCGCTAACTGAAAACGAAAAGAAAAAAGTATTTTCAAAGCTGCTAGATGTGGCTGCATCTCCAAAAAATACGAATAAAGCAGTTATTACACCTAATGTTGCAAGTGTGATAAAAAGAAAGCTCAGGCCAGGAGTCGAATTTAATAAATGGTACGAAGCATGGTTACCCCCAGTTAAACCTGCAAATATAGCCAATGAAGTTGTAAGAGACTATTTTCCAGTTCCTACACGCGTAGTCAATTTACTCCCCATTAATAATGAAGATGAGTTTTTAACTATTGGTTTTGTTTATAACCCCTTTGATAATATGGAAGAGCTTCTTAATACTAGACCTAAGGAATTAAAAGAAAGCGAACTAGAGTGTAGAGCTGTTAATGAAGATTTATTGGCTGATTCTGAGGTATCATTTTACACAATAATAAGCGATGATATTTTTGGTTTATAACAATTTATTGTATTAGGTATTTAAAAATTTTGCCTCCTAGTTGTAGCAATAAGTATATATTTTTGATTGGTTAAAATTTCTATGAATAAAATTAGAAATCTTTTCTTTATTTTCACATTCATTATTATTTCATACAATAGTTTAGCAAATTCAAAGCAAATCACCCTAAAATCGGGGGATTTGCTATTTCAAGATTTAAATTGCGGCGCTTTTTGCGATGGTGTTGATGAAGTTACATATGGAATTAATAATACCTATATTTCCCATGT
Organism: Burkholderiales bacterium; assembly: GCA_020697255.1. Lineage (GTDB taxonomy): Bacteria > Pseudomonadota > Gammaproteobacteria > Burkholderiales > UBA11063 > Aquella. The sequence continues at coordinate 138,226 of JAJFBE010000003.1, read as the reverse complement.
TGGTATGGTAATAGTTGATTCAAAGGGCCAAGTTAAGGTTATAGAAGCCAATTCGCAAGGTGTGGTATTAACTCCTTTACCTAAATTTCTTGGTTACAGCCATGATAGCAGCGGTAAACCAATGGTAATAGTTGAACGCTTAAAACCAGAGTATCAATATTTAATTCCAAAAGCAATAGAATATGCCAAATTGCAACTAGGTAAACCATATAATAAGACATTTGTCCCAAATAATCGAATCTCATATTATTGCTCGCAATTAATTTATGCAGCCTTTCTTTCTGCAAATCATGGCCAAAGCATTTTTCATACACATAAAATGAGCTTTAAAGACCCAAAAACTGGAAAAACCTCCCTAATTTGGCAAAATTACTTTGATCAGTTAAAGGCAAATACACCAGAAGGCTTGATAGGTACCAACCCAGGTATGATGTCACGCGAAGCAAGCCTTGAAGTAGTATACAAATATGGAAAACTGCGACAACGTAGCAATTTTAAAAAATCTGGATATGATGAAGCTATAGATAAAACACATACTGTTGATGTTGTAAAACAAGCAGAAAACTTTATAAACCGATATGGAAAAGATAAAGCTGTTGATGAGTTTAAAAAGGGCTTAAAACCTATATTTATGATTGACTTTAAGGGTAATGTTATACTTTCGCCAATCCATCCTGACACCATTGGAACCAATCAAATCAATTTCAAAGATTCTTCCGGCGTATTTGCAGTTCAGGAAGAAATAAAGAAAGCAAAATCTGGTGGAGGCTGGCTTAAAGGCCGATATAGAAAAAACCACATAACCGGTGATTATGAATGTAGAAAACTTTACGTTCTTCCTATGGATAAAAGCTATTTTATAGGCTCTTGGTACTACTACCCTGCTAATGGAAAACGGTAATAATAAAACGCAAAGGGTAGGAATAATATTGGTTACCAGAGCTATACCTTTATAGGAATAAGCATGAGTATCTAAAAGTTAAGGCAAAAAATTCAGCTGCAAAAAAGTGTCAAATGTGCGACAATAGAGACTTATACTGAATGTCAGAAGTAAATTGTATGATAAAGAATTGCCACGCCTTACTACGCAAGACTTGCATTGACATGAAAGGTGCAGTTACTTCTGAAACTTAGTATTATGTAACGGAGATGAGAATAATGGCACGCTATCTGGATCCTAAAGCAGATGTGGTCTTTAAAAAAATATTCGGTGATCACCCCCATCTGTTAAAAAGCTTTTTAAATGCAGTGCTACCGCTATCATTGGATAGTAGAATTGCAGAGCTTGAGTACCTTCCCAATAAACCAACCCCTCGCCTACCGGCATTTAAACGCACAACAGCTAATGTTAAATGCAAAGATATATATGGACGCGGATTTATGGTTGAAATGCAGATTGATTGGACTGATAGCTTTCAGCGCCTATTATTTAGTGCCAGCCAGGCAGTTGTAAAACAGTTGGAAAACGGTGAAGCTTATAACCTATTACAACCGGTTTATGGCCTGGGGATAGTTGCCGATGTTTTTGATAAAAAAAGCGAAGAATGGTATCATCATTATAAACTTGCAAAATCTGCCAACCAAGATACTCATAGCAGCCACCATCTACAACTAATCTTTATTGAATTACCCAAATTTACAGTACAACCAACTGATAATAAAGACCTAAAAGTTTTATGGCTTAGATTCTTACGCGAAATAGATGATAAAACCGTAATTGTTCCTCAGGAGTTTATGGATGTGCCAGAAATAGCCGAAGCTGTTTCAATCGCCCAGAGTAACGATTATACTATCGGTGAATTAAATGCTTACGAAGCATATTGGGAAGCTGTGAAAATAGAACGCGCATATGCCAGCGGTACTTTTGATGAAGGACGTGCTATCGGCGAAGCTATTGGAGAGGCTAGAGGTAAAGTTGAAGGAAAAATGGAAATGGCCGAAGCTATGCTAATGCAAGGTATACCACTAGAGGTTGTTGCCAATATATCAGTAGCCGCCACGCGTAATTCGGGCAAAATTAGTAAAAATAAGAAAAAACCAAGCGATAGCGCCATAAAAGAAAAAGTGTCGCGTGGAGCAAATAAAACAAAATTATCTGAGAAATAAATGCCAGATCAAAAAAAAATATTTGAGCTCACAAAAAAACTAATTAGTTTTAAATCGATAAGCCCGGACCAGGCCGGTTGTATTGATTATCTGGAAACGGTTTTGAGCGAAATCGGGTTTACAATTACCCGCCTGGACAGGAACGATACTTCCAATATTATTGCTATGATTGGTAATAATGGTCCGCTATTTGCCTATGCCGGACATATTGATGTTGTTCCCAGCGGGGATTTGAATAAATGGACTTTTGACCCGTATACCCTAAGCAGCGCCAATGGGGAACTATACGGCCGGGGAATTGCGGATATGAAAGGCGGTATTGCGGCTTTTATCGGAGCAGTTGCCAAATATATCCAAACTGATTTTAATCCGTCAAAGGCACGGATTGCCCTACTTATAACATCGGATGAAGAGTCAAGCGCGGTAGATGGAACACCAGTGATGGTAGAACATTTGAAAGCGCAGGATATCATAATTGATTATTGCCTAATTGGTGAACCATCAGCAAAAGATAATCTGGGCGATATAATAAAAATCGGTCGTCGCGGATCATTAACCGGGTATATCGAAGTATTTGGTAAACAAGGACACATTGCGTATCCGCAAACATGCATAAATCCAATACATACATTTGCTCCTGCCTTAAATGAGCTAATTACAGTAGCCTGGGACAATGGTAATGATATGTTTCCACCTACTAGTTTACAGGTTGTAAATATCAATTCAGGGCTTGGAGTTGCCAATGTCATTCCAAATTCTTTAACCGCCAATTTTAATTTTAGGTATAATAACCTGCATAATGCGCAGGATTTAGAACAAAAAGTTGCGGTTATACTGGATAAATATAATGTACAATACGCGATTAAATGGGTATATTCGGCAAAACCTTTTTATACAAAACCCGGAAAATTGCTGCAAGTAATTAACCAAAGTATAAAACAACAATTGAACTTGACACCGCAACAAAAAACTGATGGTGGTACTTCTGATGGCAGATTTTTAATTGATATCAGCCATGAAATTATTGAATTTGGCCTAAGTAATAAATACATTCATCAAATTGATGAGCGGATTAAAACAGAAGATTTATATAATCTGGCAAATACGTACTACCTAATTTTAAACAAGATATTTAATGACTAAAAAAACTATTGCTGCAAATAAATATAATATAGATAATAGCCAAATTAGTGCCGATGCACTATACGTAGTTGAAAAACTCCAGGAACACGGATACGACGCCTATATCGTAGGCGGCGGAATTCGTGACTTACTGCTTGGTAAACAACCAAAAGATTTTGATATTGTTACTCGTGCTACCCCGGAAGCGATACGTAAGGTTTTTCGGCGTAATTCAATAATTATCGGGCGCCGATTTAAGCTTGTTCATGTATTCTTTGACAATGTAAATCCAAATAAATTTGTTAATAACCGTCCCATTCTGGAGAGACATATAATTGAAGTCTCTACCTATCGCAGCAATAAAGTGCATAAACACACTTTGAGCGAACATGGCCGTATTATGCTTGATAACAACTATGGTAATCAAAAAGAAGATGCAATTCGGCGTGACTTTACGATAAATGCCCTTTATTATGACCCCGTGGCAGAAAAAATTATTGACTACCAAAACGGTTTGAAAGATATAGAAAATCGGTGTATAAAGGTAATTGGTAAAGCCCGTACCCGTTATATTGAAGATCCGGTACGCATGCTTCGGGCAATTAGATTATCGATAAAATTAGGACTTGATATTGATAAAGAATCATTAAAGCCAATTGAGGAACTTAAACACCTCTTACTTAATGAAAGTAAGGGTAGGATGTATGAAGAAATGCTAAAAATACTCCTCTCTGGTTATTCGGTAGAATGTATTAATGCTCTAATTAAACTAAACCTTCCGCATAATACTTTCAGCCTATTAGATAAAGTATTTTTTAAATCACAACCAGATCAGCTGGCACTTAATATTTTGGCTAAAACTGATCAACGTCTTAAAGAAACCCCTGATGTTTCATTGGTATTTATATTATCTGGTTTATTATGGAATAATATATATAATGATTATATGGAACTTTTAACTAAGGGTGATTCGGCCATGGAATCTTTTTATGAGAGCGTCGCTACGCAAAAAGAATACGCTTATCATTGTGGCATAGCTAAAAATATGTTTAGTAGTATCAGCGATATCTGGCTAATGCAACTGGAGTTTGAATACCCTAATATTAAAAAAATTGACCGCTTATTAGGTACCCCAAGATTTCGCCAGGCCTGGCATCTATATACCAGCCGCCATGAAATCGGTCAGGTTGATCCTAAACTCTATCAATGGTGGAGCTCGTATATGGAAGCCAATGATGATGAAAGAATAACACTACATGAAGAACTAAAACGTATTTTGCAAATTGGTAACAAACCTGCCACCAAAAAAAAGCGCAGGACTAGAACTTAACTAATATTTAATACTCGAAGTATTGAGGAAAATTTTATGAATTTAGCACATCGTGTATCCTTAATTAAAGAATCTCCTACTTTGGCAGTTATGGCGCGCGCCGGAAAAATGAAAGCCGAAGGCAAAGACGTAGTTATCCTGGCTGCCGGTGAACCAGACTTTGATACACCCGATCACATTAAGCAAGCTGCAATTGAAGCAATAAATGCCGGGAAAACCAAATACACCCCGGTTGGCGGCACTACTGAACTAAAACAAGCAATTATACATAAGTTTGCTAAAGAGAATAATCTGCAATATGCTGCAAATCAAGTATCAGCATCTGCTGGCGGTAAACACTGTATTTTCAATGCATTACAAGCTATTTTAAGTAGCGGTGATGAGGTAATTATCCCTGCCCCGTTTTGGGTATCTTACCCGGATATGGTACTATTATCTGCCGGCACTCCGGTAATTGTGAGCTGCACAATAGAAGATAAGTATAAACTTACCGCAGATAAATTGCAAAAAGCCATCACGCCCAAAACTAAGGCAATTTTCTTAAACAGCCCAAGTAACCCTACCGGAATGGTGTATTCGGATAATGAGCTCCTGGCTTTGGCTAATGTACTTAAGAAATATCCGGATATCATTATTATTACTGATGATATTTATGAACATATATTATTTGATGGTTTACAATTTAAAAATATTGTCAATGTTGCCCCCGAATTGTATGACCGCACCATCGTAATTAATGGTGTATCTAAGGCATATGCAATGACTGGCTGGCGCATAGGGTTCTCTGCATGCGGCAATACAAGCATAATTAAAGCCATGGAAAATATTCAATCCCAGTCAACATCCAATGCCTGCTCTATCGCCCAAGCAGCCGCTGCTGCTGCATTAAATGGCGGACATGCATGTTTGCAGGTAATGAAAGATGCTTTTTTAGAACGTCGCAATTATGTGGTAGAGCGGATTAATAAAATCAAGGGGTTACGCTGCCTGAAAGCAGAAGGCGCGTTCTACGTATTTTTTGAATGTGTTGATGCAATTAACTCACTACATCAAGCTGGCAAAATCGCGCAAAAGACTGATCTGGCCTTTGCTAATTACTTACTTGAGAACTTCTTGCTTGCCGGCGTCCCAGGCAGTGCATTTGGCTTAGATGATCATATTCGCATTTCTTTTGCAACCAGTATGGAAGAACTGGCTAAGGGGCTTGACCGCCTGGAAGAAGCTCTAAATAAATAGAAATTGTTAAGCCTGGATTCCCGCCTGCCACACGCGTGTGTGCGCGGGAATGACATTATTAGTAAATACTAAAATTTTATTAATTTTTAAAGATTGCTATGTCAACGCTTCAAATGACATAAAAAGTTAATAAAATTATAGCCTATTTTTAAAACAACAAAATCACCTTGCGAATCAAGGCATTACACGAAGGTGGTTTGACATTTAATAAAATAGGTTGTATAATTCTATCTTGTGGTTTGAACAATTTTTTATTGGAGACTTTAATGATACATTTGTACTCAGATTCGCGTTGTATTTTCTCACATCGCGCACGGATCATCCTTAATTTTAAGGACATGGACTTTAAAATTATCGATGTAAACATTAACCTACGCCAAGATCTAATGGTACTTAATCCATATAATGAAACACCAGTACTTCTTGACGATATTGATAAAAATAATAAAAAGAAGGATTTGGTCTTATTGGATACGAATATTATTTGCGAATACATTGATGAACGCTTCCCACATCCACAATTAATGCCAATTGAGCCAGCAGAAAAAGCAAGACTACGTATGCTGATGTCTCATTTTGAAACTGAATTGTTTGTGCACGTTCGCCAACTGGAAGGTATGATTGGTTCTGGCAAAAATAAAAAAGAACAGGATAAGTTAAAAAAATCTATCATTAGCGTACTGGATAATATCTCCCAGGTATTTATTAACGATAAAAAAGCAGAGTATATTTTTGGTAATACCTTTACTATCCTGGACGCAGCAGTTTTACCACTACTATGGCGCTTGGATCATTATGAGATCCCAACTAAACCAAGTTGGGCCGGTATGCTTAAATATGCTCACAGATTGTTTGCTACTGACCAGTTTATGTCATCCCTGACCCCTGCGGAAAAAGGAATGCGTGATGATTTTGTAGCTACAGCTGCCACCAATTCAGCATCAGCTAAAAACCCGCAAAGGTCTACGCATTAATGCCAAGTCAAAAACCCTACCTGATTAATGCTATATACGAATGGTGTGAAGATAATGGCTTTACACCATATTTAGCTACAATGGTAGATAAAAATACTATGGTACCCATGGAATATGTAGAAAACAATCAAATCATCCTAAATATCTCTACGGATTCTACTAAAAACTTACACGTTGATAAAACATGGATTACCTTTCGGGCAACCTTTAATGGTGTAGCAACCGATGTTGCAATTCCAATTTGTAATGTCATTGCAATATTTGCCAAAGAAAACGGGCAGGGTATGCAATTTAAAACTGAGCCTTTTACCAATGATGAAAAACCTAGCAAAAGCAGTGGTGGTAGGCTAAGGCTTGTAAAATAACATGCTGGCATTGGATTTAAGCGGCCTGAAGTGTCCACTGCCGGTTCTTAAAACTAAAAAGTTCTTAAGCACTCTTGATTCGGGCACAGAAGTAGAAATCACCACCACAGACCCCGCATCCTTATCTGATTTACAAGAATTTTGTAAAAAAACCGGACATATCCTCCTTAGCCAGCGAGTAAGTAATGGTATAATAACTACCAAAATTAAGCACCGCTAGTAATTACATGGGGAACTTTTATGACTGATGAAAATCTAGTGCCGGTTGATGAAAATCATATCATCTCTGAGCGCCGAGAAAAATTAAATAATATACGTAAATTTGCAAATGCATATCCAAACAATTTTAAACCGCAAAATACTGCAGATTTTATTCATGCTACCTACGCTCACTTGAATCATGATGAACTGCAAGAACAAGCAATTAATGTTTCTGCCGCCGGGCGAATGATGTTAAAACGTATCATGGGGAAGGCTTCATTTGCAACGCTTCAGGATGGACAGGCCAAAATACAAATTTATATTAGCCGGGAAAAAATCGGTGAAGAGCCGTACAATGCCTTTAAACATTTTGATATTGGCGATATTTTAGGCGTTAGCGGTAAATTATTTAAAACTAAAACCGGTGAACTAACTATTGATGTTAGTAAAGTAGAGCTAATTAGTAAATGTTTACGCCCATTACCAGAAAAATTCCATGGCCTGACAGACCTTGAGCAGCGCTACCGTATGCGCTACCTCGATTTAATAATGAACCAGGATTCGCGTCAAGTGTTTATCACCCGCTCCAAAGTGGTCCAATCAATGCGTAACTCTATGGTAAATGAGAGCTATCTGGAAGTTGAAACCCCCATGATGCATGTTATACCAGGTGGCGCTACAGCTAAACCATTTAAGACACATCATAATGCCCTAGACATGCCGCTATTTTTACGTGTAGCGCCTGAATTATATTTAAAGCGTCTGATTGTTGGCGGCTTGCACCGTGTATTTGAGATAAATCGTAACTTTAGAAATGAAGGTCTGTCTACCCGGCATAATCCTGAATTTACCATGCTTGAATTTTATGAAAGCTATGCTGATTATAAACGCATGATGGAAATTACGGAAATAATATTACGTAAATCCGCACTTGATTCAATCGGCAAATTAGAATTTGAATATCAAGGCAAAATGGTTGATTTTGAAAAACCATTTGACCGTTTATCTTTAGTTGATTCAATCATTAAATATAATCCAGAGTATAATGTGAATGATTTGAATAATGTAGATTTTCTTAAACAAGAACTTAAAAAATTGACAAAAGAAGTCCCTAAATCTGATGCTCTGGGTGTATTGCAACTGGCTTTATTTGAAGAAAATACCGAAGGTAAATTATGGCAGCCAACGTTTATTTTGGACTACCCGATTGAAGTATCTCCTCTAGCCCGTGCTTCGGATAGCAATACTAAAATTACCGAACGTTTCGAACTCTTTGTAGTTGGACGTGAACTGGCAAATGGTTATTCGGAATTGAACGACCCGGAAGATCAATCTAGTCGCTTTAAAGCACAGGTCGCTCAAAAAGATGCCGGGGATGAAGAAGCCATGCATTATGATGCAGATTACATCCGGGCCCTTGAGTACGGCATGCCGCATACTGGTGGCTGTGGGATTGGAATCGACCGCCTGGTAATGTTATTAACCGATAGCCCATCAATTCGTGATGTAATTCTCTTCCCGCATATGCGACCGGAATAAAAGGTTTCATTTTTGATGGATTTATTTAGTGATAATACCAATAAAGAGCAAATAGATCAGCTAACTGATCTATTGCAAAAATATAACTATCACTACCATACTCTTAATGAATCATTAATTAGCGATGAAGCGTATGATAAATTATTTCGCCAACTCGAAGATTTGGAAAAAGCATACCCGCAATTTGCTAGAGCTGACTCCCCTACCAAACGGGTTGGTGATGTAACATTATCAGAACTCGGCAGCGCTACCCACAGCTCACCTATGCTATCTCTAAATAATATTTTCTCGGATATGGAACAAACAGATAACAATCTACGTCACAAAGAATTAGTTCAATACGATAAGCGTATTAAAGATGCTTTGGAGCTAGATCCTGTTGATTATGTTGCTAGTCTTAAATATGACGGCATTGCTATTAGCCTCACTTACGAAAATGGCGAACTAATTAAAGCCCTCACCCGTGGTGATGGATATACTGGTGAGAATGTTACAGCAAATATAAAGGCCCTTGCCCGGGTAAATAAAAACTCTTCTATTCCGGAATATCTTTTTACACCACCTGGCTTTTCAAAAGGACAAAAATTATTATCCGGAACACTGGAAGTACGCGGGGAAATCCTGATTTTTAATGATGACTTTGCTAAATTAAATGTCTCTCAGGAGCAAGCCGGGTTAAAGGTTTTTGCCAACCCCAGAAATCTGGTTGCCGGAAGTATACGCCAGCTAGATAGTAGCATCACTGCCTCCAGGCCACTGCATTTTTTTGCATATAGCATTGCAATTAATAGCAAGGCGGCATATTCCGGTGGTGAAATAGAAACATTTTATGATGAACTTTTATACTTACATGAACTAGGCTTTGATATAGGCAGTCAATATACAGAACAATGCCCTGGTTTAAATAGCCTGATCAAATACTATGAAAAAGCATTAGCCATGAGAAGCACTCTACCTTTTGGCATCGATGGAGTTGTGTACAAAGTAAACCAGCTTGCCTATCAACATAAACTTGGTTTTGTCTCGCGTGCACCGCGCTTTGCTATTGCGCATAAATTTCCAGCTCAACTGGTAGAATCACAAATACTTGATATTCAGGTACAAGTTGGCCGTACCGGTGCGCTCACTCCAGTTGCTAAAATAAATCCCGTCTTTGTCGGCGGTGTAACAGTATCCAATGCATCACTACATAACCAGGATGAAATTGTTCGTAAGGATATCCGCATTGGTGATTATGTTATTGTCCGTCGTGCCGGAGACGTAATTCCGGAAATAGTAAGCGTAAATCTTAGCAAACGTGCCCTGGATGCTAAAGAATTTCATATGCCCTTAAATTGTCCAGTGTGTGGGTCTCACTTGGTTAAACTAACCGATGAAACGATAATTCGTTGTAGTGGCGGACTATATTGTGAAGCACAGAAAAAGCAGGCAATTACTCATTTTGCTAGTCGGCTTGCACTAAATATTGATGGACTGGGCGAGAAAAATGTTGATTTGTTGGTAGAAAATAAGCTAGTACATAACCCTAGTGATATTTATACTTTAAAGCTTGAGCAGTTATTAGAGCTGGATCGCTTTGCTGATAAAAGTGCTAATAACCTTTTGGACGCCATTAATAAAAGTAAGCATACGCAGCTTAATCGTTTAATTTATGCACTTGGTATTCGCCATGTAGGTGAAGCAACAGCAAAAGACCTGGCCAATAGTTTTGGTAGTCTTGATAAGCTAATTAGCGCATCTAAACCAGAGCTCATGCAAGTGCATGATATTGGTGAGACCGTTGCTGATGCAATTTTGGACTTTTTTGCAGAAAAGCATAATATTGATGTTATTAAGAAATTAATTAGTTACGGCATAACTTATCCGGTGGTAGAAGCTAAAAATAATTATAACCCACATATTACAGGTAAAACTTTTGTTTTAACCGGCACACTAACTAAATATAGCCGTGAAGAAGCAAAAGAAAAAATTGAAGAATTTGGCGGTAAAGTTAGTGGCAGCGTATCTAAGAAGACTGATTATGTTGTTGCCGGCGGAGAGGCCGGCAGCAAATTAGATAAAGCCCATGAGCTAGGAATTACTATAATTAATGAAACACAATTCGAGACTTGGTTAAATTAATAACTAATACAAAGATGGAACCATTTCATATTCATATAAAAACGTTGTGACCTGTATTCCTCTTAAGTGTAATGTAAAGAATGAAAATTTTAAATTGACTGAGCAAGAGAAAAATGAACTTCAGCAAAAATTAAATATAGTTTCCTGCCCATACGGTTTTTGAGAAATTGCTTAGGTTTTAATGATTGAGGTAGCAAATTTTCTAGCTTGCTGATCTACCTCAATAATCTCTTCTACTGAATTGTAATCATTATGCGCAAAATTTGCCATGGTCTGATTTATGATAATATTGATATCATAAAATTTGATTCTGTGATCTAAAAATGCACTTACTGCTATCTCATTGGCAGCATTTAATACCGCCGGTGCAACGCCTCCGGATTTTAGCGCATCGAAGGCTAATTGCAGACACGGAAACCTTTCATAATCCGGCTTCTCAAAAGTAAGCGTTGAGGAGAGCATAAAATCCAGCCTCTTACTACCTGAAACTATACGCTTTGGATATGCCAAGGCATACGCTATTGGCGTTTTCATATCCGCCGTACCTAGCTGGGCAACTATTGAACTATCTGTATATTCGACCATAGAATGAATGATACTTTGCGGATGAACCACTACCTCGATTTTATCTAAGCCAGTGCCAAATAACCAATAGGCCTCTATAACTTCTAAACCCTTGTTCATTAGGGTGCTGCTATCAACTGAAATTTTTTGCCCCATGCTCCAGTTGGGATGCTTTATCGCTTGTTCTGGCGTTACATCACACAATTGTTCACGGCTAAATCCGCGAAATGGGCCACCTGAGGCCGTGAGAATAATTTTATTTATTTCGGCTACCGAATAATTTGGCGGTAATGATTGAAAAATAGCGCTATGTTCACTATCTACCGGGATAAGCCGGGCATTACTACATTCTTTAAGCGCCTGATTGATAATTTTACCACCGGCAACCAACGATTCTTTATTAGCCAGTAATACTTTCTTACCTGCTTTTACTGCTTCTAACGTGGGCAATAAACCGGAACTACCAACTATTGCCGACATAACTATATCAACTTGTTCTAATGTAGCAACTTTAACTAAATCGTTCGGTGTAAATAAAACTTTGGTAGATATATTATGTAGCCTTAACTTATCAGCTAAAATCCGGCTTTTTTCCTGATCTAAAATTATAGCATACTCAGGTTTAAATTCTACACATTGGGCAAATAACTTATCTAGATTTCCAGATGCTGTTAATGCTTTAACAATATACTTATCCGGGTGCAGGCGAACTACCTCTAAAGTATTGCAGCCTATGCTACCTGTACTCCCCAATACTGTTATATTTTTATAATTTGACATAATAAAATCCATTCAATAGCATTACTGCCAGCATATACTTTAAGGGCAAGGAATAGTCAAAACAAAGCAACCAGGATGTACTATTAGTACATAAGGATTGCGAAAACGTAGCATAAGCGAAGTTTCAGCGGCCAGGCAGTAATCAGATTAGTCCGCGAATCATAGCAAAGGCAACCGCCAGAACTGCAATTAAACTATCAATACGATCAAATATACCGCCGTGGCCAGGAAGCCAATTACCGCTATCCTTAACTTTAGCAATGCGCTTAAACCATGATTCCATCAAATCACCCAAAATACTAACTATGGTTAAAATTATGGCAAATTTAAACACCGCAAAATAAGTGGGCAAATAAACGGTTATATTTAATGATTTTAAAATCAGTAAATAAATTATCACAAACACTACACTGCCAATTGCACCTTCAATTGTTTTATTTGGGCTGATACTTGGAATTAATTTATGCCGGCCAAATTTACGCCCAACAAAATATGCCCCGGTATCGGCAACCCAGGCAATGGCTAAAATACTAATTAGTTGTAATGATCCAAATAGCCCCTGCAATACTACAATCGAATAAAATGCCGGAACAAAAATAATGATAGCCAATCCACAAATAACAGCCTTAGGTATATTTTGCGGCTGCTTAAATAAAATAACCGGTACTATCAAACACCAGGTCAAAATAGAAACTATCCGAATTATCTGGCTTGCATCATACGGTATAAAATATAAAACCATAAGTAAGCCAGTTATTATAGCCAGTAAACCAATTTGCCAAATGAGGTTAAATTTGTACATTTTGGTTAATTCAAATACAGCAGCTATACATAGTAACCATGACATAGAAACAAAAACCATGTCCGGCATTCTAAATATGCCAGGTATACCAAATAATAAAAAACAGGTTATAAAAAAAAGAACCAAAGCCGTCATTGTTCTATGTATTAGCATATCGTTTTAAAGTCTTTCAATAAAATTATTCTAACTGTTCAGAAATTTTCCCGTAACGTCGCTCACGGGTTTGAAACCATTTAATTGCATCATCTAAAGCTTGCTTATTAAAATCTGGCCATAATTTAGACGTAAAATACAATTCAGTATAAGCAATTTGCCATAACATAAAATTACTTATCCGGATTTCGCCGCTGGTACGAATAAATAAATCTGGTGCCGGATTTGGATAAGTTAACAAGTATTTTTCTAAAACTTCGCGAGTAATATTCTTATGTTTACCTTCAGCCAGAACAGTATTAATCGCTTGAATAATATCATAACTACCACTGTAATCCACGGCGACATTTAAGTTTAATTTTTTGTTCGCATTGGTCAATTTTTCAATAACCTCGATCTTTTCACAAATAATTTTATCTAAGCGTGATCTATCACCAATAAAGCGTATTTTAACGTCTTCTTCATGCAGATGTAAAAACTCTTTATCAAGTTGCTCGAGAAGCAGATTCATCAAAAACGAAACTTCTGTCTGAGGGCGCTTCCAATTCTCACGCCCAAAAGCGAACAGGGTTAGATACTTAACCCCTATGTGTGAACAATGCTCAATAATCTCTTTAACTCTTTTTACCCCGCGCGCATGGCCTGCTACCCTGGGTAAAAGGCGTTTTTTTGCCCACCTGCCATTGCCATCCATTATAATTGCAATGTGTTTTGGAATACTCACTAAATCAGGCCTTTAGACAGTTAATAGTTCTTTTTCTTTATCGGCTGTCAATTTGTCAATTGCAGTAATACTCTTATCTGTCAGTTTCTGGATCTCATCCTGTGAACGCTTTTCATCATCCTCGGTAATTAATTTGTCCTTTAATTTGGCTTTTAACTCAGTATTTGCATCCCGACGAATATTACGAATAGCAACCTTGGCTTCTTCACCCTCACTTTTAATTACTTTAATTAGTTCCTTGCGTCTTTCTTCAGTCAAAGGCGGCATAGGCACTCGAATCATATTACCTGAAGTAGCCGGATTTAGACCCAAATCTGATTCACGAATAGCTTTTTCTATAATCGCAACCATTTTAGATTCCCATGGCTGTACCGATATTGTATGTACATCACTAATGGTAACTGATGCCACCTGGGAAATATGAGTCATTTGCCCATAATAATCTACCTGAACATGATCAAGTATTCCTACATGCGCTCTACCTGTTCTGACTTTTGTCAGGCTATGCGCATAACTTTCCACTGATTTACCCATCTTTGTCTCAGCATGTTTTTTTATTTCTGCACTAGTCATCGTCTATTTCCTCATATTATCGATTAAACTGTTTCTTAATCTGGGCTTTTTCTTTGGCCCAGGCACGTTCTTTTTCGGTAGCTCTTTTATCATGCAATTGTTTACCCTTAGCCAGGGCTATATCAGCCTTTACCCGCCCTTTTGAATAATGCAAGTTGAGCGCTACAATGCTATATCCTTTTTGCTCTACCTTGCCAATTAGCTTATTTATCTCATGCTTATTTAATAATAGTTTTTTTAGGCGGTCACTGTCTGCCAATATATGGGTACAAGTTGAAATTGAAGCTGAAATATGGCAACCAATTAGCCAAATTTCACCATTTTTTATCTTAACATAGCTATCTTTTAACTGGACCTTGCCATCGCGAATGGACTTAACCTCCCACCCTTCCAGGACAACTCCAGCTTCAAATTTGTCTTCGATGAAATAGTCATGAAGCGCTTTACGATTGTTTACAATACTCATTTTTGATACATTTAGACATAATTCCCAATATTTTAACACACTTATACAGCTACTAACTTAATTTAACAAAATGCTATATTTTGGTATAATAATGGGCAATTATAATTGAAATAATTTAGCCAAATCTATGAGTACAAAAAAACTTACCTTCCAAGAGATAATCTTTACTCTACAATCCTATTGGGCAAAATCCGGCTGCGTTATTCTGCAGCCATATGACAAGGAAATGGGTGCCGGTACTTCACATCCAGCTACTTTTTTAAAAAGCATCGGCCCTGAGCCATGGTATGCAGCATATGTACAGCCATCACGCCGCCCTAAAGACGGTCGCTATGGCAACAGCCCAAATCGATTACAACACTACTATCAATTTCAGGTTGCCCTAAAACCATCTCCGGATAATATTCAGGATTTATATCTACAATCCCTGGTAGAGCTGGGCATTGACTTAAATATCCATGATGTCAGGTTTGTTGAGGATAACTGGGAAAACCCTACTCTCGGTGCCTGGGGGCTTGGCTGGGAAGTTTGGTTAGATGGTATGGAAGTCACTCAATTTACCTATTTCCAGCAAGTTGGGGGTCTTGATTGTAAACCGGTATTAGGTGAAATAACCTACGGACTGGAACGCCTGGCAATGTACCTACAAAACGTAGATAATGTCTATGACCTGATCTGGACTAAAACCATGGATGGCAGTATAGTCACTTACGGTGATGTGTTCTTACAAAATGAAGTTGAACAATCTAAGTATAACTTTGAACACAGTAATACCCAATTGCTTTTTGAACAATTTTCAAATTATGAAACCGAAGCAAAACGCCTGATTGATACCAAATTAGTTCTACCAGGCTATGAAATGATTTTAAATGCCGCCCACACTTTTAATATGTTAGATGCCCACAGCGCTATTTCAGTTACCGAACGCGCCGGTTATATCGGACGGATTAGGACTCTGGCTAGACTTGTTGCCAATGAGTATTATGCATCGCGGGAGCAGCTTGGCTTCCCAATGCTTTAAAGAAGATTTTTATGAAGTGTTTATTTTGTAATTGTGAGGAAACGCAAGTAATTGATACACGTCTTAGCGAAGACAAGCTAACGGTAAAACGTCGTAGACGTTGTTTACAATGTGATAAACGATTTAATACCCTGGAGAGAATTGAACTGCAAATGCCTACGATAGTTAAATCAAATGGCACCAGGGAAGAATATAATGAAAATAAAATACACCAAAGTTTTACCAAGGCATTACATAAACGTCCGGTTTCTTCTATATTAATTGACAATGCCATTGACAGCGTTCGGCAAAAAATATTGGGCTTTGGCGAACGTGAAGTTGAAAGTCGTTTAATTGGTGATATTGTCATGAAAGAACTGGCTAAGTTAGATAAAGTAGCATATATCAGATTTGCCTCAATCTATCGTAGTTTTCAGGATATAACAGATTTTACCGATATAATTAAACAAGTTAAATGATGCGGAGTAGTTAATGCTAAATATTATACAAAAAGCTTATACCTTTGATGATGTACTCTTGGTACCGGGACATTCAAAAATTTTGCCTAAAGATGCCAGTATAAAAAGCCGGCTTAGCCGAAATCTAAATCTAAATATCCCAATTATTTCTGCAGCCATGGATACTGTAACCGAAGCACGTATGGCGATTGCAATTGCCCAGGAAGGCGGCATTGGAATTATTCATAAAAACATGAGCCCACAATACCAGGCAGAACGTGTATCAACGGTTAAGCGCCACGAATCGGGAATTGTTAAAGACCCGTTTTGTATCGAACCGAACACAACATTAGCCGAATTACTGGAACTTAAACGTAAACGTAAAATATCCGGGTTTCCCGTAGTGGAAAACGGAAAATTAGTTGGTATAGTTACCAACCGCGATTTGCGCTTTGAAACAAATATGGATTGCCCTATTAGGCAAATCATGACTAAACAAGACAAACTAGTTACAGTGCCAGAAGGCAGCCCGGTTAATCTTGCCCGCGACTTAATGCATAAACACCGAATTGAGAGAGTTTTAATTGTAAATGATGCTTTTGAATTAAAAGGGCTGATTACAGTTAAAGATCTTACAAAGAATATTACCTTCCCCCACGCCAATAAAGATGAATCAGGCCAGCTAAGAGTAGGTGCTGCGGTTGGGGTCAGTGGCGATACCGAAACCCGGGTGGCTTTACTTGCCCAAGCCGGAGTAGATGTAATAGTTGTAGACACAGCACATGGTCATTCACAAAGTGTGATTGATCGGGTAAAATGGATAAAAGATAAATTTCCACATATAGATGTTATCGGCGGCAATATCGCAACAGCCGAAGCAGCAAAATCCTTAGTTAGCGCAGGCGCTGACGGTGTTAAGGTTGGTATCGGTCCTGGCTCAATTTGTACTACCAGGATTGTAGCCGGAGTTGGTATTCCTCAATTAAGCGCTATTAGTAACGTAGCCAAAGCATTGGAGGATACAGATGTACCGGTTATTGCTGATGGTGGTATACGCTTTTCCGGTGATGTAGCCAAGGCACTTGCAGCCGGCGCCTCTTGTGTAATGCTTGGCAGTATATTAGCCGGGACAGATGAGGCCCCGGGAGAACTTGAACTATATCAGGGTCGTTCTTATAAAACATACCGTGGTATGGGATCTTTGGGCGCTATGAGCAAAGGATCTGCAGACAGGTACTTCCAGGATAATGAATCTAACCAAGATAAATTGGTACCGGAAGGCATTGAGGGACGCGTTCCCTATACCGGAACACTATCCCAGGTTATTCATCAATTAATCGGCGGTTTACGTTCTTCTATGGGATATCTTGGCACAAACTCCATTAAAGATATGCATAAAAATGCACAATTTGTTGAAATTACCTCTGCCGGAGTTAAAGAATCACATGTTCATGATGTGCAAATTACCAAGGAAGCTCCTAACTATCACCTCTAACAGAAAGTTAAAATTTTTATGATTCCAGTTATTATTTCAGGTGGTTCCGGATCACGCCTGTGGCCAGTATCACGTCAGTCAGATCCAAAACCTTTTTTAAAGCTATCTGACGGGCATAGCTTATTACAAAATACTTTTAACCGGGCAGTTACCCTTCCTGATGTAAATGCGGTTATAACCGTAACTAACGAAAAATTACATTTTCGGATGCAAGATGAGTATCAACAAATTAATGATAAAAAAATTTCCTGCGATTTTATTCTGGAGCCATTTGGGAGAAATACAGCCCCGGCAATAGCAGCGGCTGCACTTTTTGCTTTGGGAAAATATAGTGCAGATGAAATATTATTAATTTTACCTGCTGATCATTTAATTAGTGATTTAGATGCCTTTAACCAAGCTGTACAAGAAGCATCTGCTGTTGCAAAGGCTGGTTATATAGCAACCTTCGGGATTAAGCCGGAGTATCCGGAAACCGGATACGGCTACATCGAGGCTGACATGAAAAAACCAATTACCGATAAAGCTTACCTGGTAAAACGGTTTGTTGAAAAACCCAGCTCAGAGCTTGCCACTGAATATTTAAATTCTGGCCACTATTTGTGGAACTCAGGAATGTTTTGTGGCAAAGTAAGCACTTTTATTACTGAATTAGAACTATATGCCAAAAATCTTATTACTACAACCAAAACATGTCTTGATAAATCGACAAAAGATAACTTAAAAAACAGTACGATTATTCACCTAAACAGCAGCTTATTTTTACAGGCCGAAAATATCTCAATTGATTATGCCCTGTTTGAAAAAACTAATAAAGCTGCAGTTCTACCCTGCTCTCTTGGCTGGTCAGACATCGGCTCTTGGTTATCAATCGCGCAAAACCTGCCTAAAGATAAACATAACAATGCTACAATCGGTGAAAATATTTTACATAATACGGAAAACTGCCTGGTGTATTCTACCGGACGTATTATTGCCGGAGTTGATATAGATAACCTAATTATTGTGGATACACCTGATGCAGTACTTATTGCTAATAAAGACCACTCACAAAATGTCAAACTTATATTTGAAAGGTTAAAAAATATGGAACATAAAACCTCTGAGCTGCATCAAACAGCTCATCGCCCATGGGGTACATACACCGTACTTGAAGAAGGTCCGTTATACAAGATTAAAAGAATTGAAGTAAAGCCTGGCGCTTCCCTCTCCCTACAAATGCACCACCACAGAAGCGAACACTGGGTTGTGGTTGATGGTATTGCCACTGTTACTAATGGTGATAAAATTTTAGAACTAAAAGCAAACGAATCAACATATATTCCCGTAGAATCCAAACACCGATTAGAAAATAAAACCGATAAAAACTTAGTTTTAATTGAAGTACAATGCGGACAATACCTGGGAGAAGATGATATAGTGCGCTTTGATGATAAATACGGCAGAGCCCAGTAATGCATATATAGATTCCTGATCCCCGGATCAAATCCAAGGACGTCGGGGATGACTTAACTTTTAGAAAAGATATTACCATGTTTAATTTTGATATTCAATTAAAAGATTCTGATTCTGAGGTATTTAACACGATAAAACAAGAGCGTACAAGGCAGGAAGAGCATATTGAGCTAATCGCATCAGAAAATTATGTGTCAAGAGCAGTAATGGAAGCTCAGGGTTCAGTGTTAACTAATAAATATGCCGAAGGTTATCCGGGTAAACGTTATTATGGTGGATGCCAATATGTTGATAAAACAGAACAACTAGCCATTGACCGGGTTAAACAACTATTTGGGGCTGAATATGCCAATGTACAACCACACTCGGGATCCCAAGCAAATCAGGCTGTATATTTTGCCGTGTTGAAGCCTGGTGATACAGTTCTTGGTATGTCACTTGCCCATGGCGGTCACCTCACTCATGGTTCACCGGTTAATTTATCGGGAAAATTATTTAATTTTATTAGTTATGGCCTGGATGAAAATGAAGAAATTGATTATGATGAGGTAGAACACCTGGCTTTGGTAAATAAGCCTAAATTAATTGTTGCAGGAGCTTCAGCTTATTCTTTAGAAATAAATTTTTGTCGCTTTCGTGATATTGCCGATGAGTGTGGTGCAATGTTAATGGTAGATATGGCTCATTACGCCGGATTAATTGCCGGAGGTGTTTATCCAAGCCCGGTGCCTTATGCTGATTTTGTTACTTCAACCACGCATAAGACACTACGCGGACCACGTGGCGGTTTAATTTTAGCCAAAGCAGAATATGAAAAATTAATTAACTCATCAATTTTTCCAGCTCTGCAAGGCGGGCCGCTAGAGCACGTAATTGCAGCGAAAGCTGTTGCATTTAAAGAGGCACTGCAGCCAGAATTTACCATCTACCAATCTCAAATTAAAAAAAATGCAGTTGCCTTGAGTGATAGTTTAATTAAGCGCGGCTTACGTATTGTGTCAGGTAGAACCGAATCTCATTTAATGTTAGTTGATTTAAGACCTAAAAATATTTCCGGAAAACTTGCTGAAGAAGCTTTAGGGGAAGCAAATATAACTGTTAATAAAAATGCTATTCCAAACGATCCGGAAAAGCCATTTATAACTAGCGGAATCCGCCTTGGAACCCCCGCAATTACAACACGTGGATTTGTTGAGGCAGACTGCACTGCACTTGGAAATATGATTGCGGATGTTTTAGAAAACCCGGAAGATAAAAGCGTGGTTCAAAAAGTTAAACAACAGGCATTGGCCTTGTGTAATAAGTACCCGGTATATACTTTTTAGTAATACTCTTACCTATTGAAAATCGGGGCCATATATGCCCCGATTTTTATTCTGAAATAGAAACATTACTCTAAACAAAACTGACAATAATCATTTTACTGATTCAACGGCATACCTGTATAATAAATCTTTATTAGCGCCGGTGAGTTTATTAGCTATATTTACCGCTTTTTTAGGTGGTAATTCAGGTAATAATAAACTTAACACCCTAATTTGCTCGCTACTTAAAGACTCTGTGGCTTTTTTATCAGGTACTTTAGGATAAATTAATAATACAAACTCTCCTCTTTGCTGGTTAGGATCATTCCTTACAAATTCTAATAACTTCACTGCTGCTGCTTGTTTTATTGTTTCAAATTGCTTAGTTAGCTCACGGCCTAAAATTATCTCGCGATATTCACCCAGTACAGTAATAATATCTGTTATCGACTCTAATATCCGATGCGGTGATTCGTAAATTCCGACAGCGTAAGGTACATTTATCCATTCCTCTAATACTTTAATCCGGGCATTTTTAGTACTTGGCAAAAAACCATAAAATAAACTAGGCGCATTCAAACCAGCAACAGATAGTAAACTAATATAGGCACACGCCCCAGGTATTGGTGAAACTTTATATCCCGCATCTAAAACTGCCTTACATAGCCTGGCTCCAGGGTCTGATACCCCTGGAGTGCCAGCATCGCTAATTTGGGTAATAGTAAGGCCATCTTCTAGGTAGCTTAAGACTTTTTCGGTAATTTGATTTTCATTATGTTGATGAAGAGCGATTAGCTGTTTATAATTTATGCCATGCGCCAATAGCAACTGTTTGCTGGTACGGGTGTCTTCGCAAAGAATAATATCAGAAGCCGATAATATTTCCAATGCACGAAGCGAAATATCTTTCAGATTGCCAATAGGAGTAGCACAAATATATAACACTATTATTTACCCCTTAATAAAAAAGGTTGCAAAATAATTGCAACCTTTTAGAGTTATCTGCCGCGTTGTGGCAACATCTGAGAATGCAGTTTCTTATAATGTCTTTTTATAGCTGCAGCCATCTTACGTTTACGTTCAGTAGTTGGCTTTTCATAACATTCACGTGAACGTAGCTCAGTTAATGTTCCTGCTTTTTCTACAGCTTTTTTGAAACGGCGTAGGGCTACGTCAAAATATTCAGTGTCTCTTACCTTGATTTCAGGCATATTATAATTCCTTTGATAATTTATATTAATCTGGATTCCCGCCTGCGCGGGAATGACATTCTTCTGGTAAAATATATCTAATCACCACCTTTTTATTTTACCGTGTAGTTTAGGTTTAAACGCGTATTTTACCATTATTAGCTCATCAATTGCAATGTTTTTTAATTTTAACTATTTACGGTTTCTGGTATAATTCCTAACTCTATACATTCTAAAACAAAGGTACTATGAAAATATTAAGTGGAATTAAAGAATTTATAATAGGTAAACCATTAAATGCCCTAAGCCCAAAAATTAAAGAACACATTGCATTAATTGCGATTATAGCCTGGATCGGGCTTGGTGCGGATGGGCTGTCTTCTTCCGCATATGGACCGGAAGAAGCATTTTTGGCACTTGGCTCCCACCACGATATTGGTATTTTCCTGGCCTTAGCCACTGCAATAACCGTATTTTTAATATCTTTATCCTATAATCAGGTAATTGAATTATTCCCGCATGGTGGTGGCGGCTATAAAGTAGCAACCCACTTACTTGGCCCGGGTGCCGGCGTAATATCCGGTTCAGCACTAATTGTTGATTATATCCTAACTATTGCTGTATCTACTGCAAGTGGTGTAGATGCTATTTTTAGCCTGATTCCTATTCAATATACCACACATGGCCTTGAAACTAAAGTCGCAATTATCACAATATTAATGGTTCTTAATTTACGCGGTATGAAAGAATCTATACACGTGCTTATACCATTATTTTTAGGTTTTATGCTTACCCACTTATTTATTATTGGTGCCGGAATGTTCCACCATGGCACTGTAGTATTTAATTCAGTAGCCAATGGTACCAAAGAGCTAAATATAATGTCCGGTAGTATTGGTATGTTTGCATCTATAGCCCTATTACTCAGAGCATACTCCCTGGGAGGTGGTACATATACCGGTTTGGAAGCAGTATCAAATAATGTTAGCATGCTTGCTGAACCAAGGGTCAGGACCGGTAAGCTGACTATGCTTTATATGGCAATATCACTATCATTAACAGCTGGTGGAATTATACTGCTTTATATAATCTGGCACGCCACTCCGGAACCAGGAAAAACCCTTAATGCAGTTGTATTTAACAAAATTATTCACACTATGGGAATCGGCGGCTTCTGGCTATTACCCTTGATACTATTTTTCGAAGCCGGATTGTTGTTTGCCGGAGCTAATACCGGGTTTTTGGGCTGCCCGGCAGTTATGGCTAATATGGCCGTTGATAAATGGCTACCCCGCCAGTTTCGTGAATTATCCAGTCGTTTAGTCACTCAAAATGGAATTTTAATCTCAGGTATTGCTGCAATAGTAATTTTAATCTGGGCGCGCGGGCGCGTTTCTACACTAGTTATACTCTATAGTATTAATGTATTTCTTACTTTTTCCATGTCTTTACTGGGCCTGTCTGTATACTGGTTCAAAAGCAGGAAAAATAAAGGCAACTGGAAGCGTCGTTTGTCTATCTCATTATTTGGCTTTATTGTGTGCTCCTCAATTCTAATCATCACCACACTGGAAAAATTTACCGAAGGTGCCTGGCTAACATTGGTCATCACTACCTGTGTTGTAACCTTTTGTTTTTTTGTCCGTAATCACTATCGCAACGTGGGTAAAAAATTGGTTGAAGCAGATCGGGTTTTTGCTAATCACTTTGATGAAATTGAATTAAAAAACCAACCAACATTGCCAATTTCTGATAAAAATGCTAAAACCGCCGTATTTTTTGTAACAAAACATTATGGGGCAGGTCTACATGCCCTGCTTTGGGTTAAGCGTTTATTTCCGGATGTATTTAAAAATTATATCTTCCTTACCTCTGGTGAAATTGATTCTGCAACACTTTCTAACGATGAAATATTTGGTAATCAATACCGTAAAGATTTGAATACTATTGTAGAGCGGTACAAGCTATTTTGTACCGAACACGGCATGGAATCAGAAGGCTTATTCAGCTACGGAGTAGATGAAATTTCTGAACTAATAAAATTAACTGAATATGTCCAGCAAGATTATCCGGACTGCGTATTTTTTGCAAGCAAATTAGTATTTGTGGATGAAACGTGGTGGAGCAGGTTACTTCATAATAATACAGTAACAGTATTACAACGCCAGCTTCATTTACAGGGTAAGCAGATGGTTATTTTACCAATGAAAATATAACCACCACTCAATCCATGTCTATCATAGCATATTCTGACAGTAAACTCTTATAAAATTTAGGGGAACATTAACAATGGCAAAAACGGCGATTACACCAACCAGACACGAAAATTATCCGGAGTGGTACCAACAGGTAATTATTGCTGCTGATTTGGCAGAAAACTCTGCGGTACGTGGATGTATGGTAATTAAACCATGGGGTTATGCTCTTTGGGAAAATATTCAGGCATATTTAGATAAACAATTTAAAGCAAGTGGGCATGTTAATGCATACTTTCCGCTATTGATTCCGCTTAGCTATCTGGAAAAAGAAGCTGAACATGTTGATGGCTTTGCGAAAGAATGTGCAGTTGTAACTCATCACCGTTTAAAAGCAGATGGTAATGGTGGATTGATACCAGATGGCGAATTGGAAGAGCCATTAGTAATCCGCCCTACCTCAGAGACTATTATTGGTGAATCTTATGCCAAATGGGTTAAATCATATCGTGATTTGCCTATTTTAATTAACCAGTGGGCCAATGTTATGCGCTGGGAAATGCGTACCAGGTTGTTTCTTAGAACAACTGAGTTTTTATGGCAGGAAGGGCATACAGTACATGCTACTGAAGCCGAAGCTGTAAAAGAAACTCTCATGATCCTTGAGTTGTATACAAAATTTGCCGAAGAGGTTTTGGCTATACCAGTAATTAGAGGAAAAAAACCGGTATTTGAGCGTTTTCCTGGAGCAGTTGATACCTACACTATTGAAGCTATGATGCAGGATGGTAAAGCCTTACAAGCAGCTACGTCACACTTTTTGGGACAGAATTTTGCCAAAGCTTCTAACATTCAATTTTTAAATAAAGATAATCAGCTTGAACATGCCTGGACTACCTCATGGGGGATATCTACCAGAATCATTGGCGGGTTAATTATGACACATAGTGATGATGATGGCTTAGTATTACCACCTAAAATAGCATCTAAACATGTAGTTATTTTACCAATTTATAAAAATGATACTGATAAAGCAACGGTTTTGGAGTACTGTAACAGATTAAAATTATCGCTTGAAGCACAGGTTTTTCATGGACTTAATATAATTGCTCATATTGATGACAAAGATATTCCCGGTGGTGAAAAAAAATGGGGCTGGGTGAAAAAAGGTGTACCACTTTTGTTAGAAATAGGTGCACGCGATATTGCAAACAATAGTTTTTTTGTTATGCGACGTGATGTAGCAGGCCGTGAGAAGCAAAGTTATACTGCAGAAGAATTTACCGAACAAATCACCACGTTACTCGATAATATTCAGCAAAACCTATTTAAACGTGCAGCAGATCGTCAGACTACAAATAGTATAGAAATCGCAAGTCTTGAGCAGTTTAAAACCGCATTTGCCAAAGATGCAACCGGTTTTGTTACTTGCTATGCTTGTAATGACCCAGCTATAGAAGAGTTTATCAAACCACTACAGGTAACAGCCAGATGTATTCCTCTCAACCAGGGAAATAATAGTGGTATCTGTATATTTACCGGTAAAAAAGTGCAGCAGAAAATAATTTTTGCAAAGTCATATTAATGCTAAAGGGGGCTCTAAATCACAATAGCCTTGTGATAGCAATTAAGATTGTAGCTCTACTGATATGGTCTAGCATAACTAATGTCTATGCAGCAACCCAGGTAATGGAGCCGCTGGCAGATGATGTACAAACCAGCTTACATAACCAGGTATTAAATCCTATTCGCCCCCATCTGGTATTTAGCAGCAAAGATAAAGCCAATGCTTGGCTTAAAGATATGTCTAATCGTCTGAGTAAATGGTTAAAAGATGATGAATATTTAAAAACCGGTTATCTAACTGCCATACAATACGAAGCTGCACGGGCAAATCTTGACCCACAGCTCATACTTAGCCTAATTACAGTTGAAAGCCGGTTTAATAATTTTGCTGTATCCCCCGTTGGAGCGACAGGATTAATGCAAATTATGCCGTTTTGGCAACTGCAAATCGGTGACCCGGAACAAAGCTTGTTTAATGTCCAAACCAATCTGCGCTATGGATGTACTATTTTGCGCTATTACATCCAAAAAGAAAATGGTAATGTAGACCGTGGACTGGCCCGTTATAATGGCAGTATTGGTAAATCTTGGTATCCGGAGCTGGTATGGCAGGCTTATCATTCCTATTGGCAGCCTTATCCGGTTATGACTATGAAAAATGGCAAGCTAGTTACTATTGATTACACAAACTAGTTGGTGGTAAATTGGGCTTTGTATTTTAGCATTCCCCTGGCATCCAAAATTTTGGCACTAATAATATCATTTAGGGTCTGGTCACCTCCTTTAATTAGTAGAGCTTTTTGGTACTGCTCTATTGCTGATTTATAATCGCCGTTAATATAAAATGTATTACCCAAAGCATAGAAATATTTCTGCTTGTTATTTAAACCAGTATCCGAATATAAAGATGTTTGTCTTAGCCAAATATCCAAATCATTAGGATATTTTTGAGCAAGAGTATCCAATTTTCTACTTGCAGGATTATACTGCTTAGATGCCAAATACAAATCTACCTGCCCTAGCCATAATGATTTATAGTTAGGGTAATTACTTAAGGCTTCCACAAAAACTTTATCCGCTATCTTATAGTTTTTAAGCGCCATCAAAATTTGCGCTTTTAAACTTAATACTATCGGATAGGAAGTAAAATTTGGCGCAGAGATTTTGGCTAAGCTAGCCTGGGCTTCGGCAAAATTCTGGTTAACAAAATAAGCATAGGCTAAACCATAGTATTGCGCATCTAAAGAAGAGTATTTTTTAGAGGCAATTGATTGTTTATAAAACAATATTGCTGCCGGTGCCATTAGTTGCCTAACCCTGCATTTTTCTCTAACAAGTAAAAAACTCACACTATCCGGGCGCATCTTTATATGTAAATTGCGCGCCCGATTTTCTGCTTCACTAATTCTGGCTGTTGTGACCGGATGAGTACGTAGAAATTCATAAGCACCACTATCATTAAATTTATTTGCATCCTGTAGACGCTGAAAAAAGCTAGGCATTGCATTTGGATCAAAACCAGCCCTATACATTATACCCTGCCCAACCCTATCTGCTTCACGCTCAAAATCACGAGAAAAAGATAACATATTTTGTATGGCCAGACCTTGTCCGCTATTAATAGCAACAATTGCCGCTGCAGGGTTAAAAGCTGCCAATAACCCACCAGCTAAAACCCCAGCAAGTGCTAGCCATTGATTGCGATTATAGTTGGCAATATTTCGAAAAATATGATGTTGCACCACATGCCCGATTTCATGTGACATAACGGAGGTAAGCTCAGCTTCAGAACGGGTAGTAAAAATCAAACCGTTATACACGCATATATAACCACCTGGCAGTGCAAAAGCATTTATTTGTTTATCTTTGATGATATAAAAATTGAATTCGCTACCGGCAAGCGGTGAGTAACTTACCAAATTACCGCCTATTTCGTTTAGATAAGTTAAAATATCATAGTCATTTAACATGTCCCCCGCAGCACCAATTTCCTGAATTACTTGTAAGCCCAGAAAATTGGCTTCTGCCGGAGACAACGCTGCGCGGTCAGAATCACCAATATCCGGCAAATTGGCGCTATATTCGCCAGGAGCCGCACAACAGGTGCCTGCAAATGCGCCAAGGAGTGTTACATCTATAACCTGTTTTAAAAAACCACGCCGCTTTATATCAATGACTAATTCTTTATGCACCTGTGGGGTATCATGTCTGGCATTATATAGGGCCTCTATAAATTTTTTTAACATGATACTCCTGATCTACTCTAATTGTTTTAATAAATCATTTAAATACTTAGTTTGATGTTTGGCAAAATCCTTATCCTGTGCACCGGAATATAATTGTATAGTAAGTGTGGTAACTGTTGCGCTCTTAGATACCAACTTTACCGTATATATAGGTTTTGGCACCTGCAAGCTATTCTTATTATTACCAAACCAGCGATCAAGAAAACCGGGTTCCGGATTGCTAACCTGCGACTGTAGGGGGTAAACATAATACTCACCAATACTACGGTTCTTATCCGATATTCCTAAACCAACCCGCTCCAGCGCCAGCCCGGATCTCCACCATGCCCGATCCAGACTATCATTAATTACCAGGATAGTACCTTGCAAAGAAGCTGCTTTTGGTCCGGTTGCTGCAGCTGCTGCTACTTGTTTTTCTACCTGTTTAACTTGCTCTTTATTTAAGCCAGCAAAAGCCATAAACTTCATTAGAAACTCAAGCTCCATCTTCGGATCAGGTGGTAGCGGCATCCAAATCGGAATCTGGTTATCAGAAGAAGATACATGAATATTTTGTCCAAGATACTTGGTACACCCTGGATAAACCTCATTCATCTGATAGATAGTAACAAACGCTTGTGTATCTCCATTATTTTCCCATAGATTTATCCGAAATAAAAATTGGGATCTAAGCGAATACATACTACCCCAACCCACCCAATCAAAAAAAGCCCGTATATCATTTTCTTTTACTGTATTATTTTTTGAGGCCCAATCAGTTTGAATTATCCCAATAGTTTTATTTTGATATTTCACAGAAAGCCCGGCTTGGTTAAGATAGGCCAGCATCATCGGCCATACCTGATTAACACTCTTTCCCTTAATTATCAGATAACGCTCACTTCCACCCTGGACAATTTGCATATCTTTAACTTGGTTTAAACTATACCCTTCATTAACCGTACTAGCAGGCAGCATCTTCATACCACCACTTACATCTGGTGAGCTAAGCCCAGGCGGTACAGTCAAGTCAGAACTTGAACGGGCATAACCAGATGAATATTCAGGTTGCGTGCTCATGTTGGAACAAGCGCTAAGCGCTAATAAAATAACACATATTAATATATCAATTATTCTCTTCATTATTTCACATCCATTAAGGCTATTTTCATTTGTTCTTGTGATACCCGGCTCAACGGTAGTAATGGCAAGCGTACCATGTCGTTTCCAATAATACAAGTAAAACACAAGGCCCACTTTAGGGCTACCGGATTAGACTCTAATGACAGAGCTTTATATAACATTGATAATTTATTATTTATTTCAGAAACCAGTAACTTATTTCCGGACAGAGCACTGGATATCAATTCTTTAAATTTGCCCGGAAATAAATTACTGATAACAGAGATAACTCCATCACCGCCATTTAACACAAACTCAGCCGCAGTACCATCATCACCTGAATATACGGCAAAACCTGGCTGTCTATTCTGAAATAAATCTTTAGCACGTTCAATATTTCCGGTTGCATCTTTGATCCCCACAATATTTTTATACCCACGAGCCAACTTTAATGCTGTTATATTATCTAGATCGCAAGATGTACGGCCGGGAACATTATATAAAATAATTGGTCGTGTACTTACAGCTGCAATTGCCCCAAAATGTTGGTATAGACCTTCCTGGGTAGGGCGCACATATGCCGGAGCTGTTACCAAATAATAATCGATACCATCTATAGCATTTAGCTGTTTAGTCCAATCAATTGCAAAATTGGTCGCAATATCATTAAATGCCACAATGATTTTAGTTTGTCCTTTGGCAATTTTTATAACATGCGAAATAATAGCAATTTTTTCAGTACTACTAAGTAACATATTTTCACCGGTAGAACCAGTTACTGCCAAAGCATCGATACCATTTTTAATTTGAAATAAAACAAGATTGGTTAAAGATTCAAAATCTATTTCGCCATTTTCACGCATTGGTGTAGCAATGGCTGTTATAACGCCACGAAGCATGTTGTCTCCTGTAATATTAAGTTGTAAATAGTCTCTGGATTCCCGATCTAATCGAGAATGACACCTAGTGTTTTTTCTTTTTTTGTTTTACTGAAGCTTTAGGAGCTACAGGTTTTACAATATCTGTTGTATACAGATGAATATTTTTTATATTTATCTTAGGACTAAATAAATCACCAGATACTATAACAGGTATTAGCACCGAATTAATTTGTTCATCGTTATGTGGCAATGCACTTTTAATTGATAGAGCATAATTTATTTTTATATTATTAAAGTCTATCATACCGTTCCCATTTGCTATTACATACTTAGATGAAAAATATATCATTCCATCTTTGCTCACGCCATTTGCAAAATTAAAGCTAGAGCGCAGTTGCTCAAAATCAGTAGATTTCTTACTCGTGAAATTCATCCCGTCAGGATTAACGAATAAATTAAAGTCTACCCCCTGAAAAGCACCATGTGTAGCACCAATAGAAATACTACCATTTAAATTATGATACAAATCATTATATGAATGCATGGCCGGCACATTGATATCAGCATCAAGGTTTGCCTTCCCACTAATTGCCTGTACATCAAATAAATCGCTGAACATATCTTGTAAACTAATATCATTTATCACTTGTTTAGTACTCACATTGTATTCATTTTCGCCAATTTTTTGAATCTTGATCCGGCCGTTTAAAACACCCTTATATACATCAGCACGAATTTTATTCACATTTAATGTATTATTTACCACTGCAAATTGTGTTATCAGATTATTTAAATTGATCCGATCTAAGGCAAAATGCTTAATCACCAAGTCCCCATCAACATCAACTAACGACAACCAATCAAATGGTAACCGACTTTTGTCATATAATAACGGTAAAAATTTTTCCTTATTAACTTTTATCCGGGATAAATCTAAATCATCCATACTCCCGGATAGAATCAAATGAGGTTTAACCTGATCATAAAGCTGCATCTTTAGTTTTAATGGCGCTTCATTTAAATTACCTGTAAAATTAAAATCCAGCAATTTTTGTTTTGGAAAGTAACTGCAGCCACCTGACAATTGTCCGGTAAATTTACTGGTTGCAAAATTTGGCAATAATAAGCTTACTTTATTATCGCAGCCCCCGGCCAATATAGCAGATTCATTATATTTTATATCACGAAAACTCGAATTGAGCTCCAATTTATTATTGTTATACGATACTGTATAATTGGTATTTATCCGATCAATAGATAACTCGGAATAATGTTTAACAAAAATTTGGTTAATTATAAGTTCAAAATTATGTGTTACTATCCCACTACCATACACCATGTTTAATTTGAACCCATCTACGTTAGCTTCGCTACTTTTGAAGGAAAGCTCTTTGGCAGTTACATCGCTTTTATAATCATTATTGTTTACAACCCCTTTGACATTGGATAAAATAAGGCTTGCAGAATTCATATCATATATAGCAGTGGAATTTAATTTTAGCTGAAAACTTTGTCCGCTATAGAGCTTAATCTGAAAATCATTAAATGAGATTTTATTTTTAACAATATCTTCTAACTTACCGCTAACTACTGTATAGATGTTTTTATCATCAAGCTTAAATCCAAGTTCAAAATTGGCTCTTGTACCAAAGCCACGAATTTTGATTGACCCTTCACTAAGCTTATACAAATTATTATTCCCAACTGAGTGGATTCCATATACATCAAACTTAGTAATTCGACTAAATACATCACCCCTGGTATTTGACAGATTAAACATATTGCCATTACTTGCTTTTTTAAAAATATTGGCTTCATTAATTTCGACATCATTTAAGGCCATGCGCCGAACTTTATACCTGGCAAATACAAGGTCAAACCAGGATAATTGGCAATTCATATATTTTATCTTGAATAACGGGTCATAACTTTTTGTTGCCACCTCTACATCTTCAAACCCTAAACTCAACCCATGCCAAAATTTTGGAGCAACATGTCCCACCACCTCAACATGATAATTATTGCTATCAAACTGTTCAATAATTAGCTGCTTGACTTTATCTTCATCAAACAAATAAAAGAAGAAAAATATAGGTAGTACAACAAACACAAAACTTAATATCACCATCAACCAGTAAACTAACCTGATTTTATGTTCATGGTGCTCTAAATATGTAATCAAATTTTTCATAGTTTAGGTAATCGCTAAATTTTTATACTTTTCATGTAAAATCTTTACTTGTAACCCCAAAGTCTCCGGGGTTTTATTATTATCTAATACATCATCAGCCAGGGCCAATTGCTGTATTCTTGGCATTTGATTGTCTAATGCTAATATAACCGTATCCATACTCCAACCACTGCGTTTCATTACCCGATCAATAATCGTACTTTGATTGCAATCAACAAAAATACTTCTATCCATATACTTGTGATATCTAGGTGCCTGAAATAATAACGGTACAACAATAACTGTATATAAGCTACCAGATTTACCAACCTCAGCCCTGACCATATCAAAAATTAATGGGTGGAGTATTGATTCCAACTTATGTTTTTCTAACGCATTTTTAAATATTAACTCACGCATTAACGGTCTGTTTAATGCACCATTGGCAGATATGTAGCCCTTACCAAATGTATCAACAATATGCGGTATAGCAACGCCACCTGGGCTGGTTATTTTATGACTTATCACATCTGTATCAATAATATTAACCCCAAGCTTAGCAAAATATTCTGCCGCAATGGATTTGCCACTACCAATTAGCCCAGTTAAACCAACCTTATAGTTATACCCTCTTATATGATTAATCATAGGTGGAACGCTGCTAAATTTATATATTTTCCGCCAAGAACTACAATAAGTCCGGCAATACCCAAAAAAGGGCCAAACGGTATATGCCCTGATATATTCCCGTTGGCATGTAATTTGCCGCTTAATTTAACTGCGAGATAATACATAATTCCTAACATAGAAGAAATAAGCAAAACAACGACCAGTGCCTGATAACCAGTCCAGGCTAAAATTGCAGCAAGAAATTTAAAATCCCCATAGCCCATTCCATCACGTTTGGTAGCTAACTTAAATAACCAATAAACCAACCACAAAGAAACATAACCAACCACGGCCCCAATTACCGCATTACTAAGACTCTGCGATAAAACCCCTCCCAGATTAACTATCAAGCCAACCCATAGAAGGCTGAGTGTCAATTCATCAGGTAATAGCATTGTATCAAAATCAATTAGAATTAAGCAAATAACAAAGCTTATAAATACCAAAAGCGCAGGAAGCAAAATTACATCGTTCGAAACATAGCCAGCAATAGCAAACAGGATTCCGCTACTTAGCTCCACAAATGGATAACGTACAGATATTTTGGTATTGCAATGATTGCACCTGCCATTAACAATAAAATAACCCAAAATCGGAATATTTGCCCAAAACGGAATTTTTGTCTTGCATAT
Source organism: Burkholderiales bacterium (assembly GCA_020697255.1). Lineage (GTDB taxonomy): Bacteria > Pseudomonadota > Gammaproteobacteria > Burkholderiales > UBA11063 > Aquella. The sequence continues at coordinate 104,808 of JAJFBE010000003.1, read as the reverse complement.
TGGACAATGTGAAGCGGGATGGATTAAATTAATCGCATCATATGGACAAATCATGTCCAAATTTAGATGTTCTTTACTCTCATTATGCCATTTGCGTTTTAATATTACCGGCAACCTATAAACTACCACGTTTAAAAAACTACCAATAATCAGCCCTAAAAATAATAAAACAATGCCACGAAGTAGAAAGCTATTTTGAAAAATAAAGGCAAATAATTCAGCCATAATTAATTACTCCTCCATCGACATTCTTTAGTAATACATTATATCACAATCACAGTACCGTAATCTTGACTCGCTCAATCCAATAATTGCCCATACTTATAACCTCAAATATCAAATTTTGCAACTTAAAGCAAACCCCAACACTCGGAATTCCACATAGTACCTTGAGTACTAAGCCATTTACAGTCTTTGCATCCCCTGATATAGAAATATCTAAATTGTATGTATCGTTTAGATCTCTTAGCAACATTGTGCCATCAACAATAATATTATTATCGACAGTTTTTATAGATAAGGTCTTCTGCCTAGGCGACTCTGTAGTAAAGTTGCCAAAAACCATTTCTAGCATATCTTCCAAACACGCAATCCCCAAAGCATCACCGTATTCATTAATGACTACAAAAATCCGGGTTTTTTTACGACTGGAACGATTAATCTGTTTTACAATTGACATAAAGTCATTTATAAACTCAATTGGCCGGATAATTTCTATCAGCGCTTCTTTAGTTAAATTCTCAGACCCTAATGATAAAATATCTTTTACATGAATAAAGCCAATCATATTATCTATTGTATCTTCATATATCGGCATTCTGGTATGGTGGCTCGTATATATCTGCTTATATATCGCCTGTATATTACCATTTAAATTTATTGACTCAACCATACGCAGTGGAATTAGTACTTCTTTAACTGTCAGGCTATCTAACTTCATGGAATTTAATAAGATTGAGCGGTGTTTACCTTTAAGGGGTGAGCGCTTATCTGCGATAATAGCTTTTAATTCCTCTAATGAGGCAGCATCCTCGGTGGATTTGATAAACCTTGTAAAAACATATACTATTTTATCAATAAGCCAGATTACAGGTTTACAAAAAAAGAATAAATAGTAGGACGGCAGTGCGATTATTTTTAGCACCAGTGTTGGATTTTTGGCAGCAATTACCTTAGGCATTGCTTCAGAAAAGATAATAATAAAAAACGCAATTGACAAGGTGGTAATTGGTAGAATAATATTTTTATCATACCTATTACCAATCATTTGAGTCGCTACAAGAGTTGATAGTATAGTAAATATCGCGTTAAATAGACTATTACCAAATAAGCTAAAAATTAAGACTTTTTCCAGATTTTGTTTTAACGTGCTGGCATAATATGCCCAGTTTTTTCCGGTTTTTAAGGCTTCTAGTTTATATTCCGAAATTGCAACAGTTGCGGTCTCCAATAAAGAAAACCAGCTGCCCATAAGCAAGGTAAAAACTAAAAGCAGTATTGTAATTAACTCTGAATTGGCTATCATTTACATTGATACACATATAATTTTTTTACTACTTTGACAACTTGTATCTTCACTGGTCATTGTAACGTGGTTTGACCACTCCGGATTTAACCTCGATACCAGCCCGTGGAATTTATCCGTTTCTGATCTCCATGCATTCCCGGCATCACCACAATTATCCTGGCTCAAAGCATTGCCATTTAATTGTAACCCAACCCAAGCTGCATCATCACCGGTTTTTCCTAAAGCGCAATTTACGCCTATACAATTGTATATATTTGCTACCAACTTAGTAGCTGTTGCCTGTTTGTACGATGTTTGCCAAACTTTTTGATGATACACCCCGGGCATTACACTATAATATGTTTGCCCGCCAAACAAGACCCAATGCAAATAAGGTGTTCTATTCCTAGTATCGTAAATTAATGCCTGATATGTATATCCATTTTGTGGATTATTTTTATCTACATGACAAAAATAATCCGCCGAATCTGCTCCGGCTTTTTTTAGCGGCAAATCATCGGATCTTGGATATACAATTTTCCCACTAACCACAGCATCTGTTATAAATAAAGAGGCTACCCATCTTTCTACACTAAACCGGATACCAAGTTTTTGTACTTTCTTTTCACTACCATCATTATATTCATAAGTCATAACCGTAGAACGAAATATAGGTCCTGACTCAGCAAATTTATGGTTTGTTGTCAATCCAATTGTAACTGAACAACTGCCACCGGCTGCTAAATCTTTATCACAATCACCGGTTTGATAAAGTGGCGCACTTTCGTCTTTAAACCCTTTCATCATCAGCTGCGTTACCGGAGCAGCACCAATATTGGTAAATGTCACAGTTTGTTGTTTGTGGCTTAAAGTACGCCCGCTGCTATCAATAACAATATTAACATTTTTGGGTATAGTTTGAATTACCCCTTTGGACAGATCAGGCTTACTGTTTACATTACCATTATCGGCCGCATTGAGACAAGCACTTAGCAATAATGGCATAAGGTAAATTAATTGTTTCATCATTTGATCAATCTGCCCCCAATATTAGTTGCAAAGCCGCAAATAATATTTGCGGCCATCCTTATATACCCCTCATATTTGAGGATGTCGTAGAGGTAAAGCTAGAACGTGTGGCTGAAACCTATGGCCCCGGAGCCCTGATTTATAAGAAATTGGCTAGAACTATTAACCGGATTTGTTCCGGTTAACAAACTACAGCCATTTCCACAATAGGCAATATTTTGTAAGGTACTTCCATACCATGCCTGACCGTAGTTAAGAAACACAATCGTTCTGGGGGTGATATTCCAGTCCAGTTCAGCTACTGCCTGCTGATACCCTGAATTTGGAATATAATTTGCAGTAGCTGCCGCTACACTTCCAATAGTACCACCGTACATTAAATTATTACCATACATATACCCAATTTTTGGCGTCCACTGTCCAATATGCCAGCCAAGAGTCCCACCAAATTCTTGGGTTTGGTATTGATTGCTGGATAAACCTTGGTAATTATTCCCGGGGTTAGTAACATAGTTATTCCATGCCCCCCCGGAAGTTGCCCAGCCACTCCAGCCAAAACCGCTTGTCGTTTGAAACCCAAGACCAACTATCAAGCCATCCGGATCATTGTATCCTAATTCGAGACGATTAGCATATGCATCGGTATAACAAGCCGCAGAGTTTCCACAGAAATTAGATGAAAGATCTGTAGTATAGCTGCCAACGTTTTGAAATATCCAGGTTCCAAGCTTAATCGAGAAGTTATCCGTTGCCCATGCCACACCTATACTATAAGTACCACCGGCATAGCTACCATTTAAACCGCTAGCAAAGTTATTCTGGCTATTGATTCCGGATACACCTTGTAAACCGCTGCTTTGAAATGAATATTCAGCAGCAAAACTTATTCCTATCCAACTCGGAGAGTCATAGCGAATTGTTGTAGGAATCAATTGGTTGATCCGTGAGTAATTAGAAAAGCCATTCACACCATTATTGTAGTTATATAAATCGACTGCGCCCATACTAGAACGCATATAATTAGATAAATTACCCAAACGGATCCGCCCATAATCCCCCTGTATACCAAGGTATGATTCACCAGATGCCAATGTATTTACCTGCCGAGTAACCCGGCCATTCTGGCCAAAGCCTGTATTTCCTGAATTAGGATATACCAATCCGCCACCGGTACTACTGTAATAAGCTTGTCCAGAAGTTAAATCCAGATATTGCTCAACCTGCCAAATAGCAGATGTCTGATCATAAACCTGATCATAACCACGAATACCAAAGTATGAGCCAAAATCTTGGATATTACTATTATTTGCAACAGTAGAGTTTTGAAACTGATCTTCCTCTAAGCCCACAGCCACACGTCCGTATAAGCTGACATCTGCCATAGATACAGAAGCGGTAGTAGATAATACGGCTACCAAAAATTGCTTTTTCATTAGTTAACCTTTAAAAAAAAACTATACCATATAGAGCTAAAATAAAGTGTAACTACTTGCAATCATTAGAAAATAAACCACAAGTAGTTACAATAGAGTGAAAATTAGGGTGTATTGTAGCATAAGCTTTCTCCAGGCTTAAATATTTTTTTGTTATTAATATAAATAACTAAACAAAATCTGGGCAGAATAAATACTACCAACGGTGTTGGAAAAGATTGGATTATAGCCAATACCCGAAAATATTGTAAAACCTTTAATCTGTGGAATTGAATAGCTCATTGTTAAGTCATACTCCTCTGAAATAGGAAACTGAGTGGTATCATAGTAGGCATAACTTGGAGTAATAATTAAGTTATTCCCCAAAAATGTTAACGGCAGTGCTATTTTATATGCCGATCCGGCCGATTTTTCAACCATTCCCAACATCCAGCCGGTTGTATATAATGGATCTGAAGCAAATTGGTAAGTATATGGCGCTACCATACCGCCTCCGGTATATGCATCTTGCGGGCCCCAGATATTGTTATAGCCTAATTGTACCCCCAACCAGTCATAGTTCATAGCCAATTGTAGCCCCATCATATGGCTTTGTACCGCACCATATCCGGCATCATAAAATACATTATTTGCCGTGCCACCCTCCATTGCTGCCTGCACACCAATATTAAAATTTAAATCTTTATTTACAGATAATTTTAGATTTGAATCGGCATAGAGCAAATTGGCGTACTTTTCAAACCTGTAAGCCCAAACCCGAAATCCAAAATTATTTGCCGCAGTAGTGTAAGAGGCCCCTAACGCAACTGTACCATTACTACCATTATCAACTATATTGGCAGTCCCGGTCCCATAATCAAAGCCGCTATTATACAAAGTCTGCTGAGAAAAACCAGGTTCTCCGATTAATTGAGAATCGCCAAATGCCAGCGCCGTTAACATCCAACCTGATCCCGGATGAATGTTTATTGATACTCCCTGATAAGTAATAAGATTCAAAACGCTATTCTGGTAATAGGTAAGCCACGGGCTGTTGTTAATACCTATCCACCCGGCATCAACCTGTACAATATTTGCATATTTATATTCGGCAAATAATTCCTGTGGGGTAATTTGCTGATTTGCAGGTAATAGCTGGGCCGGGCTATTTTGAGCATTATAGTAAGAATAATTTGCTGCCAGCGGGTTCATAACCGTCAGAAAACCGCCAAAAGAAAACCCAGCAACCTGGCCGGTTTGGGCAAATATGTTTGCCCCATAACCACGGCTGGTAACATACTGTGAATTTAGCACAGAGGCCTCACCCATAACATTCCAGGTGCCATCAGCAAAAAGTTTTTGGGCAAAGTTATCGTTGGCTAATGCACTTTCACCGACATTTTGTGTACCACCAAGACTTGGCATACCAATATATGGGTTTTGGGTATAGGCATTCCTATTTATATAGCTTCCCGCAGGGGTTAAGTCCTCATTATCCTCTGCCTTGGTTACTGTATCGCCGTCAGCTATAGCATAATTGCCAAGAACAAGTAATATACCAACAAGGACTTTTTTCATATTCGGCGGGCTTCACAAGTAATTTAAAAAACTGGCATTATTGTAAATGAAAATTCATATAAAGTGGTATAATCATGCAAATTATGGATTCAAGGAAATGGTTATATGAGTAATCAGATGGTAGTTTTTGAACAAGTATACAAAAAATATCCAGGAAATATTACTGCAGTTGAAAATTTATCATTTAATATTGAACGCGGAGAACTTGTGTTTCTAGCTGGCCATTCAGGTGCCGGAAAATCTACTATACTCAAATTAATTGCCGGGATTTTGACTGCTACAGATGGCTTGGTCATGGTAAATGGTATTGATTTATCCAAGACTAAGCAAAATCACAGGACTTTTATAAGACAGCATATAGGTTTTATCTTTCAGGATCATAAAATTCTATTTGACCGCAGTGTATTTGATAATGTTCGTCTGGCTCTGGACGTACTTGGTTATGGTGAAAAAGAACTTAAAAACCGCGTAACAAAAGCTATTGCCAGTGTAGGCTTAGAACATAAAATACATGCTATGCCGGAACAGCTATCCGGCGGCGAACAACAAAGGCTGTGCATTGCCAGAGCCGTTGTGCACCGCCCCAAAATTTTAATTGCCGATGAACCAACTGCTAACTTAGATCGTGGAAATGCCCTTAGAATTTTAGAACTGTTTAAAATGTTCCATAAAGCTGGTGTGACTATTATCATTTCAGCACACGACGAAAATATTTTAAGCGATTATGGTAAACGGATCATTCGCATCAATCAAGGCCAACTGGGGGGTTAAATTACTATGAAAACAATCAGTATGCACATTCGCGGCTTTGTATTGGCATTGGTAAAAATATTTAAAAGCCCAATTGAACATTTACTAAATATTTTGACTCTGACCGTTATAATAGCCACTCTGGGTTCAGTTTTAGTAATTAGTAAAAATATCAGTATAATTCAAAAAAATAATGTGAATTTCCCACAAATAGTCATCTATTTGAAAGATAATGTTGGACAAAATGGTATTTCTACGGTAGAAGCAGCAATTAATAAATTTAATTCAAAAATTATAAAAAATTACCAATTTATTAGTAAAGAACAAGGACTAAGTGAGTTGCAAAAAGATGAATCACTAAAACAAATTGCCTCAGATGTAATTAGCAGCAATAATAACCCAATTCCGGATGTTTTGATTATCAATACAAGTACTGCAGATAATCATCGTCTACAAATGCTAGCTGGTAAAATCAGCAAGCTTGAAATGGTTAGCGATGTCCAAATGGATACAAACTATGCTAGCAAAATAGAAAACCTGGTAAAGTTTATTAGCAAAATATCTAATCTTTTACAAATTGCCTTTGAAATAATTTTAGTAATTGTAATTTACAATTTAATCCGTTTGCAAATGCTGCTACGCAAAGATGAGATCATTGTTTCCAGATTAATCGGGGCTTCGGATAGTTTTATTATGCGCCCTCTAGCATATTATGCGGTACTACAGATATTAATTGCTACTGCTTTCGCTATATATGGTGTTAATCTTTTTGTAATATATCTTAACAATATGTTTGCTAATCTGGCCAGCCTCTTTGGCAGCAACTTCCGGCTTTACCCCCTGGATTATATGCAAATGTTACAAATTAGCGGAATTTTAATAATATTTGGTGTTTTTGCTGTATTTTTAGCAGTGCGCTGGGTTTTCCGTGGCAATTACGTCGCTTAGTATGCACTTATCTGATTTTGACTATGATCTGCCGGATAACTTAATTGCAAGCACGCCAATTAGATGCCGCGATCAAAGCCGGCTACTGGTTGTTAATGATAACCTTCAGTTTGAAGAAAAACATTTTTCTGATATTATTGACTATATAGGCAAAAATGATTTACTGGTTTTTAATAATTCCAAAGTACTAAAAGCCAGATTATTTGGCCATAAAGTAAGCGGCGGCAAGATTGAAGTCTTAGTTGAGCGTATATTGAATAATAAGACCATTATTGCTCATGTTCGCTCAAATAAAACGATCCGTGTTGGCTTAACAATTTTGCTACCTAATGATGCACAAGTACAGGTAAGTAAAATTTTGGGCGGACTTTTTGAGCTAGTATTTCAAACCCCCTTAAACATTGCGCTATACTTGGATCAATTTGGGCATATTCCCCTGCCGTCATATATGAATAGGCCAGGTGATGTGCCAGATATTGAGCGTTACCAAACGGTATACGCAAAAACCTATGGTTCAGTTGCAGCTCCAACCGCCGGATTACATTTTTCTTTGGAATTATTGAAAAAAATTGAAACCCGGGGAATTAAGACTGCATTTATAACTCTCCACGTTGGTTCGGGAACATTTAAACCAGTTAGTGTTACAGATATAACTAAACATAAAATGCATAGCGAAGTTTATAGCGTTGATGAAGCAACTATAGAATTGATTAACCAGGTAAGAGCAAAAGGCGGCAAAATTATTGCGGTGGGAACTACAAGTTTGAGAACCCTAGAAACTATTGCTGCTAAAGGTATTGTTGCTGGAGAGGGAGAAACTGATATTTTTATCACTCCAGGCTATAAATTTAAACTCGTTGATAAATTAATTACTAATTTTCATTTGCCAAAATCAACCTTACTTATGCTGGTTTCTGCTTTTGCAGGAATAGACAATATAAAAAATGCTTACCGCTTTGCCATAGAAAAACAATATCGTTTTTTTAGCTATGGCGATGCAATGTTATTAACTCGAAACGGATAAATATGACTACTCATTTTGGATTTAAAAACGTCGAAGAAAAACAAAAAGCTGGTATGGTTGCAGATGTATTTCATTCTGTTGCCAAAAATTATGATATTATGAACGATGTTATGTCATTTGGCCTGCACCGGGTATGGAAAAAATTTACCTTATTCACTTCAGAATTAAAGCCAGGCGATAAAGTTTTGGATATAGCTGGTGGAACCGGCGATATGACTCTGGGTTTTAAAAAAATTGTTGGTGATAACGGTATCGTATGGCATACTGATATCAATTCGTCTATGTTAAAAACCGGGCGTGATAGGCTACTTGATAAAGGAATTATTACCCCAGAATGTTTGTGTGATGCAGAAAAGCTACCTTTTTTGGATAATTATTTTAACGCAGTGTGTGTATCGTTTGGTCTACGGAATATGACACATAAAGAACTGGCGCTAAAAGAAATGCATCGGGTTTTGGCTCCGGGCGGGGTACTCTTTGTGCTAGAGTTTTCCAAAGTATACAAACCATTAGAAAAACTATACGATTTATACTCATTTAAATTATTACCTCTTATGGGAAGAATAATTGCCAAAGACCAGGAAAGCTATCAATACCTGGCCGAATCAATTCGCATGCATCCGGATCAGGAAACACTAAAACAAATGATGTTAGATGCGGGTTTTGATCAGGTAAATTATCATAACCTGACATTTGGTATTACTGCACTACATAAAGGTTATAAATATTAAGCTATGTTATTAAATCTAGTTGCTATCAAATTAATTAACTTTATCTTAAAAGATAACCATGGCAGTCGTGCCCATTTAGCTAAATATGCAGGCAAATCATTTAAATTGATACTGCCTGGGTTTAGTATAAATGCTCTTTTCGACATTGATGGCTACCTGATTATAAATCACCTGACTAGTTATGAGGTTATTATTAACATTCCATTAGATAGCGTAACTTTTTTAATTGATAAAGATAAGCTGGCTGTTTATAAGAAAATATCTTTTGTGGGAAATAAAAAATTCGGGCATGAGCTATTGGAAAACTTTTCCAAACTGCATGTAGATGGTATTTATACCAAAATACATTCCCCTATTATGCTCATAGCACTTAACAAATTTACTGATTTAATTAAATTTATTTCTGCTTATCTAAAACGTCTGCCTGCCGATAGTGGAAATACACTTAAAGAATATTTAATGTATGAAACCCAGGATATTATTACCAGATATGAGAATGATAGTTTTTGTAATGACGTTGATGAAATAAAGAACCGGTATGAATATCTTGAACAACAAATAAAACAGTTTAAACAGCCGGCTACATCCGGGAAGCAACGAACGATGCACAAAATTGGAGCTTCAATTTGAAAGAGTATAAATGACTATTTTTCGTTTAATTTATATAATAATCACACTGCATCGCTACGGTTTATACCAAATTTTAAAAGAAAATAGACGCAGTAGTAAATTTGCACTTATTATAGAAACTTGCCTATTTTTTATACCCAAAATAGCAAAAGATAAAAGCCAACCGGCGCGGACACGGCTGGCAATCGAACATCTGGGTCCGGTGTTTATAAAATTTGGGCAGATTCTATCCACCCGGGCTGATTTGATTGGAAGCAGATATCTTGCCGAATTATCTAAATTACAAAACAAGGTGCCCCCCTTTCCCGGATCAATTGCCCGGGAAATTGTAGAATCTTCATTAGGCGCTCCCTTAAATAATGTATTTTCTGATTTTAGTGAACATGCTGTTGCATCTGGTTCGATTGCCCAGGTACATAAGGCAACTTTAATTTCCGGCAACTGTGCAGTCGCGGTAAAAATATTACGTCCCGATATCGAAAAAATTATCGCCAAAGATATAAAATTACTAAAACTTGTTGCCTGGTTTATCGAGAAATCTTTTATTGATGGTAAACGTTTACGTCCTCAGGAGATCGTTACTGAATTTGAAAAAACCATTCATACTGAATTTGATTTTTTAACTGAAGCAGCTAATGCTACCGAATTATACCGACTACATAAAAAAGATCATAAAATTATTATTCCGCAAATGTTTTATGACTATTGCAACCATGATGTACTTGTTATGGAGTGGATGGATGGCACACCAATTTCTGATATTAAGACTTTGGTTGCTAAAGGGATTGATTTAAAACAATTATCTCATAATGGCGTTGATATATTTTACACCCAGGTATTTAATTATGGATTTTTTCATGCTGATATGCACCCGGGTAATATATTATGTAGTGATGATGGGTGTTACATCGGTTTAGATTTTGGGATTGTTGGTTGTTTATCTGAAGAAGATAAACGTTATTTGGCAATTAATATTCTTGCCTTTTTTAATCGCGATTACAAAAAAGTTGCTGCTACTCATATTGAAAGTGGCTGGGCACCTAAAGATACTCCGGTTGAGGAACTGGAAAGTGCTATTCGTGCCGTATGTGAGCCGATTTTCAATAAACCTCTGGCAGAAATATCTTTCGGCCAGGTGCTAATTAGACTATTTCAAGTATCAAGGCGTTTTGGAATTGAAGTTCAACCGCAATTAATTTTATTACAAAAAACCATTGTAAACGTGGAGGGATTAGGGCGCATGCTTAATCCTGACTTGGATTTATGGGTGACAGCTAAACCTATTTTGGAGCGGTGGATGAAACGCCAGATGGGGATTCGCGGTTTACTGCATAATTTAAAAAATGAAATGCCGTATTGGTCCTATACCTTACCCGCATTACCACGTGCATTTGCTAAAAGTCTTGTTGCTGCAGATGTAACACATAAGCAAAATAATCTATATACTAAATTATTAAAAAGTTATAGACGACAAAACTGGCTATTTATGCTGATCATTATAGTTTTAATATTAGTACTATTTTTTAAAGATTAATGGAGCGCTGTGAGTTATTTTATTGTCTACGACAACCCTGAATATAAAATCGTCAAATTGATTGAAGCCTATAAAAACCATATTTATGTAAGCCTATATTCCACTGATATAAAGCGTAAATTTGGCATAAAACAGCAAATTTATGAAATCAACACGTGCGATATTGATAAATTTGTTGCACAAATTAAACAAACAAACATCGATACCATGCTCTTATTTGAACTAATTGAAAACACCAGCAACTATATTTCAATTAATGATTTATCTAGTCTATATTTTGGTGATAACTATACACAAGCACAAATGAGTGCACTTCTTTTTGCCCTGGCAAAACAACACATTGATTTTGATAATCGCGGGGATGCGTGGTTTAAAAAATCTACAGAAGATGAACGTGCTGCAAAACAAGCAATTGCCAATAAAGCTGTGTTAGAAGCTGCAGAGTTTGACAATTATTATACTACTTTACAGCTTACATATGCCAAGATACCCAACCCTGAATTACCAAAATGGTTGGTTGAATTACCTCTGCCGGATACTATCCGTTTAATTAACCGTCCGGATAGAAGCTCTATAATGTTTAAGGCTATACACAAGGTTTGCCTTGAAACAAATTTATCCGTGCTCGAATTATTCCATACAATTGGCAAAATCCCGGATCTGGCTGAATTTTTTGAACAAGTTTTCATGTCGGAAAACTTTCCCGGAGGAATCAAATATATTGCCAAAACCGATCATTTGGCTTCTTTTACACATAATAAATCCATAGATGTATTCTCAATTGACGATAGCACAACTACCGAGATTGATGATGCATTTTCAGTACAAATTGTTGATAATGGTTATATTATTGGTATTCATATTGCTGCGCCGGCATTAAATGCTGAATTATTGGATGATGTTGCTAACAATATTTCAACTATATACTATCCCGGCCATAAAATAACCATGTTACACCCGGATATAATTGCCAGGTATAGTCTGGATCAAGGCATTACAACTGCTGTTGTTAGTATCTATTTTAACCTTAATTCTGAATTTAACATCCAAAGCTATGATTCTACAGTTGAAGAAGTAACCATTAAAGATAATTTACGTATAGAAACCCTAGAACAATTATTTAATAGTGAAAATATAAATGTTGATCATGGCTATTTGTACGAAAAAGAGCTAAAAATATTATACAATTTTGCGAACAAACTGGAAGAAAAACGTGGTAAACCTTCAGTAAATAATTTATTTGTTGATTATCTGTTTAGCTTTGATGGACCAAAAGTTGTACTTAGCCCCAGAATTCGCGGTAACCCTATTGACAAACTAGTTAGTGAACTGATGATACTAGCCAATTGTACCTGGGGACGTATGCTTACAAATGCATTTATTCCGGCTATTTACCGGGTAAAACAAGCAAATTTTCCGGTAAGAATGACCCTTTCACCCGCTTCTCATATGGGGCTTAACGTTGACTATTATACCTGGGCTACTTCGCCACTTAGACGATCGGCTGATTTTATTAACCAGCACCAGATTATTAGCTTGGTAACCGGAAATAAAAGCCATTTTAGTGCAACTGATCCAACACTACTTCATGTAGTAGAAAATTTTGACACTATCTATGGCCGGTATATTGATTTTCAAAATAAAATGGAGCGCTACTGGTCGTTATATTACCTAGTACAAGAAAATATCAGCGAAGTAAATGGTACATTCTTATTCAAGTCGAAAGTACAATTAGAGGGCGTCCCATTGGAAATTGATACCCATGGTATTATTCCACCACGAGACAAAGGCAGTCTAGTTAAACTCAGAATTTTTAATATTAACCTAACTACCCTTAGTTTTGAATTTAGGGTATTGGATTAAGAGTAGCACAAATTTACAGCACTTTATGCTATAATAAAGGTTAATTTATTTTTACTAGAGTACCCTTTGCATGCAAAATAATCTTTTTTTTGAAATGCTGCCATTAGTAGCATTTTTTATTGTTTATTATATTACCAAAAACTTATACATGGCAACAGCTATATGTATTATTGCCAGCTGGATTCAATTAATTTTATGTAAGCTAAAATATAAACGTATCAGTAAAAATACTTGGATAAGTACCATTTTAATCACTGTATTTGGTGGATTAACCATAGTTTTACACAACAAAACTTTTGTTATGTTAAAACCAACCGTGTTATTATGGATTCTCGGCGTATCTTTATTAATCGGCCAGGCAATGGGCAAAAATGGTATAAAGCTTATGCTACATAAAGAAATTAATCTCCCCGACCAAATTTGGACTAAATTTAATCTCGCATGGGGATTATTTTTTATACTAATGGGATTTATTAACCTGTTTGTTGCGTTTAATTTTTCTGAATATGTATGGGTAAAATATAAAGTATTTGGTAGTCTCGGACTTACTCTTGCATTTATGATAATTACTATTACTCTGGCTTTTATTCTGCAGAAACGTTACAATAAACAGTCATGACCAAAACCCATATTGCCAAAAAAAGATTTGGACAAAACTTTTTACATGATGAATATATTATCAATGAAATTATAAAAATCATAAACCCTAAATCTACAGATTTTATGGTAGAAATCGGCCCTGGACTTGGCGCCCTCACTGTTTTATTACTCAATAAAGTTGGCAAACTGGACGTTATTGAAATTGATCGGGATATCATTTCGATATTACACAAGGAATTTGATAACCAAATAACTATACATGGCATGGATGCCCTAAAATTTGACTATAGCTTCGGCGGAAATTTGGTACGTGTGGTAGGTAATCTACCTTATAATATTTCTACCCCATTGCTGTTTCATCTGGCACAATTTAAAAATATTAAAGATATGCACTTTATGCTGCAAAAAGAAGTTGTAGATCGTATTTGTGCCAAGCCGGGCAATAAGGATTATGGGCGTTTATCGGTTATGCTGCAATGTAAATTTGCATGTGACAAAATGCTTGATGTGGCAGCTACTTGCTTTAAGCCACAGCCCAAAGTCGAATCAGCAATCGTTCGACTAAAACCATTAGGCTTGGATAAGCAGTATAAAGTAGATGAAGGGGCGCTAAATAAAATAGTAACTCATGCATTTAATATGCGAAGAAAAACAATTAGTAATAGTCTAAGAAATATCATTAACCCTAAAATCTTTGCCAAACTTGGCATAGATACAAATATGCGTGCGGAAAATTTGAGCGTAGATCAGTATGTAGCGCTTGCTAATGAGATAGATGGGAAAAATATATGCAAGAACAATTAGATAATTCACAAGGGGTAAAGCATCGGGATGCAAGTAAGGTATCACGTATCCCAATAAAAATAGTTCCGCTTAATGAACCTCTTAAAAAGCCGGAATGGATTAAGGTTAAATTACCAATTAGTGAGAAATTTAATGAAGTAAAACGCCTGCTACGTGAGCATAACTTACATACAGTATGTGAAGAAGCAAGCTGCCCCAATATTGGTGAGTGCTTTAGTAAAGGCACTGCTACATTCATGATTATGGGTGATATTTGTACCAGACGCTGTCCGTTTTGCGATGTCGGCCATGGACGCCCTAATCCACTGGACCCAAATGAACCATTGGAAATTGCCAAATCAGTACAAATTTTAAATTTAAAATATGTGGTAATTACTTCAGTAGATCGTGATGACTTGCGTGATGGCGGCGCCGGACATTTTGCACAGTGTATAAAAGAAATTCGTAGAACCAGCCCACGGACGCAAATTGAAATCCTGGTACCGGATTTTCGTGGACGCTTGGATAAAGCATTAGCAATTTTAGCAGAAACACCACCTGATGTTCTAAACCATAATCTTGAATCAGCACCACGATTATATAAACAAATACGTCCGGGTTCTGACTACCAACATTCATTAAATTTATTAAAACAATTTAAACAACTTTGTCCGCAAGTGCCAACTAAGTCAGGTATCATGGCAGGGCTTGGCGAAACCGATGAAGAGATTAAACAAATATTACAAGATATGCGTGCTCATGACGTGGATATGTTAACTCTTGGGCAGTACTTACAGCCATCTAAGCATCACGCACCAGTCTTACGTTATATGCACCCGGATACTTTTAAACAAATGGAAGAGTTTGCCTATAGCATAGGCTTTAAACATGCTGCAGTCGGTGCATTGGTACGCTCTAGTTACCATGCCGATGAGCAGGCAAGCGGAGTAATTCATGAATAAAACAGCTATTGTTAATGTTGAATCAATTGATATAGAAGGTAAGGGGATTGCCCATATTGATGGCAAGACAGTATTTATTCAGGGTGCATTACCGAATGAGACTGTTGAAATTGAAATATATAAGCAAAAACCCAATTTTGATATGGCGAGAACTCTAAATATAATCACTCCAAGCTCGAAGCGCGTGATGCCAGAATGTCCCAATTTCGGTATTTGTGGTGGCTGTTCACTCCAGCATATAGATTTTCACACCCAAGTAGAATATAAACAACAAGTTTTAATAGATAACTTAAAACATATTGGCAACGTATCTGCAGAAAACATATTAAAACCAATTTATGGTACACCGTGGAACTATCGGCATAGAGCACGTATGTCAAGCCGCTATGTACGTAAAAAAGAAAGCGCACTTGTTGGCTTTCGCGAAAAAGCATCTGTTTATGTAGCAAATATGACAGAATGTCACATTTTGCCTAAAGCAGTATCAGATTTAATTCCGGCATTACGTGATTTAGTATCAAAATTATCAATTAGAGAACGCATACCACAAATTGAGGTGGCGGTTGGTAATGCAGTTAATGTATTCGTTATTCGGATAATGGAGAAACTAAGCCTTAGCGATGAAGATATAATAAAAAATTTTGTTGATACACATACCACTATTTCAGAACCAATCCAAATCTGGTTACAGCCTGAAGGCCCTGATAGTTGCTATCCATTTTACCCAACGAATACGCCACCTCTTAGTTATAAAATCAAAGATTTTGATATAGACATGCCCTACTTCCCTACTGAATTTACCCAGGTAAACCCATATATCAATCAGGTGATGGTTAAAAAGGCTATAACGCTTTTAAGCCTTGAAGCAAATGATAGCGTTTTTGATTTCTTCTGCGGTATAGGAAACTTTACCCTGCCTATTGCAACTTTAGTTAACAAAGTAATCGGAATTGAAGGAAGTGAACAATTAGTTAACCGGGCAATTTCTAATGCTAGACATAATAAATTAGAGCATAAGGTAAATTACACCGCAGCTAATTTATTTAAAATTGATAATGCGTGGTTACAAAATTTAGGCAAAGCCGATAAATGGCTCATTGATCCGCCAAGAGATGGCGCTATTGATTTAATCAAATCTATTACACCAGAAATTGCGCCAAATAAAATAGTGTATGTATCATGTAACCCGGCAACTTTAGCCCGGGATGCCGGGGTCTTAGTGAATGTACATGGTTATACGTTAAAAAATGCAGGAGTTATAAACATGTTCCCGCATACTTCGCATATTGAATCAATCGCTGTGTTTGAGAGATAAAATTAGTCCTGCTCATAAGTAGCCATTCTTCTTATTTTCACGTGACCAATAAACCGCGTTTAGCAAATTTAGTCACTTCAAAACATAGTACAAATAACCAAATTATTTTAAGTTTATATACTATTAAAACTTGAAAATTTGAATATTGACCGCACTTATAATACATTTAAGCAGATTATTATTCCATATAAGAATCATCGTTATCAACTTCAATCGTTTTTATTAATAGGGATACTGCAATGCATGCAAATGCAGTTTGGTCATGGGCTGAGAATAATGCCGGTTTAATAACCTTAGTTTTAGGTATATTGGGACTATTAGTATCATTTTTTTTTGCTAAAAATAAACCCTCAACTAAAAATAAACAGATTAGCGGAAATAATTCTATAAACGTAATTAATGGTAAGTTAAATAATGTCGGAAATACTACTACAAAGATAAAAGGTTAAAGAATGGGTTTGTTTGAGATGAGTACAAATACACAAAATTCAGGTGTAAATAGTATAAATGCCACCGATAGTAAATTGGATAATGTAGGAAACATTCATATTACCATGATAAATTGTATTAAAGAATCAGCAAGCGATTTTTCAGAATTATACAAAGATGTAGATATTACAGGCCCACTTATTTCAGTTTTACCTCATTTAATACAGGGAGATCATTATTAATAGCAATAAAATTCACAGCATAATTTTTATAGTATTAGTAGCAATGGCGCCTTTAGGACAGATTTCAATTGATTTTTATTCAACTTCATTGC
Source organism: Burkholderiales bacterium (assembly GCA_020697255.1). Classification (GTDB taxonomy): domain Bacteria; phylum Pseudomonadota; class Gammaproteobacteria; order Burkholderiales; family UBA11063; genus Aquella. The sequence goes on along the minus strand of JAJFBE010000003.1, from coordinate 87,379 downwards.
CAATTATAGCTCAATATTTTAAAGTTTCATATAATTCAATTGGCGTAATAACTACTTCATTTTTAATAGCCTATGGCGTTGGTCAGCTTTTACATGGTTTGTTTTGTGACATAGTGGGTCGAAAGAGATTATTAGTAATAACCTTACCATTTTATATTGTCGCTACACTATATATTCCATTTTGTAAAACTATATTCCTCATTGCAGCTATGCGCTTAATTCAGGGTTTTTCAATAGCAGCTGTGAGTGTAACAGTTAAATCAATTGCTTCTGATTTATTTAAGGCAGAGAAATTGGTAAAAGCAGTATCGCTCATTACAATTGTGTGGGGGCTAAGCCCAATACTAGCTCCACTATTAGGAGGGGTTATACAATCGTTTTTAGGGTGGAAGTGGTGTTTTTATACTTTAGGTGTTATGTCACTCATTATCTATATTACTGTGCTTCTCTTTTTACCAGAAACCATTGAAGTTAGAAACACTCTGGTACCTAAAAATATTATTAATAAATATTTATTGCTCTTTAAACATAATGCATTTATAATACACCTAACTTATATAAATTTAGCTATTCTTGGATTGCTTACATTTATTCTACAAACTCCATATTTAATTCAAGGAGTTTACCATTTTACTCCAATTGGAAACGGATTATTATTCTTATGTGTTAGTTTTATATATTTATTTGGGACTCAGCTATCATCGAAACTATCTAATCTGAAATCAGCATATTCTATACCAATAATTATTCTCATTATAGCAATGATTGCCTACATATCAAATATGTTCTTAATAAATAATAAATTCTTATTTTTATCATTTACTACAATCATAATGTTTATCTGCGGAGCTATGTTACCGTTTAATTTATCTAAATGCCTTCAACTATTCCCAAGTGATTCTGGTTTAGTCAGTGGATTTATTGGATTGGTTACATTAGTCACACCAGGAATACTATTTTCTTTATTATCTGCACTTAGTATAGGGGTTACGCAACGATTTCCATTTACCATGCTATTTAGTAGTGCAATTACATTACTAGTTATTTTTATATTTGGCGGAAGAATAAATCTTATAGAGGCACGAAATGAATAATTATATTGTAACTTTACCACCCCCATGTACTAACTCCGATTTGCACATGGGGCATCTAACTGGCGTTTATATTTTAGGTGATATCTATGCTAAGCACCAAGCACTAAATGGGCATAAAACTCACCATCTGTGGCGCAGATCAAAATAATACATATACTGAAAGGAAAGCTGAACTTAGCCAGATAACGTTTGAGGATGCTCAGGAATTATATGCAAATAAAATTCTTAAATCACTCGAATTAGCCCAAGTTAATTGTGATGCATATGTGAGAACATGTTCAAATGAACACATTGAAACCGTCAAAGAAATTATGAGCGTGCTCATAGACAATAGTACATTGATAGAAAGATATTAGCCAGATTTATTGTACAAACTGTAATGAATTTATCTGTGATACAAGAATAGATGGTATTTGTGCAAACTGTGGATATGGATGTGATGGTGGCATTTGTGAAAATTGCAGTACTCCGATATTTAATTTGAAACTATTACAACCATCACACAAGACTTGCTCCACGACATCAATTCTTAAGAAAACAAAGGCGTTAACCCTAAATTTACTTAAAATAAAATCTCAATTAATTAAATTAATTGAAGCAAGTAGTTGGGATAACAGGCTTAAGTCCAAATATTTGGAATATTTGAGTAGGGAGGAAATAGAAGATATTGTAGTATCATGTAATTATCATAAAGGGATTAGCATTACAATAAATAACGGTAATGCTTATCCTATTGCTATATGGTTTGAAGCTATCTGGTCTTTATTTACCGGTCTAAAATCAATATATAAGAAAAACCTTAAGGAAATAATTACATTCTTAAACGAAACAAATTCTAATATCGTGGTTTTTATGGGTCAGGATACTGAATTTTATTATGCATTAGCGGTTTCTGCTATCTTATTAGGGATTGGTGTAAATAACATAATATATAAAATGTCAATTCAAAGATTTATTAAACTATCCGGCAAAAAATTTTCTTCCAGCAGAGGCCACACAATATTTCTTGAAGAATTGACAAAAAAATATCACATTGATGTTGTTAGGTTATATAGCACTGCTGTGATTTCACCATATTTTGCTAATAACAGCGATTTTAGTATCGAGGAGCTAGATAACCTAAATTTAAAAGTTAATAATTTCATCGATAAACTATTAAATTTTAAGGTAGAATTTGTTGAAGAATTGTATATAGATGAGCTCACCCAATTGCAAGATCAATTAAAACATATAAACTTTCTATATCAAATCTTAATTATATGCAAATATTTAAAATAGTTTCTGATGTAATAGATAAAACTATAGCTCGAAAGACCACTAGTATAAGCTCATTAGCCATAGCAACAATATTTTTTATGGTAAAACCAATCATGCCAACCATTGTAGATGAAATCAGTACGAAGTTGCATTTTAAGAATTGGACAACGTTGAATATTGATCATAGCACAAATATTGGTAAAAAGAAGGAATAATTTGAATAACCATAAAAAAACGGTGCTCATCACTGGTTGCAGCCAAGGTTTAGGTTTAGAACTGGCAACAGTATTTTCTGCAAACTGCTGGAATGTTATTGCCGGGGTTAGAAATGTAAATAGTGTAGATTCAAGGCTACAATTAGCAAATATTAGACTTTTAAGTTTAGATGTGCAAAAGAGTGAAGATATTTCAAATATTAGTCAGGAACTTGCTTCACTTCCCATAGATATTATAATTAATAATGCTGGCATATTTAAAGAAGATAACCTTGAAATAGTCTCAACAGAAGATATGCTTGAGATGTATTGTACTAACGCTATAGCACCACTTTTAATAACACAAAAATTAATAAATAATATTATTCTAGGTTCTAATAAAACCATTGTAGTAATTAGTGGAAGAATGGGCAGTTTTGATAGCTACTCAGGCACTGGTTTTTATGGATATAGAGCTAGTAAAGCAGCAGCTAATATGCTTACCAAAATAATGGCACATGATCTAAGTGATAAAAATGTGAAAGTTATTGCGATACACCCTGGATGGATAAAAACAAAAATGGGAGGTAAAAATGCGAAGATTTGCCCTAATAAAAGCGCTAATTCTATTTTTAAGCTAATTAATAATACACATGAAATTGAAACCGGAGTTTTCTACACCTTCGAAGGGCAAAAATTGAAATGGTAAATTATAATAATAAATAATGAGGGTGCCTATGAAAAAAAATTTGCTAACTATTCCGCCACAGAATATAATGCTACTGTCTCTCGATTAAGTAAGATGTTTGATTTTATTAATGCACCTTTTGAACTAGCACATTTTATATTAAAAGCAGGTGAAACTACAACCGAGCATAATCACATAGATAGAGAAATTTTCATTTGTTTAGACGGTAAAGCTAAAATTCAATTAGATAAAAAGCATATTTATACACTGACAAAAAATGAAATTATGTTGGTTAATAAATATCAATTTCATCAAATAATTAATGAAAATGATACACCCATCACTATGTTTTCTTTATCGTGGTCCTGAATAGATAAAATATTTACTATTAATTGAGGGGTTGATGATTTAGAATTACTCATGAATATTCATTCATGCAACCCGGCAACCTTAGCCCGAGATGCCGGAATTTTGGTGAATGTGCATGGTTATACGTTAAAAAATGCAGGAGTTATAAACATGTTCCCGCATACTTCGCATATTGAGTCAATCGCTGTGTTTGAGAAATAAATGTAGATTCCCGCCGGCCACACATGTATGTGCGCGGGAATTAGCTATGTCAGTAAGATATTGCCCAGCTCGCGGACTACGGCGGAGAGCATAGCCAGATCCAGCGTTTTATAGCTTTTTAGTTCATCAAACATTTCTTTAACTAAAGCAATTCTGTGAGCTTCTTTTTTCATCCACGTTTTGGCAAATTTATCATCATCACCAGCCGTTGAATTAAGCGCTGCTTTAAGTAATGCACTATACACAAAATATCCATCTGATAGCAATGCAGAACGGGATAATGCCTGCCATTTATTATTTTCAGGTAAGGCAATTAAATTTTTACGTAACCAGTCAATTCCTAACTCACGGCCGATATAAAAATAGTTGCGTGCAACTGCATCTAATTTATGTTTTGATTCATGCGTATGAATTATTATATCTAACACTTGCGGTACATGATTGCTGCGTGAAATAAATGTTACAAGTTCTGATGGTACACCGGCAATAGTAAAGTCATTTTCTAATTGAGATACCTCCGGATAATCTTTTGAGCGTACTATATCCGGTAAAATACTTAGTAAATGTGCTACTTCCTGTTTATAACAAATTAATTTTTCAAAGACGTTATCTTCATCTTTATAACGCCTGAGCACCCAACGTATCATACGCTCCAAAGCCTTTTTAAGCCGGATTAGTAACTCTACCTGTACTTTTGCTGATATCTTGTTGTCTAATGCTTCAATGCTTGCAAATATTTTTTCAGCATCCATTATCTGGTATACAGCCCAAAAAGCTCTGGCGATATGACAAACGGTAGTCCTAAATTCATCCTGAAAACGTAAGACAAATGTAATACCAATGCGGTTTACGATTAAGTTAGCCAGCTGGTTGGCAATAATTTCTTTACGTAAATAGTGATCTGTAATATATTTAGGATATTTTTCCTGTAATAGCTTTGGAAAATAACCCAAAAGCAAACCATTAAACATCTTGTCATTTACTAAATCAGAACTTAAAATTTCACGATCCAAAACTATCTTAGAATAGGCCAAGAGTACAGCTAGCTCAGGAGGGGTTAACCCAAGACCAGCCTTTTGCCTGTCAGTTACTTCCACATAACCTGGTAAAAATTCTACCCCCCTGTCTAAATCTCCACGTTTTTCTAATTTATCAACAAAATTCATATTAATTGAAAACAGCTCAGCTGCCCGAGTAGTCGCGTAACTCAAAATTTCGGTCTGTAAATAATTATCCCGTAAAACTAAATGCGCCACGTCATCTGTCATCTGCGCTAATATTTGATTACGTTCTTCCAAGCTCATTTTTGTTTTTTGCATAATTGCGGCAAAGAGGATTTTAATATTTACTTCATGATCCGAACAATCAACTCCTGCTGAATTATCAATTGCATCAGTCCAGATTAAACCACCGGCTTTGGCATACTCAATGCGACCCAGCTGTGTAGAGCCTAAGTTGCCACCCTCTACAACAACTTTTACTTTTAATTCATTACCATTTACCCGAAGCCCATCATTCGCTTTGTCTTTAACAATCTCATGTGATTCAGATTCGGCTTTAATATAGGTACCAATACCACCGTTATAGAGCATATCGGCCTGGGATTGTAAAATTAGGTGAATTAATTCAGTTGGCGTCATTTCGTTTACCTCAAGGCCTAACCATTTTTTAACCTCTTTAGATAAAGGAACTGACTTGGCAGAACGCTCAAAAACCCCACCACCTGCTGAAATTTTACTAATGTCATAATCAGCCCAACTAGAACGCTGCAAATTAAATAATCTTTCACGCTCTAAATATGAACCTTTGGGATCTGGATGCGGGTCAATAAAAATATGCTGGTGGTTAAATGCTGCCACCAATTTAATGTGCCTGGACAAAAGCATACCATTACCAAATACATCACCAGCCATGTCGCCAATACCAATCACAGTAAAATCTTGTGTTTGTGTATCAATACCTAAGTGACGAAAATGGCGTTTTGCTGATTCCCAAGCACCTTTAGCCGTAATCCCCATTTTCTTATGGTCATAACCGGCTGTCCCACCCGAAGCAAATGCATCACCTAGCCAAAAACCATATTCGGCAGAAACTGCATTAGCATAATCCGAAAAAGTTGCTGTACCTTTATCCGCAGCCACGACCAGATACGGGTCATCTCCATCATAACGAATTACATCTTGAGGCGGAATTACTTTTCCGGATATCAGATTATCCGTTATATCCAATAAACCAGAAATAAAGTTTTTATAGCAATTTATTCCCTCGTTCATATAACTTTCACGATCAGCAATTGAGGGCAGCTTTTTGCAAACAAACCCACCTTTTGAACCAGTTGGGATAATAACTGAATTTTTAACAATTTGCGCTTTTACCAAGCCCAATACTTCAGTTCTAAAATCTTCATGTCGATCTGACCAACGTAGACCTCCACGCGCCACTTTACCACCGCGTAAATGAATTGCTTCAAAACGCATAGAATAAACAAATATTTCATATAAAGGCAACGGCCTCGGTAAAAAAGAAATTTTCGCTGACTCAAGCTTAAATGAAATATATTTTTTATTCTCTTTATCACTTGTTTGATAGTAGTTTGTCCTAAGCATAGCGTCAATAACAGCCAGATAGGCTTTTAAAATCCGATCGTGATCAAGGCTAGTCACACTTTCTAGTTCGCTAACTATTTCTTTTCTGACCTGCTTCGCTTGTTCTACATTATGCAGCTTAATATTAAAACGTAAATTAAAATATGAGTATAAATGATATGCAATCTTTGGATATGTACGTAAGGTGTCCGCTAAATATATTTTTGAAAATGGCAATGTTGTTTGCACAATATAATGCGTAATTGCGCGCATCATTTCAACTTCCCGTACCGTTAGCCCACTGAATAATACTAAGCGATTTAGTCCATCATTCTCTGTCTTTCGGTCAAAGACTGCAACAATTGCCTGTTCTAATTTGGCTAATAGCTCTTTGTCTTTGATTTTATCCATAAATTCAGCTGGCACTTCAACGCCAAAATCACAAATAAATACAGTATTACCACTATCAACTTTTATTTCATATGGTCGCTCATCTTGAAGCTTAACGCCAAAATTTTCAAGAATAGGTAACCCACGGGACAAACTTACAGTATCACCAAATTTGAGCAATTTTATCTGCCACATATTTTTGCGTTCACCATTTAAGCGAATTTGGATTGCATATTGTGACTTATGGGATAAGCCTTCACACATCAATAAATCGCGCTCTATCTCATCAGGGGAGTATTCTGCTAAATAATCCTGGGATAAGCTATTTGCATATTTGTCGTATAATTTTTCACCGTTTTTTAATTTAAGCAATGATATTGCCAATTGCTTTAATGTATTATTCGAACCTTTTACTGTCATTTATTTTATTCCTATTTAATTAAGCGGGCGACGTCAAGTGCAGCATAAGTCCATACCATATCGGCCCCTGCTCTTTTAAAAGCCAACATATTTTCTAATAAACAGCTATTATAATCAATAAAGCCTTTATCAGCTGCCAGTTTTAACATAGCATATTCACCACTAACATGATATACCGCTGTTGGTTTTTTAAATTCGTGTTTAACACGATATAATATATCCAGATACTGGGTACCTGGCTTTACCATAATTATATCAGCGCCCTCTGCCAAATCGTGTGCCACTTCATGTAGGGCCTCATCACTATTTGCCGGATTTAGCTGATAACTTGTCTTTCCGGATTTCCCTAAAGCTTTTTTTGCACCAACTGCATCACGAAATGGGCCATAGAAACCAGATGCATACTTTACTGAATAAGCAATAATGCCTGTATTATGATGACCTTTTGCTTCTAGTGCTGTGCGAATAGCACCAATTCTACCATCCATCATATCTGACGGGCAAACAAAATCTGCTCCGGCATCAGCATGTGATAACGCCTGCTTAACTAAAAACTCATTTGTTACGTCATTTAGTACATAATCCATATGGTCGGTTACTCCGTCATGGCCTGTATGAGTGTATGGGTCTAATGCCACATCGGTAAAAACCCCTAAATCGGGGAAATTGGCTTTTAATTGGCGAATGGCCCGCTGAACCAAACCACCTGGATTATAGCTTTCATGAATAGAATCAGGTATCTTTTCTGTTTCAATAACCGGGAATATGGCAATTGCCCGAATGCCTAAATCCACACACTCTCTAGCTAATCCAAGCAATTTATCTATACTCAGACGTGATTGTCCAGGCATAGATGCAATAGGTTCTATCCGGTTTCCGCCCTCAAGAATAAACACCGGATAAACCAAGTCCTCTACTCTTAAATAATTTTGGGCAACTAAATCACGTATGAACCTAGATGTCCTATTGCGCCTTAGGCGTACATTTGGGTAATTGCCATATTGGCGCATCACTTATGCTCCAATATTGAGTAAACATTAAATCCCTCACTACGAATGGCCTCGCTCCCTTTCAGATAGAGCAAATCATTAACAACAGCACATTCATAGATATTCCCGCCTAAACGTTTGATCAATTTACAGCTGGCAAGCATTGTGCCACCGGTTGCAATTAAATCATCGATAATCAAAACATTATCCCCGGGTTTGATTGCATCTGTGTGAATTTCTACTGTTGTGATATCACCGTATTCCAAGGTATAACTCTCAGCATAAGTCTGAAAGGGTAGCTTTCCTTTCTTACGAATAGGAATAAACCCAACCCCTAATTCATAAGCTAATACCGGACCAAAAATAAACCCTCGGGCATCCAGCCCGGCAACTACATCAATATGCTTATCTTTATACCGATTTAACAATATCTCAATAACTTTATGAAAAGCTTTAGGATCTTGCAGCAATGTGGTAATATCGCGAAACGATACCCCTTTTTCCGGCCAATCAGGAATTATCCGGATTGACTTATGAATCAAATCTAAATCAGCTTGTAATATAGACATTAAATATATAACCTTTTAAAAAATATACCGAAATTATAACAGTAGTGGATTCCAGTCTGCATAAGAATGACATAATATTTATATATTCAGCTCATTTGGTTAAAAACCGGAGTTATCCGATTAAAGTGCTCTAAATCATGTAGGCGTAAATAATCTACATATGGCGACGTCTTTGCTGCGACAACTGCCGTCTCCAAATCACGATCAGCTGCCGGATTGGATGTTATATGTTTAAAAAATGCTTTTCGTGAATGCCCAAACAGTATCTCACAAGGAAGATAACGTAGTTTTTTTATATGACGAGCTACAAACCAGGATTGCGCGATATTCAGGCCAAACCCCATTCCCGGGTCCAAAATTAAATTGGAAGTATCACAACCGCCAGCAGTAATCGTTTCCACTTTGTTGTTTAGCCAAGTGCATATATGATCTATCGGATTATCCTCTATGTGCAGAACAACTTTGGGATCGGCCGGAATAGATAAACTATGCATAGCAACATATCTCTTTCCTGAATTTAATATTGGTTTGACCACTTCTAGCAACAAATTACCAGATACATCATTAATAATATCCACTGCAAAATCATTAAGCCATAGTACAGTTTCAGGATGATATGTATCAATGCTTAGCTCAAATCCCAATTCAGGTTTTAATTCCAAAACACGCGGCAATACCCGTTTAAGTAATTCTATTTCAGCATCAGCATCCATTACAGCTGCCCCTGGCCTGGTGGATTCTACGCCCAGGTCAATAATAGCAGCACCCTGAGAACACAAATGCTCTATTTGCCTCAATGCACTATCTGTCTTGTTAAATTTACCGCCATCAGAAAAAGAATCTGCAGTATAGTTTAAAATCGCAAAAATATCTACCAAACTCTCAAAAGATCGATAAATTAAAACCCCGGCACAATCAGTTACCCGGCTATTATTTTCTAAAACCGAATTGTGCTCAAACTGCAGGTACTTAATTGATTGTGTAACTTCACTATGTGCCCAATTGAGTAAATACTCTTCTACAAACGAGTGGGAATAGCAATCCTGCAGATCCTGGTATATCAATTGCACATTAATATTTTTAGGGAACTGTAGAATTGCTGCAGCTTGTAATAAAATATAGTAACAATTAGCAATTTTATATAACGAGGAGTGTCCTATTTCTTGTGTATTATTGTAACGAAGCAATAAACGTAACTCACGTTTAACCCTAAATTTAATCAGATAATTCATTTATAATAATCAACTTCACCTATAATTGAAGTGTTTCCTACTTCAGTTAGTAATGTGGCAATAGTTTTATTGTATACCGGATGTACCCAATTGCCGGCAACATCCGCCAGGGGTTTTAGTACAAAATCCCGTAAGTGCATTGACTTATGTGGCACAGTTAAAAAATTATGCGTATAAATCAGATCATCAAACAGGATCAAATCAATATCAATTGAGCGCGGCCCATTTGCAAACACTTCATGTTTGCCCATTAGTTTTTCGGTTACCTTAATTTTGCCCAACAATTCTTCAGGACGTAAATTCACATATCCAATTAAAGCTGTATTTATAAAATCATTCTGCTTTGTATAACCAACCGGGATGGTTTTATAAAACCTACCGATACTAATATCACTTACATGCTCACCTAAAATTTCAATCGCACTAATAATTTGCTGCATAGCTAAAGTGTCATTAGAGCCTAATGCCAGTGCTACTTTAAATTTACGTTTTTTTGTATGGCTCACAGTAATATGTTTTGCCTTTATTCCACATATTGCCGGCTTGGCAACTACCACATGCGCAACTTTAATTAAAGGATATTGTTTTAGTAGTTTTTCACTGATATGTTCTGAAAGACTTTCCAATAAATTGTAGCTAGTGTTTGGTACCAGCTCCCGGATAAAATCAACCACCCCGTCATAATCAACAGTTGTCTCCAGAATATCTGGCTTTGTCCAGTTACTTTGATATAGTTCTATGCATATATCTATTAGTACTTCTTGTTCTTTATTCCGCTCATAATCGTAACAGCCGATTATGGTTTGAGTAGCTATACCGTTGATATTTATTTTCATATAGCTTTTTCTTGAAACACCTTCATGGCTAATTGCAAATCTGCCCAGGCATCTTTTTTCGCACTAGGATTTCTAAGCAAATATGCCGGGTGATAAGTTACAACTAATGGAATACCTTGATAAACATGTTGTTTCAGGCGTAACCTCCCAACTGCTTCAGTAGTATTTAATAATGTCTGGTGCGCAAAACGCCCTAAAGTAATGATTACTTGCGGCTTTACCAGCTCAATCTGGCTAAATAAATAATTTCTGCATACTTCGATTTCGCTTGGTTCAGGATTGCGATTATAAGGAGGTCTACATTTAACCACATTACAAATATAAACATCTGTAGCCGGATTTAGATTCATAGCAGCAATCATTTTTTGTAATAACTGACCGGATGCACCAACAAATGGTTTGCCCTGAATATCCTCCTGCTCACCCGGACCCTCGCCCACAAACATCCATTTGGCACTTCTTGAACCCCGCTCAATTACTACATTTTTGCGATCCTTGCACAAGCCACATTTAGTGCAATTGCTAATGTTTTCTACCAAAGTATCCCAATTATCAATTAAATTTCCTGAAGATATGAAATTGGTTTGGTTTGTAGGATTTAATGTCTTTGCAGCAACTGATACCGAAGCTTCCATATATATAGTAGCATCCGGTTTGTTACCTCGTATTTCTGAGTTTGTTGCTGTTCTATCAAATTTATACAGCCACAAATTATTATATAGGAGTTTATAAGGATCACGGTTTTGCATATTTTTATTATGTATATTTTAACATCATAACTATGGCATCAATTTTCATGCCATCAATTGTATAGTAGCCCCTACGAGTACTTATTTTAGTAAAGCCCAGCTTTCTATATAAAGCCATTGCCGAGTCATTGTTTGCGGCTACTTCTAAAAAAACTTTGCTAATTAAAATTTTATCATCCAACTTGGCTAAAACCTCAGTTAATAACAATGTAGCCAATTTTTGGCCTTGGTATTTTGTGTCTATTCCCAGCTGCAATATTTCTACTTCATCAAAAGTAATGGCAACTACTAGAAATCCACAAATAACCTCATCAATCTCCAGTACGTACACTTGTTGATTTTTATTAGCTAAACACTCCTCGTATTGTACCATATTCCACGGGGTTTTATTCACCCGCTTATCTAAAATAGCAACTTTGGGTAGCTCAGCTGGAACCACCAGCCTTATATTCTTGTTCATTTAATAACTCAGGCAACAACTTAAATTTTAATTTGACAGGTGGTATTTAATTAGATTATAATACCTACAGAAGAATAGGGTCTCAGTAAACACCCTACCCCGTAGCAATTGCTAACGATGTTTGCTACAGGATTTCTTCGGTTTTACTCGAAGTCGGATTTTTACCTTGATAAGTGGTCCGACTTTTTTCAGCACGAGAAATCCAATCACTGCCAGAGTTAGCATGACTGTTCCTTTATAAAAGATTAACAATACATACCACCCCTAACAGGCGTTTTACCACCCACCAGGGGTGATACACCGAACCTTGCTTTCACAAGATTAGCGATATTATAGCAAAAATCTTTATAAAAATACCTGGCAAATTAAATATATTGGGAAATTAATTAATAATAAAGTAAGATGAAACAAGTTTTTAGTTTTTTATGGCGATCAATACAGCAATACCGTATTTATTATCTGATAATGATAGCAGCACCTATTTTAGGCGCGTTTTATCGACCAGTGGTATACTATGCAATCAAAATGATGGTCGATATAATTGATAAAGCTAAAGACCTGAGCTTTAGCCAACTATTAAAACCACTTATAATCTATATATTAGCTGACGTACTACTTAGTACTATGTGGAGATTATCTAATGTTGCAGCCTGGAAATCTGAACCATATGTAGAACGTAATATTCTGTTAAAAGGATTCGGCACTCTCCTATCCTACAGGTATTCATTTTTTCAAAATGTTACCGGCGGAAGCTTGGTCAGCAAAATTAAAGGTTTATTGGAAGGTTATCAGGAACTATGGTCCCAGCTGTGGTATGGTATATTATTCTGGCTATTGAGTAGCATTACAACCGGGGTTAGCATTATATTTATAAATTTTACATTAGGTAGTATCGTTATAATATGGGCATTATTATTTATAATATTAAATTATTTTTTTGCTAAAAAAATTAATGTTCTTTCACAATTTGCCAGTGATGCTAAACATAAAGTAATTGGGGAAATTTCTGATAATATTGCTAATGTTCAATCAATCAAATTATTTGCATCACGAAATTATGAATATAATCGCTTACAAAATAATATTGATCGTGATTTTATTCCCAAAACAATTAAATTGGGCAAGACTCAAACTATAATTGATGTTATTAATGATTCCATTGGAATCCTATTCATGGTTATCATGATAATTATTATGATTGAACTAAAGCGTCTTAACCAAATTACTATTGGGGACTTTGTATTTGTCTTTACCATGATGTTTCAATTTCAAGAAAATGTATGGCACCTGGTACAAGAATTTCACAAATTATCCAATAAAATGGGTGATTTGAGATCTTCATTATCTATATATACTGCGGATAAATCTGAATATCAACAAAATAACTATCCCCCGGTTTCACAACATGACCAATTTGTCGCAAATAATTTAGCAGCAAAATCTATCGAATTTAAAAATATTCACTTTACTTATAACAATGAAAGAACTATATTTTCCGGTTTAAATTTATCTATAAAGCCTGAGGAAAGAATTGGTATTATTGGCTTTACCGGTGCAGGTAAAACTACCCTTATTAATTTATTATTAAAAGTTTTTCTACCAGAGAATGGTTCAATTTTAATTGATGGAACCGATATTTCAGATATAGATTGTGATTCTCTACGGCAACAAATTGCTGTTATCCCTCAGGATATAAGCCTTTTTCATCGTACATTAATGGAAAATATCCGTTATAGCAGGCCAACTGCTACGGATGAAGAGGTAATAAATGCATGTATTAGTGCACATGCCGATGAATTTATTAATAAGCTACCGGATAAATATAATACTATGGTCGGTGAAAGAGGTGTCAAACTTTCAGGTGGGCAACACCAGCGTATTGCTATTGCCCGGGCAATCTTAAAAAACGCCCCGATTTTAGTTTTGGATGAAGCCACCAGCAGCTTGGATAGTGTTACAGAACAATATATACAACAAAGTATCGATGGATTATTAGCTGGAAAAACCGTGTTAGCCATTGCGCACAGGTTATCTACTTTAAAAAATATGGATCGGTTAATTGTTATTGATCAAGGCAAAATTGTAGACATGGGGACACATGATGAGCTAGTGGCCAAAGCAGACAGCCTTTATGCAAAAATCTGGCATACTCAGCATTTGGCTATAACTTAGTTGCCAAACTTAAAATCAATTATTGCTACCGGCTAGCTAATTGTTCAGCTAAATTTAATGCTACCTTATCACGTAAATAAAGTAAATCAGCCTGCGCTGGGGTAACTTGGCCAAATTTGCCGGAACCTACAAGTTTTAATAAATAAGTGGCTTCCGGATATTGTGGATGAATCTGGCTTGACAATAATACCTTAACCTCATTTGGCAATAAATCAGCATATTGGCTAAATCCGGATCCAATAAACAACATACTTTCCATATTATGTATACGATTAATATCCCCGGGATTAATCAATTGCGGTTGTATGAAATACGCAAAGGTTTTAGCATCTATCCCTGCAAAGTATAGTTGGTTAAGTCTTGCATCTAAACCAACAAGAACCTGAGAACATTCTGGATTTTTCATTAACTCATAAGCCTGTAGTGCATAGATCGCAAAAGCCGGAATCGGGATTAATAATGCATTTATACCAAAAGCCATACCAATGGCAACCGATAGACCGACTCTCAAGCCAGTAAATGAACCGGGTCCTTGATTGTAAGCAATATGTGTTACATCCCGGGCTGAGACCCCAGCATCAGCTAACAAAGCTTTAATTTGTGGGATGATGTTTTCTGATTGCTTATTATCGACTTTATTGATATATTTATAAATTTTCTCATCTACCTGTAATGCCAAAGATAGGTAGACAGAAGAAGTATCAATTGCCAGGACATTTTTCATATGAGGTTCAATTATTTACAACAGCTATTGCATCCGCTTCTACCAATGCACCTTTAGGTAACTCCAGAACCCCAATTGCAGCACGAGCCGGATATGGTTCATTGAAAAATTTAGCCATAACCGTATTAATTATTGCAAAATTAGACATATCAGTTAAATATATATTTAATTTTACAATATTATCTAAAGTAGCACCTGCGGCTATAATTACTTCACGCAAATTACTGAACATTCTATTGGTCTGAGCTTCAATGCCGTTTTCCAACTCCATCGTCTCTGGAATAAAACCAATTTGCCCGGATAAATAAATTGTATTGCTAGCTTTCACGGCTTGTGAATAACAACCAATTGCTTTTGGTGCTTTATCGGTATGAATGATTTGTTTCATTGATTTATTCCTTCAAATTTTTGCATTTTGTATTTTATCACGAACTAAGAAATAACATTAATAACTCATTTTGAAAATCTTGTCCCGTTTGAGTCGGAATAATTAACCCATCACGTATGGGCTTTATAAATCCCTTTCTTATAGCTATATCCAAAACTGGTAAAATTATTGACAAACCAAGTCCTGTTCGCTCTACAAATAAAGAAGTATGAAAGCCATCTATTAGCCTTAATGCATTTAACATAAACTCAAAAGGCAACTCTTTTGCATCTATTATCTTATCTTCTATAATATGTTCATTTTTAACAACTTTAGCCATATAATTTTGCGGATGCTTCTGCCTAATTTGCCGGATAATCTTATCTGAAAAACTAAGCTTTGAATGGCTACCTGCACCAATGCCCAAATAATCACCAAATTGCCAGTAATTTATATTATGCTGGCATTGCCGATTATTCCTTGCATAGGCTGAAATTTCATACCTATTTAATCCGTTTTTAGCCAAAGTATCAACTATTATATCCTGCATTGCATAACATAGGTCATTATCAGGTAAGTATTTTGGCGGAGTAGCATAAAAGGCCGTATTTGGTTCAAGAGTAAGATTATAACAGGATAGATGAGTAGTTTCAAATGAAAGGGCTGTTTTCAAATCAGCTATTAAATCTGTTTCTTTTTGCTCTGGCAAAGCGTAGATAATATCTAAGTTTATATTATCAAAAAATTTTTTAGCCAATGTTATTGCTTTTATTGCATCCGGACTATTATGCACCCTGCCCAATATCTCTAAATGCTTATTGTTAAATGATTGGATGCCAAATGAAATCCGGTTGACCCCGATTTGGCTATAGCCTTGGATATGGTTATTATCCACCGTACCCGGATTAGCCTCAATCGTAATTTCTGCCAGCGGAGATAGATTAGTCCGGCTACGTATAGCTTGTAGCAAACGCTCAATACTTTTAGGACTAAACAAGCTGGGGGTTCCACCACCAATAAAAATGCTATTAACACTTCTACCCCAGATAAGCGGCAGCGATTGTTCCAGATCACTAATAAGGCAATTAATATATTGATCCTCAGGTAAGCTAGATGGTTGATTATGCGAATTGAAATCGCAATATGGACACTTTTTTACACACCACGGAATATGTACATATAATGATAATGGCGGCAGTGCTGTTAAATTTAACATACTTTTTATCTTTGGATCCTGGATTTTGTCATTCTTCATACTATAGCGGGGAATAACATGCTAATATTAAAAAAAGCACCCCTGGTTTGGAGTGCTTTTATATAAAAATTTGAAAGAAAGCTATTCTTATGCACCGTCTTTCTTATCTTCTTTTTTATCACCGGCAACAGTTGGAATATCAGCTGCAGAAACCGCAACAACTTCTTCCTCAGCCACTTCAACAATACCGGCAGCAGTTGCAACTACCCCATCATCACCTCGGAGAAGACTTACCAGTTTAACACCTTCTGGCAAAACTAAATTAGATAAATGAACTGATTCACCAATCTTAATATTTTGTAAATCTACTTCAATAAAATGAGGAATATCTTTAGCTAAAGCACGAATTTCAACATCATTAATAACTGTAGTAATGTGAGCTGACTGTGACTTAACCGCAAATGATGTTTCTTCATTTAAGAAGTGTAATGGAATGCGAATTTGAATTTCTTCTTTTTCATTTACTCTTTGAAAATCTATGTGCAATACTTGTGGACGAAATGCATGCATTTGGTAATCACGAAGTAATACTTTTTCAGTTTTACCATTTACTTCAAGATTTAAAATTGAAGTATGAAAACTTTCATTTTTTAAAGCATAAAATAAAGTATTATGATCTAAGCTAACTGGCATTGCATCAGCATTTGAACCATAAATAATTGCAGGAACCATTCCTGAATGACGCAGGCGGCGGCTCGCACCTCTACCATGCTCGTCACGTTTAGTAGCAGTTAAATTTGCGTATTTCATATTAAATATCCATTAAAAATTTATAATTTCGCCATTATCGCGACCAATAACAGCAACATTTTAGCGGCAATAAGCCTCTAAAGGACCTAGATTATACCATATGTAGAAATTAAACATCAGCAATATTTGTTGTTATTTGCGGAATCCATGATTGAGATTTTTTGAATTTGATAATCATGATATAATACGCCACTTTACGGGTTGTAGTTGGCGGCTGAAAATAGCGCTAACTATTTCAGCCGTCTGGCTACATCAATTCTACGTAAGTGGAAAGGAGGTAGTACCATGAGCTATAAAAAGCTTTTGGCGTGGCTGAGAATCACCCAAAAAGTAGCTGAGTTTATAACCCAAGTATACAGTGCGTATCAAATATTGATTCACATTGTTATACAGGTCATGACCTAGCGGTAGTCCACAGTTAGTTAATCTAATTGTGGACTATTTTTTGCTTTTTATACCTGAATTCTAGCACATTCATATATTCCACGTCAACCACATAATATTATATATTTGAGACGATTAGGCGTATATAAAATCTAATAAATAAAATTAAAAATAGATAATTAGATCATTCATACTGGTTGATGGAACGTAGTAAAATATCATGAACAGCAACATGGGGTTTAGTATTTATAAGATATAGCACTGCCTCGGCAACATCCTGTGGATCTAATGTTTCTTTACCAGAATTCGTCTGTAGTGCACCTTGGTCTTTTTTACAAAAGGAGGTATTTACCAATCCAGGTGATATAGAACTAACCCTAGTCTTACTTTTTAGTTCAACAAGCTCTTTTCTAAGAGTTTCCGTAAGTGCATTTAATGCCGCTTTAGTTACTGAATAAAAGCACCCACCTCTAACGACTCGATGTGCCGACATACTGGAAATATTTATGATATGTCCGCCGTTATCTTTATCAAAATACTTTAATGTTTCCTGTATTGCAACTGATGGAGCAAAAACATTCAGCTGCCACATACGCTGCCAATCCTCTTTTTCCCCTGAATGAAAACTAGTGTAACTACAGCATGCTGCATTATTTATCAGAATATCCGTTTGTCCCCAATGCCTATGGGATAAGCTTACTACATTTATTATTTCATCTACATTACATAAATCTGCTTTTAGGCTCAAAACCATATTTTTTTTATCAGCTAATGCACCAGCAATGTGAATAAGTTTATCAATATTCCTAGCAACCATGGTAACCTTAATTCCGGCATTTACCAAAGCATAAACAATCTCCTGACCAATGCCTCCAGAGGCACCTGTAACAATAGCTACCTTATTACTCATTTACATCTCACTATATTGCGGTCCGCTGCCAGCCTCGGGTGGAACCCAAGTAATATTACCGGTAGGGTCTTTAATATCACACGCTTTACAATGTACACAGTTTTGCGAATTGATATGTAAACTCTGGCCATTGGCAGTTTTTATCAACTCGTATACTCCAGCCGGACAATAACGTGTTTCCGGAGCCGCATAATTAACCTGGTTTACGCTAATTGGAATTCGTTTATCGGCAAGAACTAAATGACACGGCTGGTCTTCATCATGAGTAATATTAGCTAAGTGCACCGAGCTGGCACGATCAAAACTAATCACACCATCTGGCTTAGCATAATTAATTGGCTTAAATTTAGACTTATGCAATAACCTTTCATTGTCCTTATGCTTATGATGAAACGTCCACGGTGCCTTGCCTTTGAGAATATATGTATCAATACCTGCATACAGTAACCCAAGGTAAATACCTGCATTAAATGCCGGGCGGATATTTCTTATTTCATGAAGGCCTTTATATAACTTACTTGATTGTAATGTTATAGCATATGTGGTCGCTTCATTGTGATCTGCCTTTATAGCTTCAAATACAGCCAAAGCAGCAATCATCCCGGAATAAATTGCATTATGCACGCCTTTGATTTTTGGTACATTTAAAAAACCAGCACTATCCCCGACTAAAACCCCACCAGGAAAATTAACCCGCGGTAGTGATTGCACTCCACCTTCTACTACAGTTCTGGCTCCATACTCAAGACGCTTTCCGTTTTTTAAAACTGCAGCAATTTCGGGATGGTGTTTAAACTTTTGAAATTCTTCAAACGGGCTTAAATATGGGTTTTTATAATCCAGCGCTGTGACTAAGCCAACAGCCACTTTATCATCATCAAAATGATATAAAAACCCGCCACCGTAAGCCTGGTTATACAATGGATAACCAATTGCATGAAGTACATACCCTGAACTATGTTTTACCCGGTCTATTTGCCATACTTCTTTAATTCCCAAACCAAATGTTTGCGGATCTGATTTATCAGCAAGATTAAACTCTTTAATCAGTTGTTTTGCAAGCGAACCCCGACACCCTTCGGCGATTACTACTTGCTTTGCCCTGATTTCTATCCCCATTTGGTAATTAGACGTTGGTGTATTATTTTTATCTAAGCCGACATCTCCAGTGATAACACCACATAATTTACCATCTTCTATAATCGGGGTAATTGCAGCAAATCCGGGATATATCTCTACACCAATATTTTCTGCATATTCAGCTAACCTGGTACATAGCTGGCTTAGACTTATAATATAGTTGCCAGTGTTGGCATAATGTTTTGGATAAGGTAAGCTGTAACTTCTCTTGGCTGTAAAAAAAGCTAATTTTTCGTGACTTACAGGTGTTGCAACCGGAAAATCCAATTCACGCCAGTTGGGAATTAGCTCATTTAAACCAGATGGGTCTATAACACAGCCTGACATGATATGTGCACCTACGCTACTACCTTTATCTAATAGAGCTATACTAATATCAGTATCATGCTCAATACATAGCTGCTTTAAACGTATAGCTGTTGCCAGCCCTGATGGTCCTCCACCAACAACTACAACATCATACTCCATAACATCACGCTGCATCTATTTACCCCAGGTAGTTATTCTTCTGCAAAATGTTTTTGCATTTCTTCACGACGCTCTTGCGCTTCAATAGTTAGCGTTGCTGTAGGACGCGCAAGTAAACGTTTTAATCCGATTGGCTCTCCGCTATCTTCACAAAAACCATAACTACCTGATTCAATAAGGGTCAGTGCTTTACGAATTTTTTGTAATAATTTACGTTCGCGATCCCTTGTTCTTAATTCAAGTGCATATTCTTCTTCCAAGGTAGCCCTATCTGATGGATCAGCTATATAGTTTGTATCTTGTTCCTGAAATGCCTGAGTAGTTTTTTTAGCATTCTCTAAAATCTCTTGCTCAGCTTCTAATAATCTATTTTTGAAATACTCAAGCTGCGTTTGATTCATATATTCAGTTTCAGGCATACCAAGTATATCCTGATCCGTTAATTTAGAAACATCAAACGTTTTTTTCTTTGACATACCAACTCCTATAAATTTCATTATATTTGAATCCATTTTCCTGCAATTTGCACAAAAAAGGAGTTGGGATTATATCATCTAATGTTTTGTCATACCAGTATTTTTTCTTCACCATAAATAAATAATATAAAATATATTTGACAAAGAGGTGAGTACAAGTATAGAATACTGTCCTCGAAGCTTAGAGTCACAGCTTGGAGAAATGGCCGAGAGGTCGAAGGCACTCCCCTGCTAAGGGAGCATACGAGCTAAAACTCGTATCGAGGGTTCGAATCCCTCTTTCTCCGCCAGAAACGGGGCACCCGTAGCTCAGTTGGATAGAGTATCTGGCTACGAACCAGAGGGTCAGGAGTTCGAATCTCTTCGGGTGCGCCATTTTAAAGATGACTTATGTTGTCCCTATCGTCTAGAGGCCTAGGACATCGCCCTTTCACGGCGGTAACAGGGGTTCGAATCCCCTTAGGGACGCCACTTATAGTAGATCATACGACTATAAGTTTTTTAAACAGTGGGTTGTTAGCTCAGCCGGTAGAGCAGCTGGCTTTTAACCAGTTGGTCACAAGTTCGAATCTTGTACAACCCACCACTTCTACCTCAAAGATTAGCATGATTATAAAAAAATCTATTTGCGTAATTAGTATAGCTGTTTCCACATATGTATATGCTGGCGGAACTAGTACTAATTTAATTAGTGTTCAAAATAATTATCAATCAGCAAAGGCTGATTATAATAATAAAGAAGATATCCTTACCCAATCAACAAATGATGTGACTACTGCCAAAAACAACCTGGAAAAGGCTCAAAAAAACCTGCAACAGGCACAAAGAGATTTGAAAGATGCGCAAACAGACTTGCAACAAAAAAATGCCCTATTAGTTAGAGCAAAGCAAGATGTGGCTGTATCTGAGCAAAATCTAAAAACAGCAGCTAATGCGGTAAATCAAGCCTGGAAAAAATAAATCCTGCTATATAAAAGATTCCAATTAAATAAAAAGATCGCTAGTGGCGACCTTTTTTTAGATGTAAATAACATCTATGATCTCAATCTCATCAATGCCAGATGGTAAATATAATTTAAAAACATCACCAATACTTTTGCCAATTAAAAGACGGGCTAAGGGTGAAGTCCAGCTAATATGATTAAATTCCGTATTAATTTCATCCTGCCCTACAATACGAATAATCTGCTCTATTGTATCGTTACGTAAAATAGTAACCGTTGCCCCAAAAAATACTTTTTCATTTCCAATATGAGTGCGGCAATCTACCACTTCTGCATTTTCAAGCTTTTTAGTAAGGCGATAAATCTGCTTATCTAACTCACGTAGTTTTCTTTTACCGTAAATATAATCAGCATTTTCTGAGCGATCACCATTACTTGCTGCCCAGGCGATAGTCTGCACTAAAAATGGCCGCTCTGTAGTTACCAGATTATGTAATTCGGTTTTTAACCGTTCATAGCCTTCTATAGTTATATAATTCTTATCAGACATATTTACTTGAATTTCAAGGCTATTTGACTTCTTTCGTTACTTGTTTTTCTGACCCATTAATATTCTTAGGTAAATTTGGCTTTTCAGGCTCATCTTGAGTCATCACTTCGGGATAACAGTCATTATTTTTTCCATTAATTAAGATAAGCTCGTTAGTAAATGGATCAAGAAGTATGCCACTTATATACCAAGTAGGTGGTATTATTTTTCTGGATTGACCATCTACACCATATTTAATACTAAAATTAAACGTTTCTTCATTATGGTTATGCTGTAATCGTCCCACCCCACTAAGACCTTTTAAAGAACCGTCTTCACTCCAAAATATGTGTGTAGATATAACATTCTCAGCAGCTGAATATTTAACAGAACCAAAAGACGTCACAAACTCTGAAAAATCGTCACCTAAATTGCCTTTATTTGGATTTAGTTCATAACTAGTTAATACGAATGCAACAAGTCTTTTGGCTAATTTGGCCTTATCATTCTTACTCATATGTTTAGGGGGTATAAAGGAGATATTGTCCGGATCGATGTCGCACACAAATCTTTTATTAATATCCTTGGAATAGTAGGGAATTGCTTGAACAATATATGCCCCCAAATTTAATATAATAAATAAGCCTACAATATTTAAGTTATATTTTTTCATGTTATTTCCTTTGTGATAAAATCTGCTTTATAAATAATATTTTAGCATATTTGAAATAAATGAGTAAAACCAAATTAGTTTTTGAATGTAGCGTTTGCGGAGAACAACATAGCAAATGGCAAGGTAAGTGCACCGGCTGTGGTGAATGGAATACTTTAGTAGAAAGTGTTGCCCAAAATACGCCCAAAGGCCGCTTTAGCGCCTTAAATACAACCTCCAATGTGGTAAAACTAGCCCAGATTGAAGCTGAAGATATAAAACGTAAATCAACCGGGGTAAGCGAATTAGATCGCGTTTTAGGCGGTGGCTTGGCTATTGGTTCAGTGATTTTACTTGGCGGCGATCCAGGAATTGGTAAATCTACCTTACTTTTGCAAACCCTTGATCAATTATCCAGCACCAGCCGCGTACTTTATGTGACCGGAGAAGAGTCAATCCAGCAAGTAGCCTTGCGTGCATCAAGACTTGGCGTCAAGGGAAACGATAATTTGCAAATAATGGCCGAAATTGGCTTAAATAATATTATTCATGCAATAGAGCGCGAAAAACCTAATATTGTCGTGATCGATTCTATCCAAACCATGTTTACTGATATGCTACAATCAGCGCCAGGCTCAGTGGCACAAGTACGTGAATGTGCCAGTATCCTGACCAGGGTTGCTAAAAACCAACATATCTGTATTATCATGGTAGGTCATGTAACTAAAGATGGAAATATTGCCGGCCCCAGGGTACTTGAACATATTGTTGATGCGGTGTTGTACTTTGAGGGCGAACAACATTCAAACTTCCGGATGATCCGCTCTGTTAAAAATCGTTTTGGCGCCGTAAATGAACTAGGTATTTTCGCTATGACAGATAAAGGCTTACGCGAGGTAACTAATCCATCAGCCCTCTTCTTATCTTCACATAGAAAAGATACTCCAGGTAGTGCAATTTTAATTACCCAGGAAGGTACCAGACCGTTATTGGTTGAGGTTCAGGCTCTGGCTGATCAATCACATATTATGCCACCTAAGCGACTTGCCGTTGGTATGGATAGCTATAGACTATCGATGCTAATTGCAATTATGCAGCGCCATTCGCATCTACAGTTATTTGATCAGGATATTTTCCTAAACATCGTTGGTGGAGTAAAAATTAGTGAACCAGCCGCCGATTTGGCAGTCGTGATAGCAATTATTTCTTCATTTAAAAATAAACCCCTTACAGAAAAAATAGCCATGTTTGGTGAGATTGGTTTATCCGGGGAAATTCGTACCGTACAAAAAGGACAGGAGCGAATCAGGGAAGCAGCAAAACTTGGCTTTACCCAGATTATTGTACCCAAGGCCAATTTACCGAAAGAAAAAATAGCAGGTGCAGATGTAATTGGAGTTAATAGTCTTAATGAAGTTTTAGGAATATGCTTCTAGTTAATGTTTCGCCTATATCTTTAATAGCGGTGTTATAACTAATTAGAAAATACTTTTTAAAGTAAAGTTATATGAAAATAAAATCAATTACTGTTGGTAAACTAACTATACCGCTTACCCGTCCATTTATTACAGCCATCAGACGTACTGACAATGTAGAAGATATTGTAGTTCAAATTAAAACCAATTGCGGTCATATTGGTTACGGCTCAGCTGCAGCTACTCCTTTAATCACCGGAGATAGTATTGATTCAATTATCGGAGCAATAAAAAATAATATTGCACCTAAATTAATTGGTAAAGATATAACTGGCTTTAACCAATTAATTGAAATAAATCAGCATGCACTACAAAAAAATACCTCTGCTAAGGCTGCGATAGATATTGCCCTTCACGATTTATTTTCTAAAAAATGTAGCATACCCCTTTATCAATTTTTAGGTGGAAATAAAAACCAGGTTAAAAGTTGTATAACCATTAGCGTTAAAGACAAAGATGAAATGGCTAAAGATGCAGTAGAACTTGTATTACAGGGGTTTACTACCTTAAAAATAAAAGTGGGTCTGGATCTAATAGATGATCTGGAGAGGGTAAAAGCTGTATATAATGCAGTTCATGGCATGGATCCCTCTCGGCCGCAAGCGCGTGTGCGCGGGAATGACATACGGTTGGTGGTGGATGCCAACCAAGGATGGGATGCCAAAGGTGCAATACAAATTATTCGGCAAATGGAAACCCAAAAACTTCGTATAACCTTTGTTGAGCAGCCAGTCACTGCCTCAGATATTACTAATCTTAAATTTATTCATGATAATGTTGCTACACCAATTTTTGCAGATGAAAGCTGTTTTTCAGTAAGCGATGCACTAAATATTGCCAAATTAAACGCGGTTAGTGGTGTAAATATAAAACTAATGAAGTGTGCCGGCATACAAAATGCACAAGCAATTTATAATATTGCAAAAACTGCTAATATGCAGGTTATGGTTGGCTGTATGTTAGAATCGCCGATTGGAGTTGCAGCAATGGCCAGCTTTGCAGCAAGTAAACCAGATATTTATTTTGCGGATCTGGACCCAATTGCCTTAATTAAGCATAACCCTCTTATAGGTGGCGCAACGTTCACTAAAGATACTATAGTTTTATCAGATAAGCCTGGTTTAGGTATTGAGGGCCTGGGCAATAGTTTTGAACTAATTTATGAAATAAATCAGTAATATATAGCCAAACCCTCGGCGGGAAATTTAATAGAACCATTTAAGCATGTTTAATTTCAAAAAATTGAGTTTATTAAGAAAGGTTAATCAGTGAATTTTATCAATCTAAGTAATAAAAATATATACCAATATATTTTTATTGCTTATCTTTTTATTCTAGTTGCCAGCTCTTTTACAATTATTCCCTATATTGATAGTTATTATTACTGGCTTTGGAGTAAAAATTTACAGTTATCCTACGTAGATGGCCCGCCGCTAATTGCCTATGTCATTAAATCATTCGCTATTATATTTGGCAATAATGTTTTTGCGCTTAATTTTCTTGGTGTAGTAGTTACGTTAATATCAAGTTTTGTCGTTATGCAAATTTCACGTTTATTAAGGGCAAAACATAGTTTTGCAATTGCTTTGTTATGGCTAACTAGCTACTCTGTTACTACACATCGGATAATAACATCTATAACTTATGACGGATTGGTTAATTTATTTGAATTAAGCATCGTTTTATCTACATTAAAATATTTTCATACTAAAAAAAACTATTTTATTTATCTAATCGGAATTTTTGCCGGTCTGGCCTTATTATCTAAATATACCAGTATAATATTGATAATCGCATTAGTTGCTTTTTTTCTCTATCAAAAAGAATTACGCATAGTATTTAAACAAATTCACTTTTATTTAGCTATGCTATTATGCCTCATAATTTTCTCACCAGTTCTAGCCTGGAATTATGAGCACCAGTGGGCGTCGTTTATTTTTCAGTTAAACTATCACACTTATAATGCACATTTGGCTAACTTATCCATACCAAATCATATACTACAATATTTTTTGCAGTGTGTTATTGCTCCTATGGCCCCGATATTAGTTATCTTATTTGCAATATGGATTAAAAATTATAAGAAATCGCCTCTTAATATAAACAATATACGCCCTCATTCACTTGATACAAAATTTATCTCTACTACTATGCTAAGTATTCTTATATTCTGGCTACTGATGTCTATTCATAATGAGGTATCAGATAGATTTATGCTACTATTTCATAGCCTGATCATTATATTTGCCGGGATAATTTTATTAGAAAAAAAATATTATAAAATATTTTTATTTTTACTTATGGGTAATGCCATCTGGAGTACTGGGGATATGGTATCTCATAGCCTAAAAACCAGAAGCCCAAATTGCTATAATGCATATGTAAAAAGCGGATTATTGAAGTTTAATTCGCCATTCATTAAATATATTAAAGCACACCCACAAGCAGAAACATTCTGTCGTTATGAAATTAGACAAAACCCATAGATAATAGTTTGAACCTTTAAGTGAGGTAAATCATGTATTATGACTTTGCATTCTGGTGGTCATTGGCCAGCCTGTCCCTGATCATCGTATACGCCGTACTAGTTTTTAAGGATGTAGATCCGTTAGTTGCTACAGCTATCGGTGTTGCCCTTGGCTTTATCTTTAACAAATCAACACCGCTTGAAATTGGTAATGTAATAGCAAAGTCCTTAACATCATTTCTAGCTCTTATCGGATTTATTATTATGCTGGGACGGGGGCTGGGTGAAGTACTTAGTGAAACCAAAGTCAGCCATACTTTAGTGCATAAAATTGTCTATA
The DNA here is from genome assembly GCA_020697255.1 of Burkholderiales bacterium. GTDB lineage: Bacteria > Pseudomonadota > Gammaproteobacteria > Burkholderiales > UBA11063 > Aquella. Next base: position 60,293 of record JAJFBE010000003.1, on the reverse strand, counting down.
GCATAGGCATTAATACTAAAAGACGAGTAAAAATTGGTGTTATTATTTCTTCAATCATTATTGTTGGAGTTTTGGGTACTATTGCCGGTGGGTTGGCAATTATTGCCCCGATTTTACGCCCAATTGCTGGAAAAGTTGGTTTAAGCCGCCCAAGTTTAGCTATTTTAATGCAGGCAAGTGCTGAAGAAGCACTTATTCTTGGGCCATTTGCCCCACCTGTAGTAGCAATTCTTGGCGTAACCGGACTTAGCTATCCAAAAATGTTAATCTATGCATCAATTCCAATTGCCGCGGTAACATTGGTCGTTACCTGGATTATGGCAAATAGGTTACAAAAACAATTTGCTAATGAATTATTTGAAGAAAGTGATCAAGAACAATTTATACCAAGTAAACGACAAAAATTAACTACAAGCATTTTTATACTCGGCTTTTTAGTTTGTGTCATGTATGGTTTAGTAACCGGTGCCAAAACTTCGTATGTAGTTTTTGTAATGTTGTTTTTAGCTATTTCTACAGGTTTTTGCGGTGGTCTTAATTTAAATAAAATTTTTGGCCTTCTTGTTGAGGGAATGAAAAAAAATTTTCATTTATTTTTTATTTTCTTATTGCTTGATCCATTTTTAAATTTGGTACAAAGTGCCGGTGGCTTTAAGGCCTTAACTGCCCTTTTTTTACCACTCGAACACCTTGGCGGCAAATCCATGATTGCAATCCTTACCGGGATTACCGGTGCCTTTGGTATGCCGGCTGCAGCTGCTGCCGTTATAAAAATGTTATATGAAATGTTTTCACCAGTTGCCATACAAATGCAATTAAGTATGACTACTTTTGCTTTTAGTATATTACTGGCTACCCGGATTACCAATTTTGCTTACCCTGGAGCAAACATGTTTGCCGCAATGGGATTTGCTGAGAGTAAAAATATCAAAGCCATGATAAAAAATGGGCTAACTGTAACAATGGTACAAGTAATATTTTTAGTAATATACAGTTTGCTTTTTGCTTGAAGAATATGTTATACTGTTGGTATAAAAAGCGAAAAATAGCCCACAGTTAACTAACTATGGGCTATCTCACTAAGTCATGACCTGGATGACAAGGCGTACCAATATTTGATATGCATTGTATCTTGGTTATAAACTCAGCTACTTTTTGAGTCCGTTCTAACCACTTAAAGAGCTTTTTATAACTCCTGATCTACCTCCTTTCTACTTTTGTAGAAGTGACGCAGTCAGGTGGCTGAAATAGTTGGAGCTATTTCCAGCCACCAACTATCACCCGAAAAGTAGCGTATTATAACATCCTTACAACTTCAACACCAAAATTCGTAATTAAATACCGCAAGCAAAATAATTGCATATTAAAGTACAAAAATGTTATTATTATCACCTTATCAACTACGAATAACCATCAAAATAATGATCGAAAGGAAATGTATTGCATACATGTTTTGCTACGACCAATAAAGGGCTAGAAAATCTATTAAAAGAAGAAATTGAACAACTAGGTGCTAAATTGTGTGAAATTGTCAATGCCGGAATCAAATTTGAAGCAGATTTAAATAGTATTATGAAAATTAACCTGCATAGCCGCCTGGCTAGTAGAGTTATGCTGCAAGTTGCATTTGGTAGCTATAATCATGAAGAAGATATATATAATATTAGCAGGTCTGTTAAATGGCAGGAATGGTTTAATGCTAATAACAGTTTAAAAATTTCTACCACTGCAAAAAACTCTCCTCTTAGAAGTCTTGAATTTATTACCTTAAAAGTAAAAGATGCTATCTGTGATTATTTTGTGAATACTGTTAATGATCGGCCGGACATCAATAAACAAAACCCAGATGTTAGAATATATAACTTCTTAACCAAAGATACGGTTACTATATATCTGGATACTTCCGGTGAAGCACTATTTAAACGCGGCTTTCGGCAAAATCACCTTGAAGCCCCTCTAAAAGAAAACTTGGCTGCCGGTTTGATAAAATTCTGTGGATGGCAGAAGCATATGCCGTTTTATGACCCGATGTGTGGTAGCGGAACGATTGTAATGGAAGCCGTTAGTATCGGTTTAAATATTGCCCCCGGGCTTAACCGTCAATTTGGTTTTGAACGGCTTAAACAATTTGATTTAAACCAGTTTAAACAACTAAAAGAACAAGCCAGCATGGCCGTTAATTATAATACACCGCTTAAAATTTATGCCAGCGATATAAGTAACAGGGCAATTTCCCTCCTACAAAGTAACCTTAAAACAGCTAAGCTAATGAAATACGTAAAAATCAGCCAAGGCGATTTTTTAGACCAGAAGGCTCCAGATACACATGGCGTGTTACTGTGTAACCCACCGTATGGCGTAAGGCTTGATGAGCAAGAAGAATTGGCCAAATTTTACCCATTATTGGGGGATCAGCTAAAACGCAATTATACAGGCTGGGATTGTTATTTTTTAAGTGGTGATTTGCGACTTCCCAAGCTTATCCGGCTTAAGGTAAACCGAAAGATTCCCATGTTTAATGGTGCTCTTGACTGCCGATTATTTGAGTTTAAAATGGTAACTGGTTCTAACCGGTAAATGTGATATAATCTGTTTTTATTATGAATTTATATGGATTAGACTATGAGTGATACTCCTGAGACTTTATTTCCTTCCTTTGCTAAAGACGTAGTTAATGTAAATATCGAAACCGAAATGAAACATTCATTCCTAGATTATGCAATGAGTGTAATTGTCAGCCGGGCCCTGCCTGATGTACGCGATGGCTTAAAGCCGGTGCATCGCCGGGTATTATATGCTATGCACGAAGTATCTAACGACTGGAATAAGCCGTATAAAAAATCTGCGCGTATTGTCGGGGATGTAATCGGTAAATACCATCCACATGGCGATGTTGCAATTTATGAAACTATTGTGCGGATGGCACAAAATTTCTCACTTCGTGATCCATTAATTGACGGACAAGGTAACTTTGGTTCTATTGATGGTGACTCTGCTGCGGCAATGCGTTATACCGAAATCAGGATGACAAAGATCACTCATGAAATGTTGGCCGATATTGAAAAAGAAACGGTTAATTTTGGGCCTAACTATGATGGCAGTGAACGCGAACCACATGTTCTTCCCTCCAAGATACCTAATTTACTTTTAAATGGTGGTACTGGTATTGCCGTGGGTATGGCAACTAATATACCTCCGCATAATCTGAGCGAATTAATTGATGCCAGCCTTAGCTTGCTGGCAAATCCACAAATAACTATAGAAGAATTAATTGAACTAGTCCCGGCTCCGGATTTTCCAACTGCGGGAATTATATTTGGCCTGAACGATGTACATAACGGGTATAAAACCGGGCGTGGTCGTGTGGTAATGCGCTCGCGCACACACTTTGAGGATATAGCAAAAGATCGCCAGGCAATTATTATTGATGAATTACCCTATCAGGTGAATAAAGCCAAACTATGCGAACGGATTGCTGAACTGGTAAAAGATAAAATTGTTGAAGGTATTACCGAAATTCGCGATGAATCTGATAAATCGGGTATGCGCGTAGTTATTGAATTAAGACGGAATGAAAATGCTAATGTTATTTTAAATAACCTATTTAAACTAACCCAAATGCAAGATAGCTTTGGTATTAATATGGTTGCTCTTGTAAATGGCCAACCTCGCTTACTAAACCTAAAACAAATATTAGAAGAATTTATTTATCATCGGCGTGAAGTAGTTACCCGGCGTACGGTATTTGAGCTTAAAAAAGCCAAAGAACGCGGGCATAATTTGGAAGGTCTTGCTGTTGCCCTGGCTAACGTTGATGATATGATTGCTATAATCAAATCATCGGCAACTCCGGTTGAAGCACGGACCCGTTTAATGGAACGTGACTGGAAATCTGATTTGGTAGTGAGCCTATTATCCAGAATTGATTCAGATAAAGTACGCCCGGATTGGCTGGATAAAGGTCTTGGCTTTAATGGTAAAACCTACCGTTTATCCGAAGTACAGGCCCAGGGTATTTTGGAGCTTCGCCTACAACGCTTAACTGCATTAGAGCAGGATAAAATTGTTAGTGAATACCAGGAAATCATGAAAACCATTCTGGATTTAATTGATATTTTAAATAAGCCAGAACGGGTAAATACAATTATTAAAGATGAACTAACCCAGATTAAACAACAATTTGGTACACCACGTCGCTCTGAAATTGCGATGGATGCATTTGATATAGATAATGAAGATTTAATCAAACCACGGGATATGGTAGTTACTATGTCACGCGAAGGTTATGTAAAAACCCAGGAAGCCAATGAATATCGTACCCAACGTAGGGGTGGTCGCGGTAAAGCTGCAGCTTCTATGAAGGAAGATGATTTTATTCGTAGCTTGTTTATGGCGCATACGCATGATTATGTATTATGCTTCTCAACACTTGGGCGCATGTATTGGTTAAAGGTATACAATTTACCTGAAGGTAGCCGCACCACTCGTGGTAAACCGATTGTTAATTTATTACCATTACAGCAAAATGAAAAAATTACCAGTATTTTACCGGTTAGTGAGTTTGTTGCCAATAAATTTGTGTTTATGGCAACCAAGCAAGGGGTGGTTAAAAAAGTTGAATTAACAGCATTTGCCAGACCAAATAGCCGTGGAATTATTGCAATAAACCTTGATGATGGTGATGAACTGGCAGGAGTTGCCTTAACGGATGGTAAACATGAAATTATGTTATTTTCTGATGCCGGTAAAGCAGTTCGCTTTAATGAAAGCGGTGTACGCCACATGGGGCGTATTGCCAGGGGTGTCCGGGGTATAAAACTACCAAATAAAGCCCAGGTAGTACAATTACTTACAACTAATGATGAAAATGCACAAGTTTTAACGGTTACTGAAAATGGCTACGGTAAGCGCACTAAAGTTTCAGAATACCGCTTGGCATCCCGTGCAACCCAAGGGGTTATTGCTATTGGGGTTACCGCGAAAAACGGTAAACTGGTTACTGCTGAAATTGTTGAAGATGATGATGAGATTATGATTATCACTTCAGGTGGTGTATTAATCAGGACCAAGGTTAGTTCGATTCGTGAAACCGGTCGTTCAGCCCAAGGCGTAAAACTAATTGACTTGGGTAAAGATGAGAAATTGGTAGATATTACCACAGTGGATGAGAAAGAAGAGCTTTTGGAGCAAATTGCCCAGGATAACTAAGATTGTAAGTCAACATTATTAAAAAACCTGGCCTAAAAGACCAGGTTCTCATCTTTAATTTTATTGTATTCCTATGTCTGCTCTTGAACGCCTGTCTATTATTAGGCAGACGCTCACTACCCAAGAGAAATAACTGATTGCCTTTCGGGTACGGAATTTCCGTAAATTCCGTTCAGGACCTTAACTCAGAGACATATAACCAGATAACCAGAGATACAACGAAATTACCGAACCTAATACCAGAATAGTAAAAATGCATATTTCAACCTTGCCGGCAAAGATTGACTTGCCCTGCTCTTTACGGGCGATTATATAAAACACCGTTCCAACAGCATATAACAAGGTTGAAAATGCCAGGTATTTTAATCCACCGGCATAAATTAACCAAAAACCATATAAAACTGCAACTACACCTTTTAATAAGGAAAAGATATCAATTTTACGTTCAGCAATAACTAACTTAAAAGCAAAAATTGCAGCAAGTAAATATGGCACCAGAATAAGGCTCGTTGCCAGCTGAATCATTGCCAGATACACCGAATTGGTAAGAAATGCTGCAACAATAAAAATTTGGAGTAATATTGAACTAGCCATTAATGCATTAGAGGGCACGTTTTTCTTATTCATTTTAGCTAATATTTTGGGCATGGTTTTATCAATTGCAGCAAGATAAAAAATATTAACTGATAACATCATCCAGGCAAGTAATGCACCAACTACACTAATAATAACTGCAACACGCACAAATAAAGCGCTATTAATATAAGAACCTGCAGATAATACCCCAACTGTAGACGGCGTTGCCAAATTACTAATCTGGCCACTTGCCATAATCCCAAAAGGTAAAATGGATATTAAGGCATCTAATAATAATACAATAACTACCCCAAGCATTGTAGCTTTAGCCACATCCTGGACATTTTTAGCCCGGATAGCATAAATACATGCAGCTTCAATACCCAGAAAATCCCATACTGTTACCAGCATAGTACTTTTTACTTGGGTTAGAATGCTACCCAAATGTAAATCGGGCGTCATGTTAGCTTTAAACCGAGCCCAGTTAAACCCGATAAAAAAAAGCCCTACAACAGTAAATAATGCTAATATTTTTACACAAGTTATCAAAATATTAACAATTGAAGCTTCTTTAATACCACGAATTATCAGGAAAAACACTACCCAGATAAGTACAGATTCACCAATTAAGGAAGATAAATTGGTACCATCCTTAAAGCCCTTAAAAAAACTAAAATTGGCAAGGGTTGCAAAGATATAAATTAAATAACTGGCATTACCTAATAAGGCATTTAATCCATAACCCCAGGCCGCATTAAACCCAACATAATCACCAAAACCATGCTTGGCATAACCGTAAATACCACTTTGTATATCCGGACGTTTACGCGTAATATATACCAGTGCTGCACCCAGGGACAACATGCCTATTGCGGTAATTACCCAACTAATAAGTACCGCAATAGCCCCTGCCTTATGTGCAACGTTTTGTGGGATATCAAATACACCACTGCCCATCATTGAGCCAAAAATTAATGAAAATAGTGCAAAAAAGGATAAGTCTTTTATGTTGACGCCAGATGTTGTTTCAAGTTTCTTTGCCATGAATGCCCCTGCTCCTTAAAAATGGTTATTTTAATTTTTTTTTATTAGAAGTGAATTATACACCGCATTACGTTTTTGTACCACAGTTTTTATAGATAAGGACTAATTTTAAACAAGTAGTGTTAACTGGCCTGGGCAACAGCCTCACTTAAGCTAACACTAACTGTTGTAGATACCCCTTGCTCTTGCATGGTCACACCAACTAGTTGGTCGGCCATTTCCATAGTAAGGCGGTTATGTGAAATAAATACAAACTGGGTATTACCGGATAATTCCTCAACCAAATTGCAAAACCTGGCAGTATTTGCATCATCTAATGGTGCATCTACTTCATCTAAAAGGCAAAATGGCGCCGGGTTGAGATTAAAAAATGCAAAAATAAGACTAACTGCACTAAGAGCCTTTTCCCCACCGGAGAGTAGATGGATAGAACTATTTTTCTTACCTGGTGGCTGTACGAAAATTTGGATACCGCTATTTAAAATATCTTTATCGGTAAGCTCCAGATATGCATTCCCACCACCAAATAAAGTCTTAAAATATACCGCGAAAGATTCGCATACTTTTGTATATGTATTATCCATTAATACCCTGGTTTCCTGGTCAATCTGAGCAATTGCTGCTTCTAATTGATTCATTGCTTCAGTCAAATCAAGCACTTGCTGCACCAAAGTACTATTTTTTTCAGTTATTTCTTCCAAATCTTCAATAGCTTTTAAGTTAACTAACCCCAGCTCTTCAATTTGTTGTTGTAACTTTGTGCCCTTACTTTGCAATTCTTGTAAACTATTGGTATTGGCTGCCAAAACCTGTTCTTTATCATATTCTTCAGCCTGCAAATTATCCAATAACTCTTCCTGGTTATTAATTAATAATAACTGTTCCTGTTCTTTTAGACGTAAGCCGTTTATTTTATCTTGCAGCTTACCCCGATTTTGATGGAATTCATTAATTTTATTTCTAAACTTGCTGGTTTTATCCACTAACTTGGATAATTCTTTATTTTGTTCTTCTATACTCACCGCTATTACATTCATCTGCTTAGCTAATTCATCTACTTCATTTGACTGCTGCTCTTGTTCAACATTTTCCCGATCCTCGGTTAACTTAGCTCTACGCTCTGATAGCACATCAATTTGCGTAGTTTTATCTTCCAAGTTTTTGCGAAGAATAGCTATTTTTTGCCCGAGCAATTGATTATCAACAATCTGGTTATTAATCTTATTATTAATATCATCAAGGCTTGTTTTGGCTTTATTATAGGCTACCTCATGCTCCTGTTTAACCAAAGTGGTGTCAGTACTTCTTATAGCTAATTCTTCTACAGTTACTTGCTGATCTTTTATTTTTAGTTCTATCTCCGTTAGCTCGTCTTGCAGATAATTTACTTCCTGGGCTAATAAGGCTAATTCCTGTTTGATTTTTTCCTGATGGTTTTTAGTCTGGATATAAATTTGTTCATGAGTGGTAAATTCAAGCTGCAATTTATGCTTTAATTGCTGCTTCTCTTTTAGAAAACCCTCATTTTGGCTTATCTCTCTAGTGATTTCTTCAACCTGAAATTGGGATACAGATAATTCTTCACTCGCTACTTCTAGTTTAACCGCTATCTCTTCCAGGCCAGTATTTAAGTTGACTAATTGATTTTGATATTCTAATATGTGATTATCTGTAGTATTGGCATTAAATATCACATGATTAGTACTTAACAAATGTCCATCCCGGGTTACTATACTCAAACGATTTGAAACCTCCGCTTCCTGAGTTCGATCTTTGCCAACCACAGTTAGTAACTCAAGTGCTTCGGCAAAATCTTTTGCTACAAGGTAATCATTTAAAATATTATAAATTGATGCTAATTTATCGGATTTAATTTTGACAAACTTGGCTAAAGAACCAGGTTTAAGCGTTGTTGTAGTGTTAGCATCATTTAGCCATACCGAAAATATCCCTTGTGGTATATTTTTTATTTGCCCTAAATCATCTATGGCAACTGCGGATAAGATATTCCCTAGTACAACTTCGACAGCAGTTTCATAACCCTCTTTTACTTCTAATAACTGATATAAATTTTTTACTTCAGAACTGGAGTCAATTATCTGATCCAAATCTTTATTATCTACGGCCACAGCTACCATTTCTTCTAAGGTGGCAATTTTACTTTTAAGGCTGATTTGTTCGCTATTTATTTGAGCTACTACCTTGGTTTTCTGATCATAAGTCTCTTTATATTCAGTTAATTTTGTTTTGCTAATACCTAATTCTTTTTCAAGCTGCTCAATTTCTGTAACCAAATCCTCTATTTGCTCTTGCAAACTAAAGTAGCTTTGATTGAAATCCAGGCCGTGCATTTCCTGCTCTAATTTTTTCTGCCGGTTTAATAAGTTATTATATTGTGATTTTTTATGCTCTTTGGTATTATTTAATAATTCCTGGTCATGTCTGGCTTTTACTGTTTGGGCAACAATCTCTTCCAAAGTTTTATTAGCGCTTTGGTAGTCTTTTTCTGTTACAGAAAACTCCTCTGCCATATGTTCTTTGGCACGTTTAGACTCTTCTATAGCAACTGTATTAGTGGTAATTAACTCTTCTAATTCTTCAATCTGAAAATTTAGCTCTTTAATCTGGGTATGCAAATCATCGTTTTGTGTCAATATATCGTTATAATCTTTGGCTAAGCGACCAATTAACTCATGATTATGCGCTTTTCTTTCTTCAAGGCGGGCTAAATGTGTACGTCGGGTATTAAAGTCAAGGGTTATTTCCTGGAGTTTTGCTTCCTGCTGTGCCTGTTCTTCCTGATTCTTTTCTAAAAGCTCTTCTTCTTGTATTAAATTATCCGCCACTAGAGCTAATTCTTTCTCCAAAGTTTCAATTTGTACCTGTATTTCGGATAACAAGCCTTTTGCTTTATCTACCTTAAGTAAAATAGTTACCAACTGAGTAGTTTTTAGTTCGGCTTGTAGATCTTGGTAACGTTTGGCATCAGTTGCCTGAACTTGCAAAACCTCAATTTGCTTAACTAATTGCCCCTGAATATCTTCTAATCTGACCAGATTATCTTTGGTATCCTGAAGCCTGGCAAGGGATTCTTTACGTTTTTCGCGGTATTTTGAAACCCCGGCAGCCTCTTCCAGAAATTGGCGCAGCTCCTCCGGCTTTGATTCAATAATCCGCGAAATCATTCCCTGTTCAATTACGGCATAACCTTTGGTACCTACACCGGTGCCTAAAAATAGCTCAGTTACATCCCGTCTACGCACTGCTTGATTGTTTATGTAATATACCGAATCACCGCTTCTGGAGATTAAGCGCTTAATTGATACCTCATCATAAGTATTCCATAAGCCAGATAGGCCCTTATCATTATTATCAAAGACCAGTTCAACTGTGGCGCGGGAAACAGGTTTTCGTTTGGTAGAACCATTAAAGATAACATCCTGCATTGACTCACCACGCAGTTGCTTGGCTGAAGATTCGCCTAAAACCCAGCGCACTGCATCTATAACATTGGACTTGCCGCAACCATTGGGCCCGACAACAGCAACCCGATCACCGTTTATTTCGATAGTTGTATGGTCAACAAAGGATTTAAACCCGGATAACTTTATGTGTGATAAGCGCATGATGATTATTCTTAATTATTAAAAGGAGAATAATTGTACAACAATCCAAAAAAAATTGCAACATGATTGAAAATAAAAAGGGAAATTATACCAAATCTCAAATTTAACTATACTAATTAAGATTGCTACACAATGCTCACAATGACGGTAACGTGTGTTTAATTATAAGACCTGGTATTATTTAGTATTCTTAACTGCTGGTATCTGGTCTTTACCTAACAGCTCCCCTATATTGTCATCCACATAGTGTGGTATATTAATCTGGCAGGCAGGCTAATTTAGTTTTTAATCACTCATCATAAGACGGTAGGCTCGCAAACCAGCCATCCTGCCCACCCCTTTCAGACCAGTTTATTTGGCCAGCTTCTATCAAATCTTGCATGAGGAAACATTTCGCTTGAACTGTATTTATAGTTTTTGTTTCTAAATTTCCTTTTAAAGTCCAATATATATCTGTAGGATTTTTCGAAATAGTTACTTTCTCATTACCTGAATCAGGTACCCATTCTTGGATGCTTGTTACATCTTTGCCATAAATTCCTTTTCCTGGAATGTTGGCTATACGCCCGTTATAGGTATCAGTAAACGCTACTAAGACATCTTTTCTTATACGATAATCAAAAAATTTAGTATAATAAATATCACTATGATCAATATTATAAAAATCACGAATATCATATTTATATTTTAAAGTTAATAGCCGATAATTATTTTGATATTATTACTTGCTTTATGCGTATTATAGCGATGGCAAAGACAACCTCTACTATTATATATACCAGCATAGCGCCATATATATTAAAAAACCAGCTTAGGATTACCCCCAACACTATTGCCAAACCAGATTTTAAGACCGTCAAATAAGTGAGAATCTTACTTGAATGTGAGTTATAATAATTTATAAACAATATATCACCGCTAACCACTGCTATAGGGATATTGGCAATTAAAACCAGCGGAAGCAGTTTGAGCACATAAGAAAAATGTACGCCATATAATTTTAAAACAAGCGGAGCAAAAAGATATAAGACAATATTTGCAACTATAATTGACACAGCTGCAATAATATGAACCTTAAATAGCAGCTTCTGTAAATTTGTGCGCCCATTATTCATTGCGGATATTATCCGTACCAAAAAAACATTTTGCACTACCCCAACTATTACCAGAGGCAGGTTTGCGATCATAATTGCAGCCGAAAAAAGCCCAATCTGGGATTCATCTATTGGGAGAGACTCCATTATAATCAGTAAAATACTATGTACCCTAAATGCAACTAACTGCTGTGCAGTATAATGCAAAGCATCCCTAAAAATATTTGGCGGAAAATCAAATTTACTGGCACGCACTTTACTAAAAAATAAAATAATCACAAAAATAGCAATACACATAATTAATAGTTTGGGTATTACTGAACTGAGTACTGCGCTATTTAACGTTATTGGAAAAATCAAGACAAAAGCCAACTTTAGCCAAATCCCGGAGTTATTTATTAAGGTACTTAATATATTATGTCCTAAGGCTTTGATAGTCTTAACCAGAAGTGTAAAAATAGCAAATATCCCAGCACAAGCAAGGTAAAAATACCCAGGGTGCATAGTTTGAGCCAGTAGCCGGTTAAACATTAAATTATGTGCTGTTTGGTTAACTAGTAGTGAAAATATTTCCCAGACTATTAAAATAATAACCACGATTTTAAAAATGCTAATTATAAAGAATTTGGCATGCTCAATTTTTCTGTTTAATAATAACTTAGGTATCTGACGAATTATTGTATAATCGGCACCAAATAATAACACCTGCCCCAAAAGCGTTATTATTGTCATCACCACCCGGTAATCGCCATATAGCTCTGGTGATAATGCACGCCCTACAATTGTTTCTGTATAAAAAATTACCCCTGTACTACCTATCATGGTAAATAGTACAGTTACATACTCCCTAAATAGTTTCATAATTTATGCCGATACGCTTTCTTGGACAAAATCTATTTTGGAAATGAGTATCTTTTTTATCCAAATTACCGTCAGGGCAAATATAAATTCTACCGCTACATAAGTAAGCATAGCACCATATATATTAAAAAATTTAATCAGGAACAAGCCCATAAACAAACATAAAATTGCCTTAAATATTGTCAGATATGTATAAATTTTATTGGTACGACTATTATAATAGTTGAGAAATATTACATCCCCACTGGTAAGTGCCCCGGGAATATTCCCAATTAGCGGGAATAATATAAACTTAAAGACTTCCTCAAAATGTAAGCCATACAACCGTAAGAAAAACGGTGTTAATAAATATAATATTATACAAGTCGGTATAATTAAGGCAGCAGCAACAAGGTAAATTTTTCTTAACAATTTTTGTAACGACACTTTATCGCCCTGCATCGCAGGAATAACTTGCATAAGAAAGATATTTTTTATGCTTACAACGACAATAAGAGATAAATTGGAAATCATAATAGTTGCTGAGAAAATACCAATATCTGTTTCGGGAGCAGGTAGTGCCTCCATTAAAATTAATAAAATACCTGATACCTGAAATGCAAATAATTGCTGCGTGGTAAAATGAAAAGCGTCTTTAAAAATATGCTCTGGCAAGGTAAATTTGCTAGCCCTAACTTTACGAAAAAATGTAAAAATAATTATTAAGCACACAAAAATAACTATTAAATAGCTAGTTATAGTGCCAAGCACTGCACTATTAAGAGTTATTGGCACAGTTAGCATAAAACCCAAAAATATCCATGCCCATGAATTGTACAAAATCATATTCAATATTTTATAATCTAGTGACCTAACAGTTTTTAAGAGGAGGGTCAAAACTGCATATATCCCAGCGCATGCCAGATAAAAATACCCAGGATGTATATCCCGGGGAACAATCCGGTCAAACATCAAATTATGTGCTGATTGATTGACAAGTATCGCCAATAATTCCCATACCAGTAAAATACAAACTATAATCCTAAACATGCTTATTAGAAAAAACTTTGCATGCTCCCGGCTTTTATTTAATAACAGCTGTGGTATATGTTTTACTATAATGTAATCAAGCCCAAACAACAATAGCTGCCCAACGAAAACAATTACAGTTATAACAACTCTATAATCCCCGTATAACTCTGGGGATAGTGCTTTACCAATTAAGGTTTCAACATAAAAAATTACCCATTGACCACTAATAACAATAAGAATTGATAATATAAAATCGGATAAAGTTTTTATAACCTGCATTATATTATCCTAAAATGTAGATGTTGCACCGGTTTCTGATGAAGTAACATTGGCCCGGAAATTGGTAAACAGTTCACGTCCCAAACCATGCTCATTACAGGCTAATACTGCTTGCCGAAGACTACGTCGATTTAACTCTACATCATCTATGTGTAAATGTAAAATTCCATTTTCCAAATCAAGTTCTACAATATCGCCGTCGATAATTTTTGCTAGATTGCCACCGGATAATGATTCTGGTGCGATGTGAATGGCATTAGGTATTTTTCCTGAAGCACCAGACATGCGCCCATCTGTCACCAATCCAACTTTGTATCCCTTATCCTGTAATGAAGATAATGCTGGGGTTAAGCCATGTAACTCTGGCATACCGTTAGCTCTTGGTCCCTGATAACACAACACTACTATACAATCACGATTTAATTTACCCGCTTTATATGCCTCGATCACCTCATCCTGAGTATTAAAAACTGCAGCTGGCGCTTTTACATAGCGATACTCTTTAGCTATAGCCGATATTTTGGTCATTGCACGCCCTAAATTACCGGTTAATAATCGAAGCCCCCCCTCTGGTGCAAATGGATTAGTTACCGGACGCACAATTTTTTCATCCAGGTTAACTGCTTTCTTCCAGACTAATTTTCCATCTTCCAACATAGGGTTGGAGGTATAGCGCGACAATCCACGCCCCATAACTGTCATAACATCTTCATGTAAAAGACCTGCATCTAATAATTCACTAATCACATAAGCAACACCACCTGCAGCATGAAACTGGTTAACATCTGCTTCTCCATTTGGATAAACTTTAGTAAGTGATGGCACTATGTGAGAAATTTTGGCAAAATCATCCCAGTTAATTAATATGCCACAGGCTTTGGCAATTGCCGGAAGGTGTATTGTATGGTTTGTAGAACCACCGGTTGCAATTAAACCAATAATTGCATTTACAATTGATTTTTCGGTAACAATTTCACATAGAGGAATAAAATTTTTACTCTGGCTAGTTATACCTACTATTTGTTTAGCAGCAAACTCGGTCAATGCATGGCGAAGTGGGGTATTTGGCGTAATAAAAGCACTGCCAGGCACATGTAGACCCATAATTTCCATAAGCATCTGATTACTATTTGCCGTCCCATAAAATGTGCAGGTTCCGGCTGCATGATAAGATTTTAATTCAGACTCAAGTAATGCATCCTGCCCTACTTTACCTTCGGCATATAGCTTTCTGGTTTCAGCTTTAACTTTATTGGAAATCCCGCTAGGCATTGGCCCGGATGGTATAAATATAGTTGGCAGATAGCCAAAACTTAATGCCCCCATTAAAAGACCAGGAACAATCTTATCACAAATACCCAGGCACATTACACCATCAAATACATTATGGGATAAACCAATAATAGTAGAAAGTGCAATAACGTCACGAGAAAATAAAGATAGTTCCATCCCGGCCTGCCCTTGAGTCACTCCATCACACATTGCCGGAACACCGCCAGCAACCTGGGCTGTGCCACCAGCTTTAGCTACAGCAGCCTTTAATTCCTCGGGATAACGGTAATATGGTTGATGTGCAGATAGCATATCATTATATGCAGTAACAATACCGATATTGGGGCTATCTACCTGCTTTAGGATAAATTTTACTTTATCATCTTCTGCAGCTATAGCGTGTGCCAAATTGGTGCAGCCTAACTGCTCACGTTTAACTTTCTTCCCGAAATTTGCCTGCATCCGGGACAAATAATCCTGCCTTGTAGCATGGCTTCGCTTAATAATGTCCTGAGTAACTTGTTCAATTATATTATGTAATTTCGTCATTTTCTATTTATCCTGTAAAGAGGCCGCCATTAACATGTATGGTAGTTCCAGTAATGTAACTGGCATCATCACTAACTAGAAATTTTACGCTATTTGCAATATCTTCCGCGCTACCCATTCTACCCAGTGGAATATTCTTTGAATATTCAGCTTTTTGTTCATCGGTTAATTTATCTGTCATATCAGTTGCAATAAAACCTGGCGCAACACAATTAACAGTTATATTGCGGCTGCCAAATTCTTTGGCTAAAGACTTAGAGAATGCAACCATCCCGGCTTTTGAACTACTGTAGTTTGCCTGCCCAGGATTACCGGTAAAACCGACTACAGAGGTAATATTTACAATCCGCCCATATCTAGCTGAAGTCATCCCGCGAATAACTGCTTTGGTTAGTAAAAATACTGATTTTAAATTGGTATCTACCACATCATCCCAATCTTCTTCCTTCATGCGTAAAAATAACCCGTCTTTGGTTATACCCGCATTATTGACCAGTATACTTACCTCACCGTATTTGTTTTTAATTTCATCCATAACACTGTCGATACTTGTTTTGTCCGTAACATTTAACAGCATGCCAGCTCCATTAAAAGGCGCAAGGTACGTACTAATTGCATGAGCACCATTTTCAGTAGTAGCTGTACCAATTACGGTAAGCCCTGTTTTTGCTAAAGCCAGCGCAATAGCTTTTCCAATACCACGCGTTGCTCCAGTTACCAATGCAATTTTTTTTGTATTTTCGGTCATATCTTTTCCTCTTTTTATTATTTCTTAAGTTCAGCTAGAGCTTTATCCAAATCTGCCTGATTATGCAAATTATAGCTAACAATATTACTATTAATCCGCTTATTAAGCCCGGATAAAACCTTGCCCGGACCGCACTCTAATATTTGACTAACATGCATATCAGCAATTTTATTAATAGTTTCACTCCATAAAACCGGAGAATATAATTGCTTTACCAATGCTTCTTTAATTAATACTAAATTCGTATGCGATCTTGTATCATAATTATGTAATACTTTAACCTGTGGCGCACGAAACTCAACGGAGGCCAGGGCGCTAGCTAATTTTTTACTTGCCGGTAGCATAAGCTTACTATGGGCTGGCACCGACACGGGTAATAACTGGACTTTCTTTGCACCATTTTCTTTTAGGGCAGTCATTGCTAAATCAACTGCCTTTTTATTGCCGGCAATCACCACTTGGCCCGGTGAATTAAAATTAACTCCAGATACTATTTCACCGCTTGATTTTTCTATTTCTGTGCAGATTTTAATCACTGCATCATTATCTAACCCCAACACTGCGGCCATGGCTCCCTCACCCACAGGCACAGCTTCCTGCATAGCTAATGCGCGTAGTTTTACTAATTTTAGCGCATCACGAAATGGGATTACCCCACTAGCAACCAATGCCGTCCATTCCCCCAGGCTGTGACCTGCCATAACCACTGGTTTTGCACCTTTATGCTCACGCCATAAAAGATAAGTTGCATAACCTGAGGCTAACATTAGCGGCTGGGTGTTTACAGTCTGGTTTATATTATCGACGGTTTCTTCTTGTAGCATAGCTAAAAAATCTACCCCCAAAACCTCTTTGGCCTTGGAGAATACTTTTTTGGTATCGGGAAAGTCCAGTATTCCATCCAGCATTTTAAGGCTCTGTGAGCCTTGTCCCGGAAAAATAAAAGCAAAACTCATAAATACTACCCTTAAAATAATAACTTCGTTATTATAGCAAAAGCAGAAAGAATCTGGTGTAATTCAGTTATTAAAGCCTGGATCCTCGACTTCGCGGGGATGACAGTTTTTGCGGGGATGACAGTGCACGTATGGATGCCTGTTTTAAAAGTTATACTAAGATTCCATCCATAAGGGTATATTTGAAGGATTTCGGTTAGGGATTTTAAACTCTTTAAGATGCTCTTTTAATACGGAAAAACTTCTCCAGCCTTCCAGGTCTTTTTGGATTTGTTTAACTTCTCTTGTCATTTCTTTTATATCTTTTTTTAGTTGACTGACTATCCAATCAGGATAAGGCATTATTTCAAACATTGGTATATCAAACTCCATCTGGAATCTGTCGCATGTAAAAAATATTTCCTGCTTGATTTCCTGCAACTGTTTTTTAAGAACAGTATTGTAATGTTTAACTTTTTCTATACCAATTGAATTAATAGAGTCCTGATCAATTTGCTCTAGTTCTAATTGCATTTGTAACAAAGTTAATAAATCATTTTTGTTGTAGGCTATATTTATTTTTTGCATCAATTCAGTTTTACGTACTCGTTCATCCGGATCAGCTTCGCGATCAGGATGTAGTGTTTTAGCTAACTGCCTGTAAATTTCTTTTATAGATTGACTGACCTCCTGGGTTTCTTTAGCTATTTTAGCCTCCTTTTCACGGGCTTTAGCACTTTTTTTACGATTTGGTTTATTTAGTTCTTCAGCAGCAGAAATTTTCTCCTGCATTTGCTTTTCAAATTCTTTTATGAAATCCTCAGGTTTATTTAGCTCTATATCGTCTAAATTAATATCAAAATCTTTTGATACAGCAGATTTCATATAATTAATAGCATTTTCATTCATGAAAGCTTGTTCTTCGTCAAAGTTATTACTACCACGTTTATTATAAATAGCTTTTATTTTCTCATCATCAGCTGCCAGTCCTTGTGCAATTTCCTCAATGATATAAAGCATTTTTTTTCGTTCAGTTTTGGTAAAAGACTTATCATCATAAATTTCATCAAATAAATATACAATTTGCGCCCTTGATTTATCATGCAAGTCTTGTAATGGAGCAAGTTCGCGGGCATAGATAATTTTAAATTCAGTGATCTTATTTTGCCAATTTAATAGTAATTCTTTTTCTTTTAGAATTTGTGAGTTTAAGCGGTTAAACTGTTTCTGCTCTTTAGATAAGGGGGTTTCTTTTTGCCCGGCAATGGTGATTTTATTATTTTTAATCATTTTTATACTAATCCTTAAACTACTGAATTTTAACATATATTCAATAGCAATTTATGACAAAACCTTAAGAAAATCCTAATTACCAGACTTTAATCCGTTTTACCGGTTCTAAGTACATTTTATCACCTTGCTCTACGTCATATACTTCATAAAATTCATCCATATGGCTTAATACCTTGTTAACTCTTTTATCCGATCTGGGGTGGGTCAAATTTCTTATATTAATATTACTATAATCACACTTCGGGTCATCTTCATACATTGAGTATGCAAAATCATAAAAAAATTTTTGCATTTTAATTTTCCATTCTCCATTACCTTTAGTAATGCCATGAGTTTCCAGCAATTTACTATAGGCATTATATGCTATTCTTATCCCAATGCTGTCTGCAATCTCCTCTTTAGAGACATTTAATAGCTCGTTTTTAGAAGAAAGGGGTGGGTTTAATTGCATAGCTATTTTTTCATAGCGATTTTCTGCTTGATTATCCATCCAATAAACTGGTATATTAAAATCTCTGTATTGAAGTGGTTCAAGGGAATGCCCTAGTTCGTGCCCGAGGGTGAAAGCTAGCCCCGAATAGTTTATGGCATTATTTCCAGCTGCAAACAATGGAAAAGTTAAGCCTTCAAATGCAACAAATACCGATTGACCCTGACTATGAAAAGCCCCAGATCTTTCACCGCTAATATCCTGAGCGCTGTCTAACCAAAGCTGTAAGTCATCATACTCCCCCCCAAGACGGCTAATATATTGTCGATAGTAGTAGGTCTCTAAAAATTTTAAATTAGCTATCGGATCGATATTGCTCATTTCCTCATCTGGCAATGGATTTGGCAATTCAGGCGGGTAGGCTTTGACATACCAATGTATGCCATCTAACCTTTTTAATGCATTTTGCTTAGTAGAATCATTCATAAATGGTGTATTAGTCATCATTTCTTTATAAGAGTTTTTTACGTTATCAATTATTTTATTAATCTCAGGTTCATTTGCTTCAAAACACAAACGGTAAAAATCAGGTATGTTACGCCTGAGTTGAACGATTGCATTTTCACGTATTTTTTCTAAATTATGCGGTGTCACTAATAGATTACGCAAGCCATGGTGATTAAGGTACGTATCCAAAAGCTCAAATTTAAGATATGCTTTTAAGCTGGCTAAATTTGGGCTTGTAGAAAATATAGAATCACTGCCTAATAAACCAAGTTTGCTATTTAATAACTTAAAATATGTTGGAGGATAATGTACAAATTGTATTTTATTACTTAATTCAGCCGTCTGCAGGTAACTAGCCCATGGGAGTAAATCTTTAGGTGTATTATATACAGGGAATTGCTCATAATGTACATGCCTATACATAATTCCAGAACGCATTTCCTCTGAATCATTAACCATTTGCTGTATAAGCACTATAATTTTTATAATGCTATTGGCGGTCTTATCGTCGATTACTTCTACACCAGATTGATCAAAAACTCTCTTAATATTTTCAATTTTAATATCTGTGCCCCCGCTAACTGGCTTAATGCTTATATTCAAAGAATTAGTCATTGTAATATCAGGTTGTACAAGAGGATAAACACCTATTGAATTTAAATGCCCGAGTACAGTTGGTATGTCACTTTTTTTTGTCATGCGATCAATCAGAAAAAATTCTTTTTTAAGGGTTGCTTTCATTGCTTCCTGATTTTGAGGACTTATATCCGTTAAACTCTTATACAGTTTATAAATTCCATTACGCAACTGTCTTTCATACAACTTTTTTAACTCTTCCCTAGTGCTGGGATTGCGATTGATTTCCTTAGGTAGTTCACCACCGGGGTCTGCTGTGTCTAATGTATCCTTTAGGCAAGTCTCTAATTGTCTACGAATCGTGGCAGAAACCTCATCTGTTAGATTTGTACATGTTTCCTCGCTCCATTTACCATTGACATATTCAAAAAAATTATCTTGTGGGCGGACGTATGGTTTGGGTGGCTTTAACGCCTGATCTCCAGGTTCTGAGGTCTTGTATTCAGCTTCAAAAAATTTATGTTCAGGTTCAGGTTTTAAAGGCTCCATTGCTAAAGCAAAAGCCGTAGACAAAGTGAGTACTATACCAAAAACATGATTCTTCAGATACCGCATTTTAATTGCTCCAAACTTATTAAGTACTTATATATTAGTATATCAAAAAATACACTTAGAATGTTATATAAAAATCTCAAATTTAACTAATTCTTATAATTCAATACTAGTTTATGCAGTCTGTTCCGGTACTTTCATGGTAAAATACTTCTAATTATAAACTAACCGAAGAAAGTAAATCAAAATGGACAAATTAAATCCCTTGGTCGATTTTGCCTTTAAAAAGTTATTTGGTGTTGAAGAAAATAAAGATTTATTAATTGACCTTATTAATGCTGTTGTTTCAGAAAAAGACCAAATATCTGATTTGGAAATAAAAAACCCATACAATGCTAGAACTTTTAGAAATGATAAATTATCTATCCTTGATATAAAAGCTCGTGGTGTAAATAAAAAATGGTATATTATAGAAATGCAGGTGATGGATCAAAACTATTTTGATTCAAGGGCATTGTATTATTGGTCAAGAATTTACCATGGTCAACTAGCTAATGGTATTAATTATGATTGCCTGGAAAAAACTATATCTATTAATTTTTTAAACTTTGATTGTTTAGATGAAAAGAATTATCACAATGTTTATAAACTGGTTAATCAGGAAAGCGGTAATTTGTATCCGAATGATCATGTAGAATTACATTTTATTGAACTAAAAAAATATCATGCATCATTTAGCACAATGCTAGACAAATGGGCTAACTTTTTAGTAAAAGCATATGAATATGATAAACAGCATTTACCAAAGGAATTAAGAGTTCCAAGTATTGAAAAGGCAATAAATGTACTTGAGCATATGTATTTAACTGAAGATGAGCGTGAGAGCTATGAAGCAAGATTAAAGTGGATGCTGGATGAAGAAATGGCAATCAAAAAAGCCAGGGCTGAAGGCAGAGGAGAAGCGGCTATAGAAATTGCCCGGCAGCTGCTTACCTCAGGAATTGATATAAAAATAATTGCCAGTACAACAAACCTAAGCATAAAACAAATTGAAGAAATACAGAAAAGTCTTCAATGATTTCCATAATTTATTTACGGTACAGGCTAATCATTTCCAATTCGATAAGTAATAAACTTACATAGGCATCAACTGTTATATAGTGCTGGATTTGAGTGAAACCACATTTACCACAAAAGGCATCGCTATAAAAACCATCAATATATTTTTGAGGGGCTTCTGTTTCAGGGTTTAGCCAACCAATTGAGCGCATCAGCAGAAAATGTTTTTCGGGTAGTTCAGATAAACCTATTGCAAAGTCGCTCAGGTCATATAATTTAAACTTCTGGTATTTCTTCTCTATTTTACGTAATTTGGTGAATATTGCTTCGTGGTGACTCACTGAAATTTTTTTGTTGCCATTAAAGTTTTCAATAACTTCATGAGCCAGGGCTATTTTTTGTTTGGTAGGATATAGATTTGACATGACTTTTCCTTGTGTAATTGTATTATCAATATTTCCCTATATCGAAAGGGAAGCCGGGGCTCGATATCACCGACACAAGACGGCTGGATGTATTCACCTTACGGCTATTGTATTAATCCACCCCGGCAAAAAATAAGGTTATGACTTAACCATATGATATGCCAGTAAATACAAACCATAGTTCTACAATTTGCATTTACTCTTGTGTTTTAGGGGTATCGAATCCCATGAGACGTTATGATAAGTGATGAAAGAGGAAATTGTCAATAAAATTTTGTAATAAAGGTCAGAACCACCTCATTAAAACCTATAACTAATAACATTATTATTTTTTAATTTATTGCGGGCTGCGCCCATACTGCGGCACTTTCTTCCTTGATGAAGAAAGTACCCAAATAAATCAAGCCTAAGTATGATTTAACGTAATTTTTTCATTAATTTATCTAAACGGCAAAAACTCGCTAACGCTCAAACATTTTGCCGTTTTTTACGATAAATTAATTTAAAATTACTAAATCTTACCAAGGCTCTATAGGACCATTTGAATTTTATAATATATAAGAAAGATTATTGGGTTCATTTTAAGCACAACAATAAACCGCAAAACTCTATTTCCCCAAATTGCTTATAACATTGAAAAGAGTTACCCAAAAAAAGTTATCCACTACTATTCATCAATGTTACAATTGCTACTAGTTTTAATAATAGTTTATACGGGAAGCCCAATATGTCAGTTAGTTCTAATAAGAAAGTTTTAACTTTTTTTGATATTACAATGATGACGCTTACAGCCAACTTTGGAATCAGATGGCTGGCAGTTGCCGGTGGTATTGGCCCATCATCATTAATTTTCTGGTTTATAGGTGCGATTTTATTTTTTATTCCATTATCAATCATTGTTGCTCAATTAGCAAAAGCATATCCCGAAGAAGGCGGCTTATATGCCTGGGTTAAAAGCTCTATGGGTGATACAAGCGGCTTTATTGTTGCCTGGCTATATTGGGTAAATAATATTTTTTATTACCCGGCTATTTTGATTTTTTTAGCCAGTAATTTTGCATACTTCCTTGGCAAACCGGAACTGGCAAATAATCCGACCTACATTACAATTTGCGTTTTAGTTGCCTTTTGGTTAATTGTAATTATTGGTTTATGTGGCCTCAAAGTAAGTAAATATATAGTTGGATTTAGCGGCGTAACCTGCTTAATAATACCCAGCCTGGTGCTTATTATTATATCCGCATTTATGTACTTTGGATTACATAAAACAGCTACTACTTTTAATTTAGCCAGTTTTATGCCGGGTAATAAAGTAGTAGACAATATGTCCTCACTGGCATTAATAATGTTTGCTATGGCCGGGGTCGAGGTTATCCCTACTTTTGCTAATTCAGTGCGCAATGTCAAACGGGATTTATACTTCGGGTTATTAGCCGGAGCATTGCTAATTTTTGTGTTTTATGCATTGGGAACTTTGAGCATGAATGTGCTGGCAACGCCAGATAATATCCAGAAAGCTTCGGGATTAATGCAAACCTTTGCCGTAATTGGGGATAAATTTCATGCCATGTGGTTTACACGTTTAATTGCCTTTTTACTTACCTTTGCCGAACTGGCAGCAATTACAATCTGGCTACTTGCACCGGTTATCATGTTTTTTAAATGCACACCTAAGGGCGTATTACCGGCATGGATGCATAAGTCTGATAAAAATGGTACTCCAGTTAATGCTATCATCTTTCAGGGGCTTTTAGTATCAACAACAATAGTCTTAACTAATTTATTGCCAAATGTAAATAGCATGTACCAAATTTTAGTCCTTATGGCAACTATTTTGTACTTTATCCCCTACCTATTATTGGTTATAGCTTATGTTAAACTATCTGCCAATTTTAAATTTTCTACCCCATTGGTATCTAGGTTGCTTGCTTTAGCGGTTTTTATTTCGGTAACATTTGGTATTGTCATCAGTTTCTTGCCGTCTTCTGATTTGAAGACAACGCATGATGTTATAGTATACGAAGTTGAATTAGTAAGCGGACCGGCAATTTTTATTTTGGTTGGCTGGTTTTTGTATATTCGCCGCAGTAAGCATGCTTAAATTATATATAATATGTAAGGCTGGTCATCACTTTTGAAGTCAGGGCCATAATTTTTTTAACCGGAGGCGGCAAATCCGCTGCCCCGTAATTAGTGGCAGCTATTTCGTGCTGTGCTTCATCTTCACGCATTTGCTCTAAAATTGCCCGGCTTTTATTATCTGTAAGCGGTAGTTGTTTTAAATGATCGTCCAAATGATCCCCAACCTGGTGCTCAGTCTCAGCCAGGAAACCCAAACTCCATCTATCGCCCACAATCCCGGCACCAATTCCCATAGCTAAGCTACCGGCATAAAAAATTGGATTTAATATACTAGTGTGTCCGCCCAATTCATGAATTCGATGCTCAGTCCATGCCAAATGCTCAGTTTCTTGAGCGGCTGCGTGCTTGAATGATTGTTGATTTGATTTATTTCGGGCAGTTAAGGCCTGGCCTTGATATAGGCCTTGCGCACAAACCTCGCCACAATGATTAACCCGCATTAGGCCTGAAACATGTTTTTTTTCATGGGCTGATAGCTCGCCCTCTTCTATTTCCTTATCCGGATGAACCCTGGTTGAAACAGCAGGCGTAAATAAGGTTTTGACTATTTTATCTACTTCAATGATTATATTATCTAACATATGTTTTTTAGCCCCAATTAATAAATTTGCGCAATGGCTATATTATAAGATAAAATCGCCTCAGCAATAAAAATTATCTTATTTAAGGAATATATAATCTATGAATTTAGAAAAATTAAGTGCCGGTAGCAACGTACCTGAAGAATTTAATGTCGTTATTGAAATCCCGGCTAATTCTGCCCCGGTTAAATATGAAATGGATAAAGAATCCGGCGCAATTTGCGTGGATCGTTTTGTTGGTACCGGTATGACATATCCGGTTAATTATGGTTTTATTCCCCATACCCTATCTGAAGACGGCGACCCGGCAGATGTTTTAGTTATAACCCCATTTCCATTAGTTCATGGTTGTATTGTAAAATCAAGGGCTATTGGTGTTTTACGTATGGAAGATGAATCCGGGGTTGATGCCAAAATTTTGGCCCTACCAACTAAAAAATCTTGCCCAATGTATGCTGAAATTGAATCATATGACCAGTTGCCACAATTGCTAATTGATCAAATCAAATTCTTTTTTGAGCATTATAAAGGCCTGGAAAAAGGCAAATGGGTAAAAATTTCCGGCTGGGAAGATGCAGCCGCGGCAAAAGCTGAAATAGTGGAATCTATTAAACGATGTAAGTGAAAATATCAACAATAGAACGTAGGAGCTATAAAAGATATAGTTAGGAAGTAAGTCTATGGTACGATCACGAACACTTAGTAAGCTAAAACAAAATGTCAGTAATCAAAGCCGGGAAATTGTAAGTATACATCAGCTGAGCAAAATTGCCATGACATTTTGGCTAGGCGGGAGCTGGATGACAATTGTAGTTATATTCCCGATTTTATTTAAGACCCTAGATCAGATAACAGCCTCTAATATTGCCGGGCAAATACTGAACCTAAATGCTTATATTGGTATAGTCTGTCTTCTGGCTGCATTAATAGAAGTTATTATCAATCATAAGCTGTCTATTTTAAAAACCAAACGTTTTTGGTATATAATCAGCATGAGCTGTATTTTGATTGTAAATTACTTTGCCATTTTTCCGGTGGTATACAATCTACGCCAGCGCATATCCGGGCTTGCTCATCAAATAATAGCTATGCAAAGTAATGTCTTTGATTTCTGGCATTCATTATCTGCCCTTGCCTTTATTGCAACCTGTGTATTGGGCGTTTTATACCTGGTTGATATGTGAAATGTCTACATTAAACTACAAGTTGAACTATCTTTTTTTGCTGGTGATGGTTCTTTTTTTGCTGGTGATGGTATAAGCCTGTCGTAATCAAGTTGCCATCGCGGGAACCACGGAACACGTTTTGGAAATTGTGCATTAGCAAGATTAAGGTCTTCATACATTGTTTTTATGGGGCCGCCACTTCTAGCTACACAACTTATTTTCAAAGAATACATTCTATCTAACACCCAATTGGAATATTTATCAACAAACATTACGTCATAATATAATTTGCCATTTTCATCGGCAGAAGCAAACAAGCTGGATAACTGTTTATTTTCCTGTGGCTTTAAATAATATTTACCATTAGAAAAATTTATGTTGGATAACCCTGGGAAATTAGGTAATTTGATTACATTTCTAATCCACGGGTCAACAGCAAACATAGTTCCACTACGACCTTCAACCAATATGAGAACATGATCTCCAGTGTCTTTAACAACTACCGCATAAACTGCTTCTTTAAAAATTGGGGAGATCCCCTGTGCTTTATAATTCATCATATTAAAATTAAAAGTAAGCATTGCTAAATCTGCATACCCACCGCATTGGATTACCTTAGTTTGCCATGCTAATATCGTTCTTGCAACAAAGCCATTAATATCACGGTCCCCCATTTCAGTTATTTCCTTCCAAATACAATTGTAATCCGTATCTTTGAATCCTGGCATTTCACTAAGTTCTCTTAAATATTCTTTAGCCTTATCTATGTCAAATTGCCTTTTTTCGCTTTTTTCCTGCTCAAGTATTGCCTGACTTACACGCCAAGTATATGAGCTTTTTACCGGAAAATGGTTAATAATTGGATTAAGCACAGCCTCACGCAGCTCCGTCTCTTCTGCAGCCGCATCTTCTTCTATTGTGGCAAAACACATCATACTAGAAAATATCAACACTATTATAAATAATAACTTAATTTTTTTCATCCTCTTTTATCCTAACTTTTAATGGGCTGTCAAATACTTGTATTGATAGTTTAAACAAATCTGAAAAAAATTAATATACCGAATTTCCGGTGAAATCATGTTCACTATTGAATTTTGCGAATATCACCCTATATGCTACATAATGCTTAATGTTATAAAGAGGATTAAATGGATCTTACACCACAACAAATAGTCCAGGAACTGGACAAATATATTATCGGGCAACAAGATGCTAAAAAAGCCGTAGCTGTTGCCCTGCGTAATAGATGGCGTAGAAGCCAGATAGCTGAGCCCCTACGCCATGAAATCACACCCAAAAACATTCTTCTCATCGGGCCAACCGGGGTTGGTAAAACTGAAATTGCCAGGCGTCTAGCAAAACTATGTAATGCACCTTTTATAAAAGTAGAGGCAACAAAATTTACTGAAGTAGGTTATGTTGGTAAAGATGTGGATTCAATTATTCGTGATCTTATTGATGTAGCCGTCAAAAACAACCGGGAAGCTGCACGTAAAGGAAATACTGAAAAAGCTAAAGTATTGGCCGAAGAGCGTATATTAGACGTCTTATTACCCCCGGCACGCCTGGGTGAAGGTGTAGTTGCCGATACGCCGGAAAATGCTACCCGGGATAAATTTAGGACTATGCTTAGAAATGGTAAATTTGATACCCGTGAAATAGAAGTTGATGTTGCAGTTACTCATGCACAAGCTATTTTAATGGGGCCGCCGGGATTGGAGGAACTAACTAACCAAATCCAAAATATGTTTGATAGCGCAAGCGCTGAAAATAAAAAGAAAAAACGTAAACTATCTGTTAGCGATGCACTAAAAGCTTTTACCGAAGAAGAAGCGGCAAAGCTTGTTAATGAAGATGATATCAGAAGCGCCAGTATAAAAAGCGTTGAACAAAATGGTATTGTGTTCATTGATGAAATCGATAAAGTTGCAATACGGAATAATAGCGGCAATGCAGATGTTTCACGTTCAGGCGTACAACGAGACTTGCTACCATTGGTTGAAGGAACTACAGTTAGTACTAAATATGGTTTTATTAAAACTGATCATATTTTGTTTATTGCCTCAGGTGCCTTTCATCTGACCAACCCATCTGATTTATTGCCCGAATTACAAGGCCGGCTGCCAATTAGGGTTGAATTATCATCTCTTACGGTAGAAGATTTTGCAAAAATTTTAACCGCAACAGATGCTTGTTTGACAGAACAGTATAGTGCTTTACTTGCTACCGAAGGGGTAAATGTCAAATTTACTGCTGATGGAGTTAAAAAAATGGCAGAAATTGCATTTAACGTCAATGAAAAAACAGAGAATATTGGCGCCAGAAGACTACATACTATTATGGAAAAACTTTTGGAAGATATATCATTTTCACCTAAGGAATATCCTAAAGTAAGCATTAATGCAAAATTTGTGGAAAATAAGCTGGGTGAGATTGCTAAATCGGAAGATTTATCGCGCTATATACTTTAAAAGTATGATAAAATCCAGTTTTAATCTTTTACTTGTTGATTGTTAATTTATAGTTTTAATTTAAAGGAAATTTATATGAAGAAAATGTTAGCCCTACTATTGTTATCTAGTGCCGCGTTGATTGGAAACAGCTTTGCTGCAACCGTATACGTTAATGGTAAAGCAGTTGATCAAAAAATTATTGCTCAAGCTATGAATCAATTTAAAAAATCATCCCCTATGGCTGCTGCTCAAATGAGCAATCCACAATTCCAAAAAGAGATCTTACAATCAATCGGTATGCAACAAGCTATTTTAGCTGAAGGTAACAGCCAAGGTTTGGATAAATCTGATGCTTACCAACAAAAGCTACAAGAAATCAAACCTATGATTTATGCCCAAATTTTGCAAGAAAAATCAGTTCAAGGTTCAATTAGCGATGCTGACACAAAAGCTAAATATGATCAATTAAAAGATCAGGCTGCTAAACAAAAACAATACAAAGTATCTCATATTTTAGTTAAAGAAGAAAGCAAAGCTAAAGAGCTTATCGCTAAACTAGATAAAGGTGCTAAGTTTGCTGATTTAGCTAAAAAGAATTCTATTGACCCAGGTTCAAAAACTAAAGGTGGTGATCTAGGTTGGTCTGATGGCTCTAACTATGTTCCTGAATTTACCAAAGCTGTACAAGGATTGGAAAAAGGTAAATATACTAAAGAACCAGTTAAAAGCCAGTTTGGTTACCATATCATTATGTTAGAAGATGTTAAAACTGGTAGTGCTAATACTCTACCTCCATATGATAAAGTTAAAGAGCAGTTAAAGCAACAGATTCAATCTGAAAAAACCAGGGCGTTTTTTGATGGTTTAAAAGCTAAGTATAAAGTTGAAGTAAAATAATTTACTAACTTTAATTAACTAAAATAGCGTCCGAATGGGCGCTATTTTTTTATGTATACAGGAGTTATAATTTATGACCCAAAAATTTACTTACCGTAAAGCATACCTTGATGATTTAAAAACAATTATTGCCATGCTAGTCGAAGATAACCTGGGACAGGCTCGTGAAGAATTTGGTAATGAATTAAATGTCGCTTATTTGGATGCTTTTAAAAAAATTGATAGTGATCCAAATCAATATTTAATGGTGGTTGAAAATGGTAGTGAAATAGTGGCTACATGCCATCTTACAATTATGCCTTCACTTACATTTATTGGTAGTACCAGACTGCAGATTGAGGCTGTGCGGGTTTTGGAAAAATACCGTGGGCAAAAAATTGGTCAGTGGATGATAAAAGCTGCTATTGATTATGGGAAATCACTAGGTGCAACAATTGTTCAGCTAACTACCAATAAAAAACGGCTGGAGGCTAAAAGATTTTATGAACTATTGGGCTTTGAAGCAAGTCATGAGGGCATGAAGTTATATCTGAAATAGCTTCATTTTTAAAGCAAAAATAGCATTAAGAAAAATAGATATTGCATTTTACCTGAACTTCAGGTATACTTATGAATATAATTGCAGTTTAGACTGTAACAATTATTTGATTTTAAAATTATATTGAGGTAAAAATTATGCGTAAACTTAAATATGTTTCATTAGTAGTCTTTTGTGTTAGCGCTGTAAGTAGTTGGGCGCTTTCGAAAGCAAGCGTAGAGCACGAATACGGACCTTATGGAAACGCTACTGAGACTATTTCATATAAATGTTGCAAGACACATAGCGAGAGTAATGGAAAAATAGTAGCATCATGGAAGCCTATTGATCAACCATGCCAGTCACTATCAACGGCTTGTACAGAAAAAGATCTTAATATGATTGGCCAAGTCATAAGTAAAGAGTAATGAGCAAGTATCGCTAATTAGAGCATAACTTCACATTATAGTAAATAAAAAAGCCATGTCATTTGACTGGCTTTTTTATTTAGGACATGGATCCCTGCATACGCAGGAGTGATATAATTACCCTACCGTATACCCAAGACTGCTAGTAACCGTGATTCAATTTCATCTAATTGTTTTTTAGTAATTTGTCCAATTACTTTTTGAATTTTCGACTTTTCAATTTGCATGACTTTTTCAATCATTGCCTGAGAAATAATCTGCAATCCATTTTTTGCACTAGGCTCAATGATATAACGAATGACATGCATATTCTGAATTTCAGAACTTAATGGAATTACAATTGTCGTTGCAAGTTTCATTTCATCATTAAGAATATCAGCCTGTATAATAACAGCAGGCCTCGGCTTTCCAACATTGTTGCCTAGATTAAGAATTACTATATTTCCACGCTTAATTAGTTTATCGTAACCGGTAGTAGTACCTGAAAGCCGCATACTTAATCCTTAAGATTGGCAAACTGTTCTGCTGCAAGATCATCCCATTCCTTCATTTCTTGAGTGCGATGATAATTTTTCAAATCTTGCTTAAGTTGCTTTTTTATTGATGAGTTATCTAAATCAAATACCCACTTCTGGACTCTTTTAAAGCCCTGCTTGAGCATATTATCACGATACTTCTTTACTCTTGGCGTTGAAATATGCGTATTTAATGTGATTGCAACCATAATTTTCTCCAAATTTGTTTGAGGTAACAATATTATAGCATAAAATAGCCTCATCATCAAAACTTTGCTATCTAAATCTTGAAGAAACATTAGTATGGTCCCGAAATAAAAAACGCCAGTCATTTGACTGGCGTTTTTTATTGAGGACCTAGATTCCCGTTTTTACGGTAATGTCAGAAACATTGTCGCGCGCCAGGCTGACCCTGGCACGCAATGACAATATTATGCATCAGGCCTGATATCATCAGTTGAAACATCTAATGCCAACGATGCAGAAGAAGTATCCGCTTCTTCTAAGGCATCAGCTATCTCATCACCAAAGATGTCGCTATCAAAAGCATCCAGATTGCTCCGGCGTGCTTTATGATATGCCAAACCAGTACCGGCAGGAATCAGACGCCCCATAATTACGTTTTCTTTTAGACCACGCAAGTAATCGATACGTCCGGCTACTGCAGACTCCGTTAACACCCTGGTTGTTTCCTGGAACGAAGCTGCTGATATAAATGAATCAGTAGAAAGCGATGCTTTGGTAATACCAAGTAACAGATTTCTAAATTCAATTGGTTTTTCGTTACGGCTGATTAACATATCATTTTCATCCATCACTGCAGCACGCTCAGCGTGCTCACCTTCGAGATATATATTGCTATCGCCAGGATTAACAATAACCACACGACGTAACATCTGACGTACAACTACTTCAATATGCTTATCGTTGATTTTTACACCCTGCAAGCGATATACTTCCTGGATTTCGGATGCGATATATTTTGATAGTTCTTCAATTCCCTTCATGGCTAATAGTTCATGCGGATCAACTGGACCATCCACAATCATCTGGCCACGCTCAACAAATTCTCCATCATTAATCATAATGTTCTTGTCTTTAGGAATAGATACTTCTACAAAATCACCACTATTTGCAGTTACCCGTACCTTATGCTTACCTTTTGTCTCTTTTAGGAATGATACTATTCCAGAGATTGGCGCCAACATTCCGGCATCTTTAGGAATACGTGCTTCAAATAACTCGGCAACACGTGGCAGACCCCCGGTAATATCCCTTGTCTTTAAAGATTCTTGCGGTTTTCTGGCAATTACATCGCCGGCTGATACCGCCTGGCCATCACGAACAGTAATAATATCACCGATCTGGAAGCTGATAATCACCGCTACATCTGTACCGGCAATTTTAACTTCCTTACCTTCAGCATCTAATAATCTGGCAATTGGGCGAAGACTCTTATCTTTAGACTTAGTCCCCTTCACTTTCGCCGGATCAATAACTTTTAATGTGGTCAAACCGGTTACTTCATCGGCTTCTTTAGTAACTGTAACGCCTTCTTCTACATTTTCTAATACAATGTTTCCGGAATATTCAGCAACTACAGGTCGTGCATGCGGATCCCAGCTAGCTAGCTTATTGCCGGCTTTTACAGTTTGCCCATGAGCAAAATAAATGATTGAGCCATACTGCAATTTATGCTGCTCACGTTCACGCCCATGTGCATCTAAAATAGATATTTGTGCCGAACGTGAAATAACAACCATCTCACCATTTTGTTTAGTTACATAGCGTAAATCCTGGTACTGTACTACACCTGCAGATTTGGCCTCAATTTGGCTAACCGATGCCGCACGGGAAGCCGCACCCCCGATATGGAATGTCCGCATAGTTAACTGGGTACCCGGCTCACCAATTGACTGAGCTGCAATAATACCCACAGCTTCACCAATATTTACCTGGTAACCCCTGGCCAAATCACGCCCATAACATTTAGCACATAGGCCATAACGAGTCTCACACGTTAATGGAGTTCTTACCATAACTTCATCAATATTAGCCGTATCAACCAAATCTACCATATGTTCATCAATCAGGCTACCTGATTCAATTAATACTTTTCCGGTATCCGGATTAATAATGTCAGAACTTGCTACACGACCAAGTATTCTGTCCCTAAGTGATTCAATAACATCACCGCCTTGGATAACTGACTTCATTAGTACCCCGTTACTGGTTCCGCAATCTTCTTCAGTAATTACCAAGTCATGCGTAACATCAACCAAACGTCTTGTCAGATAACCGGAGTTTGCAGTTTTTAATGCCGTATCAGATAGACCTTTACGGGCACCATGGGTAGAAATAAAGTATTGTGATACATTTAATCCTTCACGGAAATTTGCAGTAATTGGCGTTTCCATAATAGAACCATCAGGTCGTGACATCAATCCCCGCATACCGGATAACTGTTTAATCTGGGCAATTGAACCCCGGGCACCAGAATCAGCCATCATAAAGATTGAGTTAAAAGAATCTTGCTGCACCGTCTTACCTTGTGCATCTGTAGCTTCTTCTTTGGATAACTCGCTCATTAATACTTTAGCGATATCATCACCACATCTGCCCCAGATATCAATTACCTTATTATAACGCTCACCCTGGGTTACCAACCCATCCTGGTATTGCTTGGTAATTGCTTCAACTTCTTTTTGTGCCGCACCGATTTTTAGCTCTTTAGTCGTAGGAATATGCATGTCATTTACACACACAGAAATCCCGCCACGAGTAGAATAAGTAAACCCGGTATACATTAAGTGATCGGCAAAAATTACCGTATCTTTTACACCACATTTACGAAATGCTACGTTAATTAGTTTGGCTACATCTTTTTTCTTCAATGGACGATCAATCAGGTCAAAATCTAACCCACGCGGTAAAATCACCGACAATAGCGCACGGCCAACTGTAGTGTTACGGCGGATCAACTGCTCTTCTAATACTCCATCACTATTTCTATGCCACTCTTTTAATCTAACTGTAATCTTGGCATGTAAACCAACATTTTCAGTTTGGTAAGCACGCTCCAAATCTTTAACGTTAGCAAAAATTGACCCATCGCCTAAGTCATTTATTTTCTCACGAGTCATATAATATAGACCTAAGATGATATCCTGGGATGGAACAATAATCGGCTCACCGTTTGCAGGTGATAAAACATTATTTGATGCCATCATCAATGTACGTGCTTCCATTTGTGCCTCTATACTAAGCGGCACGTGTGTTGCCATCTGGTCACCGTCAAAGTCGGCGTTAAATGCAGAACATACTAACGGATGTAGCTGAATAGCCTTACCTTCAATTAATATTGGCTCAAACGCCTGAATACCCAACCTATGTAAGGTAGGCGCACGGTTTAGTAAAATCGGATGTTCACGAATTACTTCTTCCAGGATATCCCAAACTATCGGATGCTCATCCTCAACCATCCGTTTAGCATATTTAATTGATGCTGCTGCACCAATTGCCTGTAATTTATGAAATACAAATGGTTTGAATAATTCTAGCGCCATAACTTTTGGTAAACCACATTGATATAACCTTAAAGTCGGTCCAACAGTAATTACTGAACGGCCAGAATAATCTACACGTTTACCTAGTAAGTTTTGCCTAAAACGTCCGTTCTTACCCTTAATCATTTCAGCTAATGATTTTAATGGGCGCTTATTCGCACCGGTAATCACTTTACCACGCTTACCATTATCAAATAGCGAATCTACCGCTTCTTGCAACATACGCCTTTCGTTACGCAAGATAATCTCCGGCGCACGTAAATTAATTAATTTACGTAAACGGTTGTTACGGTTAATCACCCGGCGGTATAAATCGTTTAGGTCACTAGTTGCAAAACGTCCGCCATCTAGGGCTACCAAAGGACGTAAATCCGGTGGTAATACCGGAATAACATCCATAATCATCCACTCCGGTTTCATTTCAGAACGTTTGAAGCCTTCAAGGACTTTTAGGCGCTTAGCCATTTTTTTCAAATTAGTATCTGATTTGGTAACCGCCATTTCTTCCTTGATACTCTCAATGGTTGACTCAACATCAATCCCTTGCAGCATCTCGCGCACAGCTTCCGCCCCAATACCAACCTTGATTTTTTCTTGTACATCCGAATCAATTAGCATATTATATTGCTCAGGGGAAAGAATATCACCACGTTTGATTAGAGTCTTATTATCTTTAGGATGAAGTGGAGGATCAATACGATCTAGAACCTCAATTACCGCATAAGCCTCAAAATATAGCACATGCTCGATATCTCTAAGCGGCATATCCAAAACCATACCCATACGCGATGGTAATGATTTTAAAAACCAAATATGGGCAACAGGGGAGGCAAGTTCAATATGCCCCATGCGCTCGCGTCTAACCTTAGATAGAGTAACTTCAACGCCACACTTTTCACAAACAACACCACGATGTTTGATGCGCTTATATTTACCACATAAACACTCATAATCTTTTATTGGGCCAAAAATCCTGGCACAAAATAAACCATCGCGCTCAGGGCGAAGAGTTCTATAGTTGATTGTCTCTGGCTTTTTAATCTCACCATATGACCATGAGCGAATTTTATCAGGAGAAGCCAACCCGATGCGAATGCGACCATAACTTTCATTAGAGTCTTTTTTATTGATTAGTAAATTACCTAAATCTAACATTTTTATTCCTCAACACAATTACTCTTCTAGTTCCATATCCAAAGCTAAGGCACGTACTTCACGAGTCAATACTTTAAACGCTTCCGGTACGTCAGCAGAAATCTTATGTTCACCTTCTAATAAGTTTTCATACATAATAGTCCTGCCTTCAATGTCATCCGATTTAACCGTTAACATCTCTTGCAGAGTATAAGCTGCACCATATGCCTCAAGTGCCCACACCTCCATCTCACCAAAGCGCTGGCCACCAAGCTGTGCTTTACCACCTAACGGTTGTTGCGTAACTAGTGAGTATGGCCCTGTTGAACGTGCATGAACTTTTTCATCAACCAAATGATGTAAGCGTAGTACATACATATAACCAACTGTAACTTGACGATCAAACGGAGTTCCGGTTCTACCATCATATAACGTTAACTGGCCGGATTCTGGTAGATCAGCCATTTTTAACATAGTTTTAATTTCAGATTCTTTGGCGCCATCAAAAACCGGGGTTGCAAACGGCACACCTGATTTTAGATTATTTGCTAGCTCTAATAACTCAGTATCGGATAGGCTACTAACATCTTCCGGCTTACCAGATACGTTGTATACATCATTTATAAATTTGCGTACTTCTTTTAAATTACGCTCCTGACGTAGCATTGTGTCAATCTTGTCACCCAAGCCTTTGGCTGCCAAACCTAAATGCACCTCTAAAATCTGACCGATATTCATACGCGATGGTACACCGATTGGATTTAAAACTACATCAACAGTTCTACCATCAGCCATATATGGCATATCTTCTACCGGCAATACCTTAGAAATTACACCTTTATTACCATGACGACCAGCCATCTTGTCTCCAGGCTGTAATCTACGTTTAATCGCCACAAATACTTTTACCATTTTAATCACACCATTTGGCAAGTCAACACCCTGGTATAATTTTTCTTTTTGTATTTTGTATTTTGCATCTAAGTCAGATTTTTTATCAGCCACAGCCTTGGCAATAGAAGTTATCTGTGCCGTAACTTCTTCATCTTTTACTTTAATGTTAAACCATTCACGCTGATCTTTAAAGCTGTCTAACTCTTCTTTCGTAATTGCAGTTTTTTTGCCGGTTTGTATACAACCAACCAGTAAATTAGCTACACGGTTTAGTGCATCAGCTTCAATAATATTCATCTGATCATTTAGATCCTGACGATATTTTTTTAAGTCACGATCAATAATCTCTAAGCTTCTTGCATCTTGTTTTGAACCATCACGGTTAAACACCTGTACATCAATAACCGTACCATGTATTCCAACCGGTACACGTAATGAAGTATCTTTTACATCAGATGCTTTCTCACCAAAAATTGCTCTTAGTAACTTCTCTTCCGGAGTCAGCTGCAATTCACCTTTAGGTGTAACTTTACCAACCAATACATCTCCCGGAGTTACTTCAGCTCCAATATGTACAATTCCGGTCTCATCAAGCCTGGCTAGCTGAGTCTGAGATAAATTAGGAATATCACGAGTAATATCTTCAGGGCCTTGCTTGGTCTCACGAGCAACAACCGATAACTCTTCAATATGAATTGAAGTATACTTATCTGATGCAATTAGCTTCTCAGAAACTAAAATAGAATCCTCAAAATTGTATCCATTCCATGGCATAAAGGCCACCAAAACATTTTGACCAACAGCTAATTCACCTAGGTCTGTTGCAGAACCATCAGCAATGATATCCCCAGCATTTAATACATCACCAACTTTTACAATCGGTTTTTGATTTAGACAGGTATTTTGGTTACTTCTGATATATTTAATCAGATTGTAAATATCAACCCCCAAATCATTTCCGGTGATTTCCTTATCATTTACTTTAATAATAATACGGCTGCCATCTACATAATCTACAACACCACCACGCTTAGCAACTAAGACAGTTCCCGAATCAATAGCAGCAACCCGTTCCATCCCGGTACCCACCAAAGGACGGTCGGCACGTATACACGGAACACCCTGACGCTGCATGTTAGAACCCATCAATGCACGGTTTGCATCATCATGTTCCAAAAACGGGATAAGTGAAGCGGCAACTGATACAACCTGATTAGTTGCCACATCCATATAATCAACAGAACCAGATGGAACCATTGTCGTTTCACCTTTTTGACGGGCTGTAACCAGTTCATCTACAAATTTATTTGTGCCATCTAACCTGGCGTTTGCCTGAGCAATAATAAACTTAGCCTCATCAATTGCAGATAAATAATCAATATCATTGGTTACCTTGCCATCTTTAACAACACGATATGGAGTTTCTAAAAATCCGTGCTTATTTGGCCTAGCGTAGATAGATAGTGAGTTAATCAAACCAATGTTTTGCCCTTCCGGAGTTTCAATCGGGCATACACGGCCATAATGAGTGACGTGTACGTCACGTACTTCAAAACCGGCACGATCACGGGTTAATCCACCAGGCCCTAAAGCTGAAATACGACGCTTATGTGTGATTTCAGATAAAGGATTTGTATGATCCATAAATTGTGATAACTGACTGGTAGAGAAAAAATCCTTCAAGCTTGAAGTAATCGGTTTAGCACTAATTAATTTATTTGGCAATAAATCTTTTTCTTCTAAATTTTGAGTCAATTTATCTTTTACTGCTTTATCAATTCTGGATAAACCAAGACGGAATTGGTTTTCAACCAATTCACCAACCCCACGAATACGACGGTTACCCAAATGGTCAATATCATCAATAACGCCTCGACCATTACGTAGCTCAATTAATATCGCCAAAGAAACCAGTATATCAGCACGATTTAAAATCACGCTATCATCAAGGGATGCCGGAGTATTTTCCAAAAAGCGCTTAAACCATTTTGGCGTTTTAGCATCCAATTCATTTTTATATGTCCGGGAATTAAACTTAAACCTACCCACAAGCGATAAATCGTAAGTTTCCGGGCTAAAAAAGGTACGGTTAAATACAGTAGCGGCTATTTCTTCTGAATAAGGCTCACCGGGGCGCATCATCTTATAAATTTGATGGATTGCTTCTACCACATTATCCGCAGTTTCTTTGCCATTTTCTTCATCACGTAGCGTATCCGCCAGATAAGATCCATGCTCCAGATCATTTATGTACAAAGTTTGAATTGATTTGATATTACCATCCAAAACTTGTTTTACCAAATCTTCAGTAATAATAACATTTGATTTGGCAATAACTTCTCCGGTATCTGCATCAATTAAATCATTACCTAAAATTCTACCGATTAAATCCTCACTTGGTACTACAACATCTTTGATACCGGCTTTGTCCAAATCAAAAATTTGTTTGCTAGTAATTTTTTTATCTTTATTTACAATTGCCTTACCATCTTTATCAACAATATCAAAACGAGCAACTTCGCCTTTTAAACGCTCGGCAATAATAGTTTTATATAATTTACCACGCTTTATTGCATAATTGTCTTTATCATAGAATATATCTAAAATTTCATCACGGCTAAGTCCAAGGGCTTTTATTAATAACGTCACATTCATTTTGCGGCGTTTATCAATACGAAAATATATTAAATCCTTTGCATCAAACTCTAAATCTAACCAACTACCACGATATGGAATAATTCTTGAAGAATATAACAATTTATTGGCTGAGTGATTTTTACCATTATCATGTTCAAAATATACCCCTGGCGACCTGTGCAGCTGGGACACTACTACACGCTCATTACCATTGATAATAAATGAGCAGCTCTCAGTCATAAATGGTACTTCGCCCATATATACATTTTCTTCTGCAGTATGAAGAATCTTTTTTAAATCACTTTCTCTATCAAATACCGTCAACCTTATTTTTGCATGCAATTTGCCAGAATAGGATACACCGCGTAGTAAACATTCGCGCACATCAAAAACAGGATCCGTTAGTGAATAGCTCAAAAATTCCAGACGTATAGAACCATTGTTTGAAGTAATCGGGAACACATCATTAAATGCTTTTTGCAAACCAACGTTTAACCTTTTGGTGGGCGCTACATCTTTTTGCAAAAAATCCTCATAGGAATCATTTTGCATTGCAAGTAAATATGGAACATTAGTTGCTGAACTTTGTTTCGCAAAACTTTTGCGAATACGCTTTTTTTCAGTAAAAGAATAAGGCATAGATTTTAAACCTCTCATGATAGCGCCTGTCATCTAAAAACAGGACTCTAGTTTAGGAAAAAGAAAACAGAAATAATTACCCTTAATTGGATTCCCGCATCCGCAGAAATAACAGCTTTAATTATTGCTGTTTTCTCTTAGTTACCCTGTAGAAACAAGAATGCCCTCATCAATAAAATGATGAGGGTTGATTCTATACCCAAGCACATTGCCCAGGTATAATGCACTGTGTTTACTTGATTTCGCCTTTAGCGCCAGCTTCAGTAATTTTCTTCAATAGTGCTTCAGCATCAGCTTTTGAAACACCTTCTTTGATAGCCTTAGGTGCAGCTTCTACCGCAGCTTTAGCTTCAGCTAAACCTAAACCGGTAATTTCACGAACCACTTTAATAGCCGCTACTTTATTTGCACCAGCTTCTGTTAAAATAACATCAAATTCAGTTTTTTCTTCAGCAACTGCAGCAGCAGCTCCCGGTGCAGCTCCTGCAACAGCAACAGCAGCAGCAGAAACACCAAATTTTTCTTCCATTTCTTTCACTAGATCAGATAAATCAATTACTGTCATCTGAGATATTGATTCAATGATTTCTTGTCTTGATATAGCCATTTTTGACCCTTTATTTAAAAGTTAATACACTATCTGCAAGCTTTTTTAAGCTGCAGCAGTCTCTTTTTGATCTCTAATTGCAGCAACAACGCGAACAAAGCTAGCTGGAATTTGTTGCATAACACCCATTACTTGAGCCAACAGCTCATTACGGCTTGGAATTGATGCCAGTTTTTTTACTTCAACTACATCAAGTAGTTTTTCATTATACTGACCTGCAACAATTTTCAAAGCCTCATTTGACTTCGCGAAATCGTTTACAACTTTTGCAGCAGCAACCGCATCTTCAGATATAGCATACACCAACTGACCTGACATTTTGTCAGCCAATGGTGCAAACTTAGTATCTTTAACCGCAATACGTGCTAATGTATTCTTCAATACATGTAAATAAACATCTGACTTCCTGGCATTGGCACGAAGCGCGGTCATCTGTGCAACCGTAACTCCCTGATACTCAGCAAGAACAACTGTTTGTGCAGTATTTAGCGTTTTTGATACGCCCGCTACGACCGTTTTTTTGCTTTCCAGATTTAAGCTCATAAAAGCCTAACTCCTATATAAATTAGTGTATTCACTCTAAACTTAAAATTTTATTCTTATGTTTTCGAGGTATATCCACCATCTAACGCAGGATGCCTGCCATACGGCAGTAGCTAATTAAGTTATGATAAGTCATAACTCCCACGGTCTTTGACAATGGCAAGATAAACTATTGTTTACCCCACCCCCAAATTGGTTAGCCTAAGGCCAACCATTAGATCAGCAATTATTTTGCAATAGTTGCCTGATCAATCTTTACCCCAATACCCATAGTGCTTGAAAGGCTGATACGTTTAACGTATTGACCCTTGCTACTTGCAGGCTTGGCTTTTATCAATGTATCTACCAAAGCAGATAAATTTTGTTCTAATTTATCATTGCTAAACGAAGCACGACCAATTGTAGAATGTACAATCCCATTTTTATCTGTACGGTACTGCACCTGACCAGACTTAGCATTTTTAACTGCAAGCCCAACATCAGCAGTAACAGTACCAACTTTTGGGTTTGGCATTAAGCCACGTGGGCCTAAAATTTGGCCAAGCGTACCAACAACACGCATAGTATCCGGCGCTGCAACTACAACATCAAAGTTCATATTGCCTTTTTTAACTTCTTCTGCCAGGTCTTCTAATCCGACCACATCAGCACCCGCTGCTTTTGCAGCTTCTGCCTGAGGACCGGTAGCAAAAACAGCAACGCGTACTGTTTTACCTGTACCATTTGGTAACACTAGTGAGCCACGGATCATTTGATCTGATTTACGTGGGTCAACACCAAGATTGATAGCCACATCAATTGACTCGTCAAACTTAGCTTTGGCAGCATCTTTAACCATTTTTACTGCATCTGTTGCAGAGAATAGAGCATTTCTATCAAAAGCTGCTACAGCTTTTTGCCTTTTTGTTAACTTAACCATGATCTATTTTACCCCCTCAACTTCAAGCCCCATACTCCGTGCAGAACCGGCAATAGTTCTAACCGCAGCATCAAGATCTGCAGCAGTTAAATCGGGTTCTTTAGTTTTTGCTATCTCTTCTAATTGAGCACGAGTAACTTTACCAACTTTATCAGCATTAGGACGCGAGCTGCCTTTTTGTAGTTTAGCAGCTTTCTTTAATAAAATTGAT
This sequence comes from Burkholderiales bacterium, assembly GCA_020697255.1. GTDB lineage: Bacteria > Pseudomonadota > Gammaproteobacteria > Burkholderiales > UBA11063 > Aquella. The sequence continues at coordinate 18,396 of JAJFBE010000003.1, read as the reverse complement.
GCCGGAGGCGTCTTCATAATAAAAGTAAAGCTTTTATCTGAATATGCAGTAATTACTACAGGAATTGGTAAGCCTGGCTCCATACTTTGTGTTTTTGCATTAAATGCCTTACAAAATTCCATAATATTAAGACCACGTTGGCCTAATGCAGGACCAACCGGAGGTGATGGATTTGCTTTTCCGGCAGGGATTTGTAGCTTAATAAAGCCAATCACTTTTTTTGCCATTTGAGATATACCTTATAAAATGGGTTCAGCGTACAATTAGCTAGTGCCACTGTACTCCCCGAAGATTTATTGTTACTTTTTTAGCCCGGCAAATCCGGGTACGTAAGTTTTTGAGCTGGTTATTGTAGCACACATTAGATGTAAATCTCAAATATTTTTTATCACTACAACGAGTCAACCCAAAGCCCTCCTGTTTGCCCTATCAGGGCAATAACTAGCTGAATTTCTTGGGCAGACAACGGCTGAGGTTGATCAATTAAATTCGATGGCGTTTTTAAAATAAAATGATCAGGTGGTGAAATCCCACCTGAGTTTTTTTGCTTTATATTACTCTTTCTACAAAATTTACTTGAAATTTTAAATAATAGCCATATTTATTGTAGTGTATAAAAACCATTTAAATGGATTCCCGCGCCCGCAGGAATTACACGGCAGAGTGTACTTCCACCTATGCAGGAACAACATGACCTTTTAAGAAAGTAGGATTATGAGCAATAAAAAAACTATGAGTTTTCAAACTGAAGTCAAGCAATTACTAAATTTAATGATTCACTCTCTTTATTCAAATAAAGAAATATTCCTCCGCGAACTAATCTCAAATGCATCGGATGCAATTGATAAACTTCGCTTTTTACAAATTAAGCACCCTGAGCTAAACGACGGCAGCGAGCTTGCTGTTACCATCAACTTTGATAAAGATAAAAAGCTTATTACCATCAGCGATAACGGTGTGGGTATGACTTATGATGAAGTTATTGAAAATATTGGAACTATTGCTAAATCAGGGACTAAATCGTTTTTGGAACAATTAGCCCAGGATGATAAAAAAGATGCAAATCTTATCGGGCAATTCGGGGTTGGTTTCTATTCAGCCTTTATTGTTGCTGATAAAGTAACGCTTGTTACCCGAAAAGCAGGTGAACCAGAAAATCAAGCAGTAAAATGGATATCGGATGGTTCTGGGGAATATTCTATTGAAAATGTTAAAAAAGACCATTGTGGTACAGAAATTACACTGCATTTAAAAGACGGGCAGGATGATTTGTTATCTGACTGGCAATTACGTTCATTAATTAGAAAATACTCTGATCATATCAATTATCCGATTAAAATGCAAAAAATGCCGGAACAGGATAAAGACGGTAAAGAAATAATCAGTACCGAACTGGAAACTGTTAATAAAGCTAATGCACTATGGACTAGGTCTAAAAATGAAATTACCGATGATGAGTATAAAGAATTTTATAAGCACGTATCACACGATTTCCATGACCCGCTAAAATGGATTCATGCCCGTGTTGAAGGAACTCAGGAGTATACACAATTACTATATATCCCAAGTAAAGCACCATATGATTTATACGATCATAACCGCCGTTATGGCATTAAATTATATATCAAGCGTGTATTTATTATGGATGATGCAGAGAAACTGCTACCCAATTACTTGCGCTTTGTCCGTGGTATCATAGATAGCCAGGATTTACCATTAAATGTATCGCGTGAGATACTGCAGTCATCCAAAGATATTGATGCAATTCGCTCTGGTTCGACTAAAAAAATATTATCTGAGATTGAAGCAATTGCTAAAAATGATCCGAGCGGTTATGCCGAGTTCTGGACTGAATTTGGCAATGTAATTAAAGAAGGTATTATTGAAGATTCAGCAAATAAAGACCGGATTGCCAAATTATTACGCTTTGCATCAACTAAAAATGATAACAATAATCAAACAGTTAGTCTGGATGATTATATATCACGCATGCTACCGGAGCAGGATAAAATATACTACATTACAGCTGAGACATATAATGCAGCTAAAAATAGCCCGCATCTTGAAATTTTCAAACAAAAAGGTATTGAGGTGCTGTTATTAACTGACCGCATTGACGAATGGTTAGTTGGCAATTTATTTGAATATGAGAAAAAACAGCTGGTATCAGTTGCCAAAGGCAAACTAGATTTGGGCAAACTCGAAGAGAAACCTAATGAAGAAGAGCAAAAACAGCAAGAAGAGCAAGCTAAACCGGTGATTGATAAAATCAAAACTGCTTTAGGCGATAAGGTAAAAGATGTAAAAATTACGCATCGCTTGGTAAATTCGCCAAGCTGCCTGGTAGTTGATGATATGTCTATGAGTATTCATTTAGAGCGTATGTTAAAACAAGCTGGACAGGCTGTACCAAATTCTAAGCCAACCCTGGAAATTAACCCGGCGCATGCTTTAATTAGAAAGCTCGACACGTGTTCGGATGAAAAAGCCACTAATGATCTGGCACTAGTGTTATTTGAGCAAGCAACTTTAGCTGAAGGATTACAGCTAGATGATCCGGTAGGCTTTGTCACCAGGATTAACCAGTTTATTCAATAGAAACTTTTCTTTGCTTAAAAGCCGGTAATTAATTACCGGCTTTTTACAAGTGTTAAAATAAAGCTAATCCAGGCTTGAGATTGATGATTTATTCCCAAAGGTTGTGGAAAAGGTATTGACATATAGGCAACCCCCATGTTACACTCAACATAAATAATAGTGACCGCATAATAAAAATCATTTATACAAAGTTGGTAGCATATAAAGGCAAAAATAATGAACAGAAAAAAATTATGCTTTTATGGAACGGCTTTGTCGTGTCTGTCTCTTTTTAATATTTCTTATGCTGTTACAAAAGGAAAAGTAAGAACATGCCACTACACCGAATATGAAACAGTTCAATCAATATATGCCCCTAAAAATGAAGCTTCTACTCCATTAGGAAGTGGAGAACTTTCATGGTATAGTGAACAACAAACTGATGGCAGCTGGAAGCTTTATTTCAAAGACTCAGGCAATTCATTTATTAAAAATATGACAACAGATATAAAAAACGGCTTTACAATTCAAGCAAATTGGTCAGCTGAAAGAACGTACTATATTGGTAGTAGCTCATATTACCTGCCATATTTAAAGAAAACTCAACAATATATAGATTCAGCCGAACCATCAGGTATAAGCAAATTTGACCCGGAATATGTCGATATAACCCTTAAAACTCTCGAGTATAAAGGGCAATATAAAATCAATGTAATTCCCGAATCGACAAAGCTGGTATTGTTTGACTTTGAATTAAAAAATGAAGCGGATAAGGAATATTCTTCATCTTATAAATATAATATAGATATGAATGCTCGCCGCGCTCATGAATCCATCGAAATATCAAATAAAAATATTACATACCTTCAACATAAGTATTTAATTTTGGAAAACTGTAATTTTTAAATAAATTATTTTCTACTTAAAACTTGGTTTAGCGCAATAGTTGCTAATGCGCCGGCTAGAATATATATTGCCACCACCCCTACTGCTGCGCCGACTATGCCATAGACTTTTACTAACGCATAGGTTAAAAGAATATTTATACTAACAATTACTACATTAAGCCACATCGCAGTTTTAGCCTTGCCAAGACTGGCTAGAATATTACCATTTATTGTCCTGAATGTTGCTACGATCCAAAAACCGAAGGTTAATATCTGGAATGGCAAAACGCTTTGCCCATATTGTGTGCCAAAAATAAATAAAATAAGCGGTTTAGCAAGCAACATAAGAATAAGGCTCGTAGGCAATGCAAATGCTAACATACCATACTGAACTTTGCGGCGTAAGCTTCGGATATAACCCAGGTTCGTTGCATTTTTTGCAAAATACGGATAGAAGAAAGTGCTAACAATCCCTGGGATAAAGTTAAGCGCAAACGGGATTACAGTTGCCACCTTATACGCAGCAACAATAGTCGCATCTTTTATAATATAAGCTAATAGAAAAATATCCAATATAAATAATAATTGGGCAAAAGCATTGCCAATTGTTGCATAAATTGAATAACTAATAAACTCTTGTGTATCAAGTTTCTCTTGCACTATTTTTATTAAATTGGGTAATTTGTAAATATAAGTAGCTAGTAGTATAACCACAGCATAACTTAAATAGGTCGAGATTACAAAACCACGTAAGCCATATACATAAATTCCGAATATATTGCTGCATAATAAAATTAAATTTGATGATAAAGCAAATCTGGCCAGGCGTTTGTTATCCTGTGTTGCACGCAAATATGCTTGAAATATATCAATATATAAGCGCCCTAGCGGAAAAAATGCCATTAATAATAGTAAATTTCTTGACCCGGGAATTGGTATACTTACGGTATAAGCATAAACTATAATGCCTAAAGATAATAATAGATTAAAGCTAAGACCTAGTTTAAACGAATATTTTAAATAGGAAAGTTGTAAGCCGGAGTTGGACGGATTGCGGCTTACAAACTGAAGAACCCCGCTGGCGGCACCAAAGCCGTTAACTAAAAGAAAAAAAGTTATAATATTGTAAGAAAATGCATATATACCAAAATCACGCGCGCCTAATAGCCTGGCATAAGCAATAGAGCCGCAAAAAGCCACAAAATATGAAATTATGTTGGCACTAAAAACATGCAAAAAACCTGACAGGACAAGTTTTTGTCGAAGCATATATAATTTAGTCACCATCTACAAAACAACTTAATCATTCATCTAATAAATTCAATTTCAATGCCTATCTTTTTTTCTAGTCCAAGCCAAATTCGATCACCGGTATAGACTGGTAAATTTAAAAACTTGCCTAATGCTAAACAATAACAATCCCCCAAGGATAAATTATAATTATATGATATTATAATGCATTTTTAACAATCTGTCAATTTGCAACATTAAATATAAGTTATGGCAAATTATGTAAATTTTTTGAAATATTTTATATTTTGTGAAACTGCTGGCATTTTAACCCTATAGCTAAATTAATTCGCTACTCTAATCTGGCTGGATTTACAGGCTTCCCTAAATGCCGTAGCTCAAAATAGACTCCGCCCATAGGCTGGTTAGCCGCCACACCTGCAGAGCCGATTACCTGATTAGCCGTAACCCTTTGGTTTTTACTAACTTTTGGTAAAACACCACCATAGATTGAAGTATATTTATCCCCATTATCTATTACCAACATCTGGCCAAAGCCTGGTAATGTTCCCACATATAGCACCCGGCCATTAGAAATGGCATGAATTTGTGAATTACTAGCTTTAAATAACAACCCGTTATTAGCTACGCTCCCACGGATTTCACCAAATTTTAGGATAACCTCCCCATTTTCTACCGGTTTACTCAACTGACGTAATAGAAACGGTGAATTGTCTTCATATTGCTTATCTTTTTTACTTAAGCTAACCGGCTTAACCGGTTTTGCATTTGCCCGGGAGTTGTCGGCTACTTCCATTTCTTGTAAGCTTTGCAATAGTTTATTTAATTGCTCTTGCTGGACCTTTAGATTAGATAATTGCTGTTTTTCTTGGGCAATATTTTGTTTAAGAGCTTTAGCCTTTGCTTCTTTTGCTTCTTTTTCTTTTTCTAGCTTCGATTTGCGTTTAGTAGTTATTCCTAATTCATTATCAATTTTATCTAGCTGAGCACTTATCTTGATGTTTAATGCATTTAGTTCATCTAGCTTAGCTTGTAGTTGGGTGCCTTTTTGCTGCTCTAGCTCAAGCAGTTTTATTAAATATTTTTTCTTACGCTCATAAAGTAAGCTGTCATTGCCATTAACTACCGAGTCGTTCGACTGCAACTGACGTAATTGCCTATAAGTTTTTTCTAGTGCTAATTTAATATTGGCCTGTACTGACTGGGTAGCCTCAGTTAATTTTGGCAAAAGCGCTTCAATAGCATCTAACTGCTCTATGTCTAAATCACGCTCTGATTCCAAGCGATCTAATAGCTCAGTAGACTTATCAATTGCCACATCCGAATCCGTAATTGCCCTGGACAAATGTTGCTGTTGTTTTTGCTTATTTTTTATATCATCATTAACTTTGTTAATTTGTTCAATTAAGCCATTTAACCCCTGGCTTACTTCAACACTCGCTACTGCATAAACAAAGTTAATGCATAGACACAATAATATCCCACGCTTTAACATATTTATTCTAATCCTTAAATTTTATTAAATTATGCCCACTCATTTCAGGTGGCTGCACAATACCTAATATCTTTAATATTGTAGGCGCAACATCCTTTAATGCCCCATTAGGCATTATACTGGCGCTACGTCCGATATATAAACATGGCACCAGGTTTGTTGTATGCTGTGTATGCCCCTGGCCTGTTTCTTTATCAAACATTATTTCACAATTACCATGATCAGCAACAACTAATACTTCCCCGTCATGCTTAAGCATTACTGGAATAATCTTTCCTAATGCGACATCTAGGGCTTCTACCGCCTTCACGGCAGCATTGAAATTACCCGAATGACCGACCATATCACCATTTGCAAAGTTGGTAACGATAAATTCATATTTTTCACTTTCAATTGCAGTGATTAGTTTTTCAGTAACTTCGGGCAAACTCATTTCAGGTTTTTCATCATATGTTGCGACATCACGCGGTGAATTAACCAAAATCCAGTCTTCACCGGGACTTGCTCCTTTTTTGCCACCGTTAAAAAAATAAGTAACGTGCGGGTATTTTTCGGTTTCAGCAATATGTAATTGCTTTAAGCCTAAACCGGATATATACTCACCCAAAGTATTTGCCACAATTCCCTTAGGAAACGCAACCTTTACCAAAAGCTTCGGGTCATACTCTGTCATTGTTACAAAACTGCCAAATTTAATTTTTTTAGTTGCAAAAAAGCTAAATTGGGGATTAGTCATCGCATCGGTTAACTGTATTGCCCGATCTGATCTAAAGTTAGCAAAAATGACACTATCCCCATCTTGTACCCCGGAATAACCGCTCATAACCATCGGCATTACAAATTCATCATTAACCCCGTTTTTATATGATTGCTTTACTGCATCAATCACATCTGACGTGGTAGTATCAGATTTTGCAAATATAATCGCATCATATGCCAATTTTAAACGCTCATAACGTTTATCTCTATCCATAGCATAATAACGACCAGAACACGTTGCAATCTTTACTTTGGGAAATCTGATTGTATGCCCCAATAATCTTTCTAAAAAAGCAATCGCACTTTGTGGCGGTGTATCACGCCCATCAAGAAATATATGTACCCATACCTGATTAATATTTGCAGCATTATTTGCCAGGTCAATTAAGGCAAGAATATGATTTATATGTGAATGCACTCCGCCATCGGATAAAAGCCCCATGATATGAAGATTACCACTTTTAGCACTATCAAAAGCCAGATTAAATGCTTCTATTGTACCGAAACTCTCATCCTCAATTGCAAAATCTATACGACTAATATCCTGATGCACAACCCGGCCAGCACCTATATTTAGGTGACCAACTTCCGAATTGCCAAACTGCCCTTTAGGTAACCCAACTGCAAAGCTCGATGCATCAATGCTACCGAAAGCATATTTGCCGGTATAATAATCCCAGTTAGGCGTATTTGCTGCGCTAATGGCATTATATTCTTTATCATTGCGAATCCCGAATCCATCTAGAATTATCAACAATGCTTTTTTAGCTATTTGCGTACGCATAAATTAAACCCTATACAGTAAATCTTAAATTCTGTTAAAATAATGCTTAATTATAAGGCACATCTATAAAAGATGTAGACTTAAAAGTAACACCATTATTTTATACTAATTGAGTAATAAAGTTAGCTAAATATGCAAGTAAATATAAAACTGGCACAAGATATTTTAAATAAATCGCAAATCCTCTATACGGCGGAAGAATTATCGCAAAGAACTAAAGCTATTGCAGAAGCAATTGAGGCTGAAATAGAGAATGAAATCCCCTTACTCCTAACAGTTATGAATGGTGGAATGTTTTTTGCCTCTGAAGTTATGAAGCATATTAAAAAACCATTCATTGCCGATTATATCCATGCCTCACGCTATGGCGATACAACTTTTGGCAGCGGGCATATATCCTGGTATCGTCAACCTAAGGCTGAAGATGTAAAAGATAAGGTAATCTATGTGCTTGATGATATTTTGGATGAGGGGCATACTTTAGCTGAAATAGTACGCGTTCTTACCCACTTAGGCGCTAAGCAATGCAAACTGGCAGTGTTAATTGATAAAAACCTGGGTAAAGCCAAACCTATAAACGCCCACTTTATCGGCTATACAGCCCCAAATAAGTATTTATTTGGTTGTGGTATGGATATTTATGGAATATATCGACAGCTGTCAAATATATACATTTACAACGAGTAAGATATCAGGAGACAAACATGCCTATAATTGCCTTAATCCTAACCGGCATTTTGGAGCGAAATAATTTATTAACTACTGTCCGCAGTGCCTTTAATAACCAGATTTTACGCTATATAAGTTTTTTTACAACAAGAACAGTTGAGACACAACGCCAAATAAGATACATTTATTTATTTGCTTGTTTGCCAATTGTCCTGATTTTAATCGGTATAAAAATTGTATTTGCCCCACATTTTTACTTTATTTATGTGTTAATAAAACTTGCTCTGTTTATATTAGGTGTACAGGTATTGACCTGGAAAGAGGAATCAAAAACAGAATCGGCCATAAAAAATTACTCTTTTATCGAAACATATGCCGTATACTTTTTCGGTGCCTTTTTTTGGTATGTAGTATTGCCTGCTGGTATTGGTTTAATGTGCTATCTGATTATTACTGCAATTAGTAATGAATTTAAACATAGAAACCTGGATTCGGTTATCTATAACGTAGTAGTAGACAAAATTTTATTTTATGCTAATGTAATTCCATACTCAGTCCTATTTTTGTTTGTCGCTATAGCCGGTAACTTTGAAGACGTAACTCATTACCTCGTGGAACAACGTAAAAATTTTGTGAAAAGCTTTTTCTTTTTGGAAAATACACTGCGAGAAATTATTTTTATTGCCATTGGTAAAGAAAAATTTAAACTAAACCTAGATACCAATTATAATGAAGCAACAGAAGCCTATGAACTGGATGCTGAAAAATTTAACCCTCAAATTAATGCTTATATCGTAGCAATCTTATACAGGGCCGGCCTATTCTTTATTGCTGTAGTTGGTATCGTTTCAGTTGCTAATTTACTGCGTTAAGCAAATGAAATTTTTTACTTTATTTTTTTTCTGCGGCTACTTAATGGCTACAGACTTATACCAATATACCAATAAAGCGGGTAATTTAGTAATTAGCAATAAGAATGTCTCGGGCAGTACCAAATTTGAATTTACCACAACTCCTCGGCATAAAATTTTACAAGAAGAATTGGATCACGAAAAATCGGCATTGCAACAAAGCCAGGCATTACAAAAACACAATACAGATAAAAACAAGATTGATTTGTATAGTAACGATATAAATCAGCATGAAAAGAATATTAGTATTTTAACCAAGCAGTTAAAAAATGAAAAAGGATAAAAAAATGAAACAACATTTTTTAGAATTTGAAAAGCCAATTGCTGAATTAAGCAGTAAGATAGAAGAGCTGCTCCAGGTACAAGATAAATCTGAAGTAGATATTAATTCCGATATAGCTTCGCTAAAAGAAAAAGTTACTGAACTTACCCGCGAAGTATATTCTAAGCTAACGCCAATTCAAATATCTCAGGTTGCACGTCATATCAACCGCCCACGCACATTAGATTATATTAGCAATCTATTCACCAACTTTGTTGAATTACATGGCGATAGGCACTTTGCCGATGATAAATCAATCATTACCGGAATAGCCAAATTTGGTAATCAATCCGTTGCTGTTATTGGCCATCAGAAAGGACGCGACACTAAGGAGAATTTGGAACGCAACTTTGGAATGCCACTTCCAGAAGGATACCGTAAGGCCCTTAGAGTTATGAAGTTAGCAGAAAAATTTTCTCTGCCAATTATTACCTTTGTAGACACCAGCGGGGCTTACCCGGGAATTGGTGCTGAAGAGCGTAATCAATCCGAAGCCATTGGTAAAAATTTATACGAGATGTCTAATTTAAAAACACCGATTATTGTTACTATTATTGGCGAAGGTGGCTCGGGTGGAGCGCTGGCTATAGCTGTAGGCGATCAGATAAATATGCTTGAATATGCCATTTATTCGGTCATCTCGCCTGAAGGCTGTGCTTCAATTTTATGGAAAGATGCAAGCCGCTCTGCTACTGCTGCAGAAATTCTGGGTATTACTGCTGCCAAGTTAAAATCATTAAATCTAATTGATACTGTTATATCTGAACCACTGGGCGGGGCGCATGCAAATCATGAAGAAATAATGAGTAAAATGAAAAAGACACTTAAAGATAATTTGAAAAAACTACAAAATATTCCTGAAGATGAATTACTCGAGCGGCGCTTTGAGCGAATTATGAATTATGGAAAATATACTGAAGCATAAACATTCTTTATTGGAATATGTAGATAATAATTGGCCAGAAGCCCATCAAAATATATGTGTAGGCTTAAGCGGCGGTGTAGATTCTGTTGTATTATTACATATACTAAAGCAACTAAGACCTCAAATTAACCTGACTGCTATCCACGTTAACCATAGTCTTTCTCCCAATGCTGATGCATGGGGTTTATTTTGTCAAAAATTTTGTGGCTCTCTTAATATTCCTCTTCATATTGAAAAAATAACTATTACCCGTAGCGGTGGTGAGAGCCTGGAAAACCAAGCCAGACTTGCCCGGCATAATATTTTATTTCAAAGCAATGCTGAAGTAATAGCTATGGCCCATCATCAAAATGATCAGGTTGAAACTATTTTAAGCCAGCTATTTAGGGGTAGTGATTTACATAATATCGCAGCCATGCACGTGATAAGTATGCGGCAAGGCAAGATATTATGGAGGCCGCTATTAAAAATAAGCCGAGCACAAATTGAAGAATATGCTAAAGAATTTAAGCTTGAATATATAACCGATGAAAGCAATCTGGACACTAGCTTTTTGCGTAATTTTATCCGCCATGATGTACTCCCTCTATTAAATAAATGGGATAGTAATATTGTTTCCAAAATTTTAAATTTTAATGGCCAATTACAACAAACCTTGGCAATTACCGATGAAGTAGGGGGTGAAGATTTAGCCAGGTGTTGTGCTGATAGAAAAGATATAGATGTAGGGCTTTTTAAACAATTAAGTAATTATCGGCAAATAAATTTGCTTAGCCAGTTTATAAAATCTAACAATTTACCATTGCCCAGCAGTAAACAGTTAATTGAATTTACTAAGCAGGCCATTAGCAGTAACTGGGATAGAAAACCCCAATTAAAATTAAATAATGGGGTTTTATTGGTTAAGTATAAAAATAATATTTATTTAACTAAAGCTTAGCTTACTGAACATGTATTTTTAAGACACTTAGCACTACAGCATTCGAGTTCGGGGTCGGCCAATAACTCTTCATCGGTAGGCCCTCACTATATTCCACTTTGATTAAGTGAATTAAACCTCATATGGATCGATATCTATAATCCAAGTTATTGAGTACTTTGGTTTCATTTGTTGTAGTAGTGGGAGGAGTTTATCAAAAAGCATATGTAGCTGCTGGCGCTCTAGACTTTGGATGAGGATTTGTGCACGTTCTTTATTTTTTAAGCGTTGAATTACTGATGGTACAGCCGGATTGATAGTCACTCCTTTAATTGCAATTTTTTGCATGAGCTTGGCTACCGATTGTAAATAATCCATTACTTTGGCAATTTCTCTACCACTGGCACGAAACATTGCATAATGTATATAGGGCGGCAGATGTAAATTTTTACGCTGCAAAAGCAAATAGTTGATAAATCCGGGAGAGTCATTAGTTATCAAATATTGATATAATTCATGCCCCGGGTATTTGGTTTGCAACAATACCTGCCCTTTTTTGTCACCACGTCCGGAACGCCCGGCCACCTGGGTTAATTGGGTAAACAGTAATTCGCTAGCCCGAAAATCATAACTATATAATCCGCTATCTATATTAAGCCCTACTACTAATGTAAGGTTATGAAAATCATGCCCCTTGGCAAGCATTTGTGTACCAACTAAAATATCAATTTCATTATTATTTATCTTAGTATATAAATCGTTCCAGGAGCTTTTAGTATTGGTAGTATCCTGATCAATTCGTTCTATCCTGGCGTCAGGGAAAAACTCTTCAATTATCGCCTCTATTTTCTGGGTGCCATCCCCTAATGCCTGTAAATATTGGCTACTACAGGAGGGGCATTTTGGTGGGATAAAAAGTGTATAACCACAGTGGTGACATTTTAAATTGTGGTTTACCTTATGATAGACCATTGTAGTTGAACATTGTTTGCACGTACTTACCCAACCACATTCATTACAAGATAAAATTGGCGAATAACCACGCCGGTTAATAAATACCATGCTTAGTTCTTTACGCGTTAGCCTCTCTTTCATTGCGTCAATTACTACTTGAGTAAGTCCATGATTAGTTTTATGAAAATTTAAATCTACCAGTTCAATTTTGGGTAAAGAGGCATTGGCAACCGCACGGTTATTTAGCCGATATAAATGATAACGGCCTTGTTTGTAATTAAATAAACTTTCTAAGCTAGGTGTTGCTGAACCTAATATTACCGGGATACTATTTTGGCTAGCACGCCAAATTGCTAGATCTCGGGCATGATAACGTAGATTATCATTTTGTTTAAAGGATTGGTCATGCTCTTCATCAACAACTATTAGGCCCAAATTTGCAAATGGTGTAAAGACCGAGAGACGCGTACCAATAATAATTTGAGCGTGGCCATTTTGTGCCGCCAAATACCCCAGGTAACGTGCCCTTGGAGTAGCATGGCTTGTCAGAATAGTAATGTTTTTATCACTAAATTTTGTTTGAAAACGTTCCAGCATCTGGGGGGTTAAGTTAATTTCCGGAACTAAAACTAGCACCTGCCTACCATGTTTCAACACCTCATTGATTAACTGTAAATATAGTTGGGTTTTACCACTACCGGTAACCCCGTAAATAATTGATGGATGAAATTGAGTTAAATATTTAGAGATATCATCAAATATGGCCTGCTGTTCACCTGTCATCTTCGGACTTGTATTACTTGTCATCCTCGGGCTTGAGCTGGGGACCTGGTTCGATTTGGCCGGACTTACATTAACAGGTTTAGCCTGTTTGAGAATTTTAGGCAGTGCATTAAAAATCACCCCACCTATTGGATAATGATAATAAGTAGCACAAAATTTGATTAGTGAAATAATATCATCAAAAATTATTTCTGGGTAAACTTCTAATATTGGCTTTAAATTGGCTGGGGAATATGTGGTAGGCTTGTCTTCACCCCAAACAAAACCAACTACTTTTTTATGCTGAAATTCGACTAATACCCTTTGCCCATTGGCTAATGGTTTATCATGAATATAGCTAAAGGTTTGATATAATGGTATATCTAAAGCCACAGATATAATCTGTGGCTTTGATTGAATGGTTGTCATACCCGGATTTTAGCATTAATTATTTAGTACAAAATTACAAATTTTAAGGAATGTACAATACGGAATTTCGGGGAATGGGTTATTTGAAGAGTTTTTTCATTTTCTTTTTGATGAAGTTTTGCTTTAAAACAGATAGATAATCAACAAAAACTTTACCATCTAAATGATCCAATTCATGTTGGATACAAATTGCCATCAGGCCATCATATTTGGCTTCATGGGTTTTGCCATCTAAATCCTGATGGCGGCAAGTGATTTTCTCAGCACGGGTTACTTTCTCATAAACTCCAGGCACAGATAAGCAACCTTCTTCACCAATAACTTCACCGCTTTTGCTAATAATCTCAGGATTAATAAATACTAGAAGGTTTTTAGGTTCATTATCCGCGCTATGATCAACAATAAATACTCTTTTTTGTACATTCACCTGTGTAGCAGCAAGACCAATACTATTACTTTCATTGTACATTGTTTCAGCCATGTTATCAACCAAAGTTTTTATCTCATCATCTATCTTAGAAATTGGCTTAGCTACAAGATGCAGCCGCTTATCCGGGTAATGTAGTATTTCTAGTAGTGCCATAATATAATTAACCTAAAATTTTCAGCCATAAAATAAAAATAAATTTTACTATTACAATCATAAAAACATATAATAACGCCTGTCTACCAGTCGCATGTAATACATTATTTTAACAAATTTTGGCCCAAAAAGCAAGCTACAAAAGGTATTTTAACTATATGAATACGTATAACCTCCGCTCGTGGCTAACGCTTGGAATGACGCCCAAAGTAGGCCCTAAAACTGCCTTAAAACTGCTTCACCACTTTAAAACTGCAGAAAATATATTAGCGCAGGATAGTAGTACTTTAGCCCAATTTGTGGGAAATACTGTTGCCAGGCTTATTATAGGTAATGCTGCAGAAAAAGCCGTTAATGATGCTTACGTTTGGTTGGAACAAGATAAAAATAATAATATAATATCATTGGGTGATCCGGCTTATCCAAAAGAATTGGCACAAATAGCCGATCCACCGATAATTTTATTTGCCAAAGGAGATTTATCTTTATTAAATAAGCAGAAGTTTACAATTATCGGTACCAGACACCCCACAGAACAAGGTATGCTCAATGCATTAAATTTCGCAGAGCACCTGGCTAATTTAAATCTTACGATTGTAAGTGGTATGGCAGAAGGTATTGACCGCCATGCCCATCTCGGGGCTTTGCAAGGTAATGGAAAAACTATTGGCGTTATTGGTACCGGAATTGACAGGATCTATCCGGCTTCTAATAAAGACTTATTTCATAAAGTGGCCGAAAGCGGGCTACTTTTAAGTGAATTTGCACTTGGGACTACACCATTTGTGGGTAATTTTCCAAGACGGAACCGCATTGTTGCCGGGCTTTGTACCGGCTGTCTGGTTATAGAATCTGCAATCGATGGCGGCTCAATGATCACAGCCAATATGGCCCTGGAAATGGGCCGTGAAGTTATGGCGATACCGGGTTCGATTCATAATCCGGTTGCACGTGGCTGCCATAAACTGATAAAAACCGGGGCTAAACTGGTTGAAACAACCAATGATATAATCGAAGAATTACGCATTGCACCAGCGGTGAACACGAGCATAGTAACACAAGCCACAGATGACCCCATCTTGCAAATAATGGGGTTTGATGCCGTTGATATTGATCATATTTGCAACAAATTAAATGTAGCGGCTACCGAAATTTATGCTAATCTACTGGCTTTGGAACTTGATGGGCATATTACAAATTGCGGCAATGGTAAGTATCAACGAATTTTTAGATAGTATATATAGGTAATCATATTTATGACATCTTTACTAATTGTAGAATCGCCGGCGAAAGCCAAAACTATTAATAAATATTTGGGTAACAAGTATAAAGTTATTGCCTCATTTGGCCATATTCGCGATTTGCCCAAGAAAAACGGTTCAATAGATATAGAAAATGATTTTGCGGCTAAATACCAAATTATTGCCAAAAATAAAAAACACGTTGATGAAATTTTACAAAGCGCAAAAACCAGTGACCAAATATTACTCGCAACTGACCCGGACCGCGAAGGTGAGGCTATTGCCTGGCATATTAACGAAGTGCTACATAAGCAAAAAGGTTTTAACAAGCCGGTTAAACGGGTTACTTTTAATGAAATTACCCAAAGTGCTATATCTGAAGCAGTGGCTAACCCACGCGCGCTTGATTATAATTTAATTGATGCCCAGCAGGCACGCCTCACCCTTGATTACCTGATTGGTTTTAATATATCTCCACTATTATGGCGAAAAATCAAACCCGGGCTATCTGCCGGACGTGTACAATCTCCAGCACTACGCTTAATTTGTGAGCGCGAAGCAGAAATCAAAGCTTTTATTCCCGAAGATTATTTTACCCTACTACTTGATTCACATAAAAAAGCTAGTAAATTTACTGCCAAATTAATTGAACATGACGGTAAAAAAATTGAGACTAAAACAATTAATACCAAAGCTCTTGCATCTCAAATCTGTGAGCAATTATCACCTGAAAAAAAAGCGTCAGTTGCTAATATAACCAAAAAACAAAAGAAGAAAAACCCATACCCGCCTTTTATTACTTCAAGCTTACAGATTGATTCAGCTAGAAAACTTGGTTTTGCGACCGATAAAACCATGAAAGTTGCGCAAAGTTTATATGAAGGGGTAGAACTAGGTAATGATACAGTTGGTCTAATTACTTATATGCGTACTGACTCGGTAAGCCTATCTTCGCTAGCCCTGGATGAAATCAGGGAATATATTAGCAATAATTATACTTCGGATTATTTACCCAAAGCCCCGGTTAAATATGCCAGTAAGGTAAAAAATGCCCAGGAAGCTCATGAAGCTATTCGCCCGACTTCAATTACCCGGACCCCACAGGGCCTTAAAAAGTATTTATCGGCTGACCAATACAAGCTATACGAACTAATCTGGCAAAGAACACTTGCCTGCCAAATTGCACCCGCAATTTTGGATACTACCGCTGTAGATATAAAAGTTAAAAATGCGATTTTTAGATTGAACGGTTTAACCATAAATTTTGATGGTTTTATGAAAGTCTACCAGGAAATATTCGAAGATACAGCCAACGAAGACGAGGAAAGCGCTAAGCTACCGGTACTTGAAATAGGTGAAGAATTACCCATTGATAAGATACATTTTACCGAACACCAGACAGAACCTAAACCTAGATATAGCGAAGCTTCACTGGTAAAAGCACTTGAAGAGCTTGGTATTGGTAGACCATCTACTTATGCTGCTATTATTTCGACGCTCAAAAAACGCGAATATGTGGTTATGGATAAAAAGCGTTTTATACCAACTGATACCGGAAGTATTGTAAGCCAGTTTTTAACTAACCATATGACACGTTATGTTGATTTTAGCTTTACGGCAAACCTGGAAGATACACTGGATGATATTTCAAATGGTAAGACTGGCAAACTACCGGTATTAAAAGAATTTTGGCATACCCTGGAAACAATTATTGCTGAAAAACAAAACATTGCCAGGGCTGATCTGGTAACCGAAAAACTAGACGAAAAATGCCCGCAGTGTGGCAAAGGTTTGATTGTTCGATTGGGTAAATTTGGTAAATTTATTGGCTGCTCAGGTTACCCGGATTGTAATTATATGCGTAAGATTGATAAATCGGGTGATGCCAGTGAACCAGTTCCTGAACCTGAAGTAATTGAGGGGCGTGCCTGTCCTAAGGATGGTGGGGTACTTGTAATCAGGAGCGGTCGCTACGGTAAATTTATTTCATGTAAAAACTATCCAAAATGTAAATTTATCGAAAACCTGGATAAACCGGAAGATGACTCTAAAGAGAAAGTATTATGCCCGGAATGTAAAACCGGGCATATAGTTGCGAAAAAAAATCGTTATGGCAGCTGGTTTTATGCATGTGATAATTATCCAAAATGTAAAACTTTATTTAATAGCCCAGTAGTTAATGAAAAATGTCCAAACTGTGGCTATTCCGTGCTTTTGCATAAGAAAACTAAAACAAAAGGTGAACAAAAAATTTGTCCAAAATGTGATTATAGCGAGAATATTACAAGCAATAATTAAAAAATATAATTTTTTCTTGACTATTGTAGTATTGTTTGTGCTAAAATCTAGGACTCGATCAATGATGGAGAGGTTACCCAAGCGGCCAACGGGTCCGGACTGTAAATCCGGCGACTATGTCTTCGCAGGTTCGAATCCTGCCCTCTCCACCAAAGTAGAGTGAGGATATATCACATAGAATACAAGATTCACTATTGGAAACTATATCTCACCAATAGATTTCTTATATTCTATGTCGTCTAGCTTCGGGATACCTGACCCGGTTTTAGGTTCTTACACGCGGGAGTAGCATAGTGGTAATGCAGAAGCCTTCCAAGCTTATGATGAGGGTTCGATTCCCTTCTCCCGCTCCAGGCTTAGATGATAGAAGAAACGCATCTACACGGGTTAAGCCCAGGTAGCTCAGTTGGTAGAGCACTCCCTTGGTAAGGGAGAGGTCGCCAGTTCAAGTCTGGTCTTGGGCACCATTTAAACTAGATCCCCCGTATCACGGGAATAACACAATATTACTAATTTATGGAGCATATAGCTATGTCAAAAGGAAAATTTGAACGTAATAAGCCTCATGTGAACGTTGGCACAATTGGTCACGTGGATCATGGTAAAACAACCCTAACAGCAGCTATCACT